>PLQL01000008.1:0-4867 GCA_003160115.1 Acidimicrobiaceae bacterium
ATGACCTCACCGTGCACGCTGCGACGGATGTCGGTCACTTCTTCGGGGCGCTCGTCGACGAGCAGCACCATGAGGTGCACTTCGGGGTTGTTCGCCTCGATCGACTGGGCGATCTGCTTCATGACCGTGGTCTTGCCGGCCTTGGGGGGCGAGACGATGAGCCCGCGCTGTCCCTTGCCAATGGGCGAGAGCAGGTCGACGATGCGCGGCGTGGGGTCGGTCTTGCCTTCGTTGGTCTCGAGCTTCAGCTTCTCGTCGGGAAAGAGCGGGGTCAAGTCTTCGAAGCGAGGGCGCAGTCGCGCCACCTCGGGATCGATGCCCGCGACGCTGTCGACGCGAAGCAGGGCCGGGTACTTCTCGTTCGAGGCCGCCGGACGGAAACCGCCGACGACGGTGTCGCCCTTACGAAGGTGGTAGCGGCGCACCTGGTTGATCGAGACGTAGACGTCGTTGGGCGACGGGTGGTAGCCCTTCGTGCGCAAGAAGCCGTAGCCGTCGTCGCGCAGGTCCAAGAGGCCCTCGATCTCGACGAGTTCGCCGCTGTAGGGCTGGTCGGCGTTGGGCATCGCCTCGCCGCCGAAGCGCTCGCGTCCGCCACTGGCGTTACTACCGTTGCGGTTGCGTCGATTGCGACGGTTGCGACCGCCGGGCTCGTTGGCGAAGTCGCGCGGCTGACGTTCGCGCGACTGGTTGTTCTGACGAGGCGCCTGTCGTTCGGACGGGGCGACCTCGCTGGTGTCCTCTCGACTTTCCGTGACCGACGCATTACTCGCGCCGTTGCTCGAGCCGTTGGTCACGGTCGTGACGTCGGCCTTGGCGTCGGCGACGAACTCGCCGAGCAGGTCCTCGAAGTCATCGTCGGGCGTGGCGACCACGCGGCGCGAGCGCACGGCTCGTGACGGAGTGTCGCCATTGCTGGTTGGTGCGGGACTCTCGCTCATGATCGATTCGATCAGGGCGGATTTGGTGGCGCGCGCGGAGACTTCCACGCCCTTCACCTTGGCGATCGTCTGGAGGTCTTCTCGAGATTTCGATTCGAGGTCCGAACGATCCGGGGTGGGCTTTACAGCCATTGGTATTCCTTTCTCGCCGCTCGCAAAGGTTCCACTGAACGGAGAAGAAAAATTAAAGGATGTCGTTTGGAAGAGTTTCCCGTCGGCGAAGGCCAGACGTGTACGACATAAGTAAGTGTAGCGGAACTTGGCACCCGTGCGGACACAGTTCTTGGATCGGTTTTTTACCAAGAATTCTGCGACTTGCCCGCAAGGCCGAGCCTCCTGGGCCTGCCTGGTTTCGCCAAAGTGATCAGCACGCACAACCCTTGGTACGAGTCGTGTCGAGTACGACGCCCCGCCCAGTAACGCGGCAACCTTTCGATGTGAAGTGGCGCTCTAATCTGTGAAGTGGCGACGCTCGTCCCACGAACAGGACCTTAGAAAACGGATTCCCAGTCAATCCTCAAGGTCCGGGTACTACTATCCAACTGAGCCGGGCGTTCTACATTCCCGCCAGAGGAGGTCGATATGTTCGACTCAATGAAGCACCTACCAGGTCGAGGGACTCGTGAGAAGGCGGCCGCCTTGGTCGTGACGGGGATGTTGCTGTTGGGTTCAGTGGCGATGGTCACGCCCGCCGGCGCCGGCTCCAAAATAACGAATTCCTTCACCTTCACGGGTGCCTACAGCGGGACAATCAAACTCGTGCCGGCGTCTCTCAACTGTACCTACGGCAAGACCTACAGCGGCAAGGGATTCCTGGTGACGCTCTCGCACATGAAGGGGACCATCACGGGCGCTGGCAAGGGCGAGTGGGCGATGTCGGTCTATCCCTCGAAGAAGGGAACGACGAAGGTGACCAAGGCCAACGTGCAAGCGTACAATGACAACGCTTTCCAGAGCAACGCCGAGCCGATCGTCCAATTCCTCGAGACTTCCGGCAGCGTCACCTACGAGGGGGCCACGGGCTCTCTCGACATGACCGTCGAGTACCACCAGGTCGGCAGCACCACCTACGGCAAGACCGCCACGGTCACCGGAAGCTGGAACTGCAAGGACTGACCAGACCGAGGGCGAGCTAGGAGAGCTGGTCGAGCAGCGCCTTCAAGGTCGCGTCCACAACCTGCGGCTTGGCGCTGGTTGACACTGCCGTGTCGGGGTCCTTTAGACCGTTGCCGGTCAAGACGCACACCACCGTCGAGCCCTTGGGCACCCCGAACTTCAAGATGCCCGCCACCGACGCGGCGCTCGCCGGCTCACAGAAAACCGACTCGTAGCGCGCGATAAACCGGTAGGCGTCGATGATCTCGTCGTCGGTCACGGCACGGATGTCGCCCAACGATTCGTGGATGACCTCGAGCGCGGGCACCCAACTCGCGGGGTTACCAATGCGAATGGCCGTCGCGATCGTCTCGGGGTTGTCTACGGGATGACCGAGCACGATGGGCGCGGCACCCGCCGCCTGGAAGCCCCACATCTTGGGCAGCTTCTTCGCGTTACCCGCGAAGTGATACTGCGTGAAGCCACGCCAGTAGGCGGTGATGTTGCCGGCGTTGCCCACGGGTATCGACAAGATGTCGGGCGCCCGGCCGAGTACGTCGACGACCTCGAAGGCCCCGGTCTTTTGGCCCTCGATGCGATCGGGGTTGATCGAGTTGACGATGGTGATCGGCAGGTGTTGCGTAAGTTCGCGCGCCAGGTCGAGTGCCTGATCGAAGTTGCCGCGGATCTGAAAGACCTGCGCGCCGTAGACGATCGCCTGGGCGAGTTTGCCCATGGCGATCTTCCCTTCGGGCACGAGCACCACACAGTCCATGCCCGCCTTGGCCGCGTAGGCGGCGGCCGACGCCGAGGTGTTGCCCGTCGAACCACAGACCACCGTCTTGGCGCCCTTCGCGAGCGCCTTGGTGATGGCCATCGTCATGCCGCGGTCCTTAAACGAACCCGACGGGTTGAGTCCCTCGTACTTGAGCCAGACTTCGGCGCCCACTCGTTCGCTGAGACGCTCGGCGAAGAGCAGTGGCGTGTTGCCCTCTTGCAAAGTGACGACGTCTTTCACGCCGTCGAGGTCGAACCACTCCGCGTATTCCCTGATCAAACCGTTCCAACCGTTCACGGTTCTCCTCTTTCAATCACTCGAAGGCACGCGCCGATCGAGTCGACGGACTTGAGCATCGCGAGTTCATCGATCGTCGCGCGCACGTTCTTGGTGAGCGCCGCGTGCGTCAGGAACGACAGGCGTGCCTCGTCGCCGACGCCGGACTGCTCCATCGATTGGATCGAGACGCCGTTCGCCCCAAAGACGCTCGCCACGCTCGCGAGGACCCCTGGTTCGTCCATCACGTCGAGGCTGATGTAGAAGACGCTGCGGATGTCGCCCGCTTCGACGCTCACGAGCCGGTCGTCCACGCTGAACGGAACGTCGTGGCGACCACCGACGCGATTGCGCGCCACGTAGAGCACGTCGCCCAATACGGCCGTCGCGGTCGGCTCACCACCGGCACCCTGACCGAGCCACATCAATGGCCCGCTCTTGGTGCCTTCGACGAAGACTGCGTTCATCGCGCCGTGCACCGACGCCAGAGGATGCTCCACGGGGATCATGGCCGGGTGAGCGCGACGCGAAAGTCCCCACTCGCCCACCCGCTCGGCGATCCCCACGAGCTTGATGACGTAGCCGTTGCGACGCGCGAAGTCGACGTCGATCGCGCGAACGCCGGCGATGCCCTCGCGGTCGATCTGCTCTCCGTGAAGTTCGGTCCCGAAGGCGAGCGAGGCGAGGATCTGCACCTTGGCCGCGGCGTCGAAGGCCTCCACGTCGGCCGTCGGATCGGCTTCGGCGTACCCTAGGGCTTGGGCTTGGGCCAGGGCATCGTCGTAGTCGCTGCCCTCGCTCGTCATCTTAGAAAGGATGAAGTTCGTGGTGCCGTTGACGATGCCCATCACCCGTTCGATGCGCTCGCCGGCGAGCGAGGTGCGAAGCGAGCGAAGAATCGGGATGCCGCCACCGACGGCGGCCTCGTAGAAGAGGTCCGCGCCATTCTTATTGGCGAGTTCGGCGAGTTCGGTCCCGCACTCGGCCATGAGGGCCTTATTGGCCGTCACGACCGACACCCCGCGCGACAGGGCCGCTTCGACGTACGATCGCGCCGGATCGACGCCGCCGGCCAGTTCGACCAGGATGTCCAGGTCCTCGCGGTTCGCCAGCGCCATTGCGTCAGAAGTGAGCAGTTTCGGGTCGATACCGCGACGCGGCTTCTTGGGGTCCCGTACGGCCACGCCCACGACCTCCAGGGTCGCCATCGCCGCGTCCACGAGGGCGATATGGCGCGATTCGTCGCTCAAAAGCCCGACGAAGGCCCGTCCGACATTGCCCGCTCCAATGACCCCCACACGTATTTTCGGCGTGTTCATGCAATAAGGCTAACCGCTGACCGCTACGGCTTCTCGTCGACCTCGAGCCGGGCCAGGTCGTCGAAGGTCTCGCGACGCAGTACCTCGCGGGCTCGGCCGTCCGCGACAAAAACGACCGCGGGCCGCGGGACCCGGTTGTAGTTCGACGCCATGGAGTAACCGTAGGCGCCCGTCACCGGTGTCGCCACGACACTGCCCACTCCCGTCTCCTCGGGCAGCCACGCCTCGTCGATAAGTACGTCACCGCTCTCGCAGTGCTTGCCCACGAGCCGCACGGGGACCGTCCGCTGCGCCAAGGGATGGTCGACGTCAAAGGCCTCGTAGCCCGAGCCGTAGAGCACCGGGCGCGGGTTGTCGCTCATCCCCCCGTCGACGGCCACGTAGGTACGCGCGCTCACGGGCTTGACCGCCCCGACGCTGTAGAGCGTGAGGCCCGCTTGGGCCACGATGGCGCGCCC
>PLQL01000008.1:4892-20182 GCA_003160115.1 Acidimicrobiaceae bacterium
TGGTGAAGTCGGCCAGGATGTCCATCGTCTCTCGATAGCCCGCCAGGTCGAAGATCTGGGATCCGATGTGCGCGTGCACACCGTGCACGCTGACGCCGGTCACCTCATCGAGATCCGAGATCGCCCGGCGAGCGTCACCGGTCGCCACGGAGAATCCGAATTTCGTGTCCTCCTGGCCCGTCCGCACGAATTCGTGAGTGTGCGCCACGACGCCTGGCGTCACCCGCACCAGGCAGTGAAGAGGAGAGGCGGGAGTGACGAGAGATCGCAGCCGATCGATCTCGTCGAAGTTGTCCACGATCACTCGGTGCACGCCCACCGAGAGCGCCCGCTCGAGCTCGTCGTGGGACTTGTTATTGCCGTGAAGGATCACGCGACTCGCGGGCACGCCACTGCGCAAGACAATATCCAGCTCCCCGCCCGTCGAGACGTCGATGCAGAGTCCCTCTTCGAACGCGAGCCGGGCCATAGCACCGCACAAGAACGATTTCGAAGCAAAAGCCACACCGTCGTCAAACACGCTCGCCGCTTCGCGACACCGTGAACGCAACGTCGCCTCGTCGTAGACGAAGAGTGGCGTGCCGTAGGTCGCGGCGAGGTCACGCAGCGAGACGCCGCCCACGGTGACGTCACTCTCTGAAAGCGTCGCCGTATCGGGAAGAAGTGATGCGAGGAGCGGTCCTGCCATACTTGAACCTTAGAAGTTGGCGACGTCACTTCGAGAGAATGTCATGACCTCCGGTAGGCTGTCCACGAAGCCCTCGTAGCTCAGCGGATAGAGCATTGGCCTCCGAAGCCATGTGCCCGGGTTCGAGTCCCGGCGGGGGCACGCCACGACCCCCTGGTGGTTGCAGCGTCACGGCTGTGACTACCAGGAACGTCGTATGACACGACCCCGGTGACAGCTTCAGTGGTTCGCGACTGTCCCCATTGGCTCACAGTCACCACGTATCGGAACAGGATTCTCCCTGGACTGGTCGCACTCTCTCTTCTCTACGGTAATTTGGTGGGCATCGTCAAGACGCCCGAGAAGCAAACTGACTATTACGACCGTTCCGGCTGCGGCTTTGATCCGAATGAAAGTATCGGCTTCGGCCTCAGACTAGGCCACGACTAGTGCAACTCGTCGCAAGTTCCCGGTAGCAGTTAATGGTCAATCGTTCCCGCTAGCCCTCGTCGTTGAGTGGCCAGCACTCAACGACGAGGCGAAACTAGCCGGTGATTATGACGACGCGGTCAAGTGCGAGGTTCGCGTAAGCGCGGAGCACACCATTCCCTGAAACGGTAAACGTGATCGAATGGTAGTTCATCGCCTTCAAATCAGCCATCAGATAGGCCTCAACCGTTTCGGCTCGAAGCAGGCTCAGGGGCAAGTTGATTCCTGGGGTTCCAATCACGCTGGCGTAGCCGGTGATCGTGATGTGCGTCGTGTGATCTGCCACGATCTCGTGCGCCAACTTGTCAAGGACCTTCTTGTAGTGAGGTGTAAGTACGGCCGACCAGTTGGCGAAGTACACGCGAAGTCCAAGCAGACTTGGAACTTTCTTACCCTTGGGAGGATTCGTCTTCAGCGTGGTGGTCGGTCCCGTGGTCGTGGGAGAAGTTGTCGGAGTGACCTGCGGAGTAAATGCTGAACCGCCGCCGGAACTACTTAACGTCGGGCACACTTGATTGCCGTTGCCGTAGCCGTAGTTGTTGTCCAGTCCGAGGCCGTAGCCGTAACCGTAACCGTAACCGAAAGTGCCACTTGAATTAAAGCCGTAGCCGCAAGCGTAGTAGTAGTCAGCTTGAGCACCGGGCGTCTCGACGATGCTCACCACAATGCCGCCGAGCAGAGAAAGTGCGACCAGTGCGGGGAGAATCCTGTTCCTATACCTGGTGATCGTGCCACGCAATGCATCCATCCGAGTCTGCCTTTCTTGTGGTCTCCATGCGAGATTCAGAGAACGTATCACCATTCGTGAGATAGTTCAAGTCCACCATCGCGATGTGATACATTTACGCCAATTTTTTTCGGAATCGTGTCGTCATATTCCGAAAAGTCTGCTTATTCGGTCACCTTCTCCTCGCCCCTACGAGCGTATTGGCCCGACCAGGACCCCGAAATCCGCCGCTCGCGGAATGGAAGACGATTTCCGTAAACAAAGAAATCAAGCTTCTTCTGTCAAACTGGTCCCTTTCTTTGGCAACTTGACATGCGGGGGAAGTTGCCCCACGATGCGGCGACCGCTATTCATCCCATAACCAAAACATGGTTCTGTGAAAATTCATTCGCGCTTTGTGTGCTGGCAGTTCGGTGACCACATCAAATTGCGCCGTACGAACAGAAATGTCGGTGCCGCCCAAGAAGAATCATTGTCTGCGTGAAAGAAATCTGAGTCCGTCTTCAGCGCATCAGAGTAAGCCAATGAGAACGCTCACGTTATTGTGACGACGACCGACCGCTTGCCCGTACTGATTTCTTCCTACCTCGTAATAAAGACTCTCCAAACCAGTGACTACGCGTTGAGTGAAGGTCTCGAAGTAGTTACGCCGATGTCAATGCGGCCGAGCGCTTGCTCAATATCGCGAATCGTCTCGCCATCAACCATCCGTGTCCCTGTTAATTGCCAAGTGAACTCCACTCCGCAGCGTGCATAACGCGCAACATGGACAACACTGATTAAATTGGCATTGTCATGACTGGTGCCAAGAACCTAAAGAATCTCCGCCGTCTCGGCATGGAAAACACTGGCTCACTGTGGTTCTTCAGTGGCTCGATTGTCGCGGCGGGTTTGACTTTCTTGTTCCAGGCACTGATGGGACGACTGTTGGGACCTGGAGTCTTTGGTGCTCTAGGGTCACTCCTCGGTCTCGTTACCGTGGTCACTCTTGTGGCAGGCGCACTGCAGGCCGCCATCACCCACGCAGTCGCATCCGAAGAACATCGACGCGAAGGTTCAAGAACTGAATTGGCCCTACGTAGACCCTTTACTCGCCTGGTATTCGCATCATTAGTTCTCTTTGCAATTACTGCGGCCACGGCGCCCCTGCTGAAGCGCTACCTTCATTTGAACTCATTGGTTCCCGTGTTGCTTTTCGGACTCTTCCTCGCACTCTCTGTCGTGTGCATAATTCCTCAGGCCGTGTTGCTCGGACGAATCCAATTCAAGACCGTCGCCAATGGGCTGGTACTCAATGGAATCGTTCGCTGCATATGCGGTGTAGCACTGGTGGAACTTCACCTCGGGCTTAACGGGGCGATACTAGGGGCCCTTCTGGGCACCGCCGCCCAGTTGGTAATAATGGCCAATCCAATTCGCAAGGAACTGACTTTGTTTGGAAGCGTCCAGGACCGACTAGTCAGATACCGTTCCGTACTCTTGGCTGCGATCTCACTCGGTGGCGTCTCGGCCTTCGTAGGGGTCGATTCGGTGCTCGCTCGCCATTATCTTCCCAACGCCCAGTCCGGCTACTACATCGCTGCCGCCACGGCGGCGAGAATCGCGCTCTTTCTACCTGCTGCAGTCACCCAGATTGCCTTTCCCCATTTGACGAAAGCGCTCAATGACCCAATAAAGACTCGTCGCTTGCTTCGACAGAGCCTGGCGATCGTGGCGTTATTAGGTGCGAGCGCCGCACTCGTGATCATCCTTTTTTCACACTTGGTACTCGCCATACTTTTCGGCGCAAAGTTCAAATCGGCGGCAGAGGCCGTCAGGATCCTCGCCGCCTCCGCTGCAGAAATGGGCATCTTGTCACTCATGACGTACTTCTTTCTCGCCCGTAAGTCGATACTGGCCGTACTCAGCTGGATTGGCGTCACAGGAGCGGCGATGGTGATTTGGAGGTATCACAGCAGTCCCATCCAAATTGCCACAATCATGTTGTGTGCGACTTCGGCAACGCTGCTTCTACAGGGTTCTGCCTGGTGGTTATCGCAGTCAAATAGCCAGGGGCCTAAGGTCGAAGCAATCGACTGACGGAATTCGTCTCACTCGTCTTGGTTCGCACTCACGGTGCAACATAGTAACTGCAGACTACTCAGTCTTTAGATCAAGTAGCAATCATTTGTCCACCGCATCGAAGCGACGCAAGTCTCCTTCTTGGATCAATCAGCAAGGTCAGCCCGCATCTACAAACGGGGGCATCTGATTCAAAGCCATGACGATCGTTACGGCTTTGCGTCCTTCGACGAACGCCGATGCCGTCGACGTTGAGGAATCGAGCTCCAGATAAAAGCAAACAAGAGAATCCCAATCACAAGAGCCGAAACGACGTAGCCAATTTGGACGAGGCGCCACGGCGAGAAGGTGATGGTTGACGATCCGCTGCCAACTCTCACCAATACGGTGCCTTCCGCCGAGGCGCGGACGTCACCGGTTCCATCACTCCAGCCAGGTTCGTACAATGCGTCGATGGCGACCCAGCCTGGTTGCCCACTCCCCACGCGGTACGACACCGGCGAAACCTGAGAAACGCTGCCCTCGCGAGTGGGGGTCGAGCCACTCTTCTTGGCTGAACCAGAAAGTATGTAGGGGGCGAGGTCTCCAGGCGCACGAGCCACCTTCGTCTCGAGTTGACCAACGGTCCGTACTGACGCGACGGTGTCGTAACGAGCACCCACGCCCTGGTAACTCAGATTCACCCAGACTTCGAGGTCCTTGGTGTCCAGTATTCGTTTCAGATCACGCTGCCTCGTCAGCCAGGAATAGTTTGACCAATCGACCGTCTTGGAGAGAACAACGTAGCGAACGCCGAGTGGCGCCACCAGGGAACCGAAGTTCCTGATCTTGCCGCCGTGGGCGAAGAGTGTCTGCAGGTAATTCGAACGGGCGGAGGTCGAGTTTGACTGGAATGCGGCTACTTGAAGATTGTCGCCCGAAATGACGTCGCGCGAAAAGGAGGATTCAGCAGGATTAGCGATAACCCGGTTTCCGGCGAACGGAAACGACTGATAGAGATGCCAAGGAAGATCCAAAATCTTTCCAGGACCGTTACCCATTGCTTCATTCGCTTGAGACCAGGATGAGGGGATTGTTGAGACAGCGATCTGGCCATCCAGGCCCGAGAAGATGGTCGGGGTGTACGCGAGAGGAATGGCGACGCTCAAGAGCGCGCCCATGGCCAGATAGCTACAACGTTTCAAATTTCCTGCGCTCGCCATCAATCGGGAAATACCACGGCCAAAGAGAATTGCCAGAGCGAGAGCGATGAGCATGGAGAACTTCTGCGGTTCGCGCATGATGTTGAAGAACGGCACGTGGTAGTACGCCCACCGGAAGACTGCCCCGGTCGGTCCTTGGTCGCCCATCGCCAAGAGAACACCTAGGGCGCCAGAAACGAGAAGGACGATCGTCAAGAATCGTTCACCATTGTCGTCGGACTCATCACTGTCGCGTCGTCGAATTGAGGAAGAAGCGCCGGCCGGCGCTATCAAGAGAATCGCGAGGAGAAGAAACGGCCAACCAGCGAAGAGGGCCTTGGGCAAGACGGGTCCGGGACCCGTCCTCCAGAATCCGTAAAGACCGAGCACGTTCACCAACAGACCAAGTCTGGGATCGGAGGTCGTGCGAAATGCCGCGAGGCTGCCTCCCCCGATGTTGAGAGGTAACGNNAAACACTGCAGTATTCAAGAGTAACCATAGGGCAGTGCGACCTGGGCTTCGGCGCGAGCAGCACGCCACGGCGAGCATGATGACACCAAATATCCAGCAGTAATGGACGCTCAATGCGAGGAGTACCGCCCACCACACGGCCGGAACAAAAAGTCGGACTCCCCGAGCCGTACGGGCGTTGAGGGCAGATTTCGTGGCCATCGGCAACAGCGCGTAGCCGATGAGAAGTGGGATGTGGCCGACGTAGATGCGATTAAACACAAAGGGATTCACGGCGTAGAGCGTCGCGGCGCCAAGCCGACACCACACGGTGCCTCCAACCAGTCGCGAAATAGAGAATGCGGAGAGAGGGAAGAAGAGGAATAGAGGTAGCCACGTAGCGGGACCGCGCACAATGTGGGCCACGAATGCCTCAATTGCCAAGGTCGGAGTACTGGTGGTGAGGCCACCAAATAAACCCAGCGATTGTGAACTCACCACTGCGGAGCTGGGACCTATCACCCAATCGAGCAGGAAGAGATAGCCCGAGCGAAAGAACGGATAACAGATACCTACAGCGAGGGCCAGACCCATGAGGGTAGGTAGTGCATCAGGGCGTCGAAGTTGGAGGCGAGCCTCTTGCGTCCACGTCAGAAGCCGCTGCGAAAGAGGTCGAGAAGAACGAGTGAGCAGTGCCCGCGGTGACTTCGCGATCACAGCACTTTCGCGAGGCGCCTTGTCGCTCATCTACGCACTCACGGTGCAACAGTGACGTCCTGACCAACGGTTCGAATCTCCCAAGAAGACGAGGACGCTAGGGCACACGGCGCTTGACTTACTGCGTCTCAAGAGCATTCGGATTCGACTTTGCCACGCGCTCCACGAAATCCCTAAAGGCGGCCGCTTGCGAGGTTCCTCGCATCGCTTTTGCCAATTCGACGCACTTTGAACGAGCTCGCTTGTACGTCGCCTCTTCAAACCAAGCGCGCTCCATGGCGTCGGCGAAGTCTCGCCCGCTGAGTTCAGGCGCAAGGATCATCCCCTCGCGCCGATCAGAGAAGCAACGCAAGTCGAACGCCACGGTAGGCACGCCGTAGTTCGCGGCTTCCAGCACAACCATCCCAGGTCCTTCGTAGCGTGAGGGAACGAGGACGACTCTCGCTCGCTCGAACGCCAAGGTCTTCTCGATTCCCTTCACGTAGCCCAGGTATCGAACGTCGCATTGGAAATGTCTGGTGCCAGCCACACGCCGCCACTTCGGATCATTCTCACTGAATCCCGCGATCTCAACGACCAATCCGGGAATATTGACCAATTCCAAGGCTTGAGCGAGGAGATCAAGTCCCTTTTGGTGAACGTCTGCCCTGCCCATGAAAAGTGCGGTGTATCCAACATTCGAGGGAACCTTGCCGGGGCCTTCGCTCAATTGTTGTTCGATGACGATGACTTCCGCACTCGGAGAAAGTGCGCGCAGCTTTTCCGCGACCGAGACATGGTTCGCGACCAACCAGTGATAGCGAACCAGTCGTTTTNNGGGTAGATGGTACTTGCTGCTCATCTCGTCCCAGAATGAGAAGCAGGCGATACCGATCACCGGAGTCTTCGTCGTTCGAGGAAGTCCCAAGGGGCCTATTGGACTTGTGAACTGCTCGATAACCACGTCAAAGTCTTGATGGGATCGGATGAAACGGCGTCCCTTGACCGAGAACTTGAATAGATTTCGGCGCGACATCACTCCTCTAGCCACGACAGNNTCGACAGAGTCGTAATTTATTCCATCGCTACGCGCGGACTCCACCGGTCCGAGAGTCGCCAAAGTGATTTCCAGTTCGCTGGCCATAGAGAGCACAAAGTCATGGGTAAACGCGCTTTGTCCACCAGGATTCGCCCCGAATGGGCTATCGCAATCCAAACACAGAACTTTCATCGCTCCACCCATTGTGACAGAAGTTGCACCGGGAGATCGACGAGCAACGCCAGACTTGAGACCTTGACGTCCGATCGATCGACGAGTCGGGTGAACTCAAGAATCGCGTCACGTCCCACGAGGTCAAGTCCTCTCGTCAAAGAAATATTTATGAAATTCGACGTCACTCGTGCGAATGAACCGCACGATGACGTTCCGTAATCGTCCCACATGCCACCCGAAGAAACACACAATTCGAGATCATTGCTCTAGTGCACGAAGTACCTACGCTCCGAGACCATTCATGGGTTGTTGCGGACCTCCGGGGTCGCAACCGTCAATAAAGACTGAACAACCAACGTATGAAGAGTCCACGACTTTTGCGTTCCGAATTGTATGATTACGTGAAAGCTTGAGCAACAACCAACAAGGGTTCGGTCCCATGCGTATCTTAAAGATCGAGAGTGGCAGAACTCATATAATTCCCACTCTTCTCGTTTTGAGGTTGTCCGTGCCCGAACTCGATGAGTTTCGCCCAAGTCATCAACACTCGCGGGACATGAATCAATACCCGTGATGAGAATCCTCATACTCGACTACAAAGACGGCTGGCACAACGAAGCGGGGGGCGCCCAGCATTACGTCGATGAGATAGCCCATGAATGGGTGCGGCTGGGTCATGAGGTCACCATATTCTCCTGTCGAAGTGAACGACCTCGCTCAGAAACTGTCGAGGGTGTCCGTTACATCCGTGAAGGTACGAAGTTCACCGTTTTCCACTCGGCAAAGGTCTATTTGGCGAGGTACGGCGATCACTACGACGCGGTACTCGACTCGGTCAATCAGCGACCATTCCTCGCCCACGAGGTTGTTGGCGACAAATCGACTTCGCTCGTCCACCATCTCGGACTTGAGTTGTGGGACTTCGAGTTTGGGTTTCCCTTTGATCTGATTGGCCGACAAATACTCGAGCCGGAATGGATGCGACGACTTCGATTGGCCCCTCGCGTGCTCGCGGTTTCGCCCTCCACCGCCAATTCACTGGCTGACTACGGCATCGTGAGCGACGGTATCGTCCCCCCAGCGTTATCACCGACGAGGGCAGCTCGAAGTCGCAAACTCAGCCCCAAGCCTCGGCTCCTCTTCATCGGCCGGCTGGTGAAGAACAAGAGACCTCTCGACGCCGTAGCGGCCTTTGAACTGCTGCGCAGTCAGTTCCCCAACTTGTCAATGGACGTGATTGGTGATGGTTACCTCCTGGGCGACCTCCAGGAACATGCGAGCCCCGAGCTGCGCGTCTGGGGCTACGTCTCAGACGAAGAAAAGGTCGCACTGATCAAACAAGCTGACTTGCTCCTCGTCACTTCAGTTCG
Source organism: Acidimicrobiaceae bacterium (assembly GCA_003160115.1). Classification (GTDB taxonomy): domain Bacteria; phylum Actinomycetota; class Acidimicrobiia; order Acidimicrobiales; family RAAP-2; genus RAAP-2. The sequence continues at coordinate 13,748 of PLQL01000008.1, forward strand.
AGAAGGTTGGGGCATCGTCGTGAGTGAAGCCGCGGCTTTGGGCGTTCCCGCCGTTGGCTACGACATCCCTGGACTTCGAGATTCGATCGAGGATGGCGTCACCGGGCTGCTGACAGAAGAGTCGCCGGCCGCTCTCGCCGAGGGCGTGAGTCAACTCCTCCACGATCCAACACGTTGGTCGCAGATGCGCGTCGCCGCTTCCAAGAGAGCGACCAGCTGGACTTGGTCAAATGCAGCCGCGTCATTGCTCGACTTCATGACGGCGCCGCCAACTCGCGAAGCGTGGATGCGCGCCGATCCTGACCGACCGCCCGCGCCCATCGAGGTCCCGACAGAACCCGAACCCAAGGCCTGGTTTGATACAGCAAATCGATCCAACAGCGTCGCCCTCATCGTCGCCGCGATCGCAATTTTCGCTGGATTGGTCTTACGGGTCTACACCGCACAACACATGGCCTGGCGCGAAGACGAGATTGTCTACGTCCAATGGACCGGAAGTTGGTTCTCGAATCATCTCTTCAGCTATTTGTTCCAGTTCCACCAACATATCTACCCTCCAAAATCTGAGTATTTCGCCAATCCCCCGTTCGCCATGTGGATCTTTGGCGTCGCCATTCGAATCGGTCACGCATTCTCGGCGAGTGCCTTGCTCTCAGCCCGCCTCGCTGATGTCGTGATCTCAGGCGTCGCGAACGTGGTGCTCTTCAAGACCGTGCGGCGCTGGCTTGGATCAGGCGTCGCCGCCTTTGCCGCCAGCGCGTTCGCTCTCTTGCCTCTGGCGATTACCACGGGTGCCTCCGCCTTCATTGAGCCAACGCTGACCCTCCTGGCGGTGTTGGCGCTGGACGGCTACCTGCGACTAAGAGAAGAGGTCACCTGGCCGAGAGCTGTCTATCTCGCTACGGTGCTGGGCTTCATCTTGGTAACGAAATTGTCCCTCATCGGAGTATTCGCCCTCATTGGACTCTCGGCCCTGATTTATCTCAATCGAAGTGGACGGCGCGCCATCGCCACAGGGTTCGTCGCGATCTCTCTCCTGCTTCCACTTGTGCTGTGGACCGGGTATCGAACCCCGTCGCAATACAGCGGCGTCATCGGCTTCGTCTCGTCAAAATTCGTAACGATCACGGGCGTGTCTCATCTGCGGTTCCCATTTTCGCTACTGAGCGACATCCCCTTGGTGGTCTTAGTCGCCTGGCTTACCGTCCTCGTCTGTCCTTTGGTATTCGAGCCGCTTCGCAATAGGGCACCGACGAATATGTTGTTCATCGCCGTGCTTCCAGCCGTGGGCGTCGTCGAACTGATGATTACCGCACCCACGAGTCTTGATTACCAACTGCTTCCGTTGCTTCCTTTCGTGGTGGTTCCCGCTGGATGGCTATTACGTCGTGTCTTTATCCGACCGCATCGACGACTCGTTACCATCGCCTTGACGTTGATCCTCCTGGGCGAATTCGGTTTCATGCTGTTCGGAGTTCCGTCCCGTCAACTTTCCCTTTCTGCTTCTCCCGCCGCAACGGTCATACGAGATCTGTCGCCGAATGTCGACGTGCCCTACGGAACTGGGAGTGAAGAGCTTCCGGAACTCGCTCATTACATCAACACCAAACTGCCCCCCGCGGTAAGAGTCGCCGCTACGTATGCGAATTACACCTTGGGTCAATACCTGAAAGGTGGTCGCTCCGCCCAACCATGGTCCACCGACCAATCGCTCTTCTCGTTAGCCCAGAGAGACTGCCAGTACGGCGTCGTCATCGGGCACTACGCGCCGTCGTGGACTATTGCCGCCCAGTCCGTCGTCGGAATGAAACCAATATTCTCAGTGCATTTGGCGAACGGAAGTTACGCGTCCATCTACAGGGTTCCCTGACCACGGTTCCGCAAGGACGTTTCATAGTCGTTGTTCGCACGGGCAGGCGAAGAGCTAACGAAATTTGGATTATCGAATCGAGCTTCACCATGCCGTTATTTGCTGGTGAATGGTATACATTCTTGAAAAGTCAGGAGCAAGTGCGTGCACTCAAAGGGTCAAGACCGAGATCTTGAATCAAGGGCGACCTCGTCGTCGTCTGAAGAGACGGTCCAACATTGGCGACCAGTGTTCACTTCAGTGTTTGTCCCGATGCCCACTGTGGACAACATGAACGTGCACGTGAATTGGCAGCGAAACAACGCAGGAATGACCAAGGCCGAGCGAGCCGTGAGGGCCTACTACGACTGCTTGGTCGTCCTCTTCGCTTCGGCCCGACGCTGGCACCCAGAAGCTCGACTCATCCTCTTTACGACCGATGAGGTNNGAGGTGCCAGAGTGGTTTCGCATAGAGACCGACGCAACCGACCTTGAGATCATCGCCATACCTTTCAACCACCAGCCCCCTGACATGAATTCTGGAACGTACTTCCGGAGCCCCTTCTACAAGTTGGACGCCATCGACTGGATATCACTTCACGGCGGCCCCGACGAGATATTCCTACTTCTCGACTCTGACGAAGTCGTGGTTGGCCATATTGATGTAAGCGGATGGGCCGAGAAACTGGGATACCTCGGATGGGAGATGAAAGACGATTATGCCTTTCACGGCTTAACCGTCGCGAGATACGCGGAACTCGTCGCTCGTTCGGGCCTACCCGAACCCGTCAACCCCCAGGTCGTCGGTGGCGAATTCATCGCGGGAAGTGTCAAGTTGTATCGCCTCTTCGCCAAGGAGATCGCGAGGGTCGAACAACTGAACCTCGAATACGTGCGCGATCTCAATCCACCGCTCGGCACCGAGGAGAACTATTACAGCCTGGCTTTACCCTATCTTCCCACCGAAAACTGCCTAGCTATCGTGACCAGGATTTGGACGTCGCTGCACCACCGCACTGTGAGCGGCAATGAAAGAGACCTTCTTATTTGGCACCTTCCAGTAGAAAAGGGCCGAGGCTTCGACAAAGCAGCAAAAGTCGCCGCCGACAGAACATCGTGGTTCTGGCGCGCCCCTCGCAACGAGTTCATCGAAAAGATGGGAAGGATCATGGGCGTCACCGGCCTCTCGCCGTCGCGAGTGATTCAAGACCTTTTTTGGGGATTCATTGGACTGCTTCGTTACGCGAGGGAGACACTGTTCCACCATGGCAACATGCCCCAGGGAGGAAACGCGCACGGCCCACCCTGGAAATGACGCCTTTTGGTCGTGCGGCTTAACATATTCGATCTCGGGTTCAGGCTGAATGTTCCAACCGCACTTCAAGCGAGTTCTGAACGTCTCAGGGTTCTCGCCGCTACGACGACGCCACCACCGTCGCCCAATTGTCGTGTCCGTTCGTGATGCCCTTTAGAGAGACGCGGTAGATACCTCGCGACGTCAAAAAGTTCGCGACGGTGCTAGCACGCAATGCCGCCAGTGGGTAATCGCCCAAGGCGTAGCCCGTGCAGGTGATCAGTTCGCCAGCCTTCAGTTTCTTCGAAAAGAGCGTCAAGGCACTCTTGGCTGATGCAGTGAGCGAGGAGCGACCCGCAACGAATTGGATCGTCACCGGGGTTACCTGACCCTTCGCCACTATTTGAAGTGAGGTACTAAGCGACGTGGTCGCGGCGTAGTTAGCATCGGCCGCTTTGGTGCCAACCACCAGGCACGTGCCACTAGAGGTGGCAGTGAGGGTATCGCGCTTGACGGCGCAACCCTTCGCGGTGCCGTTGCTCACTTGATAACTCACGAGACCAGTACCGGAACCTCCACTCGAGGTGAGCAGCAGCGGCGTACCCACTTGTCCGGGGCCGCTCGTGATCCGAAAGCTGGCTTGGGTCTTCAGTGCCGCGTGAGCGATCATGAAGGTCGGGTCATCTGAAAAAGTGACGACGGCCGAACCATCTTGTGTGGCCTTGCCCACCGCAACCAAACCACTGGAAGTGACCTCATAGATGACGTCACCCGCTTTGATAGACGGATTCGAAATCGAAGCGGTGAGTGGTTGCGATGAAGGAGGTGAAGTGCCATCCGGCTCTTCCCAGGTCAACGCGAACGAAAGGACGAAGGTCTGCGTCGAAGGAAGCAAACTCTCCAACGAAGTCGGGTCGCTCACCGGATAGAGGCTCACCGCCGTGCCATCTGGAAAGGCTCCGGTCGGAATCGTCACCGTCTCTCCTTCGCCACTCGTGACCAAGGAGAGTGTCGAAAGGGACGTCGATGATACGACCACGGAATTGGGAGAGCCAAAGGAAGAGACGCTAACACCGGGAATCGTCGGTGGGGGCGCCACGGTCAGGGCGGGACTGGCGCCACCGCCGCCTCCACCGCCGCCACCGCCGCCACCGCTCGACCCTGTCGTGCCGGTTCCAGTGAGCGTCACGGTTTGCAGACCGCTGCCGTCATTACCCTCGATCGTCCAGGTTGCGGTCGCGGAACCGGTTGCAGTGGGGGCGAAGACTACTTGCTCAATCAGCGTCGAATTTGCCGCAATGACCGCACTGGCCGCGAGCGAGGAGTTCGGACTAAAGCCACCCGACGCAGGTGGGTTGGACTCGGTGATAGTGAGCGGAAGGGCGCCTTGATTATTGACGTGGAAGGAGAGGTCCGCTTGCGTGCCTACGGCAACGTCACCAAACTCAAGAGTTGTAGGACTGATATTGAGCTGCGCGGGCGGATTCGCAGAACCCGAAAGTGGTACGCCAATCGGACCCACGCTTGTATCGACGGTAGCGACGCCTCCGAACACGTGCTCGAAGTCTCCCGATGACGCCGGCGGCGCGAAATCCACCGTGAACGTGAGTGACGCACCGGCTCCCAGTGATCCGTTCGCCGGTGCATTCACCACCGAGAATGGAAGCACAGGAGCGCCAAAACCGGTGATGTTGATGGATGCTCCCGTCGTGTTCGTGATGGTGACGGGTTCACTCACGACGGGCCCGCCAATGAGTTGTGTACCAAAATCCACTTCACTCGGACTCGCGCTTACGGGTCCCGTCGCCAGCAACCCCACGCCGTCGAGATTTAAGGCGACGGTGCCGCCCCCGTTTTCGTTCGCTGTAAGGACACCCGAGAGACTTCCCGATGCGTTCGGCGTGAAGGTAACGGGGACCGTCACTGACTGACCCAGTGAGAGCACCGCCGGCAAGGGCTGACTTGGCGGACCAAAACTGAACGCAGTTCCCGTGCTGGTGAGCGAGGTGATGGTCGTTGCCTGAGTCGCAGTGAACGTAGCCGTCAACGATTCAGATTGTGAAATAACGGTCGGAGAGAAGTCGACATTGTTGCCACTTAGTTGGGGGACCGACGACGCCAGAAGTCCGAACCCGATGAGGTCGCCATCAAGGTTGCCGATGTAGACCTTCCCATTGTCCACTGCGGGTTCCGAGAACTTTGTCGCGTCACCGATCGGTGCGCTCCAGATTTCCTTCAAGCTCCCGTTTGGACCTGGATTCTGAGGGATGGGGTCAAAGGCATCCAGCCTCGACGTCGGTTCCGTGGCGTTTGTTATCCACAACACCGACGATCCCGATTGCGTGCCATTCGAGGTGACGACGGGCTTTCCGGCGCCAAAAGGAAAGGCCAGGCCTGAAGGGAATTGGGAACTGGCGTTTTCCGACGACGCCACTTGTTGGAAATACACGGCCCCCGAAGCGCTGACCTCGCGCTGTAGAACAATGATGGTCCTACCATTGCTTCCCGAGAATGACGATGCGCCCGCTGTTGGGAAATAGAGGTACCCGCCGTCCCCGGGCCAGACGGTGGGTTTCGACCAGATACCACTGAACTGGCCACTCTCGGAGGGCACCGCGTCACTGGCGTTGGGACCGTGCTCGTAGCCACCGAGATTGTCCATGTTCAAGGCGTAGAGGATTCCCTGTTTACCAATTTGTATTAACACGTTTGGTTCCTCGGGAGTTCCCATGCTCGCGGGTAGCGCGATGGAACCACCTGAACCCAGGTCGCCGTCGACGGTGTTGAGGTAGGCGGCCGTCGACGGCACGAACCAGTCCACAACGTGCAACTGACCACCCGAGGTACTCAACTTCACTACGGCCTCGCCATAATTGACCGGTTCGGGATCTTCCGTACCAGAACCTGGACTTGGCAAATTACCGTTGCCAGTTGACAAATAAATGTTGCCTTGACTGTCGACCACCGGCGCGGAACCCGACTGCCAGATACCCGCACCACCACCACCTCCATTGGGGAGATCGATACCAGTCTCGCTCGCCCACATCGAGGTGATGCTGTGCGTGCTCGTGGAAACACCGATCACCCATCCGGTCCAGTTACCGATGTCACATTGGGCGGTGAACTCAACGTACGCCACACCGTTCACGAGCACGAGACCCGGACGTTGTGTTTCGTATTGACCGTCGAAAACCGTGCCAGCGTCGTCATCAGCCGAGCCCGTGATTGGCACCCCTGCCGAGGGCCAACCTATTGGCGCCACGCCGGTGGCGACGTTCACCGCTTGCATGAG
>PLQL01000008.1:20225-41667 GCA_003160115.1 Acidimicrobiaceae bacterium
TGCCAGACGACGGCACCCGTCGACGCGTTCACTCCGTAGACGTCGTTCTCTTCGGTGGCGACCAGCACGACCGATTGACTCACGAGGGGCTGCGCGTAAATCTGGCCGGTCAGTTGAGTATCAAAGAGTTGACCGAAATCGCCACCCGATACCGCAGATGGCGTGAGCGTGGGCTCGTTGGGATACCAACCGGTTTGCCCATTGTCAGCTGATTGTTGCAAAGTATCGGCTCTCGCAACTGATCCATTACCTACGGGCACCACGACGAAGCCGACCGAGAACAATATGGTCAGCATAGACGCGAAGATTGTAAGCATTCGGCGCTTCGACCCCGCAAGTTGAGCATCTCGCTTCGCTTCTAATTCCTGTAAAAATGGCATAGCGAAACAGTACTAGGAAGGCTACGTTTGGTCGTTCATCAAGTTCAACGATCGCATCCTCAAGTCTTCTCAACATTCAAGGATACTGAATGGTTTCGACATGGCCCGCCGACGTCGACAGCTTTTAACCACTAGGACGGTTAAGCCTTGACCTCATTGCGACCCTGCGCCAGCAGATGTTGAAATCGACCCCGTCCACGTTGGTGTCAGTCTTGTCGTAGATATCTGATTGATGTTCAATCGGTAGCGTATGTCCTCTTTACTAATATCAATATAAAACATGTAAGTGGATTGGCTCATTTGGATTTTGGTGTGCTCAAATCCAGACATCTGTTTCACTCTGGACATCCGTTATGGCGTGAAATGATACGACCCAAAGACAACGTGACGCCGAATCACTTGGCAATTCCCTGCCAGCCTGGCCCTTGACTGGCAAACTGCCATATGGTCTCCCGCCGATTGGAACCATGGCGATGGAATCGTGGCGTACTGTTCGAGCATCAGTGATAATTCATTTTCGCCAACCTACATGATCGTCCCTCGATGAAGGTCTTAATCGCTGGAGGCGCTGGGTATGTCGGGAGCACCATTGCTTCTGCGTATCTTGACGAGGACATCGAAATCGTCGTTTTGGACAACCTAGTCACTGGTCGCAGAGAATTCGCTAAGGGTAGGACATTTTACGAAGGGGATATTGCAAATCGCGGTCTAGTGACAAGAATCCTGGAGGAACATCCCGATATTGACGTCGCCATATTGTGCGCCGCGCTTATCAATGTTTCCGAGTCCTATGCGCGTCCGAAGGATTACTACAGGAACAACGTAGTGAAGTGCTTAGGTTTTATCGATTCACTAATGGCGAGTGGCTGCACGCGATTGATCTTCAGCTCTTCGGCCTCAATATATCGCTCGAGCGAAATGGCTGCGGTTGATGAACGAGCGCCACTTGAACCAACGAGCCCTTACGCCAGATCCAAGACCGCGTTTGAATGGATAGTGGAGGATATTTCTCATGCGGGACCCCTACGAGTGATCTCGTTTCGTTTCTTCAATCCAATTGGGGCTGACCCACAGATGAGAACAGGTTTGCAGTCATCGGAAACTTCGCACGCATTGGGCGCGATGATTCGCGCCATGACCACAGAGACCGACTTCGCAATCATGGGAACTGACTACGCAACTCGCGACGGCACTGGAATTCGTGACTACGTCCATGTGTGGGACATAGCGCGAGCGCATATTTCGGCTGTCCAGCTATTCGACTCGATAGTGTCGGTCGACAATCCTTACGAAGCGATCAATCTCGGTACTGGAAGAGGAACCACGGTACGAGAACTTGTCCATAAATTCAATAAAGTGTCACCCTTACCAATACATACCGTCAACTTGGCCCGGCGCGACGGCGATTCTGCCGGTGCGTTCTCAAATTTCGAAAAGGCAACTCGATTGCTTGGCTGGACCCCAATCTTATCCTTGGAAGATGGAATCAGAGATTCACTGAGGTGGGCTCAAATGAGACGTGGCATTCTCGGAGACTAGAGCCTCAACGCTCGGCACGCCCAGACTGAGAAGTCAATTGAATTACTTGAGTACGTGACCCTTTTTCTGACGAGACCGAGGGATGTCTTGATCGAGTTTTCGAAGGGCCAGAAGAGCCTATGAGATCGATGAAGATACTCACGTGCAGACATTCGTCTCGACGCGCCGCGCGGTGTAAGACACTTTTCGTGTCAAAACTCTTACAGCGAGGACAATGATTCTTACCTCGTATCCTTAAGGGACGATCACCATTCGTACTGTGTCCGTCACTGACTTACCTCCCGAAGACGAACCCGCCATGATCACCACTGGGTCTCCGGACTGAGCAATGCCTTCACTCTTAATCTGGGCAATCGCAAAGTCACACAAGACGTCAATGTCGGTTGAGGGTGAAATGAAAACCTCTTGTACTCCCCACGAGCTACGCAGCTGGCGCGCTGTCGATTCACTAGGCGTAATAGCAATAATCGGCATTGGGGGTCGGAAGCGCGAGATCGCCCTTGCGGTCATGCCCGAACGCGTGCACGCGACAATTGCGACGGCGCGTTCTTCCATGGCAGCGCGCCAAGCTGCTCCCGTGATCGCCGCGGTGATGCGCGTTGACTGAGTCCCGGTGCCGACGATCTGTTGGATGCCGAGCGACGAGCCCCACTTGGCGTNNGTCTCCCCACTCAACATGACTGCGCTGGCACCATCAAGGACCGCGTTGGCGACGTCAGTCACCTCGGCGCGTGTTGGGACTTGCGCGTGGGTCATGGATTCGAGCATCTGAGTCGCCACGACCACGGGACGCGCGTAACGGATGCCGTGGCGCACGATGAGCTTCTGCAGGTGCGGCACCTCTTCGATGGGCATGCGCACACCGAGATCGCCTCTTGCGACCATGATCGCGTCGGACACGGTAATGATCTCGTCGAGGTTGGCCACGCCTTCGCCAGTCTCTATTTTCGCCATCATCATCACGTCGTCACGGCCAAGAACCGTACGAACCGAGACGATGTCGAACGCCGAACGGACGAAGGAGACGGCCAAGATCTCGAAGGGCTCGCTCTTGAGGGCTTCGAGTCGCGCGCGGTCGTCGTCGGTGGGCAGCCGGTCGTTGAGGATTGACGAAGGGAGGGAAAGACCGGGCTTTCCCATCACCGCGCCTCCGGAGATGACCTTCGCGGTCGTCGACTTACCGGAGTTAAGGACTTCGAGTGACACGCCCCCGTCGCCGATGTGGATGCGATCGCCGACCTTGAGTTGGCCCAGGATGTCCTCGCGCTCGACGTAAATCGTTGAAGCCGTAGAAGCTTCACCGAAACCCTCTATCAGTTCGACGTCGCTGTTGATCTCAAGCCCCACGGGCGTCGTGCCAAAGGTACCCGCACGAATTTTGGGGCCAGGGATGTCCACCATGATCGCGAGGTCTGGCGCGAGAGCGCGGACCCTGCGCAGTCGTTCGATGCACGACGGAATGTCACCGTGCGCCATTGAGAGTCGAAAAACGTCCACGCCGGCTTTCACCAGTTCGAGGAGGACTTCGTCAGTATCCGAGGCCGGCCCGATAGTGGCTACGATTCGCGTGCGCCGCACGGTTTTCCCTTCGTTGCTTTGGTCAAGTCTATTAGATGAGAACAATGGCTCCTAATCGATGTTCAACATACCTATACCGACATCGCCACGACACACGACGTTCACGTACTGCGTGGTACAGATTGCGATACCTCGAGCGCGTCGACGGCTCCTCAGTGACGAACGGGGACGATGACGTCACTACCGTCCACGTCAATGACGCGCAGATTCATGCCGTAGTGCTCCGAGAGTTCACGACTTCGCACGACGTCGCGCGCTGGGCCGTCAACAACGACGACCCCTTGGTCGAGCAACACCAACCGGTCCGCGAACTGACCGGCGAGCGTGAGGTCGTGCAAGGTGGCGATAATGGTCAAACCGCAGTCGGCCACCTCGGTCTTCAGCAACTCGAGGAGTTCCATCTGGTGACGAAGGTCGAGGCCAGTGGTCGGCTCGTCCAGCACGATGACCATCGTCGATTGGGCCAGCGCTCGCGCGAGCACCATGCGCTGACGCTCACCGCCGGACAGCGTGGCGACGTCGCGCTGGGCGAAGCTCTCGAGCGACAGTCGCTCGAGGACTGATTCGACAACTTGATGGTCCCCGGCATTCGGTGCTCGCAAGACTCCGTGATAGGCCACGCGACCGAGGGCCACGTAGTCACGCACCGTCATGCCCGCGGGCACCTGGGGGTGCTGAGGCACCAGCGACACGAGACGCGCGCGCTCGCGTTCGTTGAGGTCACCAATTGCCTGGCCCGCAATTTGGACTGACCCGCTCGCGACGCGGCGTAGTCCCGCCACCGCTTCGACCAGCGTCGTCTTTCCCGCACCATTGGGACCAATGATGGTGCACCAGGTTCCCGCCTCGATACTGAGCGTGACGTCCGAGAGCAACGTCGCTGCGCCCGCCTTCACGCTCAAATGGTCCACCTCGACCCAACTCATCGCACGCTCCCCCTTCGAAGACTGAGGATGACGACGAACACCGGCGCTCCGATGACCGCGGTCACCACGCCCAAGGGCAGTTCCGACGGCGCCATGACCGTGCGGGCGATGGTGTCGCAAAAGACCAGGAACGCCGCACCGAAGATCACCGAGATCGGCAGAATCCTGCGATACGACGTGCCGACGAGAAGACGGACGATGTGCGGCACGATGATGCCCACGAATCCAATGAGCCCCACCGCCGAAACGATCGCGGCGGTGCCGAGCGACGAGGCAGCGATCACGATCAGTCGCACCTGGCTTACCCGTACGCCCAAAGAACGGCTCTCGTCCTCGCCCACGCTCATGGCGTCGAGCGCCCGTCCCGAGAGCACGCAGACGAAGGTGCAGACGGCGACGTACGGGACCACGAGCAACACCGACTGCCAGTCCGCACTCGCCAGCGAACCCAGCAGCCACAGGTAGACGTGGGTGATCGAATTAGCCGACGACTGCTGCTGGAGAAACGTCTGCGCGCTCGTCAGCAACGCCGATACCGCCACACCCGCGAGAATCAGAGTCGCGGCGTTCGAACGCAATCCTTTGCCGCCAATGAGCCACGTGCACGCGACTGCGATCATTGCGCCGCCGAAGGCCAACAACGGCGTCCAGGTCGGTGTCGACACACCCGACCCGACGTCGACGATCGCGATGGTGGCGCCGAGTCCCGCACCGGCGGCGACGCCGAGCAGATAGGGATCAGCGAGCGGATTGCGAAAGACACCCTGGTAGGTCCCGCCCGCCACGGCGAGCATCGCACCCGCGAGCAGACCGAGCACCATTCGCGGCGCCCGTAACTGCCAGATGATGGTCGACTGCAGACCGGTCAAGGTGCTGTGGCCGATGCCGACGTGGCTGAAGACGTCACCCACCACTCGCCAGGTGCCAATCGACGTAGGACCGACCACCAACCCGCAGACCATCGCCACGACGAGACCCACCACGGTCACGCCGGTCACGAAGGCGACGCGCTGTTCAGTGGGCGGGCCCGCTCTCAAGGATTGCTTATCCGAGCTTCTGGCCGGCGAGGACCGCTTTCACCGCAGCGGTCAGTTGGTCCATCAGGCTGCCCAGGCGCGGTCCCCACCTCGAGGCGATGTCGGCGCTGAGTTCGACCACGTGATGACCAACGACGGCGCTCGTCTCCTTGAAGGCCGGTCTTTTCGCCACGCTCGCCACGCTGGCGTCGCCCGCGAGGAAGATCAATTTCGGATTCGCACTCGCGATGTATTCACCCGACAACTGCGGGTACCCCGCGTCCGCGCTCGTCGAGTCGCCGTCGGCGATGTTCACGAGACCGAGCGACTTCAGCAGCGAACCGACAAACGTGTCACTGGTGAGCGAGTAATAGGGGTTCGTACTTATTTCGTAGTAGACCGTCACCTTTTCGTTGGGATGCGACGGTACCGAAGCGATGTCCGCGTCGATCGTCGCCTTCAACGAACCGACCAGAGCGTTCGCCTTCTGCACGTGCCCAGTCAGTTCACCCAACTGCGTGATCTGCGCGTACGCTCCCGAAAGCGAGGTCGGGGCGTCCTGGTTGACGACCTTGACGCCCAACGTGGTGAGCTTCTGCTGGATGTCATTCGCGTCATAGGAGATCACCACGAGGTCGGGCTTGGTCGATGGGTGCGACGCCGTCTTCTTGCAGATGCCGAGCACCGCCTCGACGCTCGGGTTGAGCGCGTTGATGCGCTTGGTGGGCAGACCCGTGGTGGGATAGTCCGAATCGGAGTCAACGGCCTGGACCTGAGATCCGGCGCCGATCGCGAAGAGCGTCTCAGTCGCCGTGGGTGAGAGCGAGACCACGCACTCGGGGGGCGACGAAGTAGCTGCGGCGTCGCTGGAACTGAGCACTGGTAGGGCGAGGATGCTGGCGCTGAGCGCGAGCCCCAGGCGAAGGGATCTGAACATGGATATCTCCTTTCCGTCGAAGTGGATGGGCGACGGATGGATATCCGAACGACCGCTCCTTACCTCGAGAGCTGTCTTTCACATCTCCTCGCGGAAGGCGACCTGGCTTTGCGGTCTTCTCTCGAAGGCCACTTACAGTTGCGGGACAGCGTTGGAATCNNTAGAGAACCGTGACGGTGGTCGCTTCACTAAGTCGGCCGTGGCTCAAGGTCAGACGTCTCGTCGCACGCAGAAAGTCACCGTCGCGGTGCGATACGACGAACACGGCACCGTGCGAGAACTCTTCGACAATCCGGTCCATCACCAGTTCCGCCGTCTCATCGTCGAGTCCTTCGGTGGGTTCGTCCAAGACAACGACCGGTCGTCGCACGAGCAGCTCGCGCGCCACGCCCAGGCGCCGCTGTTCGCCACCAGAAAGACCCGTCGCGCCACCCCCGAGCACCGTGTCGAGGCCCCGAGGCATCGAGGCCAGCAACCCACCAAGTCCCGCACCCTCGAGCGCCGCCACAAGGTCGTCGTCACTGGCGTAGGGACTTGCGATACGCAAATTCCCTGCAAGTGTTGTGGCAAACACGTGGGGCGCGTCGTCCACGAAGCCGACGACCTGGCGAACCTGCTGCGAACGCAGCGTCGCGTAGTCAGTATCGTCCAACTGAAGTGAACCCTCACTGGGGTCGAGGAATTTTGCCAGCAGACGAGCCAAGGTGGTCTTGCCACCACCACTCGGACCGCCGAGCGCCACCACGTCGCCGCGACGAAGCCCGAAGTCGACGTCACGCAATACTTGCGCCTCGTCGAACTTCACGCCGACGTGGTTTAGCTGCAGACTCACGGGCGCGGCACCAACGCTGCCCTCGACTTCAGGCTCGGCGACCGGAGGACGTATCTCTGCGAGACCTTCGAGTCGCGCCAAAGCGACCCGGTCGCCGCGCAGGCCCACCAGCATCGGCGCGACGCCACCAACGAGTTCCAACACCGTCACGCTGAGCAACGCCGGCACCGCCACCAGCGCTGGTGTCAGGTGGCCCGATCGGAAAGCCAGCGAGGTCACCAGCACCGTCATCGCGACGCAGAGCCCCGAGACCAGCGTCGTCAGCCCCGAGATCACCCCCATGAGCGACGTGCGCCGACGCTGGGCGCCGTCAAAGCGTCGCTCGAGATTGGCCAGTTCTTCCTCGAGGCGTTCACTCGCGCCGGTCATGACGTACTCGTCGCCGCCCTGGGTGGCACGGTCGAAGAGCGCGACCATTGCCCCACGGACCTCGTCGAGTTCCTGTTCGCCATCGTGGCCCAAGTGCGCCGCCGCCATAGGCAAGACCATCGCGGTGAGGACCAGCGCAACGAAGAGGCAGAGCGCCGATAACGGAACGATGGCCGCGGTGATCGCCACGGTCACCACGCCCGCCGCACAGCTCGTCAGCAGCGGACCCGCCACGGCGGTGAGTAGGTCCTGGACCCGATCGACATCGCGCACGACGAGATCGACCACGTCCGAACTGCGCGGTCCAAGTCCCGCGGGAACGAGCGGCTCGAGCAGACGCGCGACACTCGCGCGCACGTGTCCCAGCACGCCGAGGGCGGCTCGGTGGGTCTGGGTCCGTTCAAGATAACGACCGGTGGCCTTGGCGAGCGCGAAGAGCTGGACGAGTCCCATGGGCACGGTGAGCGAGAGCACCGCGGGTTCCTGAGCGGCGCGAACGATGAGCCACGCAGAGGTCCCACTCAGACCAATCGTGGAGAGGCTCACCAAGAGCCCTGCCAGGACCGCGCGACGAAGTGCCGTGCGTTCTACGCCCAACGCGTGTCGCAAGACGTGATCAGTTGCCACGTGCCACCTGCCAAGGACTCAGACTGACGCTCTGGTCGGCGTCGAGCAGACGATGCGTGGCGACCACGCGGGTCATCGTGAGCCGGTGGATCACCTGCGCCACGAGTCGGGCACTCTCTGGGTCGAGATGCGACAACGGTTCATCAAGGACGAGTACCAAGGGCCGGCGAACGACGCAACGTACCAACGCCATTCGACGCCGTTGGCCAGCGGAGAGTTCCTGGGCCCCCTCGCCCAGCGGCTGGTCGAGGTCCAGGTCAAGACCGACCTCGGCCATCGCGGCGACGATAGTCCTGTCGTCAATGGATGCGTCGCCCATCTGGACCACCTCGCGAACGCTGCCCCCGGGTAGCGACGGATCCTGTGGAAGCCACGCCACGCACTTGCGCCACGACGAAGGATCAAGTGAACTCAGCTCCTGGCCGTCCACCAACACCGAGCCACCAAGAGGTTCGCGTAGCCCACAGATTGTTCGCAGCAATGTGGTCTTTCCCGAGCCCGACGGACCCACGACCGTCACCAGTGAACCACCTTCGATCCGGGCATTGACTGGTTCGTCGTCTGGCACCGTACGAGAGGCGTGCGCGAGTACGACGTCGCACAATTCGATCGTCGGTGGCGTCAATGGAGCGGAACTGCCGCCGACGCGCCGAGTCGACAAGGATCCGAGTAAATCCGTCGCCGCGGCGATGCCGTTCGCCGACGCGTGGAATTGGGACGCGGAACGTCGAAGCGGCAAGAAGACCTCTGGCGTGAGCAACAACACCGCGAGCGCCGTGGAGAGACCGAGTGATCCGTTCAGTAGTCGAAGTCCAAGTACCAGCGCGACCAGCGCCGTGGCGAGCGACGACAGCAATTCCAACGCGAAACTCGACAGGAAGGCCACACGAAGGGTGCCCATCGTCGTTCGCTGCAGGGCGTCGCCCACCTCATCGAGATTCGCCAAGGCGTCACGTGAACGGTTAAAGGACTTCAGTACCGTCATGCCGCGGACCACGTCACCGAAGTAACCGGCGAGGCGCTGCTGGTCACGCCAACGCTCGTCCATCTTCTCTTTCGCCTCGAGACCCAGGAGGACCATGAAGATCGGTAGCAACAACACGCACACCAGCACGATGCCGGCGCTCCACAGGTCGTGGAGGCAGAGCCAACCGAGCAGGATCGCCGGCGCCAGTGTCGCCAGCACGAGCGACGGCACGTACTTGGCGATGTAGTTCTCAATCGCATCCACGCCTCGGGTCGCGATTTGTACCGTGGCGTCGACAGTGCCGATCGGGCCCGAGTCGAGCACCTGGTCCAGCGCGCGACGCCGAAGATCGCGCCGCACCGGACTGGCGATCCGCGACGTCACCGGTTCGCTGAGCGCAACCGCGATACCACGAAGCAGCGTCGCTACGAGAAACAAGGTCAAGTCGTGGCGAAGTCCCGCGTGGGCGTTGTGGAACAGGCTCGCCAGCAGCGACGCCAACGCCACCGCCTGGCCAATGATCGCGACCGTACTGAGCAGACCGAGCACCACCGCGACCACGAGGGCACGCTGGACGAGGGGTGACGTCCGGCGAAGCCGTGCAAGTAGGGCCGAAGGCCGTTCGGCCCCACTCATCTCAGACCTTGATTTTCCTCTTGGGGGCGTCCTTAGGCGAACCGGGTCGACCAACTCGCTTCTTGAAGATCCAGTAGGTCCAGCTCTGGTAGAGCAGCACGAACGGCGTGAAGATCAGCGCCACCCAGCTCATCACCTCGAGGGTGTAGCGGTGCGACGCACTGGCGACCATCGTGAGGTCAAAGTGCGGGCTCACCGAGGACACGAGCACGTTGGGGTACAGGTTGAGCAACATGGTCGTGAACAAGGCGACGATCGCAAGGGCGGTGGCGATGAAGGCCCAACCCTCGAGGTGGTCGCGGACCAACCAACCTACGCCGGCGAGCGCCACGAGACCGACGATCGGCAGCAGTGGTGGCACGAGTCCCTCGTGGTGCATGGTGCGGGCGGTCTGGTACGTCCAGGCGAGGAACGCAAGGACGATGACGAAGGTGACCGGCGCGAGTCGCATCGCGATCGCCCGGGCTCGCACTCGAACGTCGCCCTCGGTCTTGAGCCCCAGATATGTCGCACCGTGCAACATGAAGAGCGACAGCGTGCTCAGTCCACCCACCAGCGCGTAGGGCTTGACGAGGTCGAAGAAGTTCCCCGTCCAGGTGGCGTGGGCCGCCAGTGGCACGCCGTGGATGAAGTCGGCGAAGGCCACGCCCCAGAGCAACGCCGGGAGCGCCGAACCGTAGAAGATGGCCTGGTCCCACCAGAACTGCCAGCGAGCGTCCTCGCGCTTGTCGCGAAACTCAAAGGCCATGCCGCGAAAGATCAGCGCCGCGAGCACTAAGAACAGCGCCAGGTAGAAACCGCTGAAGACCGTGGCGTACCAGAGCGGGAACGCGGCGAACGTGGCGCCACCCGCGGTGAGCAACCAGACCTCGTTGCCGTCCCAGACGGGTCCGATGGTATTGATCACGACGCGCCGATCGAGGTCATCCTTGGAGACGAAGGGCATCAGCGTACCGACGCCGAAGTCGAAGCCCTCGAGGAAGAAGTACCCCAACCAGAGGACCCCGATGAGGGTGAACCAGAGTTGTTCGAGACCGCTCGGTGAAGTAGTGAGAGAGGCGAGCACGGTGTCCTCCTAGTAGATGAGTTCGGGAACGCGCTCAGCTTCGGCTGGCGTTTCGATGGCGGGTGGGACCTTGGCAATCCGGATCATGAGACCGATCTCGATGATTGCCAACAACGTATAGATCGCGGTGAAGCCGATAAGGCTCGTCGCGACGTAACCGGGTGAGATGAGGGTGACGGCCTTGGACGTACTAAGTAGTCCGTAGACCACCCAGGGCTGACGTCCCACCTCGGTGAAGATCCATCCAAAGGTGTTGGCGAGGAAGGGCGCGGCGATCATCCACGTCGCGAAGCGCAAGAAGCGCGCTGATTGTTCCAGTCGCCGCTTGCGGATCAGCCAGAGCGCGACACCGCCCAGGATGAAGAGTAGGAAGCCCAGGCCGACCATTATGCGAAACGACCAGTAGCAGAGCCAGATGACGGGTACGTAACTACCGGCGCCGTACTTCGCGGTCGCTTCTTTTTGAAGTTGGTTGATACCCTTGACTTTGCCGTCCCAGGTGTTGGTCGCGAGCACGCTCAGGATATGAGGTACGCGAACCTGGAACACGGCATTGTCCTTCAGGTTGCCGATCGTGAGCAACGAGAAACTGGCCCCACTCTGGGTGTTGTAGAGCGCCTCGGCGGCCGCCATCTTCATCGGCTGTTGGACTTCCATCTCCTTGGCCTGGTTGTCGCCTAGGAACATCGTGAAGATGGCCATGATGACTGTCACGACCATCGCGACGCGAGCGGCCTTGCCAAAGCCCACGAGGTCGTGTCCCTTGCGCAGGTGATAGGCGGCGATGCCCAGCATGAACACCGCACCCGTCAGGAAGGCGGCGGCCAGCACGTGCCCGTAGGCGGCGATGAACGTGGAGTTGGTCATCACGGCCCAGAAGTTGGTCATCACGGCCTGGCCGGTCGCGTGGTCGATCGCGTAGCCAACGGGGTGCTGCATCCAAGAGTTCGCCGCGATAATGAAGGCGGCAGACAGTATTGTCCCGAGGCTGGCCATCCAAATCGAAGCGAGGTGTACTCGCTTGCTCACGCGACCTCGCCCGAAGATCCAGATACCCAAGAAGGTGGACTCCATGAAGAAGGCGAGCAGTCCCTCGATCGCGAGGGGCGCGCCGAAGATGTTGCCCACGAAGGTCGAGTAGCGCGACCAGTCCATGCCGAACTGGAACTCCTGGACGATTCCGGTGACGACGCCGATGGCGAAATTCACGAGGAAGAGTTTTCCGAAGAATTTGGTCATCCGGTCGTACGCGAGATCGCCGGTGCGGTAGAACGCCGTCTGGAGGATCGCCACCAACAACCCCAGACCAATGGTGAGGGGAACGAACAGGAAGTGGAAGATCGTCGTTATTGCGAACTGCCAACGCGCGAGTGACAGGGTTGATATGCCTGCAAGGAACGTATTCATGAACCGAACGATAGGTTTGCCGCAATTAGTACTCGCCTAAACGGGTGAGGTCTTAGGTCCTATTTTGCGCACGGTGCAACTTAAAGCACGCGAAGTATTCATTTACGAGATAAACACCATCAACAAAATGAATTGACGAGCTCCAAACAACTCGGAAGCCTTTAGTCAGACTTCTTCGTTCGCTTCTTGCGAACACAGTCCAACGACAAAGTATTTATCAACAGCTCGAAGCTTCGCAACGTTCATCAAACGTTCGACGACGAGGATGCCACGAGAACTTACAATACAACGTCTACTTCGAACGCATGCGCGCGAAGAATCCTTCGCGTACGTGCGGCTGCGCATCGGCGCCCGAGGAGCACGAGCACCGTTCGCTCATGGGAACTCCCTTTAGGGCCTGCTCGATGTGGTTGCCGCAACCCTTCCAAGTCGCCTTCCGACATTTCTTGCACATCGTTCGACTACACATGTGTATTCCTCTCAGTCACGATCTATACGCTGGCGACAAGTTGGCGCGAGGCGGGTGAGTATCGCCAGGTTTCGTAGCCACCGTCAAGGTTTCTAGCCCGAAAGCCAAGCTGCGAAAGAAGCAGAGCGGCCACGTGCCCTCGCTGTCCCACTTGGCAATACACGAGTACGTCTCGAGTCGATAGTTCGTCAACGCGATCGCGAAGTTCGTCAAGAGGGATGTTCCGGGATCCGGGTAACGCCCCTTCGTTGAACTCCTCGCGAGATCGCACGTCAAGGATCTCCTGATTCCCCAAGTCGCCGACTTCGTCCCACTGGACCATCTCGACCAGTCCGCTCAAGCGATTTTCGGCGATGTAACCCAACATGTTGACAGGATCCTTCGCCGAGCCGAATGGCGGTGCGTAGGCGAGTTCCAAGTCGGCGAGCGCTACCGCGGGCAGCCCGGCCCGGATGGCCGTGGCGAGGACATCAATTCTTTTGTCGACGCCGTCACTGCCGATGCCTTGGGCGCCGAGAATTGCCCCGGTATCGGGGTCGACGAGCATTTTCAACGACATCGGGCGAGCATCAGGGAAATAGGTGGCGTGTGAGAAGGGATGCGTGTGGATCGCAATTGACGTCCGACCGGCCGCCCGCAGGCGCTTCTCATTCCATCCGGTGCTGGCCACGGTCAGGTCGAAGACCTTGACAATGGCGGTACCGATCGAAGGAGTCGGGCGCACTGATCTGCCCACAAGGTGATCCGCGACCACCCGACCTTGACGATTCGCGATGTTGGCCAGGGGGAAGAGCGTCGCGCTTTGGTCAATTGCGTCCTTCTTCTCCGCCGCGTCGCCAATGGCGTAGATCGAGGCATCCGAAGTCCGGTTGTAATCGTCCACGACGATGCCGCCTCGTTCGCCAATCGTGAGACCTGCTTCGCGAGCAAGACCCACCTCGGGGCGCACGCCAATCGCGACGATCACCATGCCCGCGTCAAGCAGTGATCCTGAACTCAACTCGACCTGATCCTCACCAATTCGAACGACTGCGTCGCTCAAGTGCAGTCCCACGCCGTGGGCACTCAATTCTGTGGCGACGATCTCAGCCATCTCCGGATCGAGTGGTGCAAGCACTTGGGGCGAAGCTTCGACGATTGACACGCTGATGCCGCGTTTGGTCAGATTCTCTGCGAGCTCCACGCCAATGAAGCCACCCCCAATAACGACCGCGGTCTTGGGAAGGGACTTCATCTTCGAGACGATCTTCTCGACGTCCTCGACGTTGCGCAATACGAATGCCCTCTCGACGCCGTTTATCGCGGGAATGATGGGTGACGCCCCCGGGCTGAGCACGACCACGTCGTAAGCGAGTTCTTCGGCTCGCTCCGTGAGCAAGTCTTTTACCACCAGCACCTGGCGGTCACGATCGACGCGAAGCGCCTCGTGATTCGTGCGAACGTCGATGCGAAAGCGCTCGTACAATGACGTGGGCGTCTGCAGGAGAAGCGAGGACTCGTCTTCGATGACGCCGCCCACGAAGTACGGGAGTCCACAGTTTGCGTAGGACACGTGGCCGGTTTTCTCGAGCACGATGATCTCTGCGTCATTGTCAAGGCGTCGGAGTCGAGCGGCGGTTGACATCCCTCCGGCGACTCCCCCAACGATCACTACTCTCATGCCGCTCATCAGGCCAGGCTCAGAAAGATCTTCTGCAACTTCATGGTCACTTGCTCGGTGTCCGCAGAAGGATCCGTGATGCACTCTTTGAGGCTCGACGAAATCAGCGTGAAGGCCGCCGTATTCACGGCCTTGGCGACCGCGGCCATTTGCGTGACGATCTCCTCGCACGAGCGCCCTTCTTCGAGCATTCGAACGACGGCTCCCATCTGACCTTGGGCCCGCTTGACTCGTTTCATGATGGCGTCATTTTGCCGTTCGTCCTGCAGGACGTGGGTGACTTTCGAGGTGGCCATGAGTTCTCCTTCGCAGGTCTGGCTCTAGTCTATATACCCCTGGGGGTATATGCAAATCGGAGAACGACGCGCACCTCTGGTAGATCGTGGTCTTCGAACTCGGTGTATGCGCGAGTTACGCGACGGTCATGCCACCGTCGGCTGCAATGTCTGCTCCAGTGATGGCCGACGCCGCGGGCGAGCAGAGCCAGACAATAGACGCCGCGATCTCGCTGGGTTCGAGCAGTCGCCCGATCGGTTGGCTCTTGGCGAATTCCTCTTCACTCGCGAGTCCATATACGGCGGCGGACGCCTTCAAGATCGCGGTTCGCGTCGATCCCGGACTCACCGCGTTCGCGGTGACGCCGTGTTCGGCGAGGTCCATGGCAACGCCTCGGATGAGCCCCACGACGGCGTGCTTCGCCGCGGAATACGCCGCTAGGTGATACAGCCCGGTGCGGCCGGCGGCCGAGGCGATCGCCACGATCCGACTGTGCGCGTCGCGGCCGTTCGCGATCAACGTCGGCGCGGCCGCCTCGATCAACCGTCGCGTGCCGAGGACGTTCACCGACCAGACGGCCTCCCATTCGGCGTCGGTGATCTCCCACAATGGCGCGCCAGCGGCGACGACACCCGCGCTCGCTACGACCGCGTCCAGTCGGCCGAAGTGGCGTGTCGCGGTCTCGACGGCGAGTTGCATGTCCGTCGCACTTCGCACGTCACCCACCAGGCCGAGTACCGCGTCGCCGTGGCGCGCGACGACGGATTCGAGATCGGCTGGTGTCGCCATGGCGTAGGGGACCTCGGGTATGTCTCGGCATCGGTCGACCGCGACGACTTGATAGCCGTCGTTCACCAAGGCGTCGACGGTCGCTGCGCCAATGCCCCGAGCGGCACCCGTGACGATCGCGACCCGGTTCATCCACCCAACGATCGATAGAAGTCCGGCGGTGCCACGACGTCACCACGGTCGAGTTCGGTGATGCCTGACTTTCCCAGTCCCAGCAACGTGGAATCGATGCCACCGCGCAGCACGTCGAGCACGTTCTCGACGCCCGCCTGGCCGTTGGCGGCGAGTCCCCATAAGTAAGCACGACCGATCATGACCGCGCGCGCCCCGAGGGCGAGCGCCTTTACGACGTCGCTTCCTCGACGCACGCCGCCGTCGAGCAACACCTCGATCTGGTCACCGACGGCGTCGGCGATACCGGGCAACATGCGAATGGGCGCGGGCGTCCCGTCGAGATTGTTACCACCGTGATTGGACACCGAGAGGGCCGTCGCCCCTAGGTCGACCACTCGTTTGGCGTCGTCGATACGGCCGACACCCTTGACCATGAAGGGGCCTTCCCACTGCGCACGCAGCCACGCCACCTCATCCCACGTGGGCAGTGGACTTTGCATCCACTCGTAGTATGCGCCAAAGAACGTCGGCGGCTTAGTGCCGGGCACTGCCATGTTCGGAGTGGTGAGCGAAGGAATATGTCCTGTTCGCAGGAACCCCAAGAACCACCGCGGTCGCGAGAGCGCTTCGGGCGTCAACTTGAGCGCCGACTTGAGGTCGATCTTCTCGGGGATCCAGGGACTTCCCCAGTCGCGGCCATTGGCGAAGGACCAGTCCAGGGTGAGGATGATGCCCTTGACGCCGGCGGCCTTGGCTCGAGCGAGCCGCTGGATCATGGTGTCGCGGTCACCGGACCAGTACATCTGGAACAGGACCTGCTTGTTGACCTCACAGACCTCTTCGATTGACTTGCTGGCGAACGAACTGAGTCCCATCGCCACGCCACGGTTGGCCGCCGCGCGTGCGACGGCGACTTCACCTTGGGGGTGCACCGCCTGGACACCCGTCGGCGAAATCAGCACGGGCATCGAAATCGCCTGGCCCATCACCGTGGTGGCGAGACTTCTTTCTCTCGCCAATCCAGCGATGTGGGGTGAGAGGCCAA
This sequence comes from Acidimicrobiaceae bacterium, assembly GCA_003160115.1. Classification (GTDB taxonomy): domain Bacteria; phylum Actinomycetota; class Acidimicrobiia; order Acidimicrobiales; family RAAP-2; genus RAAP-2. The sequence continues at coordinate 36,859 of PLQL01000008.1, forward strand.
GTTGATCAAAGGACTCCAAGTTGTCGCGCGAGGACAGGCCCTTCTCGGATCCCGCGATCAACGCTCCGTAGACCGACTTGGGCAGGCGCTTCTCGGCGCGACGCTGGGCCACGGCCACCGTCTCAAACCACTTGTTCGCCATCTGTCCCCCCACGACTCCTGAACAAAACTACCCGAGCCTCGAAAGCTGCCGTCTGGCCTAACGTGACCTCACGGCGACGGGGATCCGCCGCGAATGGTCCGGCGACGGCGTGGGTCGGATCGATACTTTCTTCGCCGCGAGCGCGGCTTCGCCGTGGCCAAAGACGCACTCGGGGTCGGGGTCGCTCATCTCGAGACCGGTGAAGAACTTGGCCGCCATGCAACCCCCGCGACAGGCGTCGTACGACCCGCACGACGAGCACGCGCCGGGACTGCCCGGCTCGCGCAACGAGCGAAAGAGCTCGCTCGTTGTCCAGACGGACCCGAACCCACCGTCGCGCACGTTGCCCGCTCGGAACTCCTCGTGGATGACGAAGGGGCACGCGTACACCTCACCGACGGGATCAATGAGACAGACGACTCTTCCGGCCCCGCAGAGATTGAGGCCCTCAAGCGGACTCCCGAGCGCCGAGAGGTGAAAGAAGGAGTCGCCCGTGAGCACGTTCGGCCGTTCGAGCAGCCACTGGTAGAGCGAACGGTTCTGGGCGAGCGTCGGGTGCAGTGCCTCCCAGACGTCGGCGCCGCGCCCCGAGGGTCGGAGCCGGGTAAGTCGCAGCTCGGCACCGTAGTGTGCCGCCAGTTCCTCGAAGCGGTCGAGCTGCTCTACGCTCTCGCGCGTCATCACCACCGAGATCTTGAACGGGCCGAAGTCGGCCGCCTTCAGATTGTCCATCGCCCGACGGGCCTGGTCGTAACTGCCGGCGCCGCGCACTCGGTCACTCGTCGCGGCGTCGACGCCATCGATCGAGATCTGGGCGTCAAGGTAGTCGATTCCCGCCAGACGCCTGGCCGCGGCTTCGTCGATGCGCGTGCCGTTGGTCGAGAACTTCACCCCGACTCGCTGCGCCACGGCGTGTTCGATGAGCTCGAAGAAGTCGCGACGGATCATGGGCTCGCCGCCACCGATGTTGATGTAGAAGATCTGCATGGCGGCGATCTCGTCGATGAGGCTTTTTGCCTCACTGGTGGAGAGTTCCCGCGGGTCGCGCCGACCCGAGGACGACAGGCAGTGCGTGCAGGCGAGGTTGCACGCGTAGGTGAGTTCCCAGGTCAGACAGATCGGCGAACTTAAGCCTCGCTCGAACCGGTCACGTAAGGAATCAGCGCTCATGAATGATCTCCGAAGAGGCGAGCGAGGAGAGCGCCTTCACGTACTGATCACGCAGCGCTTGGGGCAGCGTCGAGGCGATGGCTTCATCGACGTTCTCGTAGGCGTCGAGGCTTCGCACGAGGATCACGAGTTCGCGAGACTTCAAAAAGACCAGGCGCCGATTGCCGTGGTGATAGGCCAACGCACCGAAGGCCTCATCGCGCAACGACACCTGCTCACTGAGACGCCAGGGCGCCGACGCGTCAAAGACTCCCGTACTCGAGAGCGTCACGATCTAGTAGACCCCGCAGAGTCCGTCGATCGACACCTCTTCGACGAGCAACTCTTCGACGTCGCCGATTTCGCTGTCCGCTTCTTCCTTCTCCAATGTTTCGCTCGACACGTGTTCTCCTTGGTCTGGAACAAATCTAACGTCCCATGACAACCCCGTGGCACCCGTGACAAACTACGCCGGTGACCAATCTGACGCCTTTCACACCGGTGGACGAATCAGACTTGGCGGGTACTCGCGTCGTCCTCGACGCCGACGCGACGTTCCTCGACCGCAACTTCCTCGTCGGTGGCGCCCCCTGGCGACTCCTGCGCCTGCCCGGAAGGTCACTGGAAGTCGCCCACCGCTGGAAGACCGGCGACGTCGTGCGACCCGGTGAGCAACAGTTCGCGCGCACACTCATTCGCCAGGGCTTCCTGCATCCGGTGTACGCCAACGACTTCACGCTCGACGACGTCGACGTCATCATCCCGGTGCACAACGACGTTGCATCATTGAGTCAGCTCCTCGCCCAGCTGAAGGGACTTCACGTCACGGTCGTCGATGACGGCTCGCCGAGGCCGGCGCTAGTACGTGAGTGCGCTAGGGAATTCGGCGTCGACCTGGTGCGACTCGAAGTGAACGGTGGCGCTGCGGCCGCGCGCAACGCCGGCGCCGATGCAACGTCGAGAACCTTCCTCTGCTTCGTGGACGACGACGTCAGTCTCGCCAACGCGCGAGTGACCCTGTCGCGCCTGCGCGCTCAGTTCCAGGACCTTGAACTCGGTGCCTGTGCCCCGAGGGTGCGCGGCGACGANNTGATGGTGCGCCGCGAGGCGTTCGACCTCGGCTTTGACGACGAGCTTCGGCTCGGCGAGGACGTCGATTTCATCTGGCGGCTCCACGACCACGACTGGCTGGTGCGCTACCTCGCCAGCGTCGAGGTAGCGCACCGAGCGCGGCGAACCTGGAAGCACTGGTGGATCCAGCGTGTTCGCTACGGCGGCTCGTCGAGCGAATTGGCCCGACGACACCACGACCGTCTCGCCCCGGTGCGTGCTGACGCTTGGAATGCGGTGGCCTGGCTGAGCGTGCTCGTGGGTAAGCCCGCGCTGGCGCTGCGCATCGCGAGAGTCACTCGCGACCAGCTGAAAGAGAAACTATCCGATCAGGCCGACGACCCCAAGGCGCTCGCCAACGCCATCGTGACTCGAACCATGGTTCGCACCGGTGCACCGTTGTCGCGGGCGGTCGTGCGCACCTACGGGCTGGTGCTGCTCGTCGCGGCGGTTCATCCCCGACTTCGCCGGCCGGCCTTGATGTTGTTCGCCCTGGGCACGGCGTGGCGCTGGCGCCATCAACGTCTCAACGTCAAGGACATTCCCCTCGCGCTCGCCGACGACGCCGCCTACGGCGTCGGGGTCTTCCAAGGCGCGTGGCGCGCAAAGTCGCTGGTGGCCCTGACCCCGCGCATCACGAAGTCGTCGATCACCCTGCGTGATGTCATGGGCGTCGCCCAACTACGGCCACCGAAGTCCAAAGGCTGAACGACTCCCGGCGGAGGAGATACCTCAGCCGCGCGGTTGCGGGTTCTGTGACGCACGCTGATCAAGGTCGTGACGAAGTCGATCAAGTTCGACCGCGGGCGCGCTCGCAAAATTCGCCTTGACCTTCTCGACGCGCACGAATATGCGGGGGCGAAACGGCGCAGGGCGAGCCATCATCGAGACCNNGAGGAGCTGTACCTCAGAAGCGAATGACTCCTCGGAGATTCTCACCCGAGGCGAGATCATCGGCGGCCTGCTGCACCTCGTCGATGGAGTACTCGCGGGTGACGAGTTCGTCAACGAAGAACTTGCCTTCGTGGTGCAGACGCAGCAACCGCGGCACCTGGATTCGCGGGTTCTCCGAACCAAAGACCGTGCCTCGGATCTCTTGATTGGTCATTGAGAGCATCGTCACGTTGAGTTCGACGCTCGTCAAATCGTGCGCCGCGAGCGACGTTACGACAACGACGCCACCCTTCGCGGTGATTGAACGAGCCTGCTCGAACAACTCAGACGTGATGTTGTCGACCGTGATGATGACGACGTCGCACAGTTTGCCCCACGTGAGTTCGGGCAGGATATTGAACGCGGCGTCCAACGTCGTCGCACAACCGTGCGTGGCGCCGATCTTGAGTGCTCGATCGATCTTGGACTGATTCGTGTCGATCGCGATGACCGCACGAGCGCCCGCCATCGCGGCGCCTTGTAGGGCGCCTGATCCAACGCCGCCGCAACCAATGACCGCTACGGTGTCGCCGGGCTTCACGCCGCCGCGGTTCACCGCCGAACCGAAGCCCGTCGAGAGTCCACACGAGATCAGCGCGGCCGCGCGAAGGTCCAACCAGGGCTCGATGCGGATGAGTGATGCCTCGTGGACCACGATGTACTCGGCGAACGAACCCACTTGGCACATCCGGTTCAGGTTCTCCTCGCCCAGGTGGTGTCGCCAGGTGCCGTCGGAGATCATGGGGCCCGCGAGGATCGTCGCACCCATGTCACAGATGTACGAGCGACCCGACAGGCAGTACTCGCACTTGCCACACGAGGGCACGAACGAAACGGCCACGTGGTCACCGACCGCGAGTCCCGTCACTTCGGGGCCCACCGAGTCGACGATGCCCGAACCTTCGTGGCCACCTATGACCGGAAACATCGTCTTGCGACCAGAAATCATCTCCAAGACCTCTGGTTCGTGGGTGATGTCACCGTGACGCAAGTGCTCGTCGGAGAAACACAGGCCCGAAAAGGCCATCTTGACCTTCACCTCGTGGGCATGCGGCTCGTCGATCTCGATGACCTCGGTGCGCCAGGGCCCTTTTGCCTCAGTGACAACAGCGGCTTTGACCTTCATATTCCACCTCAATCCTTGGTCCGCAACGTAGGGACCACACGTCGCCACACTACTTACGGGATTGCGTTCCGAGAGTCACGCGACATGTCGTGATGACCGGCAAATCACATGGTTGTAAGGCACGACTTTTTCTCGCAAGGAATTGCTAGGGGCGCAACTGCGGACGACTCACTAAAAGTGTCCACGTCGCGAGTTCGAGTCTCGTGCGCTTCACCGAGTCATGAAGGACTTACAAAGTCGCCTTCATGGCGGCACTTCCAATAATTGCTATTTCAATCCCGAAGTTGGTCGGGGTGCGGGATTGGTCTGAGATCGAGTTCATTGATTTTCTCAAAGTCCGAAGGATTGC
>PLQL01000010.1 GCA_003160115.1 Acidimicrobiaceae bacterium
ACGTTCGTGGGAATGTAGGCCGAGATGTCGCCCGCCTTGGTCTCGATGATCGGCAACGCGGTCAGCGAGCCGCCACCCATCTCGTTGCTCAACTTGGCCGCGCGCTCGAGAAGACGGCTGTGCAGGTAGAAGACGTCGCCGGGGTAGGCCTCGCGGCCCGGTGGGCGACGCAGCAACAGCGAGATCTGACGGTAGGCCTCGGCCTGCTTGGAAAGGTCGTCGTAGACGACGAGGGCGTGCTGGCCCGCGTCCATCCACTCCTGGCCGATCGCGCAGCCCGCGTAGGGCGCGAGGAACTTGAACGGCGCGGGGTCACCCGCCGAGGCGATCACGACGACGGTGTACTCGAGCGCACCGAAGTCGTCGAGCGTCTTGACGGTCTGGGCGACCGAGGAGTTCTTCTGGCCAATGGCGACGTAGATGCACTTCACGCCCTGGCCCTTCTGGTTCAGGATGGTGTCGACCGCGACCGTGGTCTTGCCGGTCTTGCGGTCGCCAATGATGAGTTCGCGCTGGCCACGACCAATGGGCGTCATGGCGTCGATGGCCTTGATGCCGGTCTGGAGCGGTTCGCTGACGGGCTGGCGACCGATGATGCCGGGCGCCTGGACCTCCATGCGTCGCGACGACGGGTTCACGAGGGGCCCCTTGCCGTCGATCGGCACGCCCAGCGCGTTCACGACGCGACCGAGCAGCGCGTCGCCCACGGGCATCGACAGGATGCGCCCGGTGGCGCGAACGATCTGCTCCTCTTCGATGGTGTCCACCGAACCGAGCACCACCGCACCAATGGTCTCCTCGTCGAGGTTCATCGCGAGGCCGAGCGTCCCGTCTTGGAACTCGAGCAGTTCGTTCACCTTCGCCGAGGGCAGTCCCGAGACGCGCGCNNAATTCACTGACGTGCTTGCGCAGCGCGTCGGTGATCTCGGCGGCACTAATGGTGAGTTCAGTCATCACAATTTCCCTTTACTTAGTCATTCCGATTCGAAAGCTGATTCATACAAGCGACCCGACGAGACGGCGTCGTGCAACACGCCCAGTCGTCCTCGCGTCGTCGCGTCCAGGCGCAGGTCGCCAACCTCGACCAGTACTCCACCGAGCAGCGACGGCTCCTCGGCGATCTGCAACTCGACGTTCTTGCCCGTCAACGTGTTGAGCGATCCGACCAGCTGGGCCTGACTCGCCTCGTCGAGCGGTCGCGCGGTGTGCACGCGCGCCACGCGCCAGTCGCGGGCCTTGGCGACGTAGTCGACCAGGAAGTCCAGCGTGCCCACGACGTCGCGGGGGCGCCCGCCCTCGATGACGTAACAACACAGGCGCAACGTCACGTCGTCGACCTTGCCGGCGAGCAATTGGCGCACGGTGCCCAGACGCGATTCGAGCGGGGCGTCGCGGTCCAGCAGTAGTCGACGCAGTTCGAGATTCGCCTCGACGGTGCGGGCCCAGCGGAACAGCCCGTCTTCGATCTCGTCGAAGTTCGCGGTGTTCACCTGGTCGAGCAACGCGTCCGCGAAGCCCCCGACGCGCCTGCGCGCGGCGAGCAGGCCCAGGCTCGACTGGTGGAACGACCCGGTCGACTCGAGGATTCGTGCGACCACCGACAGCTCGGCGATCGAATGGTCCACCTCTTGGGCCGGTACGTTCGTCGCGGCGAAGACCGCGAGTCGCAGCGTCGTGGGGTGCACCTTGCCCTCGAGCAGATCGGCCAGTACCAACCCTCGCGCCACCCCGGGGATCGAGGTGTCGCTCAGTACCGCACGCAAGTCCGATCGCGACAGGACCGTTTGCTCGAGTGACGTGAACTCGCGCACGACCGTGGCGAGCGCGGTCGCGTCCAGCGATTCCAACAAGGAGGCGGCGTATCCCTCGAGCTTGGGCAGCATGATCAGTGGTTCGTTTCCCTCTGGGCCTCGGCGTCGAGCGCGGCGATGGCCTCTCGAACGAGGTCCTGGTGGGCGCTCTGGTCGACTTCACGGCCCACGACCTTGGCGACGAGTTCGAAGACGATCTCGCCGATCCGCGCCGAGGCTTCGTCGATGGCGCGCTGGCGCACGGTGTCGACCTCGTTCTGGGCGTTGGCGACGATGCGGTCGTACTCCAGTTGTCCTCGCCCACCCGCTTCGGCCTTGACCTGGTCGGCCGTGGCCTGGGCGGCGGCGACGATGCCCCTCGCCTGGTCCCGGGCGGCCGCGAGCACCTTGTCGCGCTCCGCGTCCGCGGCGGCCGCTTCGGCGCGAGCCAGGTCGGCTGCTTCGAGCGCGCTTCGGATCTTCTCCTGGCGAGCTTCCATGGCCTTGTTGAGTGGCGGCAGGATGTACTTCGTGACGAGCCACAAAATCACCAGCACGACGAAGAGTTCGACGAAGAACGTCCCGTTCGGGAGGAGAAATATTGATCCTGTACTCATAGCGGTGACCTCATTACCTTAGAAACGTGGCCGTCGACCAGACCGACTATTGCTTCTGGAAGACGTAGACGAACACGACCATGAACAACAGGTTGATGAAGTACATCGCCTCGACCAGTCCCACGGTCAAGAAGAAGTACTGACGGGCCTTGTTCTCAATCTCGGGTTGACGGGCGATCGCCGCGATGGTCTGGCTACCGGCGAGACCGTCACCGATGGCCGCACCGATGGCGCCGCCGCCGAGGGCGAGACCGCCGCCGACGAGTGCACCGGCGATTGCGACTGCCGATTCAATTGTTTGAGCCATAATTCATTTCCTCCTGGGTTGGTTAGTGTGAGGCTTCGTGCAACGCTTCGGGCGTTACGTGGTGCGCCGCGTCGTGCGCCGCGTCGTGGTGGTCTTCGTTGCTCGTGGCGAAGGTGAAGTACAAGATAGTGAGCAACATGAAGATGTAGGCCTGGATCGCGCCGATGAACAAGTCGAACGGCTTCCAGATGATCTCGCCGAAGGGCACGACGTAGATGGGCAGCAGCGTCGTCATCACGGCGATCATGAGTCCACCCGAGAAGAGGTTGCCGAAGAGACGAAACGTCAGCGTGATGGGCTTGGTGATCTCCTCGATCACGTTGATCGGGGCGAGCGCGGCGTAGGGCTGGCGGTAGTGGTTGAAGTAGCCCTTGAAGCCACGAGCGCGAAAGGACTCGACGTGCACCCAGATGATCACGAGCAGCGCCATGGCGAGGGGCAGGTTCACGTCACCCGTGGGGGCGGGCAGGATCTCACCGGAGGAACCGGGGTGCATCGCCGAAGGGATGAACCCGATCCAGTTACTGATGAGTATGAAGAGGAACAACGTGAGACCGATCGGCACGAAGCGTCGACCCTTCGAACCCATGGCCGACTCGGCGAGGTCCTTCACCTGGTCGTAGAGGAACTCCCAGAAGATCTGGAGCTTGCTCGGCACGCCGTCGGTGACCTTGGCGACCATGCGAAAACCGAGGAACAGGAAGATGGCCGCCGCGAGCAACGTCGAGGTTACGATGTCGGTGTCGATGGCGAGGCCAAAGACGTGCACCGTCGGGTGCACTCCCACCGATATCGTCTTCGCGGCGTACAGCGTCTTCACTGCAGTCCCCCTTGACTCGCTACCACCCGCATGACGTTCATGACGAAAACAATCTGATAAAGAACAAGCCCTGCCACAATACCGATTCCCAGCGGGGCGTTCAGAAACACGCAACCCAGGACCAGCACGGTCACGACCGCCAGGCGGGCGGTCGTGCGCCCACCCAATTGGCGGCGAACGGCTTTGCTGCTCTGCTCACCGCGCAGTTCGACCTGGGCGGCCTGGTGGTCGAGGAAGCGTAGGTTCATGATCGCGAGCCCGACGCCGATCACGACGCCGAGCGCCGCGAGGGGCGGGGCGAGCAAGATGGCCACGAGGAAACCCACGAATCCCACGATGATGGCCGAAAGAGTGGTCCTACGAAGGAGGCGCGGCAGGGTGTCGGGGGGGAGATTTTCGAGCACGGGCAATGGGTTTCTAGAGGAAACGCCGGACTTGCTTCACAACGCTCACCACGGCGGCGACCGTTCCTAACACTATCCCGATTAACAGACCCGCCGGCGCGCTGTGCAGTTCGTGATCGACCCACAGACCGAGCACGACCCCTACGGCCAGGCACGACGCAATGGTCGTTCCCATCACCGCGAACGCGGCCACCCCCGGAAGGTCCGAGCCATCAGGACTTTCCTTTTTTGGATCCACGGTCCCGCCGGGTTGCTCGCTCATCGCGACACGCGCCCGGGCGACTCCTTGGGCGACTCCTCGGGCGCCTCGTGCTTGCCGACCCGACGACCGAGCAGGGGGCTGAACCAGGTGAACAGCCCGACCAACAAGAGCGCGACGCCCAACGGGATAAAGACGTTCACCTTGGCGTTAAAGACCGGCGCGAGCACGAAGCCGCAGAGCAGCGCCGTCCAGAGCCAGAGGATGATCACCGTGCGCCGGTGCCCGTGACCGAGTCGCATGAGCCGGTGGTGGATGTGGTCCTTGTCGGGGGTGTTAAAGCCCTGGCCCGAAGCGGTGCGTCGAATGAAGGCCCACACGGCGTCGAGCAACGGCACGCCCAGGATGAACACCGGGATCAACAAGGGCGCGAAGAAGAAGAACGTCTGCCCGCTGGCGGGCGGCGTGCGCCCGCCGATCACCATCGTCGACGCGCTCATCAACAGACCCAGCATCAGCGCACCCGCGTCGCCCATGAACAATTTGGCGGGATGGAAGTTGTCGCGCAGGAACCCCAGCGAGATCCCACAGGTCAGGGCCGCGATCAACGGCCCGACGTTGGTGGTGGGCAACAGGCCCAGGTCCTCGAGGCGAAGACCGTAGACGCAGAGCGTCCCCGAGGCGATCGCGACGATGCCGCCCGCGAGACCGTCGAGACCGTCGATCAGGTTGACCGCGTTACAAAGGGCGAACACCCACACCGCGGTGATGATCGGCAGGATCGAAGGTCCGAGCACGATGAATCCCGCGAAGGGCAGCTTCAGTTGATACATCGTGCAGCCGCTCAGGTAGAGCACCGAGGCCGCGAGGAACTGCCCGGCGACTTTGGCCGGTGCGCTCATCTCGCGAAAGTCGTCGATGACCCCCACGACGAAGATCACGCCCGCGGCGAGTAGCACGCCGATCATCTCGTGTGAAGAGGTGATGATCGTGCGCAGCGACGGAATCGCGAACGCCACCAACAACGCGAGACAAAATCCTACGAACATCGCCGCGCCGCCGCCGTAAGGGGTGACCTTCTCGTGCACCTTGCGTTCGTCGGGTTGCGCGCAGTAACCGATCCTGAGCGAGATGATCCTCGCGGGACGATTAGCCACCAACGTGATGATCGCGCCGACAAGCGCCACCACGACGTAAGAGACGACGTCGCCCATTGGCTACTTGGTGAACGACGCGTACGGGTTGAAGTCGCGACAGAGCTCCGCGACCTCGTCACGCACATTGCCAATCGCGGCTTCGTCGCTACGACGGCGCAGCGCCTGGGCCATCAAGGACGCCACCACCTCGAACTCGGCCTCCTTAAGCCCCGCGGTCGTCTCGGCGGCGGTGCCCAGGCGAAGACCCGACGTGACGAAGGGGCTTCGCGGGTCGTCGGGGATGGTGTTGCGATTGGTCGTGATGCCCGCCCGGTCGAGCACCTCTTGGGCCTCCTTGCCCGTGAGCTCGGCGTCGAACTCGCGCAGGTCCACCAGCAACATGTGGTTCTCGGTACCGCCCGAGACCATGCGAAAGCCTTCCTTCGCCAGGGCCGAGCCAAAGGCGACCGCGTTCTTCACGATCTGGGCGGTGTAGGCGGGAAAGCTCGTAAGTGACGCCTCCTTGAACGCCACGGCCTTGGCGGCGATGGCGTGTTCGAGTGGCCCACCTTGCTGACCCGGGAACACCGCCGAGTCGATCTTCTTCGCGTACTCCTCACGACACAGGATCGCGCCCCCGCGCGGTCCGCGCAAGGTCTTGTGCGTGGTGAAGGTGACCACGTCGGCGTAAGGAACCGGACTGGGGTGCGACCCGCCCGCGATGAGACCCGCGACGTGCGCGGAGTCGAACATCAAAAGCGCGCCCACCTCGTCGGCGATCTCGCGAAATGGCGCCGGATGAATCTGGCGCGAGTACGCCGTCGCGCCCGCCACGATCAACTTCGGTCGGTGTTCGAGGGCGAGCTCGCGCACGTTGTCGAAGTCGATCATCTCGCCGGGATGCTCAGGGTCGTCATTGCGCGCAGTGACCCCGTAGGAGACGAAGTGCCACGCCTTGGACGTCATCGACGCCGGTGAGCCGTGGGTGAGGTGCCCGCCCTGGTCGAGGCGCATCGCGAGAATGGTGTCGCCCGGATCAAGCAGGGCCTGGTAGACCGCTACGTTAGCGTTGGCCCCACTGTGGGGCTGGACGTTGCCGTGATCGGCGCCGAACAGCGACGTGAGGCGGCGGCGCGCGAGGTCCTCCACCTCGTCGACGACCTGATTGCCGCCGTAGTAGCGCCGACCGGGATAGCCCTCGGCGTACTTATTGGTGAGCACCGACCCAGTCGCCGCCATGACGGCCGGTGAGGCGAAGTTCTCGCTCGCGATCAGCTGCAACGTGGTCGTTTGACGGGTCCACTCCTGGGCCAAGAGCGACGCGACTTCCTCGTCGTTGGTGATCCAGTGATCAAAGGGTGAAGGACTCAACTCGTCTTACCTTTCTTCATTCTGGGCGTGCTCGTCGAGTTCGGCGAGCTTCGCGATTCGCGCGAGGTGACGGCCCTCGCCCGGGGTCGCGTGCAGCCACGCCTCGAGGGCGTCCACCGCGACCGGGGCCCCGATGAGCCGGGCGCCGAGGCACAGCACGTTGGCGTGATTGTGTTCGCGCGCGAGACGAGCCGAGGTGGCGTCGTGCGCGAGGGCCGCGCGCACGCCGGGGACCTTGTTGGCGGCGATCGAGATGCCGATGCCCGAGCCACAGACCGCCACGCCCAGGTCCGCGTTGCCTCCCGTCACGGCGCGACCCACCGCGGCGCCGAAGTCGGGATAGTCCACCGAATCGGTGGCGTTGGCCGTGCCGACGTCGAGGACTTCGTAATCCCAACCCTCGAGCGTCGAGACCAAGAGCGCCTTGAGGTCGTAGCCCGCGTGATCAGAGCCAAGGGCGATGCGCATTGCTTCACCTTACCGCCCGCTTTTGTCGCATCTCGCCTCGGTAATACTCGATACGTGCAACTAGACCCCCGTACACCGGTGCTGATCGGCGTCGGGCAAGTCACCGATCACCCCCTCGCGGGTGCCACCTTCGCGTCACGTCCTGAGCCCCTGGACCTGATGGTCGAGGCACTCGCCCGCGCCGGCGCCGACGCGGGCGATGGACGAAGAGTCCTCGAAGCCATCGAGGAGATCGTCGCCGTCGGGTCATTCACGTGGCACACGAACGATCCGGCCCGGCTCGTCGCCGAACGACTCGGACTGCGTGACGTGACAACGCGACTCACGCCGACCGGGGGGAACCTCCCCCAGAAACTCGTGCACGAGAGCGCTCGACGAATCCTGACCGGCGAGATCACGACGGTCGCGGTCGTGGGTGCCGAAGCAATGAACGCGCGATCCCTCGCCCATCGCGAAGGACGATCGTCTGGATGGACCCGACAAGGCGACGACGTCGCCACACCCCCGATGGTCGAAGACAGTCGCATCCCCTTTACCAAGGAGGAATACGACCAAGGCCTCACCCTGCCCGTCGAGGTGTACCCACTGTTCGAGAACGCCCGACGGGCTCGACTCGGCTGGTCCCTTGACACCCAACGCGAGCGCCTCGGCACGCTGTGGTCCAACTTCGCCCGAGTAGCCCAGCAGAACCCGTACGCCTGGCTCAAGACGGCGCCCTCACCCGACGAAATCACGACGCCGAGCGGCACCAACCGCATGGTGTCGTTCCCCTATACGAAACTGCTCGTCGCGAACCTGCCCGTCGACATGGGTGCGAGCTACGTCATGACCAGCTACGAGAACGCGGTTGCGCTCGGCGTGGCGCGCGACCGCATGGTCTTTCCCCAGAGTGGATCGGACGCCACCGATCATTGGTATATCTCTCAGCGTCCGGTCCTAGACGACTCGCCCGCCATGCGCGCGCTCTGGCGTGCCTTGCGTGAGTTCGGCACCGACGCAGAGGAGCTCTCCTACATCGACCTTTACAGTTGTTTTCCAACCGTCGTCCAGAGTGCGTGCGACGTCCTGGGCATCGACGCCTTCGATTCGGCGAGAGTGCCCTCGCTCACGGGCGGGCTCACCTTCGGCGGCGGCCCTGGTAACAACTACGTCACCCACGCGATCGCGGCGGTCGTGTCGGCCCTCCGTGAGGATCCGAGTTCCCAGGGCCTCGTCACGGGACTGGGCTGGTTCTCGACCAAGCACTCCTGGGGCACCTACGCCGCGACCCCGCCCGCGCAGGGATTCCGGTGGCGCGACGCCCAAGACCAGGTCGACGCGCTGCCCGTGTGCGACTACGACGTGCTCGAGGGCGACGTCACGGTCGAGACCTACACCGTCAGCCACGACCGTAGTGGCGAGGCGAGGCGTCTGATCGTCGCGGCGCGCGACGATCAGGGCATCCGGACCTGGTGCCACAGCACCGACGCCGACCTCATGCGCCGCGCCGAGACCGAGGAGATCATTGGCCTTCGCGCCACCATCAGCGCGGGAGAGATCTCGCTCTAAACGAGGTAGCCCAGCAGCACTTCGAGAGGGATCGCGCCTTCGCGCACAACCTGCCAGGCCGACTTAGAGATGTCGACCACGGTTGAAACCGCACCACGCCTCTCACCACCGTCCAGGACGCCGGCGAAACCCGGTCGCCCGGTGAAGTGTGCGAGCACGTCTTTGGCGGTCGTGCAGGGATCGTCGCCGTGCTCGTTGGCGCTCGTCACGGCCAGCGGACCGCTGCGCTCGAGAAGTTCGAGGAGAAGCTCGTCGTTGGGGATGCGAAAGCCGACCGCGCCGGTGCCGCTGCGCACCGACGACGCGAGCGGTGTCGGCGCCGCCACGACGATGGTGAGCGCTCCGGGCCAGAACGCACCGGCGAGCGACGAACCGCGCTGATCGATCCGCACCCCGAGTGTCGCGATCTGCTCGAGTGAGTGCACCAGGATCGGTGTCGGCACCGTGGAAGGTCGACGCTTGAGGGCGAACAACGTGGCGATGGCGTCCTCGTGATCAAGCGACGCGGCGAGACCGTAGACCGTGTCGGTGGGTACCGCGACCACCTCGCCGCGAAGCAGCGCGGCCAGCGCGCCCTCAAGGTCGAGCAGCTCGCTCATTTGCGCGCCACCAACACGCGGGGATGACCCGCGAAGTCCTTCACGTCATGACACTCTCGGTACCCGCTCTCCGTGGCGACGCACAATGCGGCGTCGCCCTGGGCCTCGCCGTGCTCGAGCACGAGCACGCCGGTGAGACCGAGCCAGTCGAAAGCCTCGCGGATGATTCGCTCCACGTCGGCGAATCCCCCCACGCCGCACGCGTCGGGGGCCACGAGGGCAGCGCGCGGTTCGTAGCCCAAGATCGGGTCAAGGCTGGTGAACTCGTCCTCACTTATGTAGGGCGGGTTCGCAACGATGAGATCGAAGCGACTGTGCAGGGTCGGGTCCAGTGAGGCGAACCAGTCCGAGTGCACGAAGCTCACCGCGTGAAGACCGTGTTTGAGGGCGTTGACGCGCGCGTTCGCGAGGGCGTCGGGCGAGGCGTCAAGGGCCACGAGCGACGCGCGCACCCCACGCTCAGTCAACTCCGCGAGCAAGCTCAGGCCAATCGCACCCGAACCGCATCCCACGTCGAGCAGCAAAGGTGCCGCGAGATTGCTCGTCGCGAGTTCCTTCAGCGCGACGTCGACCAGTTCCTCGGTTTCTGGTCGGGGAATAAGGACCCGCTCGTCCAGGTCCAGGTCGAGCGTTCGAAACGGCCAGTGTCCGAGCAAGTACTGCAGGGGCTCGCCACGTAGTCGGCGGCGCTGCGCAGCCTCAAGGGCGTCAGGGTCGTCGCCAAATTCCTCGACCATCCAGCGGGCCTCGCGCCGCTCGAGACCCGCGTCGACGAGCTGGTCGACGAGCCGGGGCTTAACGTCCATCACTCTGAGCCAGTTGACGCGCACGCTTGTCAGCCAGTAGTGCATCCACGTAAGGATCGAGGTCGCCCGCGAGTACCGCGTCCAGGGAGTAGTTGGTCAGGTTGATGCGGTGATCGGTGACCCGACCCTGCGGAAAATTGTAGGTGCGGATGCGTTCCGAGCGGTCACCCGAGCCGACCTGGAGCTTGCGGGTTTGCGCCTGCTGCGTGGCCTGCTTCTCGCGCTCGCTGGCGAGCAGCCGGGCCTTCAGGAGCGACAGGGCGCGCGAGCGGTTCTTGTGCTGCGAGCGCTCATCCTGGCACTCGACGACGATGCCGGTTGGAAGGTGGGTTACACGGATCGCGGAGTCGGTTTTGTTGACGTGCTGGCCGCCGGCTCCGGACGAGCGGTACGTGTCGATGCGCAAATCCGCCGGGTTCAGCTCGATGGATGCGACCTCCTCCAACTCGGGAAGAATGGCGACCGTGACGGCGGAGGTGTGGATCCGCCCCTGCGCTTCGGTGGCGGGCACCCGCTGCACCCGATGCGTGCCGGACTCGAACTTGAGCTGCGAATACGCCCCCTTGCCGATGATGCGGCTGATGATCTCCTTGTAGCCGCCATGCTCGCCCGGACTCTCGCTCAAGATCTCGACCTCCCAGCGTTTGGACTCCGCGAAGCGCGCATACATCCGGAATAGATCGCCGGCGAAAAGCGCCGCTTCGTCGCCGCCGGTGCCGGCGCGGACTTCGAGGAAGATATTGCTGTCGTCCAGGGGGTCTTTCGGGACCAGCAGGCGCTGCAGCTCCTGCTCCTCGGCCTCGAGCCGCGGCCCCAACTCCTTGAGCTCCTCCTCCATGGCGAGCTCACGGGCGGTGTCGGCGTCGCCTTCGAGCGCAACGAACCCGCGATAGCGGTCGACCAGCGGCCCCAGCCGCGCGTACTCCATNNTCGAGCTTTTCGAGCTTGCGCCGGATGGAATCTTTCATGGCCGCCGATTATAGCGGCCTTCCGGGTCATTGCCGGCCGCGTTCTTCCATGAGCAGGCGCCTGAGGGCCTGCGCGAGATCGTGACCGTCGGATTCGGCGGCCTGCCGCAGTGCTTGCATCGGTGTGTGCAGCAGCCGATTGGTCAGCGTGTTGGCGAGGAAGTCGATGACCTCCTCGGAGGATCTGCCGGCCGCGAGCATGCGCTTCGCCTGATCCAGGGTGTGCTGACGAATGGCGTCGGCGCTCTCGCGCAGCACGCGGATCGCAGGGGCCGCATCGTGCGCGCGAGAATCGGCCAGAAAGCGGGCGACCTCCTGGCCGAGCAGCGTGCGTGCGTCGTCGGCGGCCAGCTCGCGGCGCTGTCGATTTTCGTCGATGAGCTGTTGCAGATCGTCGATGGATACGAGATACACGTCGCTCAGGTCCGCGACCGCAGGCTCGATGTCCCGCGGCACGGCGAGGTCGACCATGAGGATGGGGCGATGNNGTACGGTTGGCGATCACCATGCGCTTGACGCCGGCGCTCGCAAAGTGGCGGGCGGCCAATCCGATCATCTCGCCGGCGCCGATCATCAGCGCGGAGTGGGCGCTCAAATCCGCGAAGATGCGTTTCGCCAGGCTGACGGTGGCCGACGCGAGCGAGACGGCATTGGCGCCGATCCGGGTCTCGGAGCGCACGCGCTTGGCGGCGGAGAACGCGGCCTGAAACAGCTTGTTGAGCGCGGGGCCGGTGCTGCCGGTCTCCTGTGCGACCCGATAGGCATCCTTCAGCTGACCCAGAATCTGGGCCTCACCGAGCACCATCGAGTCCAGACCCGAGGCGACGCTGAAGGCATGCTCGACCGCCAGACGTTCCTGATGGACATACAGACTCGAGGTCAGGCTCAGGTTGTTGCCATGATGGCGCTCGAGCCATTGCGAGATATCCCGAGGGGTGGCGCTGCCCGACCAGTAAAGCTCGGTGCGGTTGCAGGTGGATAAAATCACCGCCTCGGCGACGCCGCTTTCCTGCCTCAAGGTGCGCAGCGCAGTCGCCAAGCGGCCCTCGTTGAATGCCACCTTCTCGCGCAGGGCAACCGGCGCGGTCTTGTGGTTCAGTCCGAGAACGTTGAATGCCATGAAATCGCTTTGCTTTGTAACTGCCCGATTCTCGTGAAGAAACTGCGCGAGATCAAGCGGGAATCCACGGCACCCTCTACACCATTTGGTTATAGTGCGGCCGTGTTCTCGCTTTCCTACCCCCGCCCGTTCCTCGTATCGCTCTGCGTCATCGGCCTCGGCGGCTGTGCCGCCACCCGACCGGCAGCGGATCCTATCGCAGCTCCCCAGGTGTTTTATACCGTGAC
Organism: Acidimicrobiaceae bacterium; assembly: GCA_003160115.1. Taxonomy (GTDB): domain Bacteria; phylum Actinomycetota; class Acidimicrobiia; order Acidimicrobiales; family RAAP-2; genus RAAP-2. The sequence continues at coordinate 12,381 of PLQL01000010.1, forward strand.
GGGCGAGATCGCCCTGAACCGCAAGGAGCCTCGGGTGGCCGCCCTACAGTATGCGGCAGCGGCGACGACGGGGTCCGACGTGGCGCTCCTCGCCCGGGCGAGCGAAGTGACGGCGCAGTCCCTGCAACCATCCCTGACCGCCGCGGTGGCGGCCCGGTGGATCCAGGTGGAACCCACGTCGCTGCAGGCGCATCGTGCCGCGGCTCGCGCGGCTCTCGCGCTCGACCGCATCGCCGAGGCGGCCGAGCAATACCGGATCGTGCTGATGACCTCGCCCCGCGGCGCGGATGCAGAATTCGCGGATCTGGAAATCGAGTTCGGGCAGGGAGATAACCTATTCGGCGCCCGGCAGGTGGCGGACCGGCTGGCGGCGGCGTTTCCCGGCTCGCAGGCGGCGGCGAGGCTCCAGGGATTCGCGGCGCTGCGTGCGGACGACCCCAAAGCGGCGGTGAAGAGCTTCGCTGCGGCGCTCGCGGTCGAGGCGACGGGGCCTGCGGCGCGAGCGAACGACCCGGATGCGGCTCCGGGAGCTGCGGCTCCGGGAGCTGCGGCGCCGGGACCTGCGGCGCCGGCGGAGGCCGCAGCCGACGCGCGGCGCGAATTGCTGATGGCCTACTGGCGGGCACGGATACTTTCGGGGGACGCACAGGTGCCGCTCGCGGAATCACTCGCCTTGGTGGAAAGCGATCCGAGCCCGAGCAATGTGCTCGATCACGCTCTGCTGCTCTTGGCCGCGCAGCAAAACGATGCGGCGGTTTCCGAGCTCCAGACCCTTGCCAGCCAGCCCGAGACGGCGGCAGTCGCGCTGCGGCTTCTGGGCCTGCTCGATTTGCAGGCGGGCCGGCTGGACAAGGCGACCCAGCGCTTTGCGGAACTGTTGGCCACGGGGAAGTTCGCCGACGACTGTTTCTATTATCTGGGGCTGATCGCGGAGCGACTCGGGGATGTGCCTCGCGCCATGCGCTTCTACGGTCAGGTGCAAAGCGGCGATAACGCGGTGACCGCCCTTCTTCGGGCCAGCAATTTGCTCGAGTCGCACGGCGAGGCGCCCGCCGCGCAGGAGCTGCTCGATCATCTGATCGAGGACGAGCCCGCGCGGGCGCCCGAAGTGTTCGCAGCGCGCGCCAAGATCTACTCGGACGCCGGAAACGCGCAGCGTGCAATCGAGGTGCTGGACAAAGGAATGCTGGAATATCCGGACAGCGTGGACATCCGCTACGCCGTGGCCTCGACTTATGAGGATCAAGGACAGGTCAAGCTGGCGCTGCGGGAACTCAAGGACGTGCTCAAATCGCGTCCCGACGATCCGGCGGCGATGAATGCCTACGGATATACGCTCGCGGACCACAACGAGGATCTCAAGCGGGCGCGAACCCTGATCGAACGCGCGTACGCCGAGGCTCCGCGCAACGCCGCAATCCTCGACAGCCTGGGCTGGGTGTTGTATCGCCAAGGTCACCCGGACGAGGCGCTCAAGTATTTGAAGTCTGCGTACGCCGACGATCACGGCGCCGACATCGGCGCGCATTTGGGCGAAGTCTTGTGGCAGTCGGGCAAACGCGACGAGGCGGAGAAGGTGTGGGCCGAAGCGGGCCGGGACGATTCGGCCAATAAATTGCTGAACGCAACGCGGCTCAGGCTGCACGCTCCGCCAAAATAGCGACCATGCGGCGACCTCTGGCAATGCTCGTGTGCTTGGCTGCGCTTGCCGGTTGCGCGACCGTGCGGCAGGCGGCCCCGCCGTCAGGCGCGCCGGCCCCTTGGGATGAGCGCATGAGCCAACTCGAGCACGCCGCATCGTGGCGGCTCGATGGCCGCGCGGCCGCGGCTCTGGGGCAGCAGGGGTGGCAGGCGACCCTCGATTGGCAGCAGAACGGGACCGTGAGCGACCTGCATCTGGCCGGTCCCCTCGGCATGGGGTCCACGCAGATCCGGGTCACCCCCGCGGGGCTGTCGCTCAACGGGGCGCCGCCGAGCGGTGCCGTCGTGGCGCAGCTCGAAGACAAGCTTGGATTCGAGCTGCCGTTGGACAATCTTCGCTATTGGCTGCTCGGCATTCCGGACCCAAGCATTCCATTCGATCTGACGCGCAACGGGCAGGATCGCGCGCTCAGGCTCTCGCAGGCGGGTTGGACCATTGATTACGACGAATACATGCCCTCGAGCGGCGACGTGTTGCCGAAACGGCTGGTGCTGAACCGCTCGGATGCGCGGGTCAGAATTGCCGTGGACCGATGGCGGGGGCTTCCGTGAGCGGAGAACCGGCGCCGTGGCCCGCGCCGGCGAAGCTCAATTTGTTTCTGCACATCGTCGGGCGCCGCCCGGATGGGTACCATGAGCTTCAGACGCTGTTCCAGTTCGTCGATCTGTGCGATGACATCTACATCGGCGTCCGTGCGGACGGCGAGATCCGCCTCTCGGCTGGAGCGCCGGGTGTGCCCCCCGAAAACGATCTCTGCCTGAGGGCCGCCCGGGCGCTCAAGACAGCCAGCGCGTCATCGCAGGGCGCGGACATCCGGGTGGTGAAGCGCATACCCATGGGCGGGGGCTTGGGCGGGGGCAGCTCCGACGCCGCCACCTGCCTGGTGGCCCTCAATCGGCTTTGGCGACTCGGATGGTCGGTGCAGGAATTGGCGGCGCTCGGGCTCACGCTCGGGGCCGATGTGCCGGTTTTCATCCGCGGGCGGGCGGCGTGGGCGGAGGGCGTCGGGGATCGCCTCACGCCGCTTTCGCCTTCCCTGGCTCCGCCGGAATGTAACTATTTGATCCTGCAACCAAATGTTGCAGTGCCCACCCAGGACGTGTTTCAGGATCCTCAATTGACAAGGAATACCCCGCGCATCACAATTCACGGTTTTCTGGCGTCCGGCGGTCGGAATGACTGCCTCGGGGTGGTGCGACGCCGATATCCCGAAGTGGCCCGCGCGTTGGAGTGGCTGTCGCCCTTCGGCGAGGCGCGCCTGACCGGGACCGGGTCGTGTGTTTTTTTGGTCTGCGAGGAAGCGCGCGCGCGCGCCCTGCTCGGCAAGCTTCCGCCGGAATGGCATGGGTATTCGGCGCGCGGCCTCAACGACTCGCCCCTGTTGTCGAGACTGGAAAGTGCATGAGGGGGGCGCCGCTAGCGCCGACGATTGATTTTCAAAGTTGGGGTGTCGCCAAGCGGTAAGGCAGCGGGTTTTGATCCCGCCATACGGAGGTTCGAATCCTTCCACCCCAGCCAATTCGGTTCCGGTGTTCGTTCATATGTCGTCCAGCAAAGAGTTCGATTCCCCATCCTTCGCGGTGTTCTCCGGCAACGCGAACCCGCTGTTGGCGCAGGAGATCACGCGCCATCTTCACGTCCCGTTGGGACGGGCGTACGTGGGGCGCTTCAGCGATGGCGAGGTCAACGTCGAACTGATGGAGAACGTGCGAGGCCGCGATGTGTTCCTCGTGCAGCCGACCTGCCCGCCGTCGAACGACAATTTGATGGAGCTGCTGCTCATGACGGACGCCTGCCGGCGGGCATCGGCGAAGCGGATCACGGCGGTGGTGCCGTATTTCGGCTACGCGCGCCAGGACCGGCGGCCGCGCGCCACGCGCGTCGCGATCGCCGCGAAGCTGGTGGCGAACATGATTGCGAGCGCGGGGGTCGATCGGCTGCTCACCGTCGATCTGCACGCGGATCAGATCCAGGGATTCTTCGACATCGCCGTCGACAACGTGTATGCCTCTCCGGTGCTCTTGGGCGACGCTTGGAAGCACAAGGACGACAACATGGTGGTGGTGTCGCCGGACGTGGGCGGCGTGGTCCGCGCCCGGGCGCTCGCCAAGCGCCTGGACGATGCGGATCTGGCCATCATCGACAAGCGCCGGCCGCGGCCGAACGAGTCGAAGGTGATGAACATCATCGGCGAGGTCGAGGGCAGATCGTGCGTGCTGATCGACGACATGGTGGATACGGCGGGGACCTTGTGCCAGGCGGCGCAGGCCCTCAAAGATGAGGGCGCGATTCGCGTGGTCGCCTACATCACGCATCCCGTGCTCTCGGGGGCGGCGATCGAGCGCATCGA
>PLQL01000031.1:0-103667 GCA_003160115.1 Acidimicrobiaceae bacterium
ACTGCTGCCTCCCGTAGGAGTCTGGACCGTGTCTCAGTTCCAGTGTGGCTGATCGTCCTCTCAGACCAGCTATCCGTCGTTGCCTTGGTGGGCCATTACCCCGCCAACAAGCTGATGGACCGCGAGCCCCTCCCAAAGCGAAAAAACATTTCCTTCATCGGTCATGCGACCATTGAAGGGTATTCGGTATTAGCACCGGTTTCCCGGTGTTATCCCAATCTTCGGGGCAGGTTGCTCACGTGATACTCACCCGTTCGCCACTGAATCTTCAGGAGCAAGCTCCTTGGATTCCGTTCGACTTGCATGTATTAAGCACGCCGCCAGCGTTCATTCTGAGCCAGAATCAAACTCTCCATCAAGATCTTTCAAGAACCGAAGTTCCCTACGAATCAGAGAGCCAGATGAGTGACTCTAATACTCACCTGACAACAACGAGTATCCACGGGGTGGACTCGTTGCCTACTACTTACTTCTTTTGACGAACGACGCGTCCGGTTAGATCCGTCCATCGTCGCCCGTACTGGCTTTTGGCTCTCGTTCTTCCGTTTTCAAGGAGCGACAACACACGCGACCGAAGTCGGAGGTGTGAAGTACACCATTGCGGGATTTCTCCCGCAACTCTGACGCCAAGTTGCCCTGGCGGCAGGGATGCCTACCTTAACAGCGCGGTTTACCAAGGTGCAAATGCACCTGGCCTCCGTCTCCGTTGGTGGGAAGACCATCGTAGCAGGTCCGCCGAGCCCAAAAATGCGCTTTTCAGCCAAAATCTGGCGTTTCGCAGAAACCAAGCCCCGACCAAGAGAAACGGAGCCCCCCGCCAACTCAGGTCTGCGCGTACTCGACGAACGCGCTCAGAGTGCCGATGAGACGCATCTCGTCGATGGTCTTCGCTCGTGAATTGAGCAGTTCCTCGGTACACACGAGATACGCGAGGCAACGCGCCCGACTCACCGCCACGTTGAGCCGGTTGCGTGAAAAGAGGAACTCTGGGCCCCGAGGCATATCCGCAGCCGAGGAAGTGGTCATCGTAAAGAACACCACCGGGGCCTCTCGACCTTGGAACTTGTCCACGGTGCCCACTTGGACCCCAGCGAGGACAGGATTCTCCTGGAACGTTGATTGCAACAATTGCACCTGATCGTTATAAGGCGCCACCACCATGAACTCATCAGCGTCGAGTGGCGCTTCGATACCGTGCTGGTTGGTCCACGGCGTGCCGATCATTGAGGCGATCTGTTCGGCGACGACGCGTACTTCTTCACTCGATTCCGTTGAACTCTTCGTGTGGCGCACCTCAAGCCAGCGCAGGCCGGTGCCAAAGCGTGTCCCCTGGCGTGCACAACTCTCGTGACTCGTCAGACGTCCTTCGTAGATCTGACTCGAGATGAAAGAACAGACGTCAGGATGCATGCGCCGGGTAACGGCGATGAAGACGCCATCGCTGTTGGGCAGCGTCGCGTGCTCGCCCAGCACGTGCTCGAGGACGCTGACTCCCGAGCCACCGGGATGTTCGGCTTGAGCAACCTGGGCCAACTGCAATGGATCGCCAAGCAAAATTAGGTTTCGCGCCGCGTTGGCCGACGCCAGTGCATCAGCCAAAGCTAACTGACCCGCCTCATCGATAACCAGATAGTCAACAGGATGAGGCCGCATGCCCGCGCGCGACCACAACCACGTCGTACCCGCCACCAAGTTGTAGTCGTCGTTCTCCGCCTTCGCACTTGAACTTTCGTATTTGACGCCGTCCAGGGCCCCGCTCTTGGGCTTGTCACCTCGACGTAGAACTCTCACCTGATCGCGGTCGCCCTTCTCATCGAACACCTCGAGAGTGGCACCGAGCAGGTTGTCGATCGCCGCATGACTCATGGCGGTGATACCCACGCGCTTGCCCGAGCGCACCAGTGCGTGGATGATGTGCGAACCGCTGTAGGTCTTGCCCGTTCCCGGCGGTCCCTGGAGCGCGACGAAACTCTCGTCGAGGTGACCGACCCAGCTCAAGATTTCTTCGAGATCGTCGACGAAGACGCCACCCGCGGGCCCGTGTTCCTTGAGGAACCTAGGACGTTCGCGCCCGAGCAACGCCATGGACACACGACTGGGTGGGTCCGCTGGATCAGGATTCAGAATCTGCTCGGCCAGGTGAATCAGGACACCGGGCTTCTCGCGCGGACCAACGTAATCGTCAAGAGTGAAGACCACCGGCATCACGCCTGCCTCGTCCTCACGTTCTCGCCAGCGAAGTCGCAGCTCGCGACGTTCGAGGTCGATCTGGGAAACATAACCAAAGCCGTGCTCGCCGCCCACCCCCGTGAAGATCACGCTGCTGCGACTCACGAACGCCGAGGCCACCGTCTGATCAGGCCACGTGAACACGGCGTCTGTCACGGCCGCGCCGCGTGAGACACCCTGCTCGAAGTGCTCGAAATGCACGTTCGCGATGAAGTCCGGGTTGCCGTAGAGCGTCGCGAAGTCAGCGCTGGCCTCGGCGATCTTGGGCGTGACGTTCGCCGAGCGCTCGCGACGCCAGTAATTCAACAAGTCGCCCAAGAGACGCTCGGGACTCCCGTCGTCGTACTGTTCGAGCCGCGCCACTAGTTCGTCGGTGTCGTACTCGAACTCCTCGATCTCGAGTACCGCTTCGCGCCACTCGAGGTCCTCGGGCCGTTGACTGACGAGCCAATCGCGCAGCGCCTTCGTGGCTCGAACGTCGTCACAGTTGTAGACCGCAATCGCCTCGAGGATTGCTGGGTCGCCAGTCTTCATGTATTGCTCATACTCGACCACCGCTCCGGCGCCCTGTTCGATGCCGCCTCGCCGTTGAAAACTTGCCAGCCGTTCGAGATACTTCAGGCCGTACGACTCCGTTCCCACCACGACGGCGTTCTTCGCCACCACGAAGAGGTCGACGAAGAGGCCGCTCTCGACGAGTGAGGTCAATAGCACCTCGCTGTCGGTGCCGCTCGTCAATCGTTCGAGGGCGGAGCGTTCAGTGTGGTTGTAGTGGTACACGTGCATGAGCGGGTACTCGCGACGGCGCTCGGCGAAGAACTCGACCAGATTCCTCACCATTCTCTCTTGCTGTTCGAGAGTGTGGGCCCAGCGTTGGTCGTAGGACCACTCGCCATCTGTCGCACGCAAGTAGAGCCCACTCAGAAAGAACAGATCGTGTTGGGGGGTCCAGAATGGATGACCCTCGAAGTCAAAGAAGACGTCTCCTTCATCCGGCGCCGGGAGGAACTGAAACCCGTGACCGAAGACCGGGTCCTCCCCCGGTTCTACGAGTTCGAACGCCGGAGGTTCGTTGGGCCTTTGGCGTGAATCGACCTGGAGGTTCGCCTGCAGGATCAGACGACTGAGGTTCTCCTCGTGGATCTCGGGTACCGGTGTAGTGCGTGCAGCCAACTCGACCACGGTGCGCACGCCCGCGTGCTCGAGCGCTCCTTGTTCTGACGCCCGTAAATTTGCGACGTAGACCAGTGAGTCGGCGCTGCGCCATTCATTCTCACACCGATCCTTGAACTCGCAGTAGTCGCAGTGATCGCACGGCGCCGGCGTGGTGTCAAAGTCAACGTCACGTTCGAGTAGGGCGCTGAGTTGGCTACGCAGACGTCGCCAGTAGGGACCGAACTGCTCAACGACGAGCGACTCTTGAACACCGGTACCGAGCCATAAGTGCATCGAACGAGGAGCGGATCCGCAGAGGGCCCTTATGGCGTCGGCGTAAAAGCAAAGTTGCAGCACGTGACCGGGCTTGCCTTCGGTCCGTGTGAGCTTGGCGTCAATCGGTTCGTACTGGGCGTAACCGTCGACGGGCTCTTCCACGCGAACCAGGAAATCCGCGATTCCCCGGATGCCTTCGTGTACGAAGGGCATCTGGAAGATCGCGTCGTGACCGTCCCGCATGGGGTTACCCACGCGAAGAACCCAGGTGTCAAACGATTCGCCGGGATTGCGACCGGGAACCCGGTAGACCGACTTGCTCTGATTCTCGAGATCCACGAGACAGTCGTGCTCGTGCGTCGTGCCTTTTTCCACCAACAAGTCCGCGAGAGATCCGCGGGCCGCTGCGGGCACGAAGAGCGAGCCCGCGTCGACCTGGTTTCGCAAGGACAAGAAGTGCGCGCATTCGAGCCACGCGGTGATCTTAGAAGGAGTGAGGAGCCGGTCGACCATGTGCTTTCAGCGTAGGTTCAGCCCGTGACACGACCCGGTTACTGCGAGGGATGACCCGGTTCAACCAATCGCTCGCGCAAGCCTGCCACGGCTTTGACCAATCGCTCACGCTGCGCCGGGCTCGCGAGCGGGCCCGAGGCGCCCGGTGACGAGCGGTGCGCGAGCGCCGAGCCGGGCTCGAAGAGGTGCACGAAACGAGCGAGATCGTCGTCGGCTCGAACGAGGTCGACGAGGGACAGGCCCTTGGTCGCCGCCTCACCCACCAGCCGTCCCACACGCTCGTGAGCCTGTCGAAAAGGGACGCCCTCCTCAACCAACCGCTCGGCGATGTCGATCGCGACCAGGTTGGCATCCGCGGCGGCTGCGGCGGCGACGTCAAGGTGGAACTCTAGTGACGCGTACGCACCCGTCAGGGCCTCTAGGACGAGACGTACTTGGCGAATCGAGTCGAAGAGCGGCTCCTTGTCCTCTTGAAGGTCACGGTTATACGACAGTGGCAGACCCTTCAAGGTCACCAGAAGGCTCGTGAGGTTCCCGACGAATCGACCGGTCTTGGCCCGCACCAATTCGGCGACGTCGCTGTTCTTCTTTTGGGGCAACATCGATGACCCGGTCGTGAACGCATCACCGAGGGTAGCGAAGTCGAATTCCGCGCTGGTCCACAAGACCAGTTCCTCACCCATCCGCGACAGGTGCACGCCGAGCAGGGCCACGTCAAAGAGCGTCTCGGCCACGAAATCGCGGTCACTGACGGCGTCCATGGAGTTGGCGAAGGTGTCGCCGAAGCCCAGCAATGCCGCGGGCACGGCAGGGTCAATCGGCAGCGACGTACCCGCCAACGCCCCAGCGCCCAGGGGTGACACGTCAAGACGCCGCCGTGCGTCGAGGAGACGATCAACGTCACGTAACAACGCCCACGCGTGGGCGTTCAGGTGATGACTGAGCAACACCGGCTGGGCACGTTGCAGATGCGTATACCCGGGCAGTGAAGCGTCTTTATGAGCCGCGCCCAAATTCACTAGTTCGTCGACTAGCGCCAGAACAAGACCCGAGACTTCACCGAGTGCGTCGCGAGTAAAGAGCCGCATCGTGGTCGCAATCTGGTCGTTGCGACTTCGTGCCGTATGAATCTTGGCGCCGACCTCGCCGAGCATCTCTGTCGCGCGACGTTCGATTGCCGTGTGGATGTCCTCATCGCTGCCCGAACGCACAAAGACGCCCCTGTCGAATTCCGACTCGATCTCCTCGAGGGCCCCGAGCAGGGCCAACGATTCGTCACTCGTAATCAAGTCCGCCGCCTCGAGGCCGCGCACGTGGGCCCTCGTCCCCATGATGTCGTGGTGATACAGCACGTGGTCAAAGGAATAACTCTCCGACAAATCCCATAGTGTCGAATCCATGGAGGACGTGAACCGTCCGCTCCAGAGCGTCATGGCCGCGGCGGCGTAGCGTTCTTAGCGCCTTGGCGTGCCGCCCAGGTCTTCACGCCCAGTCCGTAGATCTTCACGTATCCTTCGGAGTCGCTGTGTCGAAACGTGTCCGCTGCGTCGTAGGTGGCCAGTCCGTGGTCGTAGAGCGCGTGGGGACTACGTCGACCGGTCACGCGAAGCAGACCAGGCGCAGCCAGACTGAGCCGGACGTCACCACTGACGTGACGCTGCGTGTCGAACATGAACGAGTCCAGAGCTTCCTTGAGCGGCGAGAACCACATGCCGTCGTATATGAGCTCGGCCCACCTTGTCTCGAGGCGCGCCTTCTCGTGGTGGAGGTCGCGCTCGAGCACCAGGTCCTCCAGGTCCGAGTGCGCAGTAATGATGGCGAGTGCCGCCGGGCACTCGTACACCTCGCGACTCTTGATACCCACTCGCCGGTTCTCCACCATGTCGATGCGGCCAAAGCCAGTGGCGCCACAACGGTCATTAAGGCGCTTGATGAGGTCGGCGAGCCCAAGGGGTTCGCTGTCGATAGCAACCGGCAATCCAGCCTTGAAACTCAGCACCAACTCAACGGGTTGCTCGTTGGTGATCTTGGTCAAGGTATAGGGCTCGTCGGGTGGCGCGGCCCAGGGGTCTTCCATGGCGCCACATTCGATTGCCCGACCCCACAGATTCTCGTCAATCGAGTAGATCTTCTCCTTCGATGCGCGAATCGGGATGTCCCACTTCTCGGCGTAGTCAACCGAATCCGCCCGGGTCATGCCCCAGTTGCGCGCGGGCGCCAGGACCTCGAGGTCAGGGGCCAACGCGTGCGTGCCGACTTCGAATCGCACCTGGTCGTTTCCTTTGCCAGTGCATCCGTGGGCTACGGCCGTCGCGTCGAATTTGCGAGCCTGATCGACGAGGTGTCGTACGATCACCGGGCGCGAGAGTGCCGAGACTAGGGGGTACTTCCCCTCGTAGAGGGCATTCGCATAAATTGCGCTCGCGCAGAACTCTTCGGCCATCTCTTGGCGCGCGTCCACCACCACGCATTCAAGCGCCCCCGCCGCCATCGCTCGAGTCTGAATGTCCTCAAAACTCTCGGAACTGTCGGCGTCTTGGCCGACGTTCACGAGTACGCAGACGACTTCGACCCCCCACTCTTCGATCATCCAGCGCACCGCCACCGAGGTATCGAGTCCGCCGCTGTAGGCGAGCACCACACGCTTAGCCATGACCGTTTCCTTTCATTGACGTCGACGTCACTTCATCGATACCCGCGAGGGCACGGAATTCACGAGCCAAATCCTCTCCACCGCGCTTCTCGCTCGCGATCACCAAGATCGTGTCATCTCCGGCGACGCTGCCGAGCACGCCTTCGAGCGCGCTGCGATCCAGGGCTGACGCGACGACGTGCGCGCATCCTGGTGGCGTTCGCACCACGACGAGACTGGCCGAACTCTCAACCGACACCACCCACTCTCCCATCATTCGGCGTAGGTGATCAAGTGGCGCAGGGCTCGAGAGGCTGGCGCCGCCCACGACGATCCTTCGCGTCCCGTGTTCGTCTCGGATCTTCACCGTGCCGAGTTCTTGGAGGTCGCGAGTGACTGTAGCCTGGGTGGCCGCGATGCCCTCGGCGTTGAGTCGCCCCACGATCTGGGCCGCCGTCGAGATGACCTCGCGCTCGAGCAGTTCGTTGATCCGATGTTGACGCTGCGTTTTAGTCATGTTCTTCCTTCTTGATCCAACGTAAGACGCCCAGCATCGCTGAACGACGATGAAACACTTGACGCCAAACGAGAGAGTTTTCGCCGTCAATCACCTCGTTGGTGATCTCGTCGCCCCGGTGGGCCGGGAGACAGTGCAGCACCACGGTGCTCGGCTTAGCATTCTTCAAAAGAGCGTCGTTCACCTGAAAGAGAGCGAAATCCCGGCGACGCCGTTCGGTCTCGGCCTCAAGGCCCATCGAGACCCACGCGTCGGTGTAGACCACGTCAGCGTGGCGCACCGCCTCATCGGGGGAATCGGTGAGCGTGAGCGAACCCCCTTCGACTGCGAACGGATCCTCCGCGCCACCACGGGTGAGCTGGTACACCGGCGGCGCGGCCACCGTGACGTTCGCTCCCAGGCCCAACAACGCGACCGCGAGCGAGCGGGTCACGTTGGTGGCGTCTCCCACGTAGGCGACCTCGAGGCCGCGCAGCTGGTCAACGTCACCTCCGGCAAAATGTTCAGCAATCGTGAGCACGTCCGCCACCGCCTGGGTCGGGTGGGCGGTGTCGCTCAGTAGGTTCACGAGCGACATCGCGTCTTTGGTCGCCGCGCGCATCCTCTCGAAGACTCGATGGTCTCGTACCCGAAGCGCACTGATGGCGTACATCTGGGCGAGCGTGCGGGCCACGTCCTCCGCGGATTCTCGCGAGTCCAGCCCTATTTCCTCGTCACCGAAGAACGTGACGTACCCTCCGAGTTCGTGGACCGCGGACGAACTCGAAGCTCGGGTCCGAAGGCTCGGGCGTTCGAAGACGAGTGCCACGCCCTGTCCCTTCAAGGTCTGGTCATCGAACGGTGAGACCGCACGGTCATAGATCGTCGCGAGATCCTCACGAGTCAGGTCTTCGATGGTGATGAAGTGGCGGGTCACGCCAGGATCTCCGTCGCGGGAATGGCACCGTTGATCGTGTCGCGCAGGGCGTGATGTCGCGTGCCATTCGCCAGTAGCACGCGTTGGGCCCCGGCATCAAGCGCGTCAAGCGCCGCGCGCAGTTTGGGCACCATGCCGTCACGTGCCGCACCGGAGGCCAACAGCGACCTGACCTGAAAGGCGTTCATGTGCGCGAGGGCCGAAGAAGGATCTTCCGGGTCGTCGCGTACCTGGTCCACGTCAGAGAGCAGGATCAGCGCCTCGGCTTCGAGAGCCCCGGCTAGCGCGCCCGCCGCGGTATCGGCATTGCAGTTCACGAGTTCGCCCAACTCGTCTACCGCCAGAGAACAGATCACCGGACTGAAGCCGTTGGCCCAGAGCGAAGTCACGACCTCGGTGCGAACGACGGGCGTCGCCCCGGCGCGCTGCCACGGCTCGCCGAGTGACGTCGAGACAAACAGCGAACCGTCGGCGCCGGAGAGTCCCACGCTGGGCACCCCGGCGTGGTTCAGCGCCGCCGTGACCAGAAGGTTGACGTGGCTCAAGGCCATCGCCACGTAATTCATGGTAACGGTGTCGGTGATCCGCAGGCCCTCGTGGAAACGGCTCTCGACTTGGGCAGTCTCAAGAAGGTCTTCGATCTGTGGACCGCCGCCGTGCACGAGCGCGACTTCGGAGCCCCCGCTCACCAGGTGCGCGACGTCCTGAGCCAGTTGGGCGAGCAACGGCGCGTTCGGGGCCAAGGAGTCCATGGCGTGGCCGCCGATTTTTACCACGAGGCGCTTCACGGCGTGACCCCGGTGCGCGGTAGACCAGTGGTCTCGTCGCGCCCTGTCGCCACGTTCCAGGCCTGGATGGCTTGACCCGCGGCACCCTTTATGAGATTGTCCAGGGAACTCATGGCGATGAGCCAGCCGGTACGCGCGTCGACGCGCGCGCTCACGAAGCACAGATTGCTACCCAGGGGATCCTTCATCGTCGGTGGTTGGTCAACCACGACGACGAAGGGGTCGTTCGCGTAGCGCGCGCGCAGTAGCGCCAGCGCAGCCGAGGTGTCGAGTGAAGCGTCAGTGACGCGCGCGTAGGCGCTCACCAGCTCGCCGCGACTCGTGGGAACCAGGTGCGGCGTGAACAGGAGCTGAGCGCCTATCTCCTGTTGGATCTCGATGGTGTGACGGTGATCGAGAAGCCCGTACGCCTCGGCGTTGCCGGCTAGACGCGAGAAGTGCAGCCGATCACTCGTTGCACGGCCGGCTCCCGATACCCCGCTTAACGCGTTTACGATGATGCCTTCGTCACTGACCACGCGAGCATCGAGGAACGGTCCAAGGGCGAGCGCACTCGCGGTGGGATAGCAACCCGGTACCGCGATGAGACTCGCCCCGGGCAGTTCCTCGCGGTGGCGCTCGACGAGTCCGTAGACCGAACGCGAGAGCAACGAGGGTGTGGCGTGGTCGTGGTGGTACCACTGCGCGTAGTCCGCCGGATCCTTCAGTCGAAAGTCCGCGCCCAGGTCGACCACCTGCACACCGCGTTCGAGAAGCGTTGATACGTACTGCTGGCTCGCGCCGTGGGGCAACGCGAGAAACACGACCTCGAGTTCGTGCTCGAACACGGCCTCGGTCGTCGCAAAGGAGAGGTCGGGATACACGCTCGCCAACGCGGGGGCGTGCTCGGCCACCGTCTTGCCGGCGTTCGAGTCGCCCGTCGCCAGCACGATCTCCAGGTCCTCGTGGGACGCGGCGAGACGCAACACCTCCAGTCCGGCGTAACCGGTCGCTCCAAGGACGCCCACTCGCATACTGCCATTTTATGCATACGAGGGCATAAAACTGCAAATTTTCTCGTACCGGGTTAGTCTTAGTGCATGACGCGACGGGGTTGGCTCTTGTTTTCAGCGATGTCGGTCATCTGGGGCATCCCGTACCTCTTGATCCGCGTGGCGGTGCGCCACCTCGATCCTGGCGTCTTGGTCCTCGGGCGCACCGGACCCGCCGCCTTGTTGCTCCTGCCGCTGGTGTTCTGGCGAGGGCAAGTGAACGTGCTGATCAAGAACCTGCCGTGGATCGCGGTGTTTGGCGTCGTCGAGTTCGGCGTCCCCTGGTTTCTTATGGCGACCGCCGAGAAGCACATCACGAGCTCACTGACCAGTCTGCTGATTTGCGCCGTGCCGCTCTTCTCGGTCGTCGCCCAGAAGATCCGGCGCACCGACGAGCACATCAGCGCGCGACGATACGCGGGCTTGTTGGTCGGGGCGATCGGCGTCGCGCTACTCGTCGGTCTCGACCTCAAGGGTGGTTCGATCACCTGGATCGGCATCATGATGGTCGTCGGCGTGGGTTATTCAATCGGGCCGATCATCCTCGCCACCAAACTTACGCACGTGCCCGGTCCGGTCGTCGTGGCGGGCGCGACGTCGTTCGTCGCGATCTGTTGGATACCGTGGTCGGTGCTGCACTGGCCCACACACCTCTCGAGCGAGACTTTGAGTTGCGTCGCGGTTCTGTCGATCGTGTGCACCGCGGGTGCGTTTCTCACCTTCTTCGAACTCGTCAAGGAGATCGGCTCGACTAGGTCGGTCGTCGTCACCTACGTCAACACCGCCATCGCCGTCGTGCTCGGCATCGTAGGACTCGGCGAACCGCTCACCGTGGGCATAGCAATTGGCTTTCCCCTCGTCATCGTTGGATCGATCTTCGCCACGAGCATCCCCCGCGAGACCGTCTCCTCAGAGGACGTACTGAGCGGCGACTCGAACTTGACCGTCAACGAGTAGCCACATCTCGCCCGGGGCGTGCACGAGTCGGACCTCGTGACCGCTTTCGACCGGCCCGTGGTGGATCACCTCAACCTCGCGAACCGGCACGTCGACGACCTCACTGACCGCCTGCCAGACCGCCGCGTTGTTCACGTGCCCGACCACGTCCAGATCGGCCCGGCGTAGCGGCCAAGGCGTGCTCGACGCGTTCGGCGGCGGCGTGCGTAGCGCCACCCGACCCGAGACCTTGCGCCCTTGGACCGACTCGCCGTACACGTCCAGGAACTGAGACTGAATCCGCACCGGGTGACCGGTCCCGTCGACTGGCACCCAGAGGACCGCCGCCTCGAGCACGACCTCACCGAGTGACGTGATATCCGTTCGCCGTTCGGCCCACGCGGCTCCCACGCCCGAACACCACGTCGTGAGCTCGAGGCGCTGGTTCATCTGGGGCCATTGCCCACGCGCCCGGCGCACCACGGCCCGGCGCACGACCCATACGTAATCAGAGACGATTCCTGTATCTTCCCAGTCCTCGGTCGCGACGTCCTGAAGGAAACGTGCCACGCCGTCCAGGCGAAGGGCTCCCGTCGGATTCGCGTCGCTCAATCGCACGATGACCTGACTCGTGTAGCGACGACCCCGATCGCTCAACGGCACGAATTCGATCACCGGGCCAAACTAACGCGCGCGACGCAAAGAAAGTTGGATTAGCGAAGCGTGGCCCCGAGAGCTGAAGCCGTGGCGATGAGATTCTCTCGGATTTCTCCCACCTCAGACTCGCTCAGGGTGCGCTCAAGCGAACTCACCCGCACCGCGTACGCGAGACTGCGCGTACCAGCGGGCAGTCCGTCGTCGTGGTAGACGTCAAAGAGTCGCACGTCTTCGATCAATTCGTCACTGGCGCGCAAGACAAAGGCGAGGTCCTGGGCGTGCAGGCCTTCGGGCGTCACGAAAGCGAGGTCGAACAGCGCACTCGGAAAGCGACTGGGGACCGACGCGAAGTCACTACGACGAGTCGCGAGCGACCAATCGTTCAGTACGTCCAGGTCGAGGTCGAGCACGCCCGCGCGCCGAGCACCGACACCGGGTACGAGCGTGTGAAGGAACTTCGCGTCGATCTCTCCGACGCGACCAAGCACCGCTGAACTCGCCCGGTCGACCAGGAGCGCCGCTCGCGTGGGGTGCATGAACGTCGTGGGCGTCGGATCGGTGCGTATCACGACTTCGTCGAGTCCAAGTCTCACCGCCACCGTCGCCCACAGGGCTACAGCCGTGACGGCGCTGTCCTCACTTCGTCCCAGCAGCACGGTCAAGCGTTCATTCTCTCGGGGCAACGCAAGCTCCACGCCGCCACCGACGCCCCCCTTGGTGAGCCGGGGCTCGCTCGTGCTCGGGTGCGAGAACACCGCGCCGAGTTCGCAAAGCATGACGTCACCCTCGTTCCGCTCGACGTTCTTGGCCCACGCTTGGACCAGCCCGGTCACCATCGTGGCGCGAAGGACCGACTCGTCCTCGGCGAGCGGATTGGTGATGCGAACCCGTTCGACCCCTGGCTGGGCGGCGTCGAACTCGCGATCACTGACCAGCGTGGGGGTCCACGCCTCGATAGCGCCGAGGTCCACGACGACGTCGCGCAGCCGGCGTCGCAATACCTGGCGTTCGTCCAGACCACCCGGCGTAGGCCAGGACGGCACGTGACGTGGTAGCAGGCGATAGCCGTGGAGCCGGGCGATCTCCTCGATCACGTCGGCGCGACCGGCGAGGCCCGGGCGAACGTCCAGGCGCGCGCTCGGTGCCGTCACCCGGAGTGTCGAACCAGCTGGCTCCACATGGAAACCGAGTCCTTCTAGTAGACGGGTCACTTCGTCGGTCTCGAGCGCGACACCCAAGAGTCGCGCGACGTCGCCCTCTCGTAGCTCGACCGTCACGGGCTCGGGCATCACACCGCGAACGTCGAGGGGCTGAGCGAGCCACTCGAGCGCGGGAACGCTCTCACGAAGCACGTACACGAAACGCGCGGCGGCCCGGAGGGCCAACTGGGGATCGACGCCCCGCTCGAACCTCGCCGAGGCCTCACTGCGAAGACGATGACGTTTCGAACTACGCGCAATGGTCATCGGATCAAAGAACGCCGCCTCGAGTAACACCTCGGTCGTGGTCTCACTGATTTCACTGGACGACCCGCCCATCATGCCCGCCAAACCGATGACGGTGTCGTTGCCGTCGACGATGACGCAGTCCTCCCCGGTGTCGCCGAGGCCTCGTCCCGGTCGGGCCAACGCTCGTTCGACCCCGTCGAGCGTCACGAGCGTCTCGCCGGGGCGAGCGGCACGCACCCGCAAGGTGCGTCCAGCGACGCGCGAGGCGTCATAGGGATGCGTGGGTTGTCCGAGTTCGAGCATCACGAGGTTCGAGGCGTCCACGACGTTCGAGATCGGCCGCATCCCTGCGGCCAACAGTCTTTGTGCGACCCACGAGGGTGAGGGGCCCACCACCACGTTGCGTAGCACCGAGAGGGTGAGCCGACCGCAGAGATCGGGTGCGTCGATACCGGCGACGGCGACCGTAACACTCTGGTCGGTACTGTTGGGCTCGGCCAGGGGTGGCGACACCAAGGGACGCTGCAGGCGCGTCGCCAGGTCGCGCGCGACCCCCTCGACGCACCAGGCGTCGGGACGGTTGCCCTCGACCGTGATGTCAAAGACGACGTCGGGCACGATACCCAACGCCTGGAGCAGACCTTCGCCCACGCGCGGTGTCGTGAGGTCGTCGAGAATCAAGAGTCCCTCGTGGTCGTCGCTCAGACGTAACTCCCGTGCCGAGCACAGCATGCCGTGCGAGGTTGCGCCACGCATCTTTCTCTCGGTGATCACGAAGCCACCCGGCAGTACGGCCCCGATGGGTGCGAGGGGCACGTAATTACCAAGCGCGAAGTTCGTCGCCCCGCACACGATCTCCAGCGGGCCGTGACCCGCGTCCACCACGACCAAACGCACTCGGTCGGCTCCTTCGATGGCGCGAATCTCATCGACGCGTGCCACGACGACGTCTTCGAGGCCTTCGCCCATTCGTTGCACGCCCTCGACGACGAGGCCAAGGTCATCGAGCAGCGTCGTCAATTCATCGACACTTTCGGGCAAGTCGACGAATTCGCGTAACCACGACAGGGGGATCTTCACGAGAACTGCCTTAAGAAACGAACATCGTTCTCGATGAGCGCGCGCATGTCGGCAATCTGGTGACGCATCTGAGCACAGCGATCTATACCGAACCCGAAGGCGAATCCGCTCCACTCCTCAGCGTCAATACCCACTGCGTCGAGCACCGCGGGATCCAACATGCCACAACCACCAAGTTCAATCCAACCCGTCTGGGAGCACGTGCGACATCCCTCGCCGTGACAGATCGTGCAGGTGATCTCGAATTCCGCCGAGGGCTCGGTGAAGGGAAAGAAGCCCGGACGAAGCCGCGACGAGATGTCGGCGCCGAAGAAAGCCCGGGTAAAAGTCTCAATGACGCCCGCCAGGTCCGCGAACGTGATGCCACGGTCAACGACCAAGCCCTCGATCTGATGAAACGTCGCCAGGTGACGAGCGTCGGGTGCGTCGCGCCGAAAGCAACGTCCGGGCATGACGGCGTGGATGGGCAGCGCATTCGACCGGACTGCGCTCTCCATGAGGTGGACTTGCGTTGGCGAAGTGTGCGTGCGGAGCACCACCGTCTCGGGATCTCCGAGTTCGACGTAGAACGTATCCCAGAGACCGCGGGCCGGATGGGCGGGCGGGATGTTGAGTGCCTCGAAGTTATACCAGTCACTCTCGACCTCGGGGCCTTCGGAAACGCGAAAGCCCATCGCCACGAAAACGTCCTCGAGCCGGCGCTGGGTAGACGCGACCAGACTGGGATGGCCCGCGTTGACGGGCCAGCGCACGTTCTCAACGACGACGTCGCCCAGTTCGATCCGGTCGCTCGCGAGTGCCTGACTTCGCGCGACGAGGGCCAACTCGGCGCGGCGAGAGTCGAGCGCCGCTTCGACGATGCGTCGTGCCTCTTGCAACTCGGCACCGGCGTCACGGCGTGCTTCTGGCTCGAGCGAACCGAGCGACTTCTGCAAGGTCGAGAGGATCGAGCGCTTGCCGGTGATGGACGGTTCGGCTTCGCGTAGGGCTTCGGCGTCCGTCAAGGCGCCAATGGTCGCCAAGAGTGACTCGACCTGTTGGTCCAGATCCTTAAGGGGTGAAGTGGTCATGACCCTTCAAGGCTACGAGGTGGTGAAGATGATATGGCGTCTTGTCGCTGGTAGTAAGCCTCGAAGGCGATCAGCGACGCCGCGATTCCCGCGTTCAGCGACTCACTGCGCCCTGCCATGGGTATGCTCAGGCGGCCGTCGCACAGAGCCACGCTCGCGGCGTCCAATCCCGAGGCCTCATTGCCAATGACCACCACGGTCGGCGCCGAGAAATCCTGAGTGCGGTGGCTGAGGCCGCCGCGCACCACCGTCGCCAGCGTCCTCGCTCCGGCTTTCGAAAAGTACGCGAGCGCCTCCTCGAGGGTACTCACGCACAAGGTCACGTGGAACACCGAACCCGCAGTCGCGCGAAGGGTCTTGGGATTGAACGGGTCAACCGATTGACCGGTGAAGATGACCGCGCTGGCTCCGGCGGCGTCGGCGGAACGGACGATCGTGCCCGCGTTACCCGGATCACGGACGTCGTGCAGCACCAACACCAACCCCGCCACCGCCACTTCAGTCAGTGCCGTCAGCGGCAGACGAACAGTGGCCAGCAAGGGTTGGGGCGTCTGTGCGTCGGCGATCTTCTCGAGGACGCCAGTCGCCAGAGCGAAGACGCGTACGCCCCGAGTCTGCGCCGTTCGCAGGACCCGGGCGACGACCTCACTGGACTGTTCGGCCACGTCGACGTAGAGACCTTCGAACTCTGCGTTCGATTCGAAGGCCGCCTCGATGAGGTCGGGACCCTCGAGCACGCACACGCCCTCGCTCCAACGAAGCGAGCGCTTGTTGACGAGGCGTCGCAGCCGACGCACCCGCTGATGTGACGGCCCCAACGCTTCGATCAGAACGACCTACTTCGTCAGTGCGTCGCTCGCCTGGGCGACGATCGCGGCGAACGCGGCGCCATCGTTCACGGCCAGGTCGGCCAGCATGCGACGATCGACCTCGATGCCCGCGGCATTGAGGCCCGCTATGAACCGGCTGTAGCTGAGTCCGTGCGCGCGGGTGCCAGCGTTGATGCGCTGGATCCAAAGTCGACGCATCTCGCCCTTACGCGCGCGACGGTCGCGGAAGGCGTACACGCCCGAGTGTTGGACGGCCTGGTTCGCGGCGCGAAACGTCCGGCTGCGGTCGCCGTAGTAACCCTTGGCTTCTTCGAGAATCGCCTTGTGATGCTTCTTGGCGTTGACCGCCCTCTTGACACGTGCCATTTCAGTTCCTCTTTCCTAACTCGTTCTCTACAGACCCATCAACTTCTTGACGTTCTTCTCCTGGCCCGGCGCGATGTCGGTCTCTCGACCAAGACGGCGCGCGCGCACTGACGACTTCTTCTCCATCAAGTGCCCACGGAAGGCTTTGCGGCGGCGTAGTTTGCCGGTACCAGTGATCTTGATGCGCTTCTTGGCGCCACTGTCGGTCTTCATCTTTGGCATGTCAATTCTCCTCTATGGATACTTCCATCGTTACATCCGCCGAAATGCTCGGCACGACCTCTTGTTGCGGCGCTTCCTTCGCGCTTTCGACCTTGGCTTTAGCCTTCTTCTCTGGGCCCAGCACCATGATCATGTTGCGACCGTCTAGCTTTGCCGCCGATTCCACTTTCGCCACGTCCGTAAGTCGTTCAACAAGCCGGTCCAGAATCTTCTTTCCCAACTCGGGGTGGGCTGATTCTCGTCCGCGAAACATGATGGTGATCTTCACCTTGTGACCCTCGTTCAAGAACTTCTCTACGAGACGCGTCTTGGTATCAAAGTCACCCGGACCAATCTTGGGTCGGTACTTCATTTCCTTGACACCTACGTTTTGAGTCTTGCGACGCGATTCCTTCGCCTTTTGGGCCTCGTCGAACTTGAACTTTCCGTAATCCATGATCCGACAAACTGGGGGTTGGGCGGTAGGGGCAATCTCCACCAAATCCAGGTCGAGACTTCGCGCCAGCGCCAGGGCTTCTCGAGTGGGTACGACGCCTCTTTGCGTTCCCTCGTTGTCGATCAGGCGGACGGTGTCGACGCGAATGCGGTCATTGACACGGTGGTCTCCAGGCACTGTTGCGATAACTCTCTCCTTGCTCTACGCGACGCCTCGATGGCGTCGCCACGGCAAGCGGGGCGCAAAACTCCTGGGAACCCGACGCACATGAGTGGCCAGGTGGACGTTGGCGATGCCAACCTCACTTGCTGTGAACTGCCCCACCACGTTAGCAGAAGGTCCAAAGTGGCTCCGTGGGGCTTTTTAGTGCATCCTTACAAGCAAATGACAAGAACTCTTATGTCCTGTCCGTATCTTTATCGACCATGACCGCGACCCTCAGCCTTGACGACGAGACCGCACCCACCGCTACGACCCGGTGGCACCCGAGTGCGGCGGCGCTCGTCGCCCTCGGGGGCTTCATCGTTTTCGCGATACTCGTGCTCACCAAAGCCACCGCCCTGCTCGAACCAGACGACTATGCCTACCGAGCCTCGATCGTGGCGCTCAGCCACGGTCACATCCTGCTCACGAACGCGCAGTACGAGGCGCTGAACCGTCAACTCGCGGCGAGCGGCGGCCAGGGCATTCTCCAGTGGCACCACCTCGCCTCGGGCAAGTGGATCAGCGAGAAGAACCCCGGCTACCCCTTCTTCGCGGTGTTGTTCTACGTGCTTGGTTTGTTACGGGTGACGCCCCTTTTCTACGGTGCCCTCGCGTGCGTCGGGCTCTTCGCCGGAACCAAGGCGTGGCTCGGCAAGTGGGCCGGCACCTACGCGGTATGGCTCTACTGCTTCTCGGGCGCCGCGGTGACCTTCGCGTGGCGTGCCACCATGCCGAGCTTCACCGACGCATCGTTGATCGCCGCAGGCTTCGGTGCACTCCTGTGGGCCATGTTGAGCCAGGACGCCTCAGCTCGACGCCGCCTCATGACTGGACTCTTGGGTTTCCTTGCCCTCGAAGCAGCCGTCTTCATCCGCTACACCAACGTGATCGAGCTACTCGTCGCACTCGCCGGCGTCCTCGCCTTCGCCAAATCGGTGCAACTGCCGTGGCGCACGATCGGCGTCTGGGTGGGCTCAGTCGTCCTGTTCGCTCTGGTCGTCCTCGCCTTTGACCAGTGGGCCTACGGCAGGGCAACCTCCACTGGTTATTCGCCCGGAGAGATCACCTTTTCGCTCTCGGCCCTCTGGCCGAACTTGAAGACCATGCCCAAACAGCTCACCACCTCCATGCCGTTTTGGGTCCTCGCCGGCGTCGCGTGCGTGCTCATCGTGATCCGACTCGTCCGTTCGCGCTCGAGTACTCCAGTCGACGAACAGCGTCGCGTCGTCGCGCGACGCGACGCGATGGTCGCGCTCGTACTCGCGGTGGGTTGGCTCGGCTTGTGGTTCTTGTATCTCACCTACACCTGGACAGTTAACCAGGGGGGTGCTGGACACGGCATCGGCCCGGGCGGCGCGCCAGGAGCCGGGCCGGGTGGTGGCGCGACGGTGCACGTGATCCGCTTCTACTTGCCCGCCCTGGGTCTCATCGCACTCCTCGGCGCTTGGTTACTGGTCCGAATCGGGCGTATCGTGCCTTGGGTGCTCCTCGGCGCGCTCGTGCTCGCGGCGGTGCTGTCATTTCACTCAATGGCGTCGTCGGGCTCCATCGGCGGTGGTCCGAACGGTGGTTTCCCCGGAGGTGGAGCGCTCCATCCGCCCATCGGGTCAACGACACATTTGAGGTTGCCCGGCGGCTTTCACGGACCCGGCGGCGCAGGTGCGCCACCGACGGGTGCTGGCTTCGGGCCACCGCCTTCGTCAAGTTCATCCGCGGGCTAATCGACGAACCAGATAATTTGGTGCAATGGACGAGCCAGAGGATCTGAAGGACTCAGAAGAGATCAAGTATTTTCGCGAGACGCCGGTCGAGACGGTGCTGGGCAATCACATCTTCGTGTTGCTCCAGGTCGCCGCCGTGCACCTAGCCGAGACGCCGCCCGACCTGGCCGGAGCCCAACTGGTGATCGACACGATCAGCGCGATGATCAACGCCGGTGGGAACCGCCTGGGCGAGCACGTCGATCTCTACCGCAGCGCCCTCGCCGAAGTCCAGCAGGTGTTCGTACGTGCGGCCTCGCCCACGAAGGGCACGACGTCAGACGGTGACGCGGAACCTGAAGGTGAGACACAACCCGCCGAGTGAACTCTGCGAGGTACTCATCTCCCCGTTCATCGCGCCGCTCAGGTCAGCCATAATGCTCATGCCCAGTCCAGAGCCTCCCGACTCGCGACTACGCGAAGGATCGAATCGTCGAAACCTTTCGGCGCGTTGTCCGTACACCGGCAGGCCCGGTCCCCCGTCCTCCACGCGCAGCTGCACGACGTCACCGACGTGACCCAGGGCCACGCGAACCGGGACATCGGGCGGCGTGTGACGCGCGATGTTGCCTAGGGCATTGTTCATCATTCGCTCGATCAGGTCACGGCGAGCGTTCAGTTGAATACCCGGTTCGATTTCTTCGACCACGGTGCGCGAAGGGTGGTCGTCACGAAATTCACCGACGCTGGCGACGACGACCTCGCTGAAGTGCACTGTTTCGTCACTCTTGGGTGGTAATTCGCGGATCTCGGCGAGCAGCAAGAGATCACTCACGAGGGCTTCCATGCGCACGATCTCCCTGCGCATACGCTCGATGGCCCGCGCCAACTGCTCGGGTGAAACGTCGGGGTTCGAGATGAGTTCGCTGTAGCCCTTGATCACCGTGAGCGGCGTGCGAAGTTCGTGAGAAGCATCACCGATGAACATCTGCATGGACTCGGCGTGACGCGACTCCACCTCGATCTTCTCCTGTAGCGTGCGCACCATCGTAGCGAGGGCGCGCTGCAGTTCTCGAACGTCGCGACTCCCCCGGTTGGGAGGGACGGTCTCGTAGGTCTGTCCCTCGGCGACGTCGGAAGCGAAACCGATGAGTCCTTCCATCGTCACCAGATCGCGTCGCATGAAGATTCGAGCGACCACCACCATGGCGAGCGCCGCGAGTAGTGCTGCCAAGGCGACGCGAAGGATCAATTGCTGACTCGATCGACTGATGCTCTGGGTCGAGGCCGCGACGAGTAGGTAGTCGCCCCCGCCGATGTCGAGTGATCGCACCCGAAATCCCGGCAAGTCGGGCACACTCACGACCGAGGACAACGAGCCTCGCACGTCGGCGAGGGTGGGCGTGAGGCTCAGGGGCGTGTTGGCACTAATGAGCTGGGTCACGGTCCCGTCGGGGTAGACCACGTCCAAGGTCAGGTCGTAATTGTTCTTCTGGTCGACGTTGATCGCGTCGCTGAGCGCTTCGTCCGGGGTGCCGAGGCCGCTCTGCACCACGGCATTCACGGTTTGGTTCAAGTTGTCGTACGCCGAGTGCGTGCTGGAGTTGACGGCGTACCATCCGACGCTCAGGGCCACGACCGTGGTGATGACGATGAGCAGGATCGTCAGGCGCGTAGCCAGCTTCACTACTTCGTGCTTTCGTCGACCAGTTTGAATCCGACGCCGCGCACCGTGGTGACGGGCGCGAAGCCGTCGCGGTGGACCTTTCTACGCAAGTACGACACGTACGTGTCGAGCACTGACGTCTCGGAGTCGAAATCGATGTTCCACACCTCACGTAATAGCTGTTCTCGCGTTACCAGTCTGTTCTTGCGCTCCATCAGCACCTCGAGCAGCCGGAACTCGGTCGCCGAAAGCTCAACCGGTACGGCGCCGAGGAAGACCTCGTGTCGATCAACGTTCATCGAGAGCCGCCCGCACTCGTAACTGAGTTCCTCGTCACCGTCGGGCATGGCGCGGCGCAGGATGGCTTTCACCCGCAGGAGCAACTCCTCGAGGCTGAACGGTTTTCGCACGTAGTCGTCAGCCCCGTAGCGCAGTCCCTGGGCCACGTCATCGTTTGAATCGCGCGCCGAGAGCAGCAGAACCGGCGTCTGGGTGTCGTGCTCACGAAGTTTCTCCAAGAACTCGAACCCGTTCATGGTCGGCATGTTGACGTCCACGATGCACAGATCGGCCCGATGCCGATGCAACACCTCAAAGGCCTCAATGCCGTTCGCGGCTGTGTCGGTCTCATAACCGGCGATCCTCAAAGCGTCGCACAACAAATCGCGAACTCCCGGTTCGTCGTCGACCACGAGTACCTTGGTCATCGTTCTGCCGCCATGAAGTGAGCGTACCTTTCACCGAGACGCTCGTGGTCGCGAAAGAGTCTTCACAGGTAACCCTGGTGCGGCCCACAGCCGTTTCACAACTTTGCTCGATACGCTGGCAGCGTCAGTTCGAAAGGAGGTTCCTATGAAGAAGTCATTTCCTCGTATGATCGCCTCCCTCAGCGTCTGCGCGGCACTGATGCTGGGTGCTTCGGCCGCCTCAGGGGCCGGACTCGGACGCTCCCATAACACCACCACGAAGGCCACGGCCGCGACCAATTCGAGTTCGACCACCACCACGATCACCGTGGGTCCGTGGAGGGCCTATCGCCAGGCGCTCGCCGCCTACGTCGTCGCCCGCATGACGATCGCCGAGACGTTCCAAAAAGCGGTCAACGCAGCGCAGGCTGCTTTTCTCGCCGCGCGCGCTTCAGCGACGACCGGCGCCGAACGCAGCACTGCGCGGGCCGCCTACGCACTGGCCATCGCCCAGGCGGCGGCCGCACGTAGTTCGGCGCTGATCAATCTCGGCAAACCGCCGGTGCGTCCCAACTAGTTCGGGGTTCCCCTCGGACGTGTCCCCTAGTGAGCGCTGGAGCGCCTGTGCCCGGTACCGTGCGCCACGACGTCGACCACTTCGTCGAAACCCAGATGACCGACCGCCCTGGTGGCTTGGGCGCGAACGCCGACCTCAATGGTGCGTGAGCCGTCGCGAATGTTGACACAATGAAAATAGAGCGCTTCGCCTCGATTGTCACGAAAGACGCCGTCGCCGCGAGCATCGTCAAAGGCCGCGATGACTCCTTCGATCATGTCGTACGCAACAACGAACCTTGACGGAGCACCGAGACCATCTCGAGCGCGGTCTGAGCAGCCTCGCGACCCTTGTTGGACTCGTCGGAGCGCGAGCGATCGAGTGCTTGTTCGACTGTATTGGTAGTGAGCACACCAAAGACCACGGGCACACCAAGGCTGAGCTGTACGTCTTGGACGCCACGGGCGCACTGGCCCGCGACCACTTCGTAGTGTCCCGTGTCTCCTCGAATCACTGCACCGAGCGTGATCACCGCGTCGACCGGTCGCGCTCCACTCGCGAACGCTCGTGCGAGCAGGGGTAGTTCAAAGGCACCGGGCGCCCAGGCCAGCGCGATGTCACGCCGGTCGACGCCCGCCTCATCGAGTGCGTCCAGAGCCCCGAACAGAAGTCGCGTCGTAATCCCTCCATTGAAGCGCGAACACGCAATGCCTACTCGCAGACCCCGACCATCGTGAGCGCCTTCGAGGTACTCACCGACCCTCGCGCGCAAGGTCTCGCCGACGGCAGGATCGAACTCCGTCTCACTCGACGTCGTCATCGAGGCCTCCGAGCAGGTGACCCATCCGTTCGCGTTTGGTGCGCAGGTACTCAATGTTGAACTCAGTGGGACGGCTCTCGAGCGCCACACGTTCGACGATGTTGAGCCCAAATCCTTCGAGGCCGCCGTATTTGGAGGGATTGTTGGTCATCAGTCGCATGGTCGTCACCCCCAGGTCGACCAGAATCTGCGCGCCGATGCCGTACTCGCGCGAGTCGACCGGTAACCCGAGTTCGAGGTTCGCGTCGACGGTGTCGTGTCCGTCTTCTTGAAGGGCGTAGGCGCGAATCTTGTGACCGAGTCCGATGCCTCGACCTTCGTGACCCCTTAGGTACACGACGACACCGGTACCTTCAGCGGCGATCTTCGCCAACGCCGTGTGCAATTGTGGCCCGCAGTCGCATCGCAGCGATCCGAGGGCGTCACCGGTCAGACACTCCGAGTGCACCCGCACGAGCACGTTGCGCGCGTCACTAATATCCCCGTAGACCAGCGCCATGTGTTGTTCACCGTCGAGGACGTTCTCGTAGACGAACGCCTGGAACTGGCCGAACTCGGTGGGTAGTGAGGCTTCGGCGATGCGCTTGACGAGCTTTTCGTGGTGCCGTCGGTAACGGATCAGGTCCGCGATGGTGATGATGGGCAGCGCGTGTCGTTGGGCGAACTCTTCGAGCTCGGGCAGTCGAGCCATACCGGTCTTATCGGCGGTCACCACTTCGCACAGCACGCCCGAGGGATACTTTCCCGCCAGGCGACACAGGTCCACGGTCGCCTCAGTGTGACCAGCGCGCTTGAGGACACCCCCCGCTCGATAGCGCAGCGGGAAGATGTGCCCGGGTCGATTGAGGTCGTTGGGTCTCGTCGCAGGGTCAATCAGGGCCCGCACGGTTGCCGCTCGATCGCTGGCCGAAATTCCGGTCGAGGTCCCGTGTCGGTAGTCCACGGTGACGGTGAACGCGGTGCGCTGGGCTTCGGTGTTCGCCACGACCATGAGCGGTAAATCCAGCTCGTCGGCCCGCTGGGATTCGAGCGGCACGCAGAACACCCCCGAAGTGTGCTCGAGGAAGAACGCCATGCTCTCGGGCGTGACGTCCTCGGCCGCCATGATCAAGTCGCCCTCGTTCTCACGATCCTCGTCGTCCACGACCACGACCATGCCACCGCTCTTCAGTTGCGTGATCGCTTCTTCTATCGTTGACAGCGCCATCAGACCTCCACGTCCACCCGTATATCTTCGCCGATTCTCGTGACGTCCACCACCCGTCCCCGGCGAAGCGCGCCAATGGTGGGTGTCGAAAGGGCCTTCAGTGCACCCAGGGTCCCCGAAGCGCCCGCGAAGGCCGGCGCCTGGTACCAGACCACGTGGTTGACCAAGCCCTGTTCGAGGAACTCGCTCGCGGTCGTCGGACCCCCTTCGACCAGCAGTTGAAGGACGTCGTGCTCGCCCAATTCGTCCAGCACGAGTCCCAATTCGCCGCTTCGCTCAAGACATGGTCGCACCCGCGCGTCAGCGGAGACCGTCCCCAGCACGACGCGCAGTGGCTCGATGATGATGTCATCGAGTCGCGCCGTGAGTACCGGATTGTCGGCGCGCACCGTGCCCGCACCCACGAGGATGGCCTGGCTCTGCGCGCGAAGTACGTGTGCGTCACGTCGCGCCAGTTCACCGGTGATCCACTGACTCGAACCATCCGACATCGCGACGACCCCGTCGAGAGTGGAGGCGATCTTCAGTACCACGTACGGCCGACCCGTACGTCGGTGCCACAGGTACGCGGCGAGCTGTCGTTGCACTAAGGCCTCTGCGATGCCCACTTCGACCTGCACCCCCGAGGCCTTCAATAGTTCAGCGCCCCGGCCCGAGACCCGCGAATCGGGATCGAGCGTGCCGATCACCACGCGTGCGACACCCGCCGCCACGATGGCTTCAACGCATGGTCCGGTCCGACCCACGTGACAGCACGGCTCAAGCGTCACCACCAAAGTTGCACCACGCGCCAGATCGCCCGCTCGGCGCAGCGCTTCGATCTCGGCGTGGGACTCACCGGGGGCGTGGGTGTGTCCCTCGCCCACCACGACGCCATGATCGTTCACGATGAGCGCCCCCACCCACGGGTTCGGTGGCGCGTGCAGCCGCGCCTTCTCGCCGGCTTCAATCGCCAACAGCATGTAGTCGTGGGGTTGCAGTGCCATGAATCAGCTTCGCGCGGCCTCACGAAGCGAGTGGGCCGCTTCGAGGGGCTCGGACGCGCCGAAGATCGCCGAGCCGGCGACCAGCACGTTCGCCCCGGCCCCCACCGCGACGGGGGCCGTGCTCACGTCGATGCCGCCGTCGACCTCGATGTCCAACGCGAGCCGTTGCTGGTCCACCTCGCGGCGCGCGCTCACGACCTTGGACATCACGTCACCCATGAAGGTTTGGCCGCCGAAACCTGGGAACACGGTCATCAGCAGCAGCAAGTCGATGTCGCCGAGGAACGGTGCGACCTGTTGAAAGGGCGTATCGGGATTGGCCGCCAGTCCGACGCGAAGACCCAGGGCGCGAGCGTCTTCAATGAGCGACTTGGTGCCGCCCACCTCCACGTGGACCGTACAACCGTCTGCCCCGGCCTTCTTGAACGCCTCGAGGTAGCGACCGGGTTCGGTCATCATCAGATGACAGTCAAAGAAACGAGTGCTGTAGGGGCGCAGCGAACGCACGACCGGCGGACCGATCGACACGTTGGGCACGAAGTGTCCGTCCATCACGTCCACGTGGAGCCAATCGGTCTCGGCGTCGATCTCGTGCACACGCGCGGCGAGTTCACCGAAGTCCGCCGCGAGGATCGAGGGGGCAAGACGAAAGGTGCCGGGTGGTCCTGGATCAATCATTGTCACAAAATCAGCCTAGGGCGTAGGCCTCATCTTTACGACCACGTGAGCGTCGTCGGGTCCAGGCGCGCGCCTAGCCACCACGCGTTCGCGCTCATGGCCCGCGAGCCCTCGACTTGCACCTGTTCGAGCGCGTACGAACCGTCAACCGTGTGCACGAGTACCTCACCGCCCTCGAAGGTGACACCGCCCGCCCGCGCGCGCGACACGGCCTCGTGACCCGCCAGCACCCGTACCCGTCGGTCCCCCAGGAAAAAGAAGGCTCGCCCCAGCCGTACCGTGCGCGAGAGAAGCGCGACCGGCATCGACGCTTGTAGATGAAACGTCTCACTGGTGAGCTTGTGCGCGTACGTCGCCTCGCCTTCCTGGGCCACGGGATGCTCGAGCAGTTCGCCAGACCCCAGAACCTCGACGAGCACGTTCGCGCCCAGAATCGCGAGTTCACCCGTCAACTGGTCCGCGGTCTTCTCATCGACACTCGTGACGGCGCGCGAGTGCACGGGGCCCGTGTCGAGGGCCTCCTCGAGCGTCATGACACAGACGCCGGTCTGCTCGTCACCCGCGAGGATTGCGCGCTGCACCGGGGCGGCACCGCGCCAACGCGGTAGGAGCGAGAAATGAACGTTGAGCATCGGCGTGACTGCGAGCACCGCGGCGGGGATGAGTGCACCGTACGCGACGACGATCCCTCGCTCGACGCCCAGACCTTCAAGGTCCTTGAGCGAATGACTCACGGGTAGCCCGAGACCGAGCGCGGCTTGCTTAACCGGACTGGGCGACAGTTCCGAGCCACGGCCTCGTTTGCGGTCGGGTCGAGTGACCACCAGGGCCACCTCGTGGCCGGCATAGACCAGGGCCTCGAGTGAGGGCACCGCGGCGCTCGGCGTACCGAGGAACGCCAGGCGCATCTAACTCTCGAGTAGCAAGTTGAGTCCGTCGGGATCGTTGCCGGCGAGAGCGACGTTGCGCGCGCGCAGGATCTTCTTCGCTTCCTTGCGCTGATCCGCGTCGAGACGCTCGATCAGCAACACGCCGTTCAAATGGTCCATCTCGTGCTGGAAGATCCTTCCTTCGAATTCGTCCGCTTCCACGCTTATCTCTTTGCCCTCCAGGTCGTAGCCCACGAGGTGCACGGCGTTCGCTCGAGTGATCTCCCAACTCAGTCCCGGCACCGACAGACAACCTTCGAGATAGGTCCACTCGCCGTCGGACTCGACGATCGAAGGGTTCACCACCACGATGGGACCGTCACCCTTGTCGTAGACGAAGAGCCGTTTTTGAACCCCGACCTGGTTGGCCGCGAGGCCCACGCCCGGAGCCTCGTACATGGTCGCGATCATCGTTTCGGCGAGCTGGGCGACGCGTCCGTCGATATTGTCAACTTCGGTAGTGACCTCGTTGAGGACGGGGTCACCGTAGGTTCGAATTGGCAACGTGCTCACCCCACCACGATACCGCCCGCCGCTTTTGGTCCGGCCCTCGTTTGAGGAATCTCCCCACTGGTACATCTCGCGAGGATCACGCCGCGCCGATCAGGCTTTCGTTCGCCCGACGTGGCCCATCCAATCGAGCTGGCCCACCCACGATCGAAGCACCCGCGTCCGTCACGAGTCGTCCTTCGAGGCGAATCGTCCTCGACGTTGCCTTAGCGAACCGCGACGCGCACTTTCTCGGCGGGTCTTGACACGCCACGCAACGCCGACGTGAGATCCCCCAGCGCAGCGGCGCGCACCTCGAAACCGTCCAAAGTCGCGTGCACCAACACTGGCGCCTGCAGTTGGGCCACGAAAGAGGTCGCACCAGGACCCGACACGTACGCCAGTGCGCCGTAGGGCGGCATTCCCAACAACGCCGCAGTCGCATCGTCCTCGCGCACGATCGCGCTGACGTCGCCACTCTCGAGCGCGCGCACCACGGGGTCGTTAGCGCGTCTCGTCTGGATCACCACCTCGCCGTGACCATCGCGCCGTGCCCCCACGAGACGTCCGGCCTTGCCCACCGCGGTCAGCGCACTGCGACGAGCGGACTCTCGAGGTGCGAGAAGATACTGGTCGAAGTCAACGAAGATCACGACCCCGCAGTGGCGTACCCGCTGCCAGATCGCCTCGGTGCCCACCACCACTCGCGACAGCGGCGAGTTGAGGTCACTGGCGGCAGTTATCTCGGACACCGGTTGGGACAGTTGCGCCGCCACGTCTCGGGCGAGGGTCGTCACGCCCACGCGCACGCGCTTCAGATTCGTCGCACCACAGGCCCGACAGTAATTGGCCCGCAGTTCGTGTCGGTCCCGGCACGCCAACATTTCGCCCACTTCCTCCTCGGCTCCGGCGCACTCGTCACAGCGTGCGAGTTCGCCACACTTTCGACACGCGAAGAGCTTGCCGGTACCCAGGCGCTGTAACACCACCGCCACCGCCACGGGATCGTCACCGCCGAGTGCACGGTGGGCCGCGTCCAGAGCGTCGCGCGACAAGACGCCGTCGCGAGGGTCGCTGTGGCGCCGGTCGACGACGCGCACGCGTGGCCAACCCGCCACCACGTCATCGAAGGTCTGGACGAGCGCATCCTTCACGAGGGTGGGTGACGGGACCATCGAGGTCGCCCACCAGGGCGCGCCGTCACGTCGACAGCGTTCTCGCAAAAGATTGAAGGCGTCCCAAGTCGGAGCCGCCTCGGACTCGAACGCCTCGTCGTCGGCGTCCACCACGACCGCACCCGCGACCCGGGGCACTGGCGCTAGTGCCACGCCGCGCGAGCCCACGACGACGGGCCAGCCCGCTCGCATCCGGTCCCACTCGTGCTCGCCCGACGCGACCGGCAGTCCGCGCTGCTCAAGGCGGCCTCGCAATCGCGTCGCCCAGGACTCGGTCGGCACGAGTACGAGTAGTGAACCCGGACGCTCGCGAGTCTCTTCGTATGCGCCCAGGATCATTGCCAGCGGGTCGGTCGTGGGCGCGACGTGCCAGACGCCAGCTGCGTAATCGCCCGCGCCCTCGCGCACGCGCAAGTCGAGTGTCGGCGCATCGGGGGCCACGGGCAACGTCGTCACGAGTCGCTTGGGCGACGTCGAGATCAAGAAGCGCGACAAGGGGCTGTACCAACGCTCACTCGCCCAGGCCAGCAGTTCGAGCATCGAGGGCGGTGGTCCGTACCCGAGCCACTTGGTTATCGCCTTGAGTTCGTCACGGGGTTCGACGTCGGCGACGACCCAGGCTCGTACCGAACGATGATTGAAATCGACTCGAACCCGGTCGCCCAGACCGACCTGGGTGCTCGCTTCACTGACGGAGTAGTCAAAAGGTCGGTCGACGGCGCCGACCTCGGTGATCACGCGAACCGCGCGCACGGCGGTCACTTACAGCGACAGTTCTCGGCGCAGATCGTCCAGGCGGGGTGTCTGTTCCCAGGTGAAGCCCTGATCGCTTCGCCCGAAGTGACCGTACGCGGCCGTGCGTTGATAGATGGGTCGGCGCAGGTCCAGGTCGCGGATGATTGCGGCCGGCCGCAGGTCGAATATCGCGTCGACTGCTTTGGCAATAGTGGCCCGGTCGACGCGCTCGGTGCCGAAGGTATTGACGAGAACCGACACGGGCCGCGCGACGCCAATCGCGTAGGCGACTTGTACCTCGCACCGCTCCGCCGCTCCCGAAGCCACCACGTGTTTGGCGACCCAGCGTGCGGCGTACGCGGCGGACCGATCGACCTTGGAGGGGTCCTTGCCCGAGAAGGCGCCACCGCCATGACGGGCCATGCCCCCGTAGGTGTCGACGATGATTTTGCGGCCCGTGAGCCCGGCGTCCGCGTGGGGCCCACCCAGCACGAACTTTCCCGACGGATTGGCGTAGACGCGCATGGAACCCGTATCCAAGTTCGTCGGCAGCATGGGTTTGATCACGTGTTCGATCAGGTCGTTCTTGATCGTGGTCTGCGAGTCGTAACCGTCTTCGTGCTGGGTCGAGATGAGCACCGTGTCCACGGCAACCGGCCGGTCGCCCTCGTAGGCAATCGTCACCTGGGTCTTGCCGTCGGGTCGCAGGTACGGAACCTCTCCTGAGCGACGTACCTGCGTGAGGCGCATGGACAAACGGTGCGCGAGCCAGATCGGCACGGGCATGTAGTCCTCATTGTCGTTGCAGGCGTAGCCGAACATCATTCCCTGGTCACCCGCGCCCAGCGCGTTCAACTCGTCCTCCACCGAACCCGACCGATGCTCGAAGGCCACGTCGACGCCGCTGGCGATGTCCACGCTCTGCTTGTCAAAGGAGACCAGTACCGCACAATTCTTGCCGTCAAAACCCTTCGCGCCGTCGTCGTAACCAATGTCGAGGATGGTCTTTCGCGCGACCGCCGTCACGTCGACCGATGCGCTCGTAGTGACTTCGCCCGCGATGACGCACAGTCCCGTCGTCAGTAGCGTCTCGCACGCGACCCGGGCCGTCGGGTCCTGGGTAAGAATCGCGTCGAGCACACCGTCGGAGATCTGATCGGCGATCTTGTCGGGGTGTCCTTCGGTCACCGACTCCGAGGTGAAGAGGGTGCGGTCACTCATGAATCTCCTTGGGTTAACAATGATGCCACCCTAGCCAAGATCTCGTATGAAATGGCTTCTTTCGAGCGCAGCGTCACTGGATACGCGTGTTCATCGCGGTCGAGGATCACGACTTCGTTGGTGCCGTGCTCGAAACCGACGCCCGGTGCACTCACGTCGTTCACGACGAGCAGGTCCACACCCTTGGCCCGCAATTTACCCAAGGCGTTCTGCTCGACGTTGGTGGTCTCGGCCGCGAAACCCACGATCACCTGGCGCGCGGACTTCTTCGCCACGAGATCCGACACGATGTCCGCGGTGGCTTCGAAACGAAGTTCCGGAGGACCCTGCTCTTTCTTCAATTTCACCTTGGAGGCCCTAAGAGTGAAGTCAGCGACCGCGGCGGCCATGATCACTACGTCGACGTCGGACAAGCGCGAGAGGACCTCGTCGTGCATCTCGCTCGCGCTCTGGACCTTGACGACGTCGACGTCGCGCACGACGTCCAGAGCCAGCGCCAGGTTCACCGTCGACACCAGGGTGACCGTCGCGCCGAGACGGCGCGCGACTTCGGCCAGCGCGTAACCCTGTCGGCCCGAGGAACGGTTCGAAATCACGCGAACCGGGTCGATGGCCTCGCGCGTACCGCCCGCGGTGATCAGGATGCGTCGTCCCGTCAGCGGTCCCTCGAAACCGTGCGCCAGTCGTTTGACCAGATCGGCGATCTCCTGGGGCTCGCGCATGCGACCCGGCCCCACGTCCCCGCCGGCGAGAGCGCCGACGTCGGGCTCGAGCACCAACACGCCTCGGCGGCGCAACGTCGCGAGATTCTCCTGGACCGATGGCTGTTCCCACATCTCGGTGTGCATCGCCGGACACAGCAGCACCGGCGCGCGCGAAGCGAGCAGCGTCGCGGTGAGCAGGTCGTCAGCCAAGCCCGCGGCGTATCTCGCAATGAGGTGCGCGGTCGCGGGGGCGACCACGATCACGTCCGCGTGCTGACCGAGGTACGTGTGCGGTATAGGCGTCGTGGGATCGCCGTAGAGCGAAGTGCGCGCCGGTTCGCTCGCGAGCGCCGAAAAGGTCACCGTCCCTACGAAACGCGTGGCGTCGGGCGTGAGCACTGGCGAGACGAAGAATCCCTCGTCGCGCAACAACCGCAAGAGTTCAACGGCTTTGTAAGCGGCGATGCCGCCGCTCACTCCTAGGACAATACGGGGTGACGACGAACTAGGCGTCGCGGAGGGCATCGGTGAAGGCGTCCAGGTCACTATTGGCGTCCTGGCGGGCCT
Source organism: Acidimicrobiaceae bacterium (assembly GCA_003160115.1). Lineage (GTDB taxonomy): Bacteria > Actinomycetota > Acidimicrobiia > Acidimicrobiales > RAAP-2 > RAAP-2. Next base: position 31,426 of record PLQL01000031.1, read on the forward strand.
GCTCCAACGCCTCGGCCTGGAGACGCTCGGACTCGATCTCTTCGGGCGTCGGACGATGGAATTCCAACTTGCCCTGGTACAACTCTTCCATGGCGAGCGAAAGTGACTTGTTCGACATTGAGGTCACCTGGGGTGGGATGAGCGCCCCGTGGCCTGAACCGAGGCCGTTGTAGTACTCATTGATCTCGCGCGCACGAATGGCCGACACCGCGACGAGGGTGAACTTCGAGTCGCCGACCTTGTGCAGGAGCGACTCAATGGGTGGGTCTACGAGAGTGGGGCGTTCGGCCATAGTCGGTTCCTTTAAAGGGGGTCTCGCCGTTGCTGGCGCAGTCCCTCCAGTATAGAGAGAATCTCGTCACTCGCTCGCTCGACGTCATCGTTCACGACCACGTAGGACGCTAATTCGTGTCCTTTGGCCAGTTCCTGGGGCGTACTGGACAGACGAAGTGCCACGTGCTCTTCGCTATCGCCGCGGGCTCGCAGCCGCTCTTCGAGCTGACGCATCGAGGGAGGAAGGACCAAGATCACCACCGCGTCGGGGTTCGCTTTGCGCACCTGTTCGGCACCCTGGACCTCGATCTCGAGCAGCACGTCGTCGCCCGCCGGTGCGTCCGGTTGCGGCGTGCCGTAGAGATGGCCGTGGAACTCAGCCCACTCGAGGAATCGGTCGTCGTCGATCGCCCGTTCGAAAGTCGCGCGATCCACGAAGTAGTACTCCGTACCGTCCTCATTCGGGCGTCGCGACCTCGTGGTCCAACTACGGCTCAGCCAGAGGTGAGAATCGAGTTCGACGAGCCGTCGCGCCACGGTCCCCTTGCCTACGCCGCCCGGGCCGATGAGCACGACCACGAGGGGTCTAACGGACAAGGGCTCGAAAGAGTTCCGCGCGCTGCTTGGGCCCGAGCCCGCGAATGCGGCGCGTCTGGGCGATCGAGGCGTTCTTCATGATCCGCTCCGCCTTCACCTCACCTATGGCGGGAAGGGCACTTATCAAGTCGTACGCCCTCATCTGGGCCACGCACTCCTCGCGCTCGGCGAGTTCGAACAACTCTTCGAGGGACAACTCCCCGGACTTGACCTGGCGCTTCACCTCGGCGCGACGGCGACGATTCGCCACCGCCAAACGCGACGCTTCGACCCTCTGTTCTTGGGACAAAGTTGGCGGCGTTGGACTCACGTGGTCAGAATACTCCTGTTGGGACCAAATTTCCTAGGTGAGTGCGTGGGCCAGGTCATCGCGCCAGCGCCGGGCCGCGTCGCGCAGGCTCGAACGCTCCGGACCCGCCTGCAGTATGGCCCGTGAGACGCTCGCGAGCACGCTGCCCTCGGGACAGCGCTCGAAGACTCGCGCCACGTTCTCGGGCGTACCACCTTGGGAACCGACACCGGGAACGAGGTAGGGGCCCTTCAGAGTCTCGAGCGCGAACTGTGGGCGGTCCCTCGTGGCGCCCAGTACGGCCCCGAACGGACCGAGACCCTCGTCGGGCTGGTTACAACGACGGATCTCTTCGAGCACGAAGGACTCGACGCTGCGGCCGTCCTGCGTGCGAGCACTTTGGATGACGCGACCCTCGACGTTCGAGGTCGCAGCCAGTACGAACACACCGCGTCCGGTGGCACGCGCGAGGTGCAATATCGGCGCGAGCGACTCGAAGCCCAGGTAGGGGCTCACGGTCATGGCGTCAGCGCGCAGGGGCGATCCCTCGCTCAACCACGCCTCGGCGTAGCCGTCGTTGGTCGTGTCCACGTCACCGCGCTTCGCGTCGGCGATGATCAAGAGATCAGCGTCGCGCGCCTCACTCATGACACGTTCGAGTACCCGATAGCCTTGCGACCCGAATCGTTCGAAGAACGCGACCTGGGGCTTGATCACCGCCACCGTGTCGATTATCGCCTCGAGCACCGCGAGGCAGAAGAACTCGAGTCCCTCGACCGTGTCGTGTCGTCCCCAGCTTTCGATGAGTGATCGGCTCGGGTCGATGCCCACGCACAGCGGACCTCTTTCGCGCAGGTGTTGTTGGAGTCGGTCGCCGAAACCCTCAGTCATGGGCCACCCCGATCAGATCTTGTACCCGGGCGACGTCATGGCGACGCATCCAGTGCTCGAGAGCCCGTAGGACCCGCCACGGCGCTCGCGGGTCCGCGAAGGTCGCCGTTCCCACCTCGAGCGCGTTCGCTCCGGCCATCAACATCGCCACCGCGTCCTCGCCGGTGGCGACGCCCCCCACACCCACGATCGGCGTCGTCGCGAACGCCGCACGGCACTCGTAGACCGCGCGAAGCGCGACGGGCAGAATCCCGGGTCCGCTCACGCCACCACCGCCATTGCCGAGCGACGCCACGCGCCGCTCCACGTCGATACTGAGCCCGAGCACGGTGTTCACCAACACCAGTCCCGACGCACCGGCTTCGAGGGCCGCGCCGGCGATCTCGACCAGATCAGGCGTGTTGGGACTCAACTTGACCCAGAGGGGTACGTCCGCCACCCGCGACGCCTCAACGACCGCCCGCGTCGCCGACGCCGAGTGCGCGAACATCGTCGAACGGCTCTCGAGGTTCGGGCAGCTCGCGTTCACCTCGAGCGCGGCGAGCGCCGCGCCCTTCATGGCGAGTGCCGCGTCGGCGAACTCAGCCACGGTTCGTCCCCATATCGAACCCACCACGCGTGCGCCGCGCCGCTCGAGCCCAGGCAGGTAGTCGCTTCGCCACGCCTCGACGCCTGGTCCGGCGAGACCGACCGAGTTCAACAAGTGCGGGCCCGACGAGCTCACCCGCGGCGCCGGATTGCCTGGCCACGCGAAGGCCGCGAGTGACTTGGTCACGACCGCGCCCAGCTCGCCCAGGTCGCCGTAGCCCGCGAGTTCGTCGCCGTAACCCGACGTACCCGCCGCCGTGAGGACCGGTGACACTAGGGCCACCTCACCGACGCGCGTCGCCAGGTCGATCTTCACGCGTGCAATTCCTGGAGTGAATGAACGCGCCATCCTCGAGCACGCGTGTCGGCGATGCCCTTGGCGGCGGCGAGGCCGGCGCTCAACGTAGTGAGACACGGCACCGCGTGCACCACGCAGGCCGCACGAATGGCCGCACCGTCGGCGCGGGCTCCCCCACCCGAGGGAGTGTTCACTACGAGTTGCACCTCACCCGCACCCATCATCGACACCGCGTCCGCGCCCAGGTCGGCGAGACCGATCTTTCCCACCAAGGTTCGCACGGGCACGTCGTTGCTGCGCAAGTAGCCCGCCGTACCGACCGTCGCCGCGATGCTGAAACCGAGTTCCACCAGTTGCCGCGCGAGCACGAGCCCNNGTCGAACGCATCTCGGGACCGAGCACGGTGTCCACGCCCGGAAAGCGACTGAAGGGCAGGACCGCCTCCTTCACGCTGACGTACGCAGGTATCGGCGTCGACGCCGGGACCATCCCGCGCTCGCGCAGTGTCGCGAGACTCTCACCCATGGTCACGTGCACCGCCACTTGGGCGAGCGCGACACCGGTCGCCTTGGCGACGAAGGGAACCGTACGACTCGCGCGGGGATTGGCCTCGAGGACGTAGACCTCGTCGCCCTTGACCGCGTACTGCACGTTAATCAGACCCACGACCTGCAGCGATTCGGCGATCTTCCTCGTGTAGCGCTCCAACTCGCCCAGCACGGCCGCGCCGAGCGACTGGGGCGGCAGCGCACAGGCCGAATCACCTGAATGGACACCCGCTTCTTCGACGTGCTCCATGATCCCGGCGATAAAGACGTCACCCGTGCCGTCACGCACCGCGTCTACGTCGACTTCGACCGCGTCTTCGAGAAAACTATCGAGCAGAATGGGCCGACTCTGACTCACGCCTCCCTCGCGCGCCAATGAGCCGTGCTGGCTCGTGAGGTCGTTCATCACCCGTGCCAACGTCGTGTCGTCGTAGACAATCTCCATCGCGCGCCCCCCCAGGACNNGCCGACCACCTCTCACGGTCCTCGGCGGCGTCGATGGAGGCGACCGGCGTCCCGAGCACCAGCGAGGGCTCGAGACTGTGCGACAACTTGAGGGGCGTCTGTCCCCCGAGGGCCACGATCACCCCGACCACCCGCGCCCCGTTGGTACACGCCGCTTGCTCGGCGAGGATCACCTCGGCGAGGTCCTCGGGGGTGAGTGGCTCGAAGTAGAGCCGGTCCGAGGTCGAATAGTCCGTCGAGACCGTCTCGGGGTTGCAGTTCACCATCACNNATGCCCTGACCTATGCGGTTCGGACCCGAGCCAAGGATGATCACCCGATCGCGCGACGAAAGTTCGACCTCGCTCGTGTCCTCGTAGGTGCTGTAGTGATAGGGCGTCGATGCCTCGAACTCGGCCGCGCACGTGTCGACCGTCTTGAACACCGTGGGTACGCCGGCGCCACGGCGCAGCCTGGTCACCTCGCCCGGCTCGCAACCGGTCAGCGTCGCAATCTGGGGATCGGAGAATCCCCACTGCTTGTAGCGAAGCCAGCCTCGACGGTCCAGTTTCGCCAATTCGACGCCACCCGCGAGTTCGTTCTCGCGCTCGATGATGCCCCCCAATTGGTGCACGAACCACCGGTCGATTCTCGTGCGTTCACTCACTTCCTCCACGCTCGCCCCGCGAAGCATGACCTCGTGCAATGCGAAGAGCCGCTCCGGCGTCGCCACTTCACAGCGGCCCCAAAGCGTCTGGTCATCGAGTGTTGAGAATTCCGAGCCATCACCTAAGGCGAACCCCGGCCGGCCTTGTTCGAGGGAACGTATCGCCTTTTGCAACGACTCGGCGAAATTTCGTCCGATCGCCATCACTTCACCGACGGACTGCATGCGGGTACCCAACTCGGGCGTCGCACCGGGCAACTTCTCAAAGGCCCACCGAGGAATCTTGGTCACGACGTAGTCAATCACCGGCTCAAAACTCGCCGGAGTGACTTCGGTGATGTCATTGCGAATCTCGTCGAGAGAATAGCCCACCGCCAAGCGAGCGGCGATCTTGGCGATCGGAAAGCCCGTCGCCTTGGACGCGAGGGCGCTCGAGCGACTCACGCGAGGGTTCATCTCGATCACCAGTCGCTCACCCGTTTCAGGATTGACGGCGAATTGGACGTTCGAGCCACCGGTCTCCACGCCCACGCGACGCAACACCGCAAAGGCGTCATCGCGCATGGCCTGGTACTCCACGTCCGAGAGAGTTTGCGCGGGAGCGACCGTGATCGAGTCACCCGTATGCACACCCATGGGATCGAAGTTCTCAATGCTGCACACGACCACGCAGTTGTCCGCCACGTCGCGCATGACTTCCAGCTCGAACTCCTTCCAACCCGCGATGGATTTCTCGACGAGGATCTCGCCAATGGGAGACGCGACGATGCCCTCCGCAGCGAGGTGGAGAAAGTCATTCTCATTGTGCGCGATCCCGGTGCCGGCTCCTCCGAGGATAAAGCTAGGTCGGATGATGATGGGCCAACCGATTTGTTTCGCGATGTCGAGCGCGGTCTCGACGTCGTGAGCGAAACCCGACTCGGGAACCTTGAGTCCAATGTCGCCCATCGCTTCTTTGAACAGTTCGCGATTCTCCGCGGTCGAGATCGCCTCGGGACGTGCGCCGATCACTTCCACACCTAAACGTTCGGTCACCCCACGACGCACCAACTCCATCGTCAAATTAAGTGCCGTCTGTCCGCCGAGCGTCGGCAGGAGCGCGTCGGGTCGTTCCTTTTCCAGGATGTCGGTGAGGACCTCGGCGTCGAGCGGCTCGACGTACGTGACGTCCGCGGTTGCGGGGTCGGTCATGATCGTGGCGGGATTGGAGTTCACGAGGATCACCTTGTAACCCTCTTCGCGCAGAACCTGACAGGCCTGGGTGCCCGAGTAGTCGAACTCACACGCTTGACCGATCACGATCGGACCTGAGCCAATCACCATGATGGATTGGAGATCGTCCCTACGAGGCACTAGACACGCTCCAGGGACCCGTAGCGTACGAGTGATTCGAATCGCTCAAAGAGGTAGCGCGCGTCGTGAGGGCCTGGTCCGGCCTCGGGGTGGTACTGGACCGAGAAACATCGATCCGTGGGCGACGAGATTCCTTCGATCACGCCGTCGTTCAAGTTTACGTGGCTGACGAAACCACGCGCGAGCGACTCAGGGATCACGGCGTAGTTATGGTTCTGGGCGGTTATCTCAATCTTGCCGGTCGCCAGATCCTTGACGGGGTGGTTACTACCGTGGTGTCCGAAGGGAAGTTTGAAAGTGGAACCGCCCAGCGCGGCCGCCAGCAACTGGTGTCCGAGACAGATACCGAATACCGGCACCGTACCGAGCAATTCTGCGATGACGGCCACATTGTCGGCGAGTGCCGCGGGGTCACCGGGACCATTGGACAAGAAGACGCCGTGCGGACGAAGCTCGCGAACAGCCTGCGCGCTCGTTGACGACGGCACGACGGTGACGCGAAAGCGTTCGCCCAGCGCGCGCACCATGGTCGTCTTGATGCCGTAATCCAACGCCACAATGTGCAGGTCGCCGTCGCCGCGTTGGTACGAGGCGGGCGTCGACACCGCGGTGACCAAATCGGTACCGTCGGTACCGGTGGCGAGCTCGGCCGCGGCGCGTACCGACGACTCCTCGGCGTGACCAAAGGCTCCGGCCAGGGCACCGTGGGCGCGCAGGTAACGGGTGAGCCGGCGCGTGTCCACCCCGACGATCGCGGGCACGCGATGTTGACGAAGGAAACCTTCGAGTGGTCCGACCGAGCGCCAGCTCGACGGGAGGTCGGACAGGTCGCGTACGACGATCCCCCGGCACCAGGGTCGTAGGGCTTCGTCGTCGAGCGGGGAGACGCCGTAGTTACCAATGTGCGGATAGGTGAAAGCTATGATCTGGCCGGCGTAGCTCGGGTCCGTGATCACCTCCTGATAGCCGCTCAACGCCGTGTTGAACACGAACTCACCGGTGGTGTAGCCCGGTTCGGCGAGGTACCCTGCGGCGTATCCCTCGAACGTCGTGCCGTCGCTTAGCGCGAGTAACGCGCGAGGGCGGATCACACCAGTACTCCGTCGCTCACCACGAGCACACCCTTGGCGATGGTGGTCCGCACCCGTCCTCGCAACGCTCGACCGTCGTAGGGGCTGTTCACCGCGTGGCTGTGCAGATCCTCGTTGCGGGCCGTCCAGTTCGCCTCTGGATCAAACACCACCAGGTTGGCATCTTCGCCTTCGATCACCGCACCGCCGTGGCCGCCGTGGCGAACGCGAGCGTCCTCGTGACGCAATTGGGCAATGCGGGCTGGTTCGCGACTGAGCACCGAAAAGAAGCGTTGGGGACTGGGGGCGTCGCCCAACGCCTCAAAAGTCAGCGAAGCGGCGTACTCGAGACCGAGCATCCCCGCGGGTGCCTCGTCAAAGGGCAGATCCTTCAGCTCCGGCGCGTGTGGTGCGTGGTCGGTCGCCACGGCGTCGATCGTGCCGTTTCGCAGTGCCTCGCGCAGCGCGTCCACGTCCGCTCGAGGTCGAAGCGGTGGATGAACTTTGAAGATCGGGTCGAACTGCTCACAGCACGTCTCGTCCAGCGTGAAGTGATGGGGCGCGACCTCAAAGGACACCGGCAGTCCCCCGCGTTGCGCATCGTGAACCAGGTCGAGCGACCGCGATGTCGACAGGTGCATGAAGTGCAACGAACCCCCCGTCAAGGCGACCAGCTCGATGTCGCGCTGGACCATGAGTTCCTCGGCCAGCGCGGGTCGGCCCAGGAGACCCAACCGACCACTGACCGCGCCTTCGTTCATCGACCCTCCCGCGGCCAACAGTTCGTCCTCGCAATGCTGGGCGAGACGCACCCCGAGAGGCCGCGCGTAGGTGAGGGCGCGTCGCATGAGCGATGGATCCTGGACTCCCGTGCCATCGTCGCTGAAGAGACGTACGCCGAGTTCAGCCATTTCCGCCAGAGGCGCCAGGCTCTCGCCTCGCCGACCCTGCGTGATCGCTCCCGCGACCGCGACGTCCAACGGCGTTCGCGCACCGCGGTCGAGCACGTAGGACACAAGCGCCACGTTGTCAAGGGCGGGCTCGGTATTGGGCATCGCCGTCAGGGCGGTGTAGCCACCGATGGCGCCGGCCAACGCACCACTCTCAATTGTCTCGGCCTCTTCGCGCCCGGGTTCGCGCAGGTGCGTATGCAAGTCAACGAAGCCTGGCCCGACCCAGCACCCGCTCGCGTCAATGACGTCGCATCCTTCGGGCGCGGCGACTTGCGCGGCAACTTGCGCAATTCGCCCGTCGACCACGAGAACGTCGGCGACCGCACTCGACTGGGGGCCCACCACCAGACCACCGCGCAACAAGATCGAACTCACGGCACTCCCTCGCTCGAACCAGCCACGGTCAGATAGAGCACCGCCATGCGAATCGGTACGCCGTTGGCGACCTGGCGCTCGATGACCGCGCTCGGCAAGTCCGCCACCCGCGAATCAATCTCGACGCCACGATTCATGGGACCCGGGTGCATGATTATCGTCGTCGGGCGGAGCCGTCTCGCCCTCTCGAGGGTCAGACCGAAAGTCCTCGTGAACTCGGCCAACGACGGTACGAAGGATCCCGAGCCGCGTTCACGTTGCAGTCGCAGTAGGGCAACGACGTCGGCCCACTCGAGCGCCTGGTCGAAGTCCTCTACGACCCGCACCGGCCAGTTCTCGATGTCAGCCGGCAGCAGGGTGCCGGGTGCCGCGACGTGGACGTCGCAACCTAGGGCCGAATAGGCCGCGATGTCACTTCGCGCGACACGACTGTGGCGGATGTCACCCACGATGAGCACTCGAAGTCCATCAAAGAGTTGCGCTCCGGACTCCAGACCGCTCGTGCCCGCGCGCTCGCTCAGCACCTGGCGCACCGTGAACGCGTCGAGCAATCCCTGGGTCGGGTGCTGGTGCAAGCCATCGCCGGCGTTGATCACCCGCACGTGAGGTACGTAGCGACTCACCTGGAGCGCCGCGCCGCTGGACTGGTGGCGAAGCACGACGGCGTCGATCCCCAACGCGTCGATGGTAGCGATGGTGTCGCGCAGCGACTCACCCTTCTTCACGCTGCTCGAAGCGACTGCGAGCGAGAGCACGTCCGCTGAGAGTCGCTTGGCCGCGGTCTCAAAGCTGAGACGAGTTCGCGTCGATTCTTCGAAGAACAGCGACGCCACGACGCGTCCTTTCAGCGCAGGGACCTTCTTTATGGTCCTACGGTTCACCTCAACGAATGATTCGGCGGTGTCGAGTACTTCGACAATCGCCTCTCGTGAGACGTCGTTGAGCGTGAGCAGGTTCTGGCTCCGAATCGAGTCGATCACGACTCCCCCTTGGTACCGATCCACACACCTTCGAGTGTCGCAAGGATCGCTTCGTCGAGTGACGTTGGAAGGTTCTTACCCACGTAGTCCGGCCGTATCGGGAGTTCGCGGTGACCCCGGTCCACCATCACCGCGAGTTGGACCGAACGAGGTCGGCCCCAATCCGACAGAGCATTCAGCGCAGCGCGTATGGTGCGGCCCGTGAACAGTACGTCGTCCACCACGATGACGGTCTGATCGGTGAGGTCGTGGTCGATGGTGGTCGCCGTGGACTTCGGGACTGGATTGCGATTGAGGTCGTCCCGATAGAAGGAGACATCTAAGAGACTCAGCGAGACGTCATCACCGACAATGTCGTGCAAGAGCTCCGCGATCCTCGTGGCGAACGCGACGCCTCCCGTCTGCAGTCCGATCACGCTGAGCCGCGGCAAACCGTGGTTGCGTTCGACGATTTCGTGCGCCATGCGTTTGAGAGCTCGTTCGACTTCCTCGCCCGTCAGAAGCTGGCTCTTTGCAAAAAACGCCAGACCGCCCGGGGGCGTCTGGCGTAACTCTCCGCTGCTCATGTCACTCCCGCCGTACGAACCTCACAGGATCCGCTTCACGACTTCTTCGTCCTTCAGACTAGCAGGCCACTGGTCGCGACTCGTGCGCACGGCGGCCGACAAGCCACTGAGATCAGTCCTTGTTCGGCGCGTCGTGGTCGAGTCGCTCGTCGTTCAAGGCTCGCTGATGCTCTTCCCACGCATTTAACATGCCGTGAAACTCGGGGGCGAGTTCCTTCGTCTTCTTGGTCTTCACACGCGTTTGACGCTCGGGATCGAGAACGTTCCACCACATGTAGACGGCGAAGACAGCGAGCAAGGGCCACTCGAACACGTAGGCCCAACTGAGCCCGTTACCTCGTTCGGCCCGGCCCAACTCGAACCAGAAGGCGAAACCGCACAAACCCAAGCCCACGAGCAGGGTCACATGTGCACGGATCGCCTCGGCTCCCCCGAAACGACGAGTTCGATGTTCTCCCGAGGCTCCGGCGTCAGTCACTTGTTTGCCTTGCACACGATCACCCTACACTCGGCACTATTTTCAAACGATCCGACTGTTCACGCCAACGAACACCGACGACGGGTCCGTGCGCCCGAATTAGAATCATTGCAAGTCGAGGGGACTACTGAATCACATGACTGATACCGAGAGCACTGGGACGACCCCGCTACTCAGTGAGACCGAGCGCGCTGCGATTTTTGCCTCGAACGCGCCTGTCGATCGAAACTTCCGGCGCCAAGGAGGTCGCGCTCCTATTCCGCCAAAGGCGGTGGCGTGGGCGCTCGTGATCTTCGTGGTGCTCGGTTTGGGCGGTGCAGCACTCGAACATTTCTTCGGCAACTTTGGCGTCACTAGCGCTACGACGACTAAATTCCTGCCTTCCAACGCCAACCTCTCACCGGTCAGTTCTTTGAACTCATTGAGCGTGGACCAGTTCATGAACTTAAAGCAAATCGCTAACGCTAGCGCCCCATCGTTCACGCTTCGTACGCAACGCAATCACCGCTGGAGCCTCCTGCGCTCCAACGGCAAGGTCATCGTGCTCGCATTCGAAAATGCGGCATGCAATGACATATGTCCGGTTCTCGGCAACGAGATCAAACAGGCGCAGGCACTCCTAGGTAAAGACGAGAGCCAAGTCGAATTTGCGATCGTCAACACCGACCCACTTGACCTCACGCTGAGTGCCCATCCCATGGCGCTCAGCGAGCCCGGTCTCGCCAGCGCCTCCGACGTGGTCTTTCTCACGGGGTCGCTGCACGCGTTGAACGCAGTGTGGTCGAACTACGGTGTGCGCATCAAAGTCGGTGCGTTGGCTAGTCAAGTGACACATAACAACGTGATGTATTTCATCTCTCCTAACGGGCAGCTGGAAGCTCAGGCCACTCCCTTTGCGAGTGTGAGTTCGCACAACGTCTTCTCATTGAAGGCCAACCTCATCACCCGTTTCGCGAAAGGCATCGCGACCACCGCCAGTAGTCTTGTGAAGTGACGGACGAACTTCCTCCCCTCGAATCCTCTACCTACGACCCTGCCTCGATGCCGGCGTCGTCACTGTCGACCTTCAGGGTGTCGTTCTATCGTCGGCCCTGGTTTCTCATACTGATCTCGGTAGTCGTCGTCATCGCCGTCTCGATTATCAGCGACCTTCCGAGCCATGTTTCCAAGGCCCACGATCGCGTTACCCAGAACGACACCATCGCTGCCATCAATGGCGACATCGCACCGTGCGTCTACTCGGTCAAGGAGAGTTTCAGCTTCTACAACGAGAGTTTGGCCGGATCCCTTACAGCGTCTGACCGCAGTCAAATTCCTAGTTTGCTCGTGGGTGACCAGACTGCGTGTTCCTTTGCGAGTGGCGCGGTGTACGACTTGACCAACAACATCGAGGTCACGGACACCAAGGCCGGTCGGCACATCGATCAGATGCTCGCGACCGAGGTGACGTGGGTGACGTCAGATGCGTTGGCGGCCATCGAGGCCATCCAGAATCTCTTCGTCCACCCTGGTGATAGGAAATACATTAAGGACTTGACCAAGCAGGAAGCACTACTCACGAAAGACCGTCTAATCGCCATCGATGATGTGAAGGCGGCGAGCAAAATCGACGGAGTACTCACGAAGCCATCACTTCCGATCCTTCCCCACCTCACTGGCACCTAAACGCGAGAGCCGGATGGACAGGGCCTGGCTAGGGCCCGAGAATTCTCTCGCGCCGTACCATTCGATTCAACTCGTCGGTAGGGTTCTCCTCGGACTGGAGCCAGTGCACGAGATTCCAGAACACGAGAGGCAGGAACGCGGCGGCCGACAGGAACCACATGGCGGCCGCGGTGAATTGCTGATCCGCCGCAGCGGAGATACCGTGTCCGGCGACATGATGAAACGCCTGGTACCAAGAGGAGTGCGACATTGCTCCGAGATACGCCAGAACCCAGATCGTCCACATCGCAATCGCGGACATGCCAATCCGGTAGGGACGAGTGGCACCAGGTGTGAGGGGCGGAGACTCAACTAGATCAGTCCACAAGACGACGCCCACAACAAGGGTGCTGAGCGACTCCAACACGACCAACCAGCCGTGTCGCACGGTGAAGTTGACTACCGGCGCCGACCGCCAGAAGATGGTCAACGCGACGAAGAGGACCATCACCCAGATTGCTCGTACATTGCTTACCTGGTGCGGTCGTGCTAAAACGAGCCGATCGACGTAGCGAGGTGATTGGTCGACTTGGACCAGGCCGTCGTCGTCAATTCGTGGAGGTTGTGCTGCGGCGAGTCCGAGCCAACGCCACGGTGCTCCGACCACGAAAAGAGCGGGAACGAGCACGGAGAAGGCAAGGAATTGCATTGCCTGAACATATTCGTAGTGACGCGCCCATCCTTCGACCGGTGGCACATAACACATCACTAGTAGTAGCAGCCCAAGAACCGCCAAACTGTCGCGCAACGCCCGCTTCACATTCGTCGAACCAGAGGCCGACGTCTCTTCGTTCACTCGGTTGGGTTGCGTTGAAAGAACACCCAGAGCAATACGCCGAACAGCACGCCCAAGGGGAACACCATGGTCAGCACTTGCGAACCGATAAAAATGTCGACAGCTTGCATCATCACCTCCAACCCTAACCCTTGAACTTCAAGTCTTGACTAGTACTAAGAAATCACTCTGGACAAGCGTTTACAGCAGATAGAACATCGCGAGGAAGAGCGCGCCACTCACTGCGACGAATCCCCAGAAGTAGGTCATCGACGCTACGTTCGCTCGAAACAACCTCGCGGTGGCCGCGCTCGACAACTCTGGACTCGCTGTTCCGGACTCTCGCCTCATCCGATGCGATCGAGCGAGCGTCGTCTCGAGCCAGTACGTGGCGCCAGCCAAGGTTCCGATGTTGATCACTGACCAACCAATGAAGGTTGACGCGTAGCCACTCGATCCTGGATAGAACGGCACTGCCGTGAACTCCCATATCTGGGCCGCGAGTGCAACGAGTCCGCACGCAACACCCACCCAGCCAGCAACTTGCCAGTCCAAGACGTTGCCCGATCGAAGGCGTCGCTGACCAAAAATAACGAGGACCGCGGCGACCAGGCTCAGTCCCCAAATCGTCCAGCCGTACGCCGTCGGAGCGGTGATGTTGTGGGGCCGCCACAATAGACCGTTGTTGGCCGCGCGCAGGTAGAAATAGGAAAAAGCGAGTGACGCCAGCAGGAACGTGTACATGCCAATGAAGAGTCGTCCTCCCGACCAAATCGATCCGATCTGACCACGAAGTTCGTATTCGATCTCCTCTGGCGTCTCGCTCATGGGTTTTTGGTTTCTTGAAGTGTCAGTCATCGTGTTCTCTCCACTTGCTACTTGTCCGACTTGCCGGACGATGAGACCCGATCGCCAGATCCACCCACGCCCAAGTCCGCGAGTGCTGGTGCACCTACTTCGCTGTAGTGGTACGGGTCAGTCATGATGACGGGGATCCGCTCAAAGTTGTACACCGGAACCGGGTTCGCGGTCTGCCATTCGAGTCCCAACGAGTCCCAAGGGTTCGCAGGCGCCTTGACGGGCTTGATGTACATCGACCACATCAGGTTCGCGAAGAAGATCAGGAACGAGAATCCAAGGAGGAACGCACTAATCGACGAGAAGTCGTTGAGCATCTGGAGGTTCTTCGCGTAGGTGAAGACACGACGGGGCTGTCCGAGCAAGCCGATGATGAACATCGGGAAGAAGGTCAGGTTGAAGAAGACGAACATGGTCCAAAAGTGCCACTGTCCAAGTTTCTTGTTCATCATCCGCCCGGTCATCTTGGGCAACCAGTAGTAAAGACCCGCCATGAACGCGAAGAGCAGGCCGCCCATGATCGTGTAGTGGAAGTGCGAAAGCACGAAGAATCCGCCGTGGACGGTTACGTTCACCGGCACGTCCGACAGGAACACGCCGGTGACGCCTCCAATAAGGAAGTTAAAGAAGACAGCCATGGCGAACAGCATCGGTACTTCGAATCTGATCTTGGCTTTATACAACGTACCCATACCCACTAGGAAGATGAAGCCCGTCGGAATGGAGATCAGTTCGGTCGTCAGCATGAAGAGTGGACGCATGTCCGGGTTGATACCACTCTGGAAGAGGTGGTGTTGCCATACGAAGAATGACAGCAACGCGACGCCGATCATGCCCGCCGCGGCGACCTTGTAGGCGAACAGCGGTTTTCGAGTGAAGACCGGCAAGATCTCGGCGACGATGCCGAATCCCGGCAGCGCCATGATGTACACCTCGGGGTGACCGAAGAACCAGAACAGGTTCTCCCACAAGTAAGAACTTCCCCCGTGTTCGGTCACGTAGAAAGCGGTCTGCACCGTCTTGTCGAGCACGCCAAAGAGTCCGGCAGCAAACAACGTCGGCGTCGCCAGAGTCAAGAGCGCGGCGGTCGACAAAATGGCCCAAACGAAGATGGGCACGCGGCTCCAGGTCATGCCCGGCGCCCGGAAGTTGATGATCGTGGCGGCAATATTGAAACCCGCGGCCATCATGCCGAGTCCGATCACCGCGAATCCAAGCAGATAGGAAATCATTCCGGGTCCCGCCTGAGTCTGCAGCGGCGCGTACCCCGTCCAACCGGTCGGGAAACCACCATACGGCAACGCCGAGAAGATTACGCCATAACCAGCAATGAAGATCCAGAAACTGAACGCCTCAATGCGTGGGAACGCCATGCGCCGCGAACCAATCATCAGGGGAACGAAATAGTTGCCAAGTGGACCCAGGATGATTGATGTGGCCATCATCATCATGATTGTCCCGTGCTCACTCACGATCTCGATGTACGTGCCGGGGCCGAATACGTGCGTCGTCGGGCTGAGCAGTTCAGTACGAATCGCCATCGCGAGAAGTCCGCCTGTGAAGAGGAAGAGCAAAACGCCCACGACGTACTGCAATCCGACGACCTTGTGGTCAAGGGTGTAGCGGAAGTACTTCGACCAACCTTCGACCGAGGTCTCGTGGTCCGCTTCCTTGCCCACCAATTTAGCGAGCGGGTAATTAAGGGCCCCGATGCCGAGCAACCAGCCCACCACTGCGAAAATAAGTGCGAGTGCGTTGGCCGAGGAGTTCTGCCCACTGTTGGCGATGTAGGGATAGCCACTCGTGACGTAGTTCCCAAGCCAGTGGCCGAATGCGTAGCCCAGCACCGCAGCGATGATGGCCGTACCCATGTGTTGGCTTAACCAACCCGGCCGCTGGGTCCAGCTCACGCCCTGGTGAGGCGAGGGCGGCGACGTGCTGGAAGCCACGCTCTTCGTCGGTCGTTCGGCGCTAATGGTCATCGCGCTATCTCCGTTTCTAGCTTCAAAGTGTTTCGTTCAGTCTTCGTTACGTTCTTGATCATGACGCCGCCTGCTTGGCCCCGTACACCTCAACCGAACTGTACGGCGTTACGGTGCCGTCGGGGTAGAAACCACCAGCGGCACCATTGGCGTCGGGCACGTACGTCCACGCGAAGGCCGGCAGGTCCGCCGTGTTGGCGGCGTTCGCGCTCTCAGTGGTCGCTGCCCAACTTGAGAAGTTCGTCGGCGTCTCGACCTTGCCGTAGTCAAACATCGCACCATGCCAAATACCGCAGAGCTCACTACAGCGCACGGTGAAATTGCCTAACTGCTTCGTGGTGGTGAACGCCACGTTGTTCTCCTGAGGGTTGGCGTCAGCCTTCACCTCGAGTTGGTAGGCCCAGAAACTGTGAATCACATCAAGGGACGTGACGTTAAACGCGATGGTCGTGTTATTGGGAAGAATCAATTGCTGGGTTTCGAAGCCACCGAACTGCGGGTAGCGATACGTGAACTTCCACTGCTGGGCGATGACTTGGACCACCAGGACCTTGCCTGGTGCCCAGGACGCGGCAGACGTCAGCGCTGCGGTCTCGGCTTGGGCGGCACCCGCGGGTTCCCACACCGGGTTCGGTCCTTCACCACCACCCGAACCATTGCCGATGATCAATTCGACGATGCCAAAGCCCGCGAGGAACAAGACCACCACGGTCGTGATGGTGATCCAGAGGACCTGAGCCTTCATGTTGGAGCGAGCAGCCGGTCCACCCTTGGGTTCCGCTACGTTCGCTCGCTTCGAGCTCCAGTTCGCGATCGTGTAACCCATGAACACCCAGACCCCGATGAGAACGGGTAGAGCGATCACCATGAGGATGTTGAAGTCGATTTGGTCATCGTGCGCCGAGGTCGTCATCGTCCCTGGCGGCACGTGAGGTCCGACCAAGAACCAGTAGAGCAAATCGGCGGCAATCGACAAGACCAACGTGATGACCAAGATGCGGCGAAGGTGATTCGATTCGTTTTTCATTGAGTTCTCCGTTGACATCATTGAGCCACCACGTCAAGGAATCCGCCCATGAAGTTCTGAGTCGACATTGGTCCTCCGTTGCCGTACAGGTAACCAAGCCCGCAAGGCACGAAGCACTGCCACGGGTAGTTACCCGGCCCTGGCGTCTTGAAACTAAAGGTGATGATGTTGTGCGCAGAATTGAAATGGCACGGCGCAACGCCACATACGTTCGTCGCGCTCCCACTGACACCGATCAGCGGCACGCTGAGACCAAGTGTTGGAATGGCGAATGTGTGACCTACACCGTTACCGGTGTACGAGTCATAGTGCGAATAGGTCTTACCATTCAGGGTTGCGGTACCACCGGCGGTTCCCTGCACCTGGCCCCACTCCTGATTACGCAGTGGGCTTCCTGAGTCGTACTGGTACACGGTCATATGTATGACTGTGTGCGCTGGAAGCTCCCAGGTGGTCTGGTGGACCCACTTACCCTGGGGATCCTTCACGAGATACGAAACCCACGTCGGATGCGGTCCAAAGCCAATCGACCCAACGGTCTGAACCGTTAGGTTCACTGGCTGGCCAGTTGCCTCGGCGTTGGTGAAGTTGACGACGCCGCCAGGTGTTCCGGGCGTAATGAACGCCGCGACCGCGGCAACCACCAACGCCACCGCCACCAAGAAGGCGACGACGACTGTGGATAGTCTTCCCGCTATTGACATACACCGCTCCTTGTGACTCTTCTATTGACCGACAACCCCACACCGAAGATATCCGGCGGTACCGGCGAAAACTGACCTCAATACTTACATACATAAGAGTTTTCTTCCTTAGGTCCCTCGTCATGGGACGTCGCGACATTTTGTCAAAGCTGCGTCTCTTCGCTCGCCGGTGCGGATAACCTTCGCTCGAGTTGCGACACGCGACTACCAGGACAAGGTCCCCACCGTCGAAAACCAAGATCTTTTGCGGAAATCAGCTCGTAACAATCATGTCGTCGTGAGCGAGGCGAATTCCGTCGAAGGCGGACCGGAACCGTCAGGGTATGACGAGCAGCGTCATTGATCTCCGGCACGTCTTAGCCATCGCGAGGTTGGCCTTCGCAACGATAAGTTTTCATTTACTTTTAAGGTTCGCGGGACCCGCTGGATCGTCCCCAGCGCGAGTCGTGAACATTACGTCAAGTGTTCAACACACGCCGAGAGCACCCCATTGACGAACGACGCCGATCCGTCAGTCGAGAATACTTTCGCCAATTCGACCGCTTCGTCCATCACCACGGCGCGCGGCGGTGGGTCCTCGAGCAACAGTTCACCAATCGCCATAATCATGATGATCCGATCGACCATGGCGATACGTTCGAGTGACCACTGCTCCGAGAACTCGCTGATGAGGGCCTCGGCTTGGGCTTGGTGCAACTCCGCTGACTTGACGATCGCCACGGTATAGGGGTCGGGGGCGAGAGGCAACGACGCCACGATGTCAGTGACCGGACGCTCTTTGATGGTTGCCTCATAAAGAATCTCGAGGGCCCGTTCGCGTGCGCGATGACGCTGTTGACCCAACTCGGTCATCAGGCCCGCGTCATATATTCACCGGTGCGGGTGTCGACTTTTATGACCTCACCGGGACCGACGAACAGCGGCACCTGGACGACGAAACCAGTTTCGAGGGTTGCCGGCTTACGCGCGCCCGACACCCGGTCTCCCTGGATACCGGGTTCGGTCTCGGTGATCGTGAGTTCTACCGACGCTGGCAATTCGACTCCGATGATCTCGTCGTCGTGCAGGATCAACATTGCCTTGCCAGTCTCCTTGAGGAAGTTGGTGGCGTCGCCCAAGTTCTTCGAAGAGACCGGCACCTGCTCGTAGGTGGATTGGTCCATGAATATATAGTCATCGCCGTCGCGGTAGAGATACTGCGTGTCACGCTTATCGATGATGGCCTGTTCCATTCGCTCGTCGGACCGATAGGTCCGTTCGATGACGGCTCCGGAGCGGGCATTGCGAAGCTTGGTACGCACGAAGGCGCCGCCCTTACCGGGCTTGACGTGTTGGAACTCGATGACGGTGAAGAGTCCGTCGTCGATCTTGAGCGTGATGCCGTTCTTGATATCCGAAGTTGAGATTGCCGCCATGGGCCACGTACCTTTCGCAAATGTTGCGTTGCCCATTCTAGGCAATGGCCGTGGGCGGGTTTCTGGCGCTAGGACAAGAGTCGCGCGACGGCGTCTAGGGCGAGGTCGTAGCTCAAGGCACCGAACCCGGAAATTGAACCATCGACGACACCCGCCAGCGTACTGACGTGACGAAACGGCTCACGAGCCGCGGGGTTGGAGAGGTGAATCTCGATTTTGGCGCCAGCGAACGTGGCGAGGGCGTCCGCGAGGGCCCAGGACGTGTGGGTCAAAGCGCCCGCGTTGATCACGATCGCCACCGCGGTGTCGCGAGCGCCGTTCACCGCTTCGATGAGGTCTCCCTCGAAATTCGACTGAACGTGGCGGACACTGAAACCACGGTCGTTCGCCTCGCCACTGAAGCGGGCGACGTGTTCCTCCAACGTCTGGCTTCCGTAGATCTCGGGGCTGCGCGAACCCAGCTGATCCAGGTTCGGTCCCGACAACAAGAGAATCACTCTACTCATTGGTCATCTCGAAATTCCTCCACGACGCGAGTGACGACCTGGGGATCGACGTCTCGAACCACCTCGAAGCCTCCCGGACCCGCCAGTACAAAGGTTAAGTCGTGGTGGGCCTTCTTATCGTGACCCATTGCGCGGATGATGTCCTCAGTACGAAGTTCACGAGGAATTCGCGCGCGCAGACCGAGCGTCGCCAATACGTCGTCGTGGTTCGCGATGAACGACGCGTCCACGCGACCCAGTGTGTAGGCCAGACGCGCGGCAAACCCCAATCCGATGGCCACCGCCTCGCCGTGGCGCAACTCGTCACGATCGCGTTGCAATGCCAAGACCTCGAGCGCGTGCGCGAGCGTATGGCCGTAGTTCAAGAGCGCTCGACCTCCACCTTCGAATTCGTCCTCGCTCACGATGTTCGCTTTGAGACGCACCGAGAGAACGATGAGCTCCTCGAGCGACTTGTCGGCCAGGTCCTTCGAGGGTCGGCCTTCGAGGAGCCAGCACTTGGCCACCTCCCCCAGCCCGCTCAGTCGCTCGCGCTCGGGCAAGGTCGCCAGAGTCTCGTAGTCACACAGGACACTCACAGGTTGGTGGAACGCGCCGACCAAGTTCTTTCCCGCGGCCAGATTGACGGCGGTCTTTCCCCCTATCGCGGCGTCCACTTGACCGACCAAGGTCGTGGGTACTTGGACGAGTCGGACACCTCGCAAATAGACCGCCGCCGCAAAACCCGCGAGGTCCGTCACGGCGCCCCCGCCGACGCCCACCACGACGTCCGCGCGTGACAGGTTGCGCGACGCCAACTCCTCGCACACCCGTTCGAGGGTCTCGAATGTCTTGGCATTCTCGCCTTCGGGAACCTCAATGACGTGCGTCGCGTCCCCAAACGCCCCGTCAAACCAGGAATGCGCTCGCAACACCGCCGAGGTGATGATCACGCTCGCCTGGTACCCCGGACACCGTGCGTCCAGCACCGCACCCAACTGGTGGCGCGCACCGGCCTCGATGAGCACGTCGTAGGAACGACCGGCGAGTTCGACAGGGATCTTCACACCGCCGACCTTTCAATGTCGTCCAGGATCAGGGCAACCACTTCATCCAGTGTCCCCGAGGAGTCAATTCGCGCACGCGATACCTCCCGGTACCAGGGTTCGCGCTGTGCTCGAAGGTGCGCCAGCGAACCCGCCGGATCCGCTCCCAATAGGGGTCGGTCGCCCTCGCCCACGCGGGCGAGTATCTCCTCGTCAGAACAGTCCAGCCAGTACGTCACTGTCGCAGCGAGGGCGCGACGAGCCTCGTCGAGCGTGACGACGCCCCCGCCCGTTGACACCACTTCTCCAGAATCGAGGGCCGCGACCAGTGCTTCGAGCTCGCGAAGGCGAAAACGCTCCTCACCGTGTTCGCGCAAGTATTCCGGTGCCGCCTGCCCCACCGCCTGGCTGAGCAGGTCGTCGGTGTCGACGGCGTCGACCCCCCAGAGGTCGGCCAACGCTCGCGCCACTGTGGTCTTGCCGGTTCCCGGCAGGCCGACGAGCACCAGGCGCGTCACCCTCAGTCGCTTCGGGCGTGTGAGGACGTCGATCCGAGATTCGCTACGTAGGATTCGTGATTGCGCACGAACTCCTCAACGGAGTCACCGCCGAACTTGCGTAAGGCTTCATTCGCCAGCACCAGTGACAACATTGCTTCGCTCACGACGCCGAGGGCCGGGACCGCGGTGACGTCGGTGCGTTCTTTGAAGGAGACCGTCGACTCCCCGGTGGCGACGTCAACGGTCTCGAGGACTGGACGGTTCAGCGTCGCGAGCGGCTTCATAGCCACCTTGGCGATGACTGGTGCCCCCGAGGTCATCCCTCCCTCGAGCCCTCCGGCGTGGTCACTTCGTCGTATGTACCCACCGCCTTGGACGAACGTCTCATCGACGGCGATGGCGTCGTGCGCCACACTGCCGCGCTGGGAGGCCTGGATCATGCCGTCTCCGATCTCTACGGCCTTGACCGCCTGGATACTCATCAGCGCCCCCGCGATCAATCCGTCGAGCTTTCGATCCCAGTGCACGTAACTTCCCAAGCCGACGGGTACCCCGTAGGCAATCACCTCGACGATTCCCCCTAGCGAGTCACCCTCCTTGGCGGCGGCCTTGATCTCAGCGATCATCAGTGTCGCGGTCGCCTGGTCGAAGCAGCGCACCTCGCTCTCGTCCACGGCGTCGAGTTCGCCGGGCTGGGGTCGAATCCCGGGTGGCGCGGCGACCTCGCCAACGCGCACGACGTGGCTCAGCACCTGGACATCGATCGTCGCGAGCAGNNAAGGCGTACTTCTGCATGCCCGCCAGGTCGGCGTGGCCCGGGCGGGGTTTGGTCAGCTTGTTGCTCGGCGTGCCCGGAGCGGCGGACATCTCTTGTTCCCACTTGGGCCATTCCGAATTGAGGATCTCGATGGCGACGGGCGAACCCAACGTGCGACCATGGCGTATTCCACCGATGAGGCGAAGCTGGTCGCGTTCGAAACGCATGCGCGGACCACGCCCGTAGCCAAGTCGGCGACGGCTGAGCTCGTCACCGATCTGCTCTTGGGTGATTGCAAGGCCCGACGGCAGACCCTCGACGATGACCGTGAGTGAGGGGCCGTGGCTCTCGCCAGCGGTGAGGAAGCGCAACATTCCTCAATTCTAGGCTTGGGCGCGACCGCTACTCGTTCGTGTAGAAGGGGTTCACGCCCGACGCGTGATCGGTAACGTCGATCACCCCGGTGAGCTCGGGGATGGCCTCTCGCAGCGTCGTTTCAATGCCCTGGGAGAGCGTCATGCGACTCATCGCGCAACCCTGGCAGCCGCCCGACATCTTGACGTAGGCGACCTTCTTCTCTTCGTCCATCGCCACGAGGTCCGCTCGACCTCCGTGTGATGCGATCGACGGGTTGATGTTCTGCTCGAGAACGTTAATGGCGAACAGCGCGGTCGGCCCCTCGATGCCCAGGGCCAGGATCTCGGCGGGAACGCCCGGGTTCATTTCTTCGGGCGTGGGCACGTTGGGGTTGACGAGGACCAAACCGCCGCCCCCGTCGGTCGCGAACTCGAGTCGGCTGCCGCGAAGGCGCTCAACGCTGCCCGGCGGCACCACGATGGTCACGCCACCGTCCCTGCCAATCGCCGCGTTCTCGGGCGCGTCAGCCCGGTCCGAGAAGTACAAGTCGTACGAGTAGCCCGGACCGCGCGTTCCGGTCACTTCGACCCACAAGGCGAGCGCCTCGCTCTGCTCCTCGTTGGCGAGGGCGTCGAGGACGACGTTGCGCGCCTCGTCGGTGAGCTTCAGGATGTCAAACGTCTCGACGGTGGTCATCGACCCAGTCTAGAGGTGATGCTTTGCGTTGCTCACAACTACTAAGTTTTTCGTGTGACCTCAATCCCCCTTGACGCCCACGAATGGGTAAGTTTCGACGACACCAAGCGCCAACGGACCTGGATGTTCGATGTCACGTTCCTCGAGAGCAATTGGACCTGCATCTTTGGCAACGGCTGCNNNNGACGGGACGACCCGGGTCAAGAAGAACGGTGAGATCGTCACCAAGCTCGTGAAGGACGCGTGCATATTCCTCAACCGTCCTGATTTCCACCGGGGCGCGGGCTGCGCGTTGCACGTCATGGCCATGGACAACGACGAAAGTTACATTCCCTTGAAGCCAGAAGTCTGCTGGCAACTCCCGCTGCGACGCGACGACGACGTCCAAGATGACGGGCGGGTCATCACCCGCATCGGCCAATGGAATCGCCGCGACTGGGGAGCCGGCGGCGACGAGTTTCACTGGTGGTGCACCGAGGACCCGTTGGCCTTCGTGGGCAAGAATCGCGTCGTGGACTCGATGTCCGAGGAACTCGTGGCGATGGTCGGCCAGAGCGTCTACGACCAACTACTCGCGTTCATCGACCAGCGCACGCGCCAGCCCAAGGGGACATTGCTGCCCCATCCGGTCAGGCGACAAAAGGTCTAGTTCTCCGCCGCGAGCGGATCTTCCTCGTTGAACGATGTGCGTGGGAGCGATCCCAGGATCTCGTCGTAGCGATCTTCCTCGGCGAGGCACCACTCTGCGTGCACGTCCTCGGGCGCTGCGCCGCACTCGTCGCACGTCGTGGCGCGGGGTCCGGTGGAACGCTTGAGTTCGCGAGCTTCAACAAACCGACGATGGCGGCCCTTTTTCACGTCAACTCCTCACTGGTCGCGGGCCATAACTGGCGGCGACCGCGGTCCAGTAGAACTGAACCGAAAAACCATGATACCAACTCAGGTCGCGTGGCCAACCCCTTAACATTCAGTCATGAGCGAAGCCTTTGAACCCAACGAGATGGTGCTGCGTTTTCGCGAGCGAGCCGAAGCAGTGAAACGGCGCGGATTGCCGCCCGTCGAGGGTCCCGATCGTGTGCGGTTCCTCGAAGCGGCCAAATTGGACTTCCAGGACTTCGCCATGCTCGGCGACGCCACCGCGACCCTCGAGGATGGCATACTGCGTCTCGAGATTGACCTTCGCCCGCCGACCACCTAGGGCGACGAACGACCAGCTGCGACGTCGACTCGAAGCATCGCCTCGTTGAGTTCGCCCAGCCCCTTTTGCAAGTAGTCGAGTGCCTTCCTTCGAAGGACCGCGTTCGCGCCGGCACGAAAACACGTGTGGGCGCCCCCGTCGATGTCGTCGTAGGCCCGCGAGAGCAGCGAGGTGGACTGGGCGTCCGGTGTCGGTAAAGCCGAGTTGGCAGCGCTGGCGTCGAAATCGAGCACGTCGCATACTAGGTGTAACACCCGCACCGAACTCGATGGTTCATCGAGCGCGGTCGCCGTATGGCGCACGTCAGCGATCAACGTCTTCATGTTCGCGTGGAAATCACTCTGGGTAGCCCAGCTGTCCATTGCCTTGGATTCGCTTTGGGTTCCACAAGCGCACAACAGCAAGCCCGCGACGAGAAGCGTCACGACGAGCTTGATCACGAAAGAACCACGAGGTGCAACTCGTGACGCCCCCGACGAATCACTAAGTACTTGCCGTGCAGTGCCCTCGTCGCGTCGACAAGTTCTTCGCCCTCGACGCGACGATTGTTCACGTAGACGCCTCCTTGTTCCAGAAAGCGGCGCGCCTCGCCCTTGGACTTGGCCAGACCGGTGCGCACGAGCAGTTCAACGGGGTCGAGCCCCACACCGAACTCGCTTCGAGCCCAGTTGGACGATGGCGCGTCGCGCACCGACTCGAGCAATGTCGCTTCGTCCAGGTCGCCGATCGATTCACTGAACAAGGCTTCGCTCGCCCGCTCGGCCTTGCCCGCCGCGTCCGAGCCATGCACCAGGGCGACGATCTCGCGTGCGAGTGCGCGTTGCGCCAGTCGGTCCTGGGGCTTGGACTGCGTCGCTTCGTCGAGCGCGACAATTTCCTCGTGGGAGAGAAAGGTAAAAAAACGCAAAGAAGCGGGCGTCGAGGCGTCGTCCACGTTGAGTAGGTACTGGTAGAGCACGAACGGCGACGTCATCGAGGCGTCGAGCCACACGTTCTCGTTGCCGCCCTCCGACTTGCCGAATTTCCTGCCGTCGGCGCGCAAGAGCAAGGGCGTCGTAAGACCATAAGCTTGACTGCCGTTCATCTTTCGCACCAATTCCGTGCCGACGGTGATGTTGCCCCACTGGTCCGATCCCCCTAGTTGCAGCGTGCACTGGTGGTCACGATTCAGCCGCACGAAGTCGTAGCCCTGGAGCAACATGTACGAAAATTCCGTGAAGGACATCCCGACGTCGTCGCGATCCAGACGGCTCTTGACCGAGTCCTTCGCGAACATTTGATTGACGGTGACGTGCTTACCGACGTCGCGAAGGAATTCGGTCAGCGAAATCGTCCTAAGCCAGTCGGCGTTGTTCAAGAGCAGCGCCCGTGACGCACCCGCGCTCGCCGAGAAGTCGAGCAGGCCCTCGAGTTGTCCGCGGATGCCCTCGAGATTGTCGTTGAGCTGCTCAACGGTTAATAGCGGTCGTTCGACGTCTTTGAAACTTGGGTCGCCGATGAGTCCCGTGCCACCACCGGCGAGCGCGATGGGGCGATTGCCCGCCAATTGGAGACGGCGCAGGCTGCAGATCTGCAGCAGGTTTCCCAAGTGCAGCGAGCGAGCCGTGGGGTCAAAGCCAATGTAGGCGGTCACCGAACCAGCGTCGAGCTGATCGAAGATCACCTCGTCGGTGTACTGGTGTACGAGCCCGCGAAAGGCCCAATCATCGCGAAAGCTCATGCAATCAGTCTACGAGGGCTCCGGGCTACAAGATGGTGGTGGTCGAAGGTACGTGCACCTGTAACCACACCACGAAAGAACTCCACAGACCGGTCACTTCAGCGACGCCGATCGCGATGAGCAGCACACCACCGACGACCCCCACCGCCTTGGCGTGACGGCGAAGCCACGAGGTCGTGGTCGCCATCCACTCAGTCGCGAAGGCCGCGATCAAGAACGGCACACCCAGGCCCAGGCAGTAGACGAAAGCGAGCACCGAACCACGCAGCGCGGTGGTGTCATTGTTGGCCGCGGCGAGCCCCAATATCGAACCCAACGTGGGCCCAATGCACGGCGCCCAACCTAGTGCGAAGGTGAAGCCGAGCAGCCCCGCGCCCATGATCGACGCACGAGGCAAGTGGTGAATCCGGCGGTCGCGCTGGAGCCACGACGAGGGCCACCAGCCCGCGAAGAACATGCCGAGCAGGATGGTCACCACGCCGAAGATTTCTTGGAGCACCCGCTCATGGGTTCGAATCGTCGAGCCGAGTCCGCCGAAGAGCGCGCCGAAACTGACGAACACCAGGGCGAAACCCACGATGAACGCGAGAGCGCCGAAGACGGCGCGTCCCCTACCGCTTCGCCCTTCGACGCGCGCCGTCGAGCCGCTCAAGAAAGCGAGGTAACCCGGCAGCAGGGGAAGCACGCACGGCGAGGCGAACGAAACTAGACCCGCCGCAAAGGCCAGGGGAAACGCCGCGAACAGCGAAGCGGGAAGCGTGGCCGTCAACGAGACGCACCTCGGCGATTGCTCAGCGACCGGACCATGGCACCGTGGATCTCGACGTTGCGCTCACGCGAGGGCACCGAGGCGATGACGACGCTCACGCCCGGTTCGGTGAGGGCTTTTTCAACCGCGGTGCGAAGTTCGCTGCGCGTCGCCACGGCACACGACGTGTACCCGAACGCGCGAGCTATCGCCTCGAGGTCGTGGGGGCGCGGTGTGCCAAAGAGCTGCTCGAACTTCTCGGGTCCGAGCACGTCCGCCTGGGGCAAAAATGAGAAGATCCCGCCGCCGCCGTTGTCGACCACGACCAGCACGCAGGTACCCTGGGCCGGTCCCAGACCGTCGACCAATCCCGACACATCGTGCAAGAACGTGAGGTCGCCCACCAGACCGATCCCCTTGGCCCCCGCACTTACGCCCAACACGGTGGAGACCACGCCGTCGATGCCGTTCACGCCTCGATTCGCGTAGGTGGGACTACGGCGTGGTCCGGCCCACCATTCGACGTCGCGCACTGGCATTGACGAGCCCACGATCAACGCCGCGTTGCTCTCGCCACTCAGTTCGACGACGATGCGAGCGACCATCGGTTCGTTCAGTTCGTCGTCATCGGATTCGAGGGACCGCAGGAACTCGCCGACCGATTGAGACGCGCCGTACCACGAGGCCGCGTACGCGGGGTCCGCTCGCATCGACGACGCGCCCGCGCTTGGTAATCCCGCCACCGACCTGCTTACGATCCCGTCGGGGTCGGCGACGGCGCCGGCACCTTCGAGGGCGACGACTGGAACACCCCATTCGCGCAAACGCGTCGCGAGCACCTTTGAAGCCGGTGCGCCGCCCATGCGAACCACCATGTCCGGACGTTGGACCGCGGCGAAGTCGTCGTCGCGCAACAAGGGGTCGTAATATGGCAGTGCTCCCTGTGCGGTGGCATCACCTAACACGACCCAATCAAGGTCGCGACAGGTCGCGATGACCTTCTGGTCCACGCCGGCACCCACGACACAGATGACGCGCGCGCCGTTGACGTCAAGTGACGCCGTGGCCGATTCCGTTGCCGGCGCCGTGCGCCACGCGGCGCCGTTGGTCCGACCAGGGGGCAGAGCCGTCGCCGCGCCAAGCAACGGTTCGATGAACGCCGCGTTGAGGTGCACCGGACCGGGACTGTTCGCCACTCCGGTCGCGGTCAGCCAGAGCCGGCTCGCGAGCGCGCGCCACGACCACGCGGCGTCGGGCCGGGCGACGCCAGGCTCTTCGTAGAGTCGGACCGCTGAACCGTAGAGGTGGCGCTGGTCCGTCGTCTGGGGAGCACCCACGCCGTGCAACTCGGGCGGGCGGTCCGCGGTGACGACGAGCAGGGGCACGCAAGCCCCGTCGGCCTCGCACAGCGCGGCGTGCAGTTCGGCCGCGGCGGTACCGCTGGTCACCACGACGGCGACGGGTCGCGACGTCGCCAAGGCGCGCCCGAGGGCGAAAAAGGCACCGCTGCGTTCGTCGATGCGCACGTGCAGGGTCAACTCACTTCGTGCGGCGGCGGCGAGCGCGAGCGGCGTCGAGCGCGAACCAGGACCTAGGACCACGTCACGCATCCCGCTGCGGATCCACTCGTCAAAGAGAGTGGCTGCGAACGTCGCCTGCACGTCGCTCGGGCTCGGTACGCTTCCTTGCAATGCCTCTCCTCAAGTACGAACATCAAGGATCCGGAACGACCCTCGTCTGGTTGCACGGGTTCACCCAAACACGTCAGTCCGCCCACCAGTTCCGTACCATTCTTGCAGGAAGCCACGAACTGCTCGTCGCCGACCTGCCGGGCCACGGCGAGGCCAGCGCCGTACGCGCCACGCTCAACGAAACCGCCGACCTCCTGGCGTCATCGCTGCCCGACGGACCGGTCGCCCTCGGAGGCTATTCGATGGGTGCACGCGTGGCCTTGCACGTGGCCCTTCGCCATCGTCGTCGGGTGAGCGCACTGGTCCTGCTCGGGGCGTCGCGCGGTATCGAAGACGAGGACGAGCGTCGCGCGCGAGTGTACCGCGACGAGGCGCTCGCCGAGCGAGTGGAGACCGTGGGCACTGAGCAGTTCCTCGACGAGTGGCTCGCTCAACCCATGTTCTCTACGCTCCCGCCCGATCCACTCGAACGTCGGGCTCGCAGTCACGACGCCGCCGGGCTCGCCAGTTCACTGCGTCTCTGCGGTACGGGCACCCAAGAGTTCCTCGGCCCCCGGCTCTTGTCGCTTACCCAGCCGACGCTCTGTCTCGCCGGCGAACTCGACGCCAAGTTCCTTTTCGAAGCCCGAGCCATCGCGGCGGGTGCCCCCGACGCAGCCGTCGAGGTCGTCCCCGCTTCCCAGCACGCCGCCCACCTCGAAGATCCCGAGGGTTGCGCGCAGCTGGTGTCCGCGTTTCTCGCGCGCTAGCGGGTCGCGAAGAACGTCACAACCAGTGCTCCACCCACGAGGAGCTGGGTCATCGAGGTCGATTTCAGCAACGCCAAGAGCTCTCGCCCGCTCTTGGGCGAAAAGGCCAGGCGCAGTTCGGGGATGAACAACGCGACGGCGAGAGCGCCCATGACGATCTCGCCACCGACGACCAAGCCCAGCGCGACGCCCGCGACGCAGACCGCGTAGAGCCACGACGCGCGCACGCGACCCAATCGAGCCGCCAGAGTCTTCTTGCCGGCGAGTTGATCCCCTTCGACGTCACGAAGGTTGTTCGCTTCGAGCAGGGCGCAGGCCATGGCACCCATGGCGAGACCAAACCACCACGACGAATTTGGGATACCTCGATGCTGCACGTACGACGTCCCGACCGTGGCGACGAACCCGAAGTAGATCAACACGAAAAGTTCGCCGAAGCCGTAGTACCCGTAGGGTCGCGGTCCACCGGTGTAGAACCAACCAGCAAGAATCGCCGTCGCGCCAATCACCACAAGCCACCACGAGGTACGAGAGGCCAGTACCAGCCCGGCGGCGGCGCCGACCAAGAAGAAGGACCAGGCGACGAGTCGCACGCTCGACGCCTTCACGAGTGTGGACGCGGTCAGTCGAAACGGGCCGACGCGCTCTTGATCGGTACCGCGCACGCCGTCGGAATAATCATTGGCGAAGTTCGTGCCGATCTGTAGGGCGAGACCCACCACGCCGCAGAGCACGGTATTCATCCATTCAATGGACGCGGGTCGCACGAGGGAGGCCCCGACCGCCACGGGCACGAGCACCGTCGGCAATGTTCGTGGTCGCGCCGCGAGGACCCACCGGCGAAACGGCCCGGGCGCGTTGGTCATGGACGCTTGGGGAACTTCGAGAAATCCGGCTTTCGGTGCTCGACGAAGGCGTTGCGGCCTTCCTGACCTTCCTCGGACATGTAGAACAACATGGTCGCGTCACCCGCCAACTGCTGCACGCCGGCGAGACCATCCTCGGCGGCGTTGAAGCCGGCCTTGAGCATACGAAGCGCCATCGGCGACAGCGTGAGAATCTGGCGACACCACGCGATGGTCTCGGTCTCGAGTTGGGCGAGGGGCACGACAGTATTCACCAGGCCCCATTCGAGCGCTTGGCTCGCGTCGTACTGGCGACAGAGGAACCAGACCTCCTTGGCTCGCTTGAGACCAATGGTATTGGCGAGCAGCGACGAACCGTAGCCGCCGTCAAAGGACCCCACGCGCGGCCCGGTTTGGCCGAAACGCGCGTTGTCGGCCGCGATCGACAGGTCGCACACCAAGTGCAAGATGTGCCCTCCCCCGATGGCGTATCCAGCCACTTGGGCGAGCACGGGCTTGGGCAGGCGTCGGATCTGGATCTGAAGGTCGAGCACGTTGAGTCGGCCGATTCCCTGGCGAGCGACCTCGTCGTCGCCGAGGTAACCGTCGTCCCCTCGTATCTTCTGGTCGCCCCCCGAACAGAACGCGTCCGGGCCGGCCCCCGTCAAGACGATCGCACCCACACTTATGTCGTCGCGAGCCGCTTCGAAGGCGCGCGAAAGTTCAAAGAGCGTCTGTGGTCGAAAGGCGTTGCGACGTTCGGGCCGGTTGATCGTGATGCGCGCAATTCCTTCGGCGACCTCATAGATAATGTCCTGGTAGTCACCGCGACGTTCGAACGTCGGCGGTGGCCAGGACCGGAACTCCTCGACCGGGTCAAGCGGTGAGCCATGGATAACGGTGTCAGGCATGACGACCACGCTACAACTGCTCAGACCGGCGCCATCACAATCCCTGGTGTGGCGCGTTCTCCGGGACGGTCCTCGTGCGCGCGCAACCTTTCGTGCAACGTGGCCCGAAGATTCGCGAGCGACGGGTCACTGAAGAGGTTCACCCGTTGCAGCGGGTCATCACGTAGGTCGTAGAGCTCACCTTCGGTGCCCTCGTGCAGGGTCCCTTTGGCGTATTCGGTGTAGAGGTGGTCCTTGGTCAACACCGTTCGCACGTGAACGTCGACGCCGAAGAGTGACGAGTCCCACTCGGTTACGGTAGCGTCGTGGCCTCGCGTCCTGGCCTCGTCGTCGCTCTGGGGCAGTGCGTCGCCCTCGACCCAGGCGGGCGCAGGTTGTCCCGCCACGCTAAGGAACGTCGCGGCAAGTGAGACCAGGCTGACCGGAGCTGTTACGACTCCCGGTGCAGTCTTGGTCACGCGTGCGGGTCGCCAGATCAGGGGCAGGCGCATCAGCGCGTCCACGTGGTACGGGCCCTTGAACAGAAAACCGAAGTCGCCCTGGAACTCACCGTGGTCGGTGGTGAAGACCACGTCCACGTCATCGCCCCAGCCCTTGTCCTCGATGCATCGAAGGACCCGACCCACCGCCTCGTCAATGAGTTCCACCTCAACGGCGTTGAGCGCGTTGACCTCGCGGACCTGATCGGCGGTCAAGGTCGCCGGCACCCATTTGGCGGGGGCCTCGTAGTTCGACACCAGCGTGCCGTCGTACCACGCACGCCAGTGGCGCGCCTTCTGGTCGATCAGGGCCTCACGCTCGCTGGCTCGTTCGAGATAGTTGACCGGAAGATCGACCTCTCGCCAGGGGACTCGCCCAATCTCGGACTTCGGCGGATCCCAGGGATGGTGCGGGTCGGGAAAGCTCATCCAGCAGAACCAGTCTCGGCTCGACTCCTGCTGGTTCAGCCAATCGATCGTGCGCTCGGCGACCCAATCGGTGTGGTACCACTCGCGCGGCACATCGTTGTATTTCACCTGGGGGGCGCCGGAGTCGCCCCCGCCCGCGGCGTTCACGTTCAGGTCGCCGTCGACGACCTGGTAGAAACCGCCCAGACTTTCGGGATGGTTCGCCATCATCCACTTGGCGTAGTGCAGTGGTCCCATGACGCCGTGGGTGGCGAACTCGAGGTAATCAAAACCACGGTGCACGCCGCGTCGACCATCGAACCAGGGTTGTTCGATGGTGGGAATGCCCAGATTCGCAAGAGAGTTCTCGGCAAAGCGTCCGAACGGATCCATGAAAGGCTCGAAGTGCGCCTTGCCGATGAGCGCCGTGGCGTAGCCCGCGTCGTGCAGGTTCTCGGCCACCGACGGTGCGTCGATGGCGAGCGGCACGCCATTCATCCACGCGCCGTGCGTCGACGGGAACTGACCCGTCAGCATCGAGGCCCTCGAAGGCATGCAGACCACTGACGTGGGTTGACAGCGTTCGTAACGGACGCCTTGGTTGGCGAGCCGATCGAGCACCGGCGTTCGTGCCAGCGTGCCGCCGTTGACCCCCAGCGTGTCGTAACGCTGCTGGTCGGTCGTGATGAACAAGATCTTGCGTCCCATGTCGCCTCCTAGTCGCCTTCGGCCAACCGCTTGATCTCGGCGAGCGCCCCTACGGTGCCACCCGCCACGATGAGCGCCAACGTGTCCGGTTCGGCGGTGGTGGAATACACGCACAGCGAATCGTTGGTTCCGAGTTCGATCACGTCGATGACCCCCAGATGAAATCTGTACACCGGCGAAGTGATCCGGTACGCGAAACGACGCAGGATGGGATCGTTCGTCAGTATCTCCTCGGGCATCTCGAGTCCAATGGCAGTCTTTATGACCCGGACGTTACCGTCCACCGTGCACGACGTGATTCCCGGGAACCATTCGGGAATCGATTCAGGTCGACTCACCACCGCCCAGACTTCGTCGGGCGCTGCGGCGATGCGTAGTTCGTGTCGGAGTGAAGCCACCGTGCCGTCCTTTTCGCTACACAACCTAGTCGTGAGGACCTAGTGTCACTTTGTGAAACCATTGCTCGCGCTCGACGTGGCCCTCGGCCCCGAGTTCGAACTCGCCCTTCGACGCTGCGTCGAAGGGCGCGAACCGTTTTGCGTGCTCGATCAACGCACGTCGTCGCGCCGTCGCGAGGAGGAACTCAACGCGTTGGGCGCTACGGCCGTTCTCACGTCCAGCGGTCGTGAAACGAGAACGAGCGGGAAGATGGTAGATGACGACATCGGACTGGTGATGTTGACTTCGGGTTCGAGTGGCTCGCCCAAGGCGGCCGAACTTACCTGGGACGCCTTGGCGGCGAGTGCAGTGATGACCCAGAAGGCCTTGCGAACCGAGCACGCACCAGTGTGGTACCCCGTCCTGCCGGTGAATCATATCGGTGGCCTCGCGGTCGTGTTGCGCGCGGTATTCGCCGACGCCGAGTTGTTGTGGGGTGATGTCGCCGACATCGAACAAGCGCCGCAGCGTGGGGCAACCCACGTAGCGCTCGTACGCGCGCAGCTCTTGCGTCATGACGTCTCGGGTTTCGAGAAAGTGCTCCTGGGCGGCGCTCGTCCACCCGCGGCCCTCGGCAAGAACATCGTCGCCACCTGGGGCTTAACCGAGACCGGCTCGGGCATTGTCTACGACGGCCAAGCGCTCGAGGGTGTCGACGTCGTGAGCATTTCGGGCGAACTCGCGGTACGCACCCCGACCCTGTTCCGCTCCTATCGAACCATGGAACGCCCGACGATTCTCGGCCCCGATGGACGCGACGACTGGTTTCCCACCGGCGACGCGGGCGACGTCGTCGATGGGCGGGTCTCGGTCAAGGGCCGCGTTGGCTACGTTATTAATACGGGTGGGGAGAAGCTCTGGCCCGACGACCTCGAAGCGGTGATTGCCACGGTACCGGGAGTGCTCGACGTGGCGGTCACCGCGGTTGACGACAAGGAATGGGGCCAACGCGTCATTGCCCTGGTCGTGAGCACGTCGTCGGACGTGGCCGAAGCCATCGCCGACGTCGCCAACGAACGAATCGGGCCCTGGGCCAAACCCAAGGAGGTCCGGCTGGTCAAGGCCATCCCCCGCACCACGAACGGCAAGATCCGGCGCAGCGAGTTGGCTTCGCTGCTCTAGCCCACGCCCCCGGTCGGCTGGTTCGTCGTCCCGCCGTCGATGACGAGGACCTGACCGGTGATCCACGATGACGCGTCACTCGCCAATACCAGGGCCATCGCCGCAACGTCGTCGGGTTCGCCCAGCCGCTGAAGGGGGATGCGTGCCGCGATTGCCGCCTCGTGCTCCTGCCAGAGCCCGCGCGCCAGTTCAGTGCGCACCAGTCCGGGCGCGATTGCGTTCACCCGCACCGAGGGCGCGAGTTCCCACGCGAGCTGCTTGGTCAAATGGATGACCGCAGCCTTGGTCACGCTGTACCAACCAACGCCAGGCTCGGGCCCGAGTCCACCAATGGACGCGATGTTGATGATCACGCCACCGTGATCACGCATCCATTGATGCCACGCCGCCGCACTGTGGGTGAGGATGGAGGCCTGATTGACCTCGTAGGTCTTTTGCATCTGCGAGTCGCTGATGTCGACGAGCGGACCGAAATAGGGATTAGTGGCCGCATTGTTCACCAAGACGTCCAACGTTCCGTAATGCTCAACGGTCGCCGCAACCAGGCGATCGGCCTCCGAGCGGCTACCCACGTGCGCGACGACCGCGTGGACCTTTGGCGAGCCGGTGAACGTCGCGATGGCCTCGTCGAGGTTGTCCTGGTGGCGGGACGAAATCACGACGTTCGCACCAGCATCGACGAATCTCTGAGCGATTGCCAGACCAATACCTCGCGACGCTCCGGTCACGAGTGCTGTACGTCCTTCGAGCTCGCCGGTCATCCTTGGGATACTAGAACGGGCTGCACCACTGGTCCCGACTCTCAGGGTTGATCGATGGCGTTTTCACTGATCACCAACTTGTACCAGTGCGCACTGTCCTTCATGATTCGCTCCTGGGTGTGATAGTCAATGAACACCAGCCCGAAGCGTTGCGAGTAACCGTCGGCCCATTCGAAATTGTCGAAGAGTGACCATACGAAGTAGCCGCGCAAGTTCACGCCCTCCTCGAGAGCCCGGTGCGCGGCCGCGAAATGCCCTTGAAGATAGTCAACACGCTCGCTGTCGTGCACCGATCCACTCTGGTCCACGTAATCAATGAAAGCCGCTCCGTTCTCGGTGACGTAGAGCGGTATCGCACCGTAGTTCTTGGAAACCCAAACGAGGAGATCGTGCAACCCGTCCGGATCGATCGGCCATTCCTTCGTGGTCCGTGGCGCCGCGTGCGGCGTGACGTCATCGACGTCACTGAAGTCTCCGAGCGAGGTCTGGCGCGTCCAGGGTTCGTGAGGTTGCTTCCGCGCCGCCACGATGTTGCGCGTGTAGTAATTGATGCCCAGGAAGTCAATGTCCGCGTTGATCGTCGTCATATCGCCCTCGTGGATGAAGTCATCACCCACGAGACTGACGTATTCCTTAAGGAGTCCGGCAGGATACTGCCCCTTCAAAACCGGATCGAGGAACCATCGATCCAGTTGGTCGTCATGGCGACTCGCGGCCTTCACGTCAAGCTCGCTCGAAGTAGCCGGGATCGCCACGCTGAGGTTGACGGTGATACCGACTTCACATGATTTCGCGACACCACGCAGACTTTCGACTGCGAGACCGTGACCAAGCAGGAGGTGGTGGGCCGCGATCACGCCGTCACCCAAATCCTGCTTGCCGGGGGCGTGGTGACCAGTCGTATAGCCAATGAACGAGGACACCCAGGGTTCGTTCAAGGTGATGATGTTCTCCAGTCGATCACCCAAGGCTTCGCCGATGACCCGCGCGTAATCGGCGAAGTACGAAGACGTCGCACGATTGAGCCAGCCGCCTTGGTCCTCCAGGGCCTGGGGAAGATCCCAGTGATAGAGCGTTGCTGCGGGCTTGATCCCGTGTTCGAGCACTTCGTCGACGAGGCGACGATAGAAGTCGAGCCCCGCTTCGTTTACCTCGCCCGTGCCGTCAGGGAAGATACGCGGCCAGGAGATGGAGAACCGATACGCCTGGAGACCCAGGTCAGCCATTATCTTCACGTCGCTCGCGAATCGGTGGTAGTGATCGCACGCGACGTCGCCCGTGTCACCGTGCAGTGTCTTACCTGGAGTGTGACTGAACGTGTCCCAAATCGAAAGACCCTTGCCGTCCTCGTGAGCCGCACCTTCTATTTGGTACGACGCCGTCGCTGCGCCCCATTTGAAGTCCTGGGGAAAGACGAGGCGATTCTCCATGTGCGGTTCCCTTCACGATGTACGGGCCAACACTCGAAAGTGCTACGGCGTCGACAAACCTTAGCGAACACCACGCTCACCACATTGATCGGCACGTACGATCCGACCAAGGCGAGTTACTCGAGCGTAAGGCGTTTGACTCTGGAACGACGGACTCTCTCGGCCGCTTGAGTCGACCGCGCCGCGAGACTCTAGTGCTCGTCGAGCCCACTCTCGAACGAATCAGCTACGAGTCACTCGAATGAGGTCGTCGCGAAGGAGTTGATCGCCAGACCCTTCACACCCACATCGACGCTGAAAATTCGCCCGGCATCAGGTTCTTTCGTCAGCCGCTCGTCGCTCAATCCTTCCCACGCCGTCGTGATGTACAACACAGTGCCCGAGTCGCCTCCCAACGCGCAACACGTCGGCCGAGAGACGGGCAGCGCGACCCTAGCCAATTGTTCGCCACTGGGTGCGAATCGTCGCACCTCTCCCCCGTCCCAAAACGCCACCCACAGACAGCCCTCCTCGTCGACGCACAAACCATCGGGGGTGAGCACTCCAGTCGGATCGAAGTGAAGGAGCAACTTCTTCTCGCCAAGATTGCCCGCGTCATCTACGTCAAAGGTGTGAATGGTCCCCGGTCCACTGTCGACGTAGTACATGGTGTGCCTATCGGGGCTCCAACCCAGACCGTTCGACACCGTTACGCTCGAAAAGAGCGCTTCCACCTCACGTCCAGACTCGAAGCGGTAGAGACTTCCTCGCCCGGGCGCGACGTCAAGGGCCATGGAACCGACGAGAAACCTGCCCCAAGGATCGCACGCGCCATCATTCATGCGCACGTCGGGCGCGTTAGGCGCCTCAGGCCGCGCCAACTCCACCATGTCGCCCGATTCGTGCAAGTGAGCGATCGACTGGTTCGTTCCGACTATCCATCCCTCGGACCGCTGCGCGAACGGTGCGACAGCACTCAAGAAACCGTCAACTTGGTACGTACGAATGATCGAGAGACTCCTCGAGGTGCGCGCGCGATAGAAACGTCCCGCGGGAACGTCCACCCAGGAGAGCTCCGCGCGCACGTCATCCCAACGACAGCACTCGCCCAACTCGAAGCGTTCGGTCGAAATCGCACTGGCCTCGAATTCCTGCACCCCTCATCTTCTCCTGTTGTTCGATTCCAAAGTCAAGACTACGAAGAACTGCCTTGACGAAAAGAAAAGGCCACGGGTAGCCCGCACCGGAATTCCCTTTCGGGATCCGGCACCGGGGCTACCCGTGGCCAACTACGAACTACTAAGTACT
Organism: Acidimicrobiaceae bacterium; assembly: GCA_003160115.1. Taxonomy (GTDB): domain Bacteria; phylum Actinomycetota; class Acidimicrobiia; order Acidimicrobiales; family RAAP-2; genus RAAP-2. The sequence goes on from PLQL01000031.1 coordinate 68,596, forward strand.
AAGTACTGCTTAGCCGACTGGCGTCAGGTGCAACACCACGACTTCATCGGTCGGCGAGGTTGGTTGACCACCCTCGTACGGATTCGCTGGAGTCGGGAAGCCAGTGAACTGGCCCGTGTTGTACTCGTCAAATCCAACACCGTAAAGGATCGGAATGACGGGAAGGTCCTGGATGATGAACGCCTCCAACGGAGCCAGTGCCGCCGCCTGCTGGGCAGGTGTCGCGGCTGCCGCCAACTTGGCGAGATCGGCGTCCACCGTCTTGTTGTTCAGACGCTCGAGGTCACCCGCCGCGTTCTTCGCGTTGGCTCCCGTTGCGAGCGTGCTGTCAAGCCAGTTGTCGTACGTCACGTACGGCACCGTACCACCGGAACTCCAGTGAACAGCGGCCTGGAAGTTGCCATCAGCGAGGTCCGCGTACCACGCGTTGTCCGACGTGCCGTCGAACGTGGCGTCAATACCAGCGGACTTCAATGACTTGGCGATCAACGTGCCGTCCAAGGCGTAGTCCGAGTAGTTCGCGGGGTCAATGATGGTGAACGAGACCTGCTTGCCCTTCAAAGCGAAGTAGCCGGCCTTGTCCTTCTTGTACCCAGCCTTGGTCAAGACAGCTTCCGCCGCCTTGATGTTGCTCGCGCCCGACAACGTCGCCTTCTTCGAAGCCGCCGTTAGGTCCGCGCCAAAAGCGGGAAGTGTCAATCCACTCGCGTTCGTCGCCGCGGGCTCTTGACCACCTTCACCCTGGAGGCTCAACGCGTTGCGGTTCATCGCGAGGCTGATCGCCTGGCGTACCGCAAGCTGGTTGGTGGGCCACTTGGTCAGGTTGGGCTCAAAAGACACCGTGTTCTCAGCAGCGTCCCACACGTGGTGGGTCGGATCCGTGTTGACGTAAATCTTCTGAACACCAATGATCGAGTTACCAGCCCATTGCAACTGGTTCGCGTTCAGGTCATTGGTAGCCGTCGTGTTGTCAGTCAGGTCCGGAACTTGGATGGTCTGAACCGCAGGCGGCTGACCGATGTTCCACGGGCCACCCCAGTACGTCGGGTTGGCGCTAAGGGTCAGGCCCTCAGCTGTGTAGCCGTTCGTAGCTAGGACGTACGGGCCGGTCGCCACAGGGTTGGTGACAATCACCTTCGCCGGGTCACCGGTGTACGTGCTCCAGATTGCGCTAGGCACAATCGGGACGCTCGCGATGTTCTGCAGGTTCGTGTACTGCGGTGACGTAAAGCTGATCGTCACTGCGTTGCCCGATACCGTAGCGCCGCTGATCGGCAGTCCACCCGTGTTGATGTCTGGGTACTGCTTCAACAGGTTGTACGTGAAGGCCACGTCAGCGGGTCCAAAGGACGAGCCATCGCTGAACTTCACGCCTGAACGGATGGTGAACGTGATGGACGTTCCACCCGCACCCCACGTGTAACCGGTCGCCAAGAAGTCATACGGCGCCGTAGTTGGCTTCGCGACGTCAAACTGCAGAAGAGGCTCGTAGATCAGACTCCACACGTCAAGCAGTTGAGGAGCAGACGTACTGACAAATGGGTTGAAGTTGTCCGTAAGCGACGGGCCCACGTTTCCTTCCATGGTGAGCGGCGGCTGAGTCGACGCTGAAGCGGTCGATCCAGAAAGTCCCGCGAGTCCCCCCACGAACATTGTCATTGAAACCAAACTTCCAGCAGCAATTAACTTGAGGCGGTTGCCTCTTAAGATACGTAACAAAACTCAATGCCTCCCTCGGTCCCCTGATGGAATCATCAGGTTTACATGTACAAATAGGTTTATTTGTACCAAGTGCAACCATAGTGTCAGCATTTCTGTCTTGCAAGCAGCGTTGCGACAATTGCCAACACCTTCGTGAATACGTCACATGAATTGAGATTCAAATTCTCACTTTGAGAATTTTGCACAACATCAATGGAAGCAAATTTTCAAAAAATAACTGCCGCCCGGAGCGCCTCGCACCACGCATTACAAAAATGACTTTTGTCATTACTTTTCCAATGGACAAATTCGTACAATTGAAGTACATCGGGGAGGTACCGCTTTTTCAATCGGGCTTTTCGAGTACCTTCTTCGCCCTCGTCGTGCGTGGCTTGGTCGTTAACGCGACCGAACTTGGTGCCGCTTGCTCAAGGTGCCAGCACGCCACGAGGCGTCCATCATTGGTTGGAACGATTGGCGGCCTCGTCGTTCGGCATTGCTCGTCCGCGAAGGGGCAACGCGGACTGAAACGACAGCCCACGATTGACGAAAGTGCACTGCCCGCTTGACCCGGCACAATCTTGGTACCAGTTTTGAGCGAACTGCCCAGGGCGTCGGGGTTGGGCGCCGAAGAAACGAGCAATTGCGTGTAGGGGTGGGCAGGACTTTGCGTCACCTCTTCGGCGGGACCGCGCTCGACGATCTCGCCGGCGTACATCACGAGGATCTCGTCGGCAACGTAGCGCGCCGAAGCGATGTCGTGGGTTATGTACAACATCGCGAGTTCGAGTGTCTCACGTAGATCGCTCAGGAGACGAAGGATATCTAGTCGAATCGATACGTCGAGCATCGAGATCGGTTCATCGGCGAGCAGCACTCGAGGACTCGCCGCGATCGCGCGAGCAATGGCGACTCGTTGGCGCTGACCACCAGAAAGTTCGTGTGGATACTTCGGCAAGAACAGTTCGGGTGGCGTCATCGACACGAGCGTCAGGAGCCGATACATCTCCTCTTCGATTGCCTGCTTGCCCTGTATGCCTCGGTGAATCTTGATTGGCCTTTCCAAGTGGTGGCGAACGGTATGAACTGAGTTAAGCGACGCGAAGGGATCTTGAAATACCATCTGGACCTCGCGCTTGTAGGCGCGAAACGCACGTCGGTGCTTAAGATGGACGACCTTGCCGTCAAGGCGTACCTCACCGCTCGTCAGAGTCTCTTGACCCGCCAACATCCGAGCCACCGTTGACTTACCTGAACCGCTCTCGCCCACGATGGCGACAACTCCGCGACGGTAAAGGCTGAGTGAGACGTCGCGAACCGCAGAGAGCACGGGTCCGCTTCGACCGCGACCTAGGTAGTAGTCGCGACTGATGGAGACTGCCTCGAGCACGACGTCACCCACGGCGGACTCGCTCGTCTTGGTCTGCTCGGTCATTTCGCGGCCCTCGTTCGTACGTTCACCTGGGCTACGTGGTCCTCGGGCTTGACGAAGGGACACGCCGTTGTGTGTACTGCGTCTTTGCTCGCGTCAACCGGCGAGAGCTTCATGTCCACCTCTTGACATTTTTCCGTCGCGAAGGTGCATCGAGGCATAAAGGGGCAACCTGGCGGCAGTTGGCTCAAGTCGGGCGGTGTGCCTGGAATGCCCGCCAGTTCGCGACGAGGTCCGTGCAACGAGGGAAACGAATTGAGGAGTCCACGAGTGTAGGGGTGCGCCGGTTCACGATGAATCTGCTCGGCGGTGCCGACTTCGACGATGTGACCGGCGTACATCACGACGATTCGATTGGCAACTTCCAACAACAAGGAGAGGTCGTGAGTGATGAAGAGCACCGAAAAGCCCATCCGGTCCTTCAATTCCACGATCTGGGAAAGTATTTCGCGCTGCACGACAACGTCCAGCGCAGTCGTCGGCTCGTCCATAATGACGACCTCGGGGTCGACCGCCAGAGCCATGGCGATCATGATCCGCTGACGCATGCCCCCTGACAACTCGAAGGGGTAACTCTTCAAACGGTCCCTCGCTATACCGACCAGGTCCAGCAGCGATTCAGCTCGCTCTCGTTTTTCTGTTCGAGAAAGTGAAAGATGCGCGTCCATGACGTCAAAGAGTTGGTCTTCGACCTTCAACACCGGATTCAGCGCATTCATGGCGCTCTGGAACACGATGGCGATCTCTCGCCAGCGGATCTCACGCAGTTCGGATCGACTCTGATCGAGGACCGACATGCCTTCTTCGCGCACTCGACGGCCGCGGTACATGACGTTGCCCTTGGTGATGATGGCAGGAGGGCGCAAAAGTCGACACGCACCGTAGGCGAGGGTCGACTTGCCTGAACCACTTTCACCCACGAGGCCGACGATCTCACCGGGCATCAGCGCCAGGTCCACGTTCGTGACTGCCTTCGTGTCCTTCGCCCCAGAACGGTACACAATCGATAGCCCTTGGATGTCAAAGACCGGCAACGTGCCGCTGACCTCACGTGCCACGTGCGGCTTCTTCGATCGGCTCGCCCTTGGCGTTTCATTGATCTCGGCGTCAGCCATCGGCGTTCCCCTTGATCGTTGTTTCGACGTCATCGCCTTTCGCGACGCTGGAGCGCACGGGTCGCACGCCCTGACGAAGTGCCGCGAAACCTCGGGTGAAAAGGCCTCTCTTCACGAGGTCAGAATCGCGAACCACCGGCGTCGGGTCTGCCGGACGCCAGACGTGTCCAGCAATCTTGTGCTGCCCGGTAGCGTCACGCAGTCGAGGGTTGCCGAGTTCGTCGAGACCGAAGTTCAAGAGCACGAGACCCATACCCAGGAACGCCACCGCAAGGCCCGGCGGCAAGTACCACCACCAGGCGCCAAGCGTGATCGCGTTACCGTTTTGCGACCAGTAGAGCATTGAGCCAAGGCTCCAGTTGGACAGGTCGCCGAGACCGAGGAACGTGAGAGCCACGGACGTGAGAATGGCGTAAAGAACTGTCCCCACGAAGCTCGCGGCGATCAAGCTCACTTCATTGGGAATTATCTCAGACACGATGATTCGCCACGTGCTCTCACCGGTTTCTCGCGCAGCCGCGACAAAATCTCGCCGTCGAAGTGAAAGGGTCTGGGCGCGAATGACCCGCGCACCCCACGGCCACCCGAGCACACTCAATACGAACGCCGTCACCAGATTGCTGGCTTGGGGTAGGTAGCCCAAGATCACGACGAGGAGTGGTAACGCCGGCAAAACGAGTACAGCGTTCGTCAAGAGCGACAAGCCTTCGTCGGAAGCACCACCGAGAAAACCTGAGCTGACGCCCACGAGCACGGAGAGAAACGTCGCGATGACGCCCGCAGTAAGTCCAACAAAGACCGTGGCACGGATGCCGACGAGCATTTGTGAGAGTACGTCGCCACCGATTGCCGTCGTGCCCAACAGGTGAGTCCAGTTCGGTCCGACCGGATACGCCTGGGTGTTCTTGGTGGCTGAAGGGTCAAAAGGCGCCAAATACGGACCGAAGATTGCCAGCAGGACGAAGACGCCGACGATGATCGCGCCGATGCGCGCTTTCAGCGGGTACGAACTGAACTTGCGACGGCTCTTGCCGACCGGTGGTACGGCCGTGATGGGGATGACGGAGGTGCTCATGATTCACTCCCGCGGCGAGTTCTCGGGTCGGCGATGAGATATACCACGTCCGCCAACAGGTTCGCTACGAGCACCGTCATCGAAATGACGAGGAATATGCCTTGCATGAGCGGATAGTCGTCCGACGTGACGGCGTTGTAGAGCGTGTAGCCAACGCCCGGATACGAAAAGACGAACTCCATGACCAACGCTCCCGCCACGACGAAGCCCAGTGAAATTGCAAAACCGGCGATATTGGGCAGGATGGCGTTCCTCGCGGCGTACGTCCATACCACGCGCCGACTGGAGAGCCCTTTGGCTTGCGCCGCCAACACGTAATCCTCACCAATGGTCGTGATCATGACATTTCTCATCTGCAACATCCACCCCGCCATCGAGGTGACGATGAGAGTGATAGCAGGCAATATCGAGTGGTAAATAGCGCTTTGGATGAAAGGCCAGTTCCAACCGGGAGAGAAGCCCAGGCTAAAACCTTGACCAATGGGAAAGATGTGCCAGTGGACTGCGAAAATCTCCACCGCAATAAGGGCCAGGAAGAAGTACGGTACGGCCTGCAGAAAGGTCAGGGCCGGAAGAAGTTGGTCGAGTTTGCCGCCGCGGCGCCACGCGGCGAGAATACCGAGCACCGTGCCAAGCACGAAGCTGATCACTGTCGCCGTGCCTACCAAGATGAGCGTCCACGGCAACGTCTGTTTCAACACTGACGTCACGGTCGCGGGATAGAAATTCGTGGAGATGCCCAGGTTGCCGTGGAAGATGTTCACCAGGTAACTCGTGTACTGGTGAAACAAGGAACCTTGTTTACCGATACCGAATTCGATCTCAATCGCTTTCAGAGCGGCGGGCTGCAGAGACGGAAATTTTGCCATCATCGCCTCGGCGGCGTTTCCGGGGATGAATCGAGGAATGAAGAAGTTCACGGTGATTGCTATCCACGCCGCAAAGGCGTACGTCGCAAGTCGACGTGTTATGAACTTCATCCATACCTCCTTGGGTGAGTTCTTGTTAAGCCTTTACGTTCAGGCCTCTGTGAAAGTTAGCACGACGAAACAGTGCCTCTGATCCTTGAGCTCTGCCATGTGACAAAATGCACAGTTCACGTACCGTCGATCGCAGTGATCGATACGCCACGTGTCCTTCTCGAATCCACGGAGGATTTTCTGCAACCCTCATCTGCGGGATTGTTTAGTTACCGAACATAATGTGACTAAATACCGTGAAATCATCCACCGACGAACTACGTCCGGTGAATTAGCATTCTTCGCTGTTGACGCGACTGGTCCGCTGATTCAAGCAGAGGATTGCAGCCATTGGTCTTTGCGCGACCTTCGCGGTCACCTTCCCCCTGTCGATCGACGTCAAGGCGTGTTCTGAGTTGTGGCCCTCACTGAGTCCATGGTCTCCATGATCGAGATTGTTTCATCGAGTGGCATGATCGGACTCTCGAGGAAACCCGCCTCAACACAACGGGCCACCTCTTGGGTCTCGTACAGTAATCCCCTCCCCTCGCGCGGAAAGTCGAAACGCCGGATCGCCCCGTCGCGGTCGATCAAGCTGAAAGCCGTCGCCGAATAGAAACTGCCGTCGATCTCGATGCGCGCTTGCTCACCCGTGACGCAAGCCCGCGTCGCGCTGCGTGCCCGCAAAGTGCACGTGAGGATCGCCTGGGCGCCACTTTCGTAGCCGAAGAGCATCGAGGTCTGAGCGTCGACTCCTGTGAAGGCCGGGTCCCAGAGGGCAACGATTCGGTTCGGACTACCCAGGATCATCGAGGCGAAGGACACGGGATAGACCCCGAGGTCCAGCAGTGCACCACCTCCCAGTTCAGGAGCGAAGAGGCGAAACGAGGGGTCCGGATCAAACCACTGTCCGTGGTCGGCCTCAACGCTGACAATCTCGCCCAATTCACCTCGCGCGATGAGCTCGCGTATCGCCACCACGGAGGGCAAGAACCGAGTCCACATCGCCTCCATGGCGAAGAGACCCTTGCGCCTCGCCACGTCAACCACTTCGCGGGCTTCGGCGGCGGTCACGGTGAATGCTTTCTCAACCAAGACGTGTTTGCCGTGCTCAAGCGCCAGGATTGCGTTGTCGTGGTGCATCGGATGGGGCGTACCGACGTAGATCGCGTCGACGTCCGGATCGCCCACGAGTTCTTCGTAGGAACCATATCGATGGGGAATGTCGAACTCATCGGCGAAGGCGTTCGCCGAATCGAACGACCGCGAACCGACCGCGACGGCCACGCCCTCGTCGACGTGAGCAAGGTCCTTCGTAAATGTTCGTGCGATACCGCCCGTACTCAAGATTCCCCAACGAAGAGCCTTAGCCATTCCTCTCCTTCGTGTGGTCGTCTCTCGCAACGAGCGTAGCCAACGCGTTCACCACTCTGTCTTGAGCCCGTCAGACTTCTAACATCGACCCATGCCGACGAACCATGGCCACTACGACGCCGTCGCCGGTGACTTCGAGCGAGTGTTGCTCGGTGTGGCCATTGACCAGTGGGTGCTGCCAACGCCGTGTGACGAGTGGACGACACGCCAGTTGTCCTGTCACGTGATCGAGACCCACCGAAGGGCGCTCTCGATGCTGCACCGGTCCCCCTTTCACGAAGTCTCAGAAAGCGACGACGTCGTCGAGGCGTGGCGCGCGGTGAGTGGTCGCGTGCTCGAGGCGAGAGACGACCCCGCTCTCGCTTCGCGCTTGGTCTCGGGAATGGGCCGTGACCAGAACTTCGCTTCCTTGGTCGAAGGGCTCCTCACTTTTGACACCCTGTGTCATAACTGGGACCTCGCGCGCGCCACTGAACAAGACGAGACGCTCAATGCCCTCGCCGTCGCCTACGCCCACGAAGCTCTCGAGCCAGTAAGTGACGCACTGCGCGGATCAGGCAATTACGGCCCCGCACTCGAACCAGCACCGGGCGCCAGCGCCCAGACCCGGTTTCTCAATTTCACGGGACGACACGTCTGAACCCGGCAACGCTGGTGAACGCATCACCGAGCGAACTAAACAGGGAACCGTGGCTCAGCTCAACACTCCTCGCCAGACCAGCCGATTGACGCTGCGCGAGTACGAGGCGTCCGACCTGGACGGGCTCACCTCGCTGTACTCGCGCGAAGACGTCAATCGCTATCTGTACTCGGAACCAAAGAACAAGGATCAGATGCGCTCAGTGCTCGAAGCGAAACTAAATCGACCGCGCGAGATCATTGACAAGAACGTCATGCCCGTCGCAGTGGTGCTGCGTGACACGAACCGGCTCGTCGGTGACTTCATGCTTCGTTGGACCGCCGACCAACACCGTCAGGGCGAAATCGGCGGATCCCTGCACCCAGATTTCCAGGGTCAAGGTCTCGCGGTCGAGACCTACGCCGAACTACTCGAGATCGGCTTCAGTGATTTCAATCTGCATCGCATATTTGGCCGCTGTGACGGAAGAAATTCCGCCTCCATCCGCGCCTTGGAGAAGGTCGGACTCCAACGCGAGGCGCACTTGATCGAGAATGAATTCGTCAAGGGTGAGTGGACCGACGAAGTGGTATTGGCGATCCGTCGCAATCAGTGGTTGGCGCGCCAAATCGCGCCCCAGAACTGACACCAGAGCCAGCGGTTCCAACCATCCCGGCGCACGGTACTTTCGTGGTGACGAACTGACGAACCGCGTTGAGTCGTCGCGATGATCGGACGGCCCAGTGCCACTACTGCGAGAGAATAAGGACGAGATCGGCTCGCCGTATCTGCGCCAGCACGCCGACAACCCCGTTGACTGGTGGTCGTGGGGACCAGACGCCTTCGCGCGCGCCGTCGAACTCGATCGTCCGATCTTTCTTTCCATCGGCTACGCCTCGTGTCACTGGTGTCACGTCATGGCCCACGAGTCCTTCGAGAACCCCGAGGTCGCTCGTTTGCTCAACGACTGGTTCGTCGCGATCAAGGTGGACCGCGAGGAGCGTCCGGACGTCGACGCCTTGTACATGGCGGCGACCCAAGCGGTCACTGGGCAAGGTGGTTGGCCGATGTCGGTCTTTCTCACTCCCGAGGCACGACCATTCATGGCCGGCACGTACTACCCACCCGAGGACCGCCACGGCCAGGTCGGCTTCAAGCGGCTCCTGGCGGCGATGCACGACGCCTGGACCACCCAACGCGCGGTCGTCGACGAACAGGCCGCAGAGCTGAGCCGGGCGTCGGCTCGCGAGGTCTCCTTCATCGACCACCTCGCGACAGAGAACCCGCACTTCGACCTGTCGGCGGCGAGGGCGCTCCTAGGTGAGGACTTACGTGCCCAATTCGATGAACTCGGCGGCTTTGGCGGCGCACCGAAGTTCCCGCGTCCCAGCTTCATCGAAGCCCTGATCGACGCCACAGACTCCCGAAGTCGATACTGCGTCGAACGAACACTCGAGGCGATGTCGCGCGGGGGAATCTACGACCACGTGCGCGGAGGCTTCGCGCGCTACAGCGTAGACGCGAAGTGGCACGTGCCTCACTTTGAGAAGATGCTGAGTGACCAGGCCTTGCTCGCTCGGACCTACTTGCGCGCGTATCAGGCCCGACCTGAATTCCCTCAGTGGCGTGAGGTCGCGCTCGATACTCTTCGCTTCGTCGTGCGCGACCTCGGGGTAAATGGGGGCTTCGCGTCGTCACTCGACGCGGATGCGGACGGCGTCGAGGGCTCCCACGTCACGTGGACCGTCGACGAAGTCCACCAAGCACTCGATGCCGCTGGGCTCGGTGGTCACAGTGGCGACGTGCTCGCGCGCTACCGCATCACCTCACCGGGTCTCTTCGAAGGTCGATCGATTCCACGACTCGAAGACGGTCAGCCCTTCGCCACTCCTCCAGCCTTAAGCTCGTCGCTCGAGGCATTGCGTGAGGCTCGCGCCCGTCGTGCCCAGCCTGCGCGCGACGAGAAGATCATTCTCGAATGGAATGCAATGTTCGCGTCGGCCTTGCTGCGCAGCGGTGACCGACAACTCGAAGGAATCGGCCGTGACCTCTTGACGACGCTTGCGCGAACCCACTGGCGAAACGGCGTCTGGTGGCGCACCGAGCGCCGTAACTCCTACGCCACGGCGAGTGACGTGGGCTGGTTACTGGACGCGAACGTCGACGCCTTCGAACTCACGGGTGATCACACGTTTCTCCTAACCGCGACCGCGCTGGCAAGGTACCTGGTCGAACACTTCTGGGACGGTGAAGTGCCAAGTGCCCAGTCGCCCGAACAGGGACGGGGGCTCTTCTCCCAGAGCGACCTCGCCGCGGACCTGCCGGTGCGACCCAAGGAGATCTTCGACGGGGCCACGCCCTCGGCGCACGCCGTGGGGACGCGTGCTCTCGCTCGCCTGGCCCTGTGCAGTGGCGAGGACCCGTTTCTCGTGGTCGCCCAACGCCTCGTCGCCGTGGCGGCCCCCCTGCTCGTGGCGCACCCGAAGGCGGTCGTCGATCTCGTGCTCGCGGCTGGCTTTGCGACCGACGGCATCGAAGTGGTCGTGCCCGGCGCCTCGAACGAACTCAGTGAGCACGTACGATCGTTGTCTATGTCCCACGCCGTCCTCGTCACCGGTGACGGTCCCTCAGCGCTGTTCGAGGGTCGAAGCGCCGGCCTCGCCTACGTCTGTCGACGCGGCGTCTGTCGACTGCCCGCAAGCACCGTGATCGAACTCGACGCGCGGCTCGCCGAGGTGCTGGACTGATGGCCCTGTTCAACCGGGACCCGTCCGCGAGGGCTCTCAAGAAACTCGTGAGAAGGATGCCTCAACGCACGGTGGTCGACCTCACTGAGGGCGCGACNNTGGCGCATCCCGTGGCCCGAGGAGGTCGAGACCGACCTCGCCGCCTTTGACGTCGTCGAGGGTGAACTCGCTTACGACATCGAACGCACCGACCTCGCCCAGCCCGAAGCCGTGACGCTCCAGGATCTGCCGCGACGCCTAGGCACGTATCACGGGCGGCGCGTACGGCACTGGCTCCAGACGCTCGCCAGCCCCGCCGACGGACCCCTCTTCGGATTTCGCGGACCGAGCGCACCGTACTGGGAGTTTCTTGGCGAGCGTCCGAGCGTGGCCTTGATCGCGGCCGATCGCGGACCTCAACTACTGCGCCGACACGACGATGGCTCGACGTGGGTTCGTTTTGGCTGGTTCGGCGACGACGTGTGGCTCTTGTGTGAGGACGCCCACGCCATTCGCACGATGGAGGCCACGCGACGATCGTCGTTGTCGGGAAAGGACTTGGCCGCGACGCTAGGTTTTCGCCCGACCTACGTGCTTACGACGCTCTCTCAGCCCATCGACGGGCACTGCTACAAGAGTTGCACGGGCTTGCTACCGCGCGGTTGAGGCGGCGCTGCTACTTGGGGAGTTTGTTCGAAGCAAGCGACTCGGCCATTGCCCAACCAAAGACGATGAGCCGTTGACCCTTCTCGGGCTTTAGACCCTTGAAGAACGTCTCGACGCCCTCGGGAACAGCCCCCTTGGCGGCGCAGTAATCAACGCCCCCAACGGGTCCAGGTGCGACCGTCATGATGAACGTTTGGTCGTCGATCGACTTCTCGGAACCGAAACGCTTCGCGAGGCGGCGCCCCCACGCACGGTCCTCGCCCGTGGGCTTGTAACCGAGTCGCGGCACCACGTCCTCGAGTCCGGCGAAGGCACGAAAGCCGTCTGGCGACGTCAGTCGTGATCCGAGCAATACGTCCTCGTCGGGAAAAGCCAACAATGCGCGCCGGAACTGGTCGTGCAGGATGGTCTTGAGCGTCTGGTCGGACTTGGCGTTGCGGTCCACGAGCAACAGTCCCACGAGCAGCGACGGCGTGCCACCAATGCGCTCGAGCGTGCTGAACGAGTAGCCGCGAAGCTTCGCGCCCTCGCGCGCCTGGGTCACCAGGACCCAGTCCTCGCGTTGCTTGGACAAGAAACCGATGTCGAAGTTGGGTTCGCGGTCGACGCACAGATCAGCCATTTCGGCCAATTCGGCGTCGCTGAGAGCGGTGGTGTCCTTCGTGGTTACGTTCATGGCCATAGGAAGCCATTCTACGGGAGTTCGCGACCCCCTCGGACCGATTAGGCCTTAATCACGTTTCGACCAAATTCCGAACGGAGATCTCCCACCACGTTGGGGATGTTCACATTGAACTCTGGTCCCAGTTTGAAGGCTTTGCCCCCTACGCCCGTCTCGACGATCACAGGCGACGTGCCGGGATAACGACTGAGGATGTCGCGTAGGACACCAATCGACGACGACGTCAGGTCCTCGGGGCGAAGCGTGAGTCGCAGTTCGTCAACGCCTTTGGGCACCCGCAGCAATTCGACCTCGAAGGCGCTGAAGCGCAGTTCTTCGTCACGATTGTCCACCCGGATCTTCATGAGAACGATGTTGTCCTTAGTCAAGAAACCGCTGCAGCGCTCGAAGTTTCTCGCGGAGAAGTTGACTTCGAGCGACCCGCCGAGATCTTCGAGGACGGTGCGCGCGTATTGCTGGCCCGCTTTCGTGGTACGGATCTGGACCTCGGCGAGGATCCCCCCGACCGTGACCATCTTGCTCGTTCGCGCGAGTTCCTCTCCTCGCTCGATGATGGAGAGGACCGATCCATCGGACTTGGCCGCCAGCGCCGACTCGAATTCACGCAGCGGATGATCCGAAATATAGGTACCGAGCATCTCGCGTTCGAAATCGAGTTTGACGGGCTTTTCGAACTCGATGTCCGAGACTTCGATCTCGGTTCCCTCCCAGTCGTCACCGCCCTCGCCCGCCAGCGCGGCGAATAGCGTCGAGATCCCCAGCGCCAGGTCCTTGCGACGACTGAGGGTCACGTCAATGATCTCGTCGACCTTTAACAAGAAACCGAGGCGGCACACGCCAAGCGAGTCAAAGGCACCCGCCTTGATGAGTGACTCCATTGAACGCCGATTCAGTACTGCGGGGTCCACCCGGCGCACGAAGTCGTAAATCGTGGCGTAGTGACCGTTCGCCTCGCGTTCACTGACGATCTTCTCCACGAGGGAATCACCCACGTTGCGCACCGCCGCCATGCCGAACAGGATCGCCTTGTCCTTACTCGTGCTCGGGGTGTATTCGGCGAAGGATTCGTTGACGTCGGGCACCCCGACCTGAATGCCCATCTGGCGTGCCTCGTTGAGGTACAACGAGGCCTTGTCCTTGTCGTCGCGAAATGAGGTGAGCAACGCCGCCATGTACTCGACCGGGTAGTTCACCTTCAGCCACGCGTCCTGGTAGCCGAGCAGGGCGTAGCCGTAGGCGTGGCTCTTGTTAAAGGCGTAGTCGGCGAAAGGTTCGATCTTGTTGAAGATCGTCTCGCCGAGTTCGCGCCCGTAGCCCTCATGCTCCGAACCCTCCACGAACTTCGCGCGCTGGGCCTGGATCATCTCGCGAATCTTCTTGGAGCAGGCCTTGCGCAAGTCGTCCGCCTGGGTCATCGAGAAACCGGCGATCTTGGTCGCCACGCGCATGATGTCCTCCTGATAGATCATCAGCCCGTAGGTCTCACCCAGAATCTCTTCAAGGTCGTCGTGGTCGTAGCTCACGCTCTGGCGGTGATTCTTTCGATCGGCGTAGTCGTTGTGCACGTTCTCGCTCAAGGGACCAGGTCGGTAGAGCGCATTGACGGCGGCAATGTCGTCAAAACTCGTGGGCGCCAGACGGCGCAGGAGTTGACGCATCTTGTCGCCCTCGAGTTGGAAGACGCCGATCGAATCGCCACGGCGCAGCATCTCGTAGACCTTCTCGTCGTCGAGCGCCACGTGGTCAATGTCGACGTCGGTGCCGTGACGTCGCTTGATGTGTTCGAGCGTTCGTTCGATGATCGCCAAGTTGCGCAGTCCGAGAAAGTCCATCTTCAAGAGACCGAGCTTCTCGATCGCCGTCGCCTCGTACTGGGTGACGATGGGCGCGTCCTCGGATGAGCCGTTGGGTCCGCTCTTGCGCTGCACGGGCACGTAATCGAGCACCGGACCTTTCGTGATCACGACGGCCGCGGCGTGGATACCGTCCTGGCGGCGCTTGTCGACGAAGCCCTTGGCCACGTCGATGACGTGCTTGACGTCGTCGTCGGTGTCATAGAGTGTGCGAAGCTCCGACGCCTCCGCGTAACGAGCCTCGTAACCCGCCATTCGCGTGAAGCAGGCTTCGAGGGGCAAGTCCTGGCCCATCACCAACGGCGGCATGGCCTTGGCGATCTTGTCNNAGCGCTCGTCGAAGTCCATGTCGATGTCGGGCATCTGCTTGCGCCCCGGATTGAGGAAGCGCTCGAAGATCAACCCGTAGTGAATCGGGTCGAGGTCGACAATGCGTAGGCAGTACGCAATGCAGCACCCCGCCGCCGAGCCGCGACCGGGACCCACTCGAATACCCTGGTCACGAGCATGTCGGATGAGGTCCCAGACCACGAGGAAGTAGTCCGAGAATCCCATGTCCGCGACGACGCGCAACTCGTACTCGATCCGCTCGCGAACTTCTGTGGAAAGCTGCTCGCCGTAACGCTCGTACGCGCCACGGTAACTGAGTTCGCGTAGCAAGCGGTCGGCACCATCTTTGTGCGTATCACCCCGGAACTCCTCGGGGATCGGGAACTGCGGCAGCGCGTCGTTATCGAACTCGATGGTCACGTTGGCGCGTTCGGCGACGAGCAAGGTGTTGTCGCACGCCTCGGGGATGTCATGGAAGAGATAGCGCATCTCAGCCGCGGACTTCAAATAGTGCTGGTCGCTCTGAAAGCGGAATCGGTTCGGGTCCGCGACCAGCGAGCCCGTGCCGATGCACAACAACGCGTCGTGCATCTCGTGATCGGCGTGGTGCACGTAGTGCAGGTCGTTGGTCGCGAGCAACGGGGCACGAAGATCCTTGGCGATCTGCAGCAACTGAGGATTCGTGCGCAGTTGCTCGGGGATGCCGTGATCTTGCATCTCGATGAAGAAGTTCTCGGTGCCGAAGATGCTCTGGAGTCGACTGGCGAGTTCGAGCGCCTTTTGGTAGTTGTCCTGGAGCAGCGCCTGCAGCACCACTCCGCCGAGACAACCCGACGTCGCGATGAGTCCCTTCGCGTAGCGCTCGAGCAACTCCCAGTCGAGGCGAGGCTTGTAGTAATAACCCTCGAGGAACGCCATGGAGGCCAGTGCGCGAAGGTTCGCGTAACCCTCGTTGGACGCCGCGAGCAGGGTCAAGTGGTGGTAGAGCTTTTGACCACCCTCGGTCTCTCCCCCGGTGTCGTCCATCTTGCCGCGCCGAGGGGGACGATCGAAACGAGAGTTGGCCGCCATGTACGCCTCGAGACCGATGATCGGCGTGATGTCGTACTTGCGACACGTCTCGTAAAAGTCGATGACGCCGTAGAGATTACCGTGATCGGTGATGCCGATCGCTCTTTGCCCGTCGGCCTTCGCCGTGAGCACCATCTCGTCAACGCGCGCCGCACCATCGAGCATCGAGTACTCGGTGTGGTTGTGCAGGTGCACGAAACTCTCAGCCATCAGCTGATCTCATCCTTTCGACCGCGCGACCAAATTACATGGGTGGCATTTGGAGGATACCGCCAAACGGCGGGCCCCCACCAGGACCGCCTAGAGGTAGGTGCCTGCGCGCGGCTCGGGACTGGCCGGGTTGAGCGAGCGGTCACGCATCTTCTCCAACTGCGCCGCGGCGGCGGCCTGCTGGGCGAAGAGCGACGCCTGGATACCGTGAAAGAGTCCCTCGAGCCAACCCACCAATTGGGCCTGAGCGATGCGCAACTCGGACTCGCTCGGTAGGTCCGAACCGAAGGGCGGGGCCATCCGGGCGAGCTCGCTTCCGAGGTCGGGCGACAACGCCCCCGAGAGTTCGGTTATCGAGATCTGGTAGATCTCGCGTAACCGAGCCCGGCCCGCCTCGTCGAGCGGCGCGCTACGAGCCTCATCGAGCAAGGATTTGACCATCGAGCCAATGCGCATGACCTTGGCTGGCTGGCTGATGAAGTCCGTCGACTCGTCCTCCTTGGACGCGTTGGCATCTTGCTCACCCGGACCCATCACCTGGTCGGGGTTAACGGGCACCTGCTCATTCGGCTCTTGTTCCACCCCTGCAGTGTGCCAGACAATTGGAGTGGCGTGACCGTTGACCTGACACACCCCCCCGGTAGACTCGTCTCATGAGAGTTTCCACGCGCGGGGATTACGCGAGCCGGGCTTTACTCAGCCTGGCGCTGCGCGACGACCTCTTAACACCCACGTCGGTTCGCGACCTCGCCGAGCGCACCGGACTGCCTCAGCCCTACCTGGAGCAAATCCTCCTGAGTTTGAAGGGCGTAGGGCTGGTGCGCTCAAAACGGGGCGTGGGCGGGGGTTACGTCCTGGCTCGCAATGCCGAGGCCATCACCCTGGCCGAAATCGTCGCTGCGGTGGATGGACCGATCGTCGCGGGTGATTTCGGCGAACCCCACCGTGACGGGGCTTGTGACCATGAAGGACAGTGCGTCTTGCTGGCAGTCTGGTCGGACGTGGGTAACCACATGCGCGAGCACCTGGCGAGTTACACCCTGGCCGACATGGTTACACAAGCGCGCGGTGGCCGACCGGTCCAACGCACGCACAGCGCCTAGAACATTTATCCCTGTTTTAGGTTGACTTTAAAGGCTTGAAGTAGCCTTTACCTCGTGGTAAATTAGTTAGGCGTCGATAGGAGAAATACACGGCCCCCAGCGCTACGAATAACAAGTTTCACACTAAGGAGATTGTATGAACACCACCCCCCGCCGTTCATCTGTCAACACCAACGACATGCTGGGCCTCTTGATGCGCGACCTCGATCGCTACCCGATGCCCAATTACGACGAACAGGTCGAACTCGCCAAGCGCGTCACCGCCGGCGACGAAGAAGCTAAGAAGCAGATGGTCGCCGCGAACCTGCGCCTGGTGCTGCACTGGGCGCGCCGCTACCAGGACCGTGGCGTCGAGATGGTCGACCTGGTCCAGGAGGGCACCTTCGGCCTGTTGCGCGCCGTCGAGAAATTCGACTGGGAGCGCGGTTTCAAGTTCTCGACCTACGCCACCTGGTGGATTCGTCAAGCGCTCCAGCGAGCCGTCCAACAGCACGGACGCACGATCCGCATCCCCCTCGAAGTGGGTGAGCAATTGCAGCGCCTTGAGGCGACGACCGCCGAATTGACGTCGATCTTCGCGCGCAAACCCACCGACGACGAGCTCACCGAAGCGACGGGCATGTCTAAGGCCGAGCGCCAGAACCTGCACGGCCTGGCCGGCGTCACCGCCAGCCTCGATCAGCCCGCGTCCTCGGACTCGGCCACGACCTTGGGCGACCTGGTGGCGCCCAGTCAGCACGACTGGGTTGGCGACATCGAACAGACCATGATGGACGAGCAGTTGCACGGCGCCCTCGAAAAGCTCACCGAACTACAGCGCGAAGTACTGACGCTTCGCTTTGGTCTAAACGGGGCCACGCCGCTGTCGCTGCAGGCCACGGCGACCAAGATGGACATCGGCGTCCGTCGAGTGCGTCGCGCCGAAGAAGAGGCGCTCGAAGCACTACGAATCGACAGCGCCGTGCTCGCCACTCGCGCGATCGCCTAGAGCTCAGTCCCTTCGGGTACCAGCACCATCAGGTCCTCGGGCAGGGGCACGTGCACGACGATCCACTCGTCGCTGCGTGGATGCGAGAAGGCGAGCGTGGTCGAGTGCAAGAAAAAACGACCTTCGGCTAGTCGCCGTTCGCGACGGTGCCCGTAGCGGGCGTCGTTCACCACCGGGTGACCAATGGTCGCCATGTGCACGCGAATCTGATGCGTTCGTCCGGTGTCAAGGTTGAGGCGCAACAGCGTCATGGCATTGGGCTTGGCGATGCGCGTGATGACGTCGTAGCCGGTACGCGCGGGACGACCGTCGGCGCGCACCGCCATCATCGTCGGCGTGCGCGTCGAACGTCCGATGGGCGCGTCCACGACCCCGTGCTCCTCGGCGACGTGACCCTCGACCATGCCGAGGTAGGTACGTTCCATCAGTCGCTCGGCCAATTGGGCGCTCAGGTTGACGAACCCCTCGGGGGTCTTGGCGACCACGAGGACGCCCGACGTGCCCTTGTCCAAACGATGCACGATACCTGGTCGCAGGGGGTCACAGAGCCCGCTGGCCGCGAGTTCGCGCATCTGGGGGTAGCGCGCCAGCAGTCCCGCGACGAGCGTGCCGGTACGCTGGCCGGCCCCGGGATGCACGACCTGGCCCGGGGCCTTATTGACCACGCAGAAATCCTCGTCATCGAGCACGACGTCCACGACCACGCTGTCGTCGGGTTCGACTTCGCCGCTGTCGGGCGCGGGCAAGACCGCGACCAGATGCTGACCAACCTCGACGTTCAGCGAAGCCTTCACGACTACTTTGTCATTAAGCGTCACCGCCCCGCTCGACAGCATGGCGCTCGTCTCCGAGCGCGACAAGCCAGTCAGCATCGACAACACGCGATCGACGCGAATCGCGTCGAGTGTGACTGGCACCACCAGGTCGAGTACCTCGCCGTCGAAGGCGTCAACGTCCGAAACGTCGCTCAAGGGACCAACAACCGATCACCACGCACGGCGGCGATGATAAGGACGACGAAGCCCGCCGTGATAGCGGCGTCGGCCAGGTTAAAGACCGGCAACGAGCCGACCGCGACGAAGTCGGTGACCTGATGGGGTTGTGCGGCGAGCCGGTCCACGACGTTGGCGACACCTCCGCCGATCAGCAGCCCGAAACCCGCGGCGGGCCAACCCTGCGCCGCCTGGAGGCCAATGGCGAACACGACCAGAGCCACGACGACGGTCACGATACTCGTGAGCAACGGACCCGAATGGTTGATGGAAAAAGAGATGCCCGAGTTGTACCGGAGGCGCAGCCACAGTGCACCCACCACGTGAACCGCGTGGGTCGCCAGCGCGTGACGCGCCCACGCCTTGGTGAGCGCGTCAATCGCGGTCACGACGAGGGCGATCACCGCCACGGTGAGATTGAGGTCGAACCTTAGACGCTTGCGCGGCACGACACACACGTAAAGACGGGTAGCTGCGCGAGGAGTCGAGCCTTAGAGATCGGCTCGTAGCACTCGTCGCAGCGCCCGTAACTTCCGTCGTCGATTCGCGAGAGCGCCACGTCGATCTCGTCGATCTTGAGCCGAAGCGCCGAAGCGAAGTCCTTCAACTGGTCGCGCTGGATGTCCGACGCGACGCTGCTACCGTCCTCGTCGTCGTATTCGAGCCGCTCGCGGTCGACCAGCATCTCGTTCGCCTCGGACTCACTGACGGCGATCTGGGCGTTCGTGGCCTCGCGGGTCTCGAGCAGCAGATCACGCAGTTCGGCGAGGAACGCGGGTTCGTTGCCATAGGGCTTGGAGTGCATCTTGCGTTCGAGCGCCTCGAGGCGCTTTCGCTCTTCGGCGTCGCGCCGTTCCTGACGTCGAAGCTCTTCGAGGTTACGACGTTCGATCTCGCGTAGCTTGCGCGCCTTCTCGGCCTCGATGGCCTTGCGCTTCGCTTCGATCTCGCGCTGCTTTTTCGCTTCGGCGGCCGCCTTCTCGCGCGCCTTGCGCTGGATCTCCTTCTCCTTGGCGGCGGCCTTGGCCTTGGCTTCGCGTTCCTTCGTGGCTTTGGCGGTCGCGATGGCCTTGGCCTTGGCGGCGGCGGCTTTGGCCTTGGCGGTGGCCTTGGCCTTGGCTTCGCGTTCCTTCGTGGCTTTGGCGGTCGCGATGGCCTTGGCCTTGGCGGCGGCGGCTTTTTTCTGGGCGAGGGCCCTCTGGGCCGGGGTGAGGGTCGGAGCTTTCTTGGCCGCGGCCTTCTTCGCGGGTGACGTCTTCGGTGCTGACTTCTTCGGTGCTGACTTCTTCACCGGCTTGGCCGAGGTGGCCTTTTTGGCCCTCTTCTTCGTCGCAGCCGGCTTCGCGGAGACCTTCTTCGCCGAGCTCTTCGGGGCCGCCGGCTTCTTGGCCACCGCCTTCTTTTTGGCGGCCTTGTGGGCTTTGGGGGCGGTTAGCGGCATTTTGAACTCCTCGTAGTGCGTTGAATCAGTGCGCGCTGACCATACCAGCCAGCGACCCGCTTAGAGACGTTCGTCGCGCGGGGACTGTTCGAAGTTGAGCACCTGGCCAATAGTTTGCTGGTGCGATGCCGGCGCGGGGGCCGGCGGAGGGGTCGCTGGCCGGACGGTTTCAACGTTGGGCGCGGGCGCGGGCGCGGGACGCGACGCCGGCGCAGCGCTCGAAGGGGACGACGAAGCGGGGCGGGTTCCCCCCACGTGCAGGGAACTTTCGAGCCAGCGCGAGAACTCCGCGAGCACGGCCGCCAGACGGGTCCGCTCGGACTCGAGCTGGCGCGACAGGGTGTCCACGTCCTCGCTGAGGCGCTGTTTGAGCCCGTTGAGGCGGTTCACCTCGTCCTCGGCGCGGCTACGAGCCTCGGCGACAATTTCGCGGGCGCGTTCTTGGGCGACCGAGGTCATTTCACGCGCCTTCACCTCGGCCTCTTGCTGAGCCTGTTCGATGAACTTTTGGGCCATCGCGATCATCGAGGTGACCTGCTCGGCGCCGCCCGTGGCGGCGAATCGAGGTGCTGGTGCCGACGCGGGAGCGGGCGACGAGGTGACCGGCACCGGTCCGGTCACCGAGGCCGCGCCTCCGCCTTGGAGTTGACCGATCCGCTCACTCGCCTGACGCAGTTGCAAGCGCAACTGGTGAAGTTGGTCCTTCAGTTGACGGGCCTCGGACGAGACGCGTTCGAGGAACTCGTCGACCTCGTCGACGTTGTAGCCTTTGAGGCCGACCTTGAAAGCCACCGTGTCGATGGCGTCGAGTGCAGAAAAAGGATTATCCGTGCTATCCATGCAGCCACCCTACCGCCCGCGTCACACGGGGGCCATTGGCTAGATGATCCGCTCAATGATGAGCAGGATGATCACCGCGATCATCACCGAGAAGTCGACGCCGACTCCCCCGACGTGCAGTCGCGGCATGATCGAACGCAGCGGACCCAGGACTGGCTCAGTGAGGCGAGCCAAGAGCCGCTTGGTGCCCGCCAGCGCACCGTTGGGCGTCGTCGTGGGGAACCAGCTCAGCAGCGCCGAAATGATCAGCACCCAGATGTAGAGGCTAATCAGCTCCCTGACATAGCCCACTACGAGCCAGTCGACTGGTAGTTCGTCGCGCGCAGTCGTTCGCGGGCTTCGGGACTGACGTGGGTGCCCTGGGGACTGATCAGGTACACCGAACCCTTCTCAAGGATTTCCATCTTCGCGTTGAGCGCGTAGGCGGTGCCTGAGGCGAAGTCCACGAGGCGCCGCGCGACACCCGGATCGACGTCACTGACGAGCAGCACGACGGCCCGATTCGATCGGAGCAGGTCGGTGATACGTCGCGATTCGTTGTAGTTCGTCGGCGCGAAGATCGCCACGTCGCGGTCCTGGGAGAACGGGCTCACCGAGCGCACGCCACTGGGCATGGGGCGAAGCCTCGGCGCCTGGGCGCTCGGTTCCAGCACGGAGATAGGCGTCGGTCGCGCGAGCGACACGCCAGGGTTCGAGCTCACGCGCGCGACCGGCGCAGCGTTGGTCGTGGGGAACGTGCGCGCGCCCGAGGGCGCGGGTCTAGTCCATTCGAGTTCGTCGTCGACGGGGTCCTGATCGGCGAAGGGACGTGGCGCGTTAGTCGGCGTGTACTCGCCGTATTCGTCCTCGATGAGCCCAAGAAAGCCCAATGCCCGGCGCATCTTGTCTTTCATCTACATCTCCTCGCGGCAATCCCGCCCAGGACCATGTTAGGCGAGCGTGCCCGGTGACACCCGTGGTCCGAAAAGGGCGCGACCCACGCGTACTTCGGTGCTACCAAGTTCACAAGCGATCTCTAGGTCCTCGGTCATGCCCATCGAACGCTCGACCAGCCCGAGCTCGTCGGCGAGACGCGCGGTGCTCGAGAAGGCGGCGCGAGCAGCGAAGTCGCCCGGTGCGGCGACGCACATCAATCCGCGCACGTCCAACCCGAGGGAACGGGCCCGAAGGGCGAGTCCTTCGATCTCGCTCGCCGGCGCGCCGTTGCGACCCGCGGCGCCGGTAAAATCGACCTGGAGGTAGAGCGTCGCACGAGCCTCACACGCCGCGATGCGCTCAAGTTCGCGCAGCCGCGACACCCCACAGATGACGTCGGCGCACTCGCAGACCCGAGCGATCTTGTTGGTCTGCAGTGCCCCGAGGTAGTGCCAGCGAAGGGGCGTCGCACCGGCTTGGGCCCGCTTGGACTCGAGTTCGTCGACGTAGTTCTCGCCCACGTCGCCCAGGCCCACGGCGGCGGCCGCCAGCACCGCCTCGAGCCCGAAGGTCTTGGTTACCGCGACGACGCGCACGCGCTCGGGATCGGGAGCACTCGCGCCGATCCGCGCTCGTACCAGGGCCAGATTGGCCGCGACGCGCGCGACGAGCGGGTCCTTAGCGAAGGAAGCTGGGTAGGTCGTCATCGCCACCGACGTCAAAGAAGTCATCGTTGGTGGTGTTGGTGAAGATGTCGCTTCGCGGACCTTCGGTAAAGACCGGCTCGCTGGTGGTCATTGGCGCGGTCCTGAGCGCACCGGTGTTGTCGAATCCCGCCGCAATCACGGTGACCCGCACTGCTTCACCGATCGACTGGTCAATGACACTGCCAAAGATGATGTTCGCGTCGGGGTGCGCAACCGAATGGATGATGTTGGCGGCGTCAGTGATCTCACTGAGCGTGACCCCTGGTCCACCAACGATGTTCATCAGGATGCCGCGAGCACCGTCGATCGACGCCTCGAGCAGTGGCGACGTGATCGCCGCGCGCGCGGCGTTGACCGCTCGCCCCTCGCCTGTCGACGTTCCCACGCCCATGATCGCCGTCCCGGCGTTGCGAAGAATCGTGTTGACGTCGGCGAAGTCGGTGTTGATGAGTCCGGGCACGGTGATGAGGTCAGTTACGCCGCGAACGGCCGAGAGCAGCACGTCGTCAGCGATTTTGAAGGCGTCAAGCATCGAGGTGTCCGCCGCGGTCACCGAGAGCAGTCGGTCGTTAGGAATGACGATAAGCGTGTCGACCTTATCGCGCAGCATCGAGATGCCCTTCTCCGCTTGCGTAGCGCGGCGCTTGCCCTCGAAGGAGAACGGACGAGTGACGACACCGATCGTGAGCACCCCGAGTGACCGAGCGATCTCGGCGACCACGGGTGCGGCGCCCGTTCCGGTGCCACCGCCTTCGCCCGCGGTGATGAAGACCATGTCGGTGTCGGTGAGTGCGTCCTCGATCTCGGCTCGGTGATCCTCGGCGGCCTGTCGGCCGATCTCGGGATCACTGCCCGCACCAAGGCCACGCGTGAGTTGACGCCCGATGTCCAACTTGAGGTCAGCCTCACTGAGCAACAGGGCTTGGGCATCGGTGTTCGCGGCGATGAACTCGATGTTGCGCAGCCCTTCGGCGATCATTCTGTTCACGGCGTTGACACCGCCCCCACCCACGCCGATTACCTTGATCACAGCGTGGTAGTTGCTCTGGTTCAGACTCATGAACTCCCCTTGAGTTGATCTTGCACTGCGCACCCTCTGCCAGGGTCACTTTTTTCGCGAACAAATGTCCCCGAAGGCTAGTCAGCCCTTCTTTACTGGTCAAATGCCCCTACTACGACGGGGACGGACCACTCACTGCCAATTCGTCGGGCACGCTGACGTCGACGACATCACCCGCGCGCAGGGTGCTGTGGGCGATCACCGAGGCGATTGCTACGAACTTCTGGCGCAGCTCGGTTGGTTCGCCGAGCACGAAGGTCACCGGTGAAGTCATCTTGAGCGTGACCGCTCCGGCCGCGTCGACCTCGATCTCGTCCACCTGGGACGAAAAGGCTGCCGGTAACGTTGCGGCCACCTGCGCGGCGCTCAACCCGGCACGCTCGAAGGGCCACGTCGCTTCGAGTGGGTCTTGATAGACGAGCGTCGGGTAGTTCGCGTCCAGTGGCGCTGGCCCGAGATCACGGCCCCGGGCGCTCACGAAGCGCAAGTGACCCTGGGCGTCGTAGGCCACCGCCACGGGGCGNNAACACCGAGAGATCGCTCTTCAATGACCCCGACGACACACTCAGCATCATTGGATGCTGCTCCAGTCCCGTCGCGATAAGCACCTGGCTCGCGCTCTCGTGCAGCTCGCCCACGAGCGTCACGTGTTGGACACGAAGCAGCGATGAATGCAGCGCCCATTGGGTGGCGAGAATGAGCACGGTAACCGCCAGACCGACGCTGAGCCACACGGCAGTCGATCGACGCGGCTTGCGCCCCGACGGGGCGCGGCGCGTCGGGGCGCTCGATACCGGGCGACGAACTGGGTGCTCCTTGAGCGAACCCGCCGCGGGCGCGCGCCGACTCATCGGTCGTCCTCGAATCCCACGAATCGGTGTTCGCTCACCAATTCGACGCCGCTCGAAGCGAGCACGCGCTCTCGCACCGTCGCCATGAGCGCGTAGACGTCGTTCGCGCTGCCACCCGGGTCAACCAAGATGAAATTCGCGTGCTTGTCACTCACCACGGCACTCGCCTGGCGCAGGCCTTTACAGTTCGCCGCCTCGATGAGCCGACCGGCGAAGTCGCCCTCGGGGTTTCGAAACACACTGCCCCCGTTTTGACCTCCGGGCTGGTTCTCGCGTCGCCAGTGAACGATCTCCTTGATGGTCGCCAATGCACTCGTCGCGTCACCGTGGGCGAGACGAAGCGTGACGTCGGTGACGATCTCGCTGCTGGCCAGCGCACTGCGGCGATACCCGAAACCAAGTTCCTCGTGGTGCCACTGACGCTCGCCGCCCGGCCCGTAGGTGTGCACGAGGGTGACCGAAGCCGCCATGTCCGAACCGTGGCCACCCGCGTTCATTGACACGGCCCCGCCGAACGATCCCGGTACACCCACGGCCCATTCGAATCCTACGACGCCCGCGCTCGCGAGGCGTCGCGCCGCGACCGGCAAATCGAATCCCGCGCCCGCCTCGACGGTGACCGCGCCGTGCTCGTCGTGCCAAACCAGGGTGGCGAACTCCCCACGTAGTTGTACCGCGATGATGTCGTGCTCGCCCTCGGCGACCAGCAGGTTCGAGCCATTCCCGATCACCACAGTGGGCAACGCACTCGAAAAGATGAGTGGACCGAGATCGTCGAGGTCCGCGTGCGTACTCAGCGTGACCAGTGCTCGCACCGAGCCACCGACTCGGTAGGTCGTGCGCGCGCCCAGGTCCGCGTGCTCGTGCACCCGAGAACCACCGCGTTCGACGAGATCGTGCAGGCTCATCGACGTACGCCTCCGGGTAAGCGCGAAGCGACCTCGGCGACGTCGCCCGCACCGAGCAACAACAACACGTCGAGTCGCTCGCCGGCGACGTTGAGCAGCTCGATGACGTCATCGAACGTGGCGGCGTACTCGACCGCGAACTTCGGTGCGCTCGTGCGTACCGCCGCCGCCACCAACTCACCCGTGACGCCGGAGGGATTCGCCTCGCCGGCGCCGTAGACGTCAGTGACGATCAGCAGCGAAGAGCCCTCGAAGGCGTCGCTGAACCCACTCGCCAATTTCTCAGTTCGCGTGTAGCGATGAGGCTGGAAGACGACGCCGATGCGTTCGTAGCCCGACGCGATGCACGCGTCGATCGTCGCGCGAACTTCGCCCGGCAGGTGCGCGTAGTCCTCAATCACGTCGACCCCACGCCACGCGCCGAGGAACTCGAAACGACGCGGCGCCCCCCGAAACTGGGCGAGACCCTCGACGACTGCCTCGCTGGCGATGCCGAGCGAACGAGCTAGCACCGCCACGACGGCCGCGTTGGCCACGTTGTGACGGCCCGTGACCGCGAGCACGACGTCAAACGCCTCGTCGGGACCGCTCAACGTGAAAGAACTGGCCCGACGTTCTAGTCCCACTTCACTCACGTGCCAGGGCGTGTCGCCGAAACCCACGACCCACGCGCCACGCTTCACGGCGCGGGCGACTCGACGCGTCCCGGGCTCGTCGAAGAGGACGACCGGACCAGTCGTCCGCTCGACCAACGCCGTGAAGGCGCGCTCGAGGTCCTCGAGTGTCCCGTAGTGGTCAAGGTGGTCGGCCTCCACGTTGAGCACCCCCAGGGCGAAGGGCGAGAGTTCGGCGAATGACCCGAAGCTCTCGTCTACCTCGAGAATCAGATCGCCCCCAGCCCAATGACCGTTCGCACCGATCCCGAGCACCGGGGCACCCAACAGGCGAGCGTCGTCGCGTCCCGCGGCCCGGCTCACGTGCACCATCATCGACGTCGCGGTGGTCTTGCCGTGCGTGCCGGTCAGACCGATGACCCGCGTGCTCGCGGAGAGTTCGGCGAGGAACTCGCCGCGACTCAACAATCGTGCGCTTCTGCGGCGCGCGCCGGCGAGTTCGACATTGGCCTGCGAGACCGCGGGCGACCAGAGGACGACTTGCGCCCCGCGCACCTGCGACTCGTCGTGCCCGCGAAAGACCCGCACGCCCGCCTCTTCGAGTCCACGAAGCGTCGGTGAGTCCGCCGCGTCACTACCGCTGACGGCACAACCCATTTCGACCAGGAGTAGCGCCACCCCACTCATGCCTGCTCCGCCGACGCCCACCACGTGCACCAAGGTGCCCGGGCTGAACATCACGAGCCACCGCGCTCGTCAAGCACCACTTGGGCGATCCTCGACGCAGCGTCGGTGCGCCCGAGGGACTTCGCCGCCGAGCTCATTCGTTGACGAGTCGCTAATGGAGTGACCTCATCGACGAGCGCCGCGAGCGTCGAGGCATCACAGTTCGCGTCGGCCACCACCAGCGCCGCACCGTGTTCGACGAGCACCTGGGCGTTCTTGGTCTGATGGTCACCGGGCGCTCCGGGCAGTGGCACGAGCACCGAGGGTATGCCGAGCGCGCATAGCTCGGCGACGGTCAGCGCACCGCTGCGACATACCGCGACGTCGCACAGTTGCCACAACTGGACCATGTCGCCGAATTCCACGACCCGGTAGTCGAGACCGCGAAGTTCTGGAACGTTGGACTTGACCGAGACGAAATCACGACGTCCGCTCACGTGCATAATGGCCACGTCGCGGCGGTCGCTCCACTGGGCCGCGAGTTCACTCGTCGCCCGGTTGACGCGGGTGGCACCAAGTGAGCCGGTCATCACCACGACGATCACCCGCGAGGGGTCGAGCGGCGGCGTCATCGCGGTACAGGCGGCGTGACGGGCTTCGCTCGAGCGGTCAAGACCCACGAGCGCCTCGCGCAGGGGTGCGCCGGTGAACACCGTTCGCGGCTCGGCGGTGGCAAAGGCCGTGCACCGCTTCGCGGCGTAAGCCGTAAAGACTCGGTGTGCGGCGCCGGGCGCCGCGTCGAGTTCGACGAGCACGAGAGGACGCCGCCACACGTACGCGGCGAGCGACGCCGCGAAGGATGCGTAACCCCCCACCGAAACGACCACCGAAGGTCGCCAGCGGCGAACTTTGGCGAGCGTGAGCAGGACCGCGCTCACGAGGCCCAGCACCGCGCCGAAGTTCGCCACCAGCGCACCGGGCGCCATTGACCGGCGCAGTCCCCGACCGGGCAATAAGGTCAAGGCCACCGGGCCGGTCCCTAAGAGCGCCGCCTCTTGGCCGCGACGACTTCCCACGAAGCGCAAGTCCGTGGGCGCGACGCCGCGCGCCTGCAGCGCGTCGCTGATCGCCTGCATGGGAAAGATATGACCTCCCGTGCCCCCGCCGGTGATGACGATAGGGCCAGGCATCAACGAACCTGTCGGGGTCCGCTGGGTGCTCGGCGTGCGTGCTCGCGCACGGGTCGCGCTTCGTAGGATTCGCGCAGCGAGACCATGCGCGGCGCGCGGATCTCCACCTCACCCGAATGACTGGTGTCGTGGGCAATGTTGTACAAGAGGCCCACTGCCGCGAGCTCCGTGATGAGCGCCGTACCCCCGTAAGAGAAAAACGGCAAGGGGATTCCCGTGACGGCCCATCCGCCCACCACCGAAGCGATGTTGATGATTGCTTCGAGCACGATCCAGGTCGTCACGCCCACCACGAGCAGGCGGTACACCTCGTTCGTGCACTGTTTGGCGATGCGCGTGGCGACTAAGAGGAACCAGATGAACAGACCGATCACCACGAGGCTCCCGATGAGTCCCAGTTCCTCACCAACGATGGTGAAGATGAAATCGGTGTGCGGATTGGGTAGCAGTCCGAACTTTTCCCGGCTGTTGCCTAGGCCGAGGCCGGTCAGACCGCCAGCGCCCAGACCGATCTTGGATTGGAGCAACTGGTAGCCGCTGGCGAGCAGATCCTTGTTCGGATGCAGGAACGAGAAGAAACGCTCGGCTGAGTACGGCTTCATCTTCATGTAGCCAAAGAACGTCGCGACGCCGAGTACCGCGATCTGTACGAGACGCCGCTTGGACAGTCCCGCGACCGCGAGCATCGTGAACGCCACCGCGACGATCACCGAGGTGGTACCGATATCGGGTTCCACGAGCACGAGCGCCGAGCCAATGGAGATCGGCGACGTCCACACCAGCAGTGACTTCCAGTTGCTCAGTTCCTCGTGGTGGTTCTGAACGAGCCACGCGAGAAACAGGACGGTGAAGAGTTTGAACATCTCCGACGGTTGGAGCAGGATCAGGTGCAGATTCAACCAACGCTTGCCACCATCGGAGGTGACCCCTACGAGTTTGACCGCGGCAAGCATCGCCAAGCCGACGAGGATCAGCAAGGGCGCCGCTCGAACGATGCGACTCAGTCGAAGACGCGCCACCACGTACAGCGCGAACAAGCCGAAGCCGAGGTACACCAAGTCGCGCAGGATGATGCTGAAGGACGAACCGCCGTTCGCGACCGCTTGGCCCTCGCTCGCCGAGGCGACCGCAATTGTGCCAAAGACCACGAGCAACGTCGTCACCACGAGCAACAAACGGCCGTTGAAGTTGCCGCGCGGCAGCGGCTGGAGCACTCCCTTGGACGAACGAGCAGTCGCCACTTAGACCACCTTCGCGATCTTCAAGAAGTCGCCGTAGAAGATCCCAAGTCCCAGCATTGCGAGGAGGCCCGCGAGGATCCAGAACCGGATGATTACCGTCACCTCAGGCCATCCACGTAGTTCGAAGTGGTGGTGAAAGGGTGCCATGCGAAACACCCGACGACCGAAGAGCCGAAAACTGAGGACCTGCAGAATGACCGACGCGGTCTCGGCCACGTAGAGGCCGCCGATGATCACGAGCAGCAGGTCGAGGTTCATCAAGAGGCACAAGGCGCCCAGCCCCGTGCCTATCGCCAACGAACCCGTGTCGCCCATCATGATCCTTGCGGGCGCCGCATTCCACCAGAGAAAGCCGAGACACGCTCCGACCAGTCCCACCGCGACGAGTCCAAGGTCGAGGGCCGAATGGATCCGGTAGATCGAAAAGTGACGGAACTGCCAGTAGCCGATGATCGAGAGCACCCCGAAGCAGAACGTACCCGAGCCGGCGGCGAGGCCGTCGAGTCCGTCGGTGAGATTGACCGCGTTCGAGGTGGCCACGATGACGAAGATCGCGAGGAGGAACCAACCCGCAGCCGTGAGGTTCCAACCCGGGTAGGAGTACCGCGTGAATGAAAGGTCGGTCGAGGTGTGGACCCACCAAATCGCCAAAGCCGCAAACACCGCGGCGATAACGAGCAGACCAACGAACTTGCCACGCTTGTTCAGACCTAAGTTACGTGCGTTTCGAATGCCGAGATAGTCATCGATGAAACCAAGCAGCCCCGACGACACCGTCACCGCGAGCGCGAGGATCCCCGCGCGAGTGAAGTCGATTGAAGTTCCCACGTGTCCCATGAGGTAACCCACCGAAGCCGCGAAGACGATGATGACGCCGCCCAGTGTGGGCGTGCCCGCTTTGGCGTGGTGGGTCGCCGGTCCATCTTCACGTATCTGTTGGCCGAGGGATCGTTCACGTACGAATCGAATCCACAGGGGCGTGACGAAGAGGGCGACCAAGAACCCACAGCCACCTGATTCCATCAAACTCAACATTTCGTCCTCACTTCAGCAACTCCCTGGCCACGACTCGATCATCGAAGGGCGCCGCCAGGTTGCCAATGACCTGAGTGGACTCGTGACCCTTGCCCGCGATCACCACCGCGTCACCGGACTTCGCCAACGAAATCGCTTGGGCGATGGCGAGGCGCCGATCGCTCTGGCGAAGCACCGTGGCCCCTTGCACCGTTCCCGCGATGATGGCATCAATAATGGCATCAGGCGACTCGGAGCGTGGGTTATCCGAGGTCACGATGGTTATTTCTGAGTTGGTCGACGCGACTTCGCCCATTTCGGGACGCTTGGCCCGATCCCGATCGCCCCCGCAGCCAAAGACCGTAATAACCCGGCCCCCCTCGACCAGCGCGCGAACGTCCTCGAGCAGCCGGCGAAGGCCTTCGGGGGTGTGGGCGTAGTCCACGATCACGACCACGTCATCGTCGCCCACGACCTCGAATCGTCCGGGCACCGCCGCGACTCCCGCCATCGCCGACGCGATGGACGCCTCGTTCGCTCCGAGCGCACGCAAGATCTCCATCGCCATCAACGAGTTGTCCACGTTGTAGTCGCCGATCAGAGAGGTGTTGACAAGATGACTTCGCCAAAAGAACATCGTGCTTCGTAGCGAGGCGACCACATCCTTGGCGTCACTGCGTCGAACGCGCGTGAGCGGCAACTTGGTCATCTCAGCGAGGCGCTCGCCGTAGGGGTCGTCGCACCAGACGACCGCGCGAGCCGCGTGCTCGACGCTGAACAACGACGCCTTGACTGCGAAGTAGTTCTCCATCGAACCGTGGTAGTCCAGGTGGTCATGACTGAGATTCGTGAAGGCCACGACAGCGAACGCCAGCCCCTCAACTCGGTGCTGGTCGAGGGCGTGACTCGAGACTTCGAGTGCCACGACCGAACGCCCTCGAGTGTCGTCGAAAGTTCCTACGAGGTCGGCCATGGATCGAAATAGCTCCGGGGGTGCGGGAGTCGTCCTCTCGTTGGTCAGGGTTCCGATGCTGGCGGCGTTCCAGCCGAGAGATCGCGCCAACGCTGCCACGAGGGTGGTGACGCTCGTCTTACCGTTAGTACCGGTCACCCCCACGAGCTCGAGGTGCTCGTCGGGCCTGCCGACAATCGCGGCACTCGCGCGCGCCAGCAGTGCTCGCAACTGAGTCTCGGGCACCAAGACCATGGCCACGTCGGTCTTCACCTTCGCACTCGCCACCACCGCCACCGCACCACGGCGCACGGCGTCGTCCACGAAGCTCGCACCATGTACGGACTCGCCCGCCAGAGCGAAGAAGAGCGTGCCCGGTTCGCACTGCCGCGAGTCGATCTCCACCCGAGTGATCTCGATGCTGGCCGTTTGCACGTCAAGGTCGACTACGTCCAATACGTCGCCGAGTTGCATCAGGTCACGTCCGATCCGATGCTGGCGTTCGCGTCCTTCAGGGGCTTGACGACCGTACCGTTCGACGGTATGCCGTAGTGGTGCAACGCGTAGGACATCACCTGCTGAAAGACCGGTGCCGCAACAGCGCCACCGAATATCGTGCTGGTGGGCCGCTCGATCACCACGATCATCGACAACACCGGCGCGTTCGCTGGCGCGAAGCCGACGAAACTTGCGTTGTAGGCGCCACTCAGCAACGCGTCCTTGCCGGGATAAGGAATCGATGCCGTCCCGGTCTTGCCGGCCACGCTGTAGCCGGGGATGATCGCGTTGGTACCGGTACCGTCCAACACCACTTGTTGGAGCATGGAGTTCATGGTGCCGGCGACCGCGGGCGTGAGGGCCTGACGCGTCGCGCTCTGGGGCGCTGCCTTAGTGGTGCCGTTGGCGTAGACGTAGCCACGAACCAGCTGCGGTTCGACAAGCACGCCGTTGTTAGCGATCGTGTTGTACGCGTCGAGTACCTGGATTGGTGGCACGGCGTCAACCTGGCCGATCGGCAGCGCGACCTGGTCGGCGGGGTACCAGTTGTCGGCGTTGACGAGCAGTCCCGATGTCTCACCGGGGAAGTTCACTGACGTCGTCGCACCAAATCCCAAACGCTCCACCTGGGCGAGGATGCCGTTCTCGCCGACCAAGGAGCCGACTTCGTAGGTACCGATGTTCGAGGATTGTGCCAGGACCTGGGTGGCCGTGAGGTGTTCGAGCGAGTGCACTTCAGCGTCGTGGAAATGCCGACCACCCACCTGGACAGAATTTGGCACGGCGAAGACCGTGGTCGGCGTCATGAGTCCCGCCTGTAGTGCGGCGGAGAACGTAACGACCTTAAAGACCGAACCTGGCTCGTACGCCTGAGTGAACGCCAGATTGTTGATCGTTTGATCAACGCCTGGTACGCCGACGGGACTGCCCCACGAGGGCGTCGCGCCAAGGACCCCCGGGTCGGCGGCGGTGTTCACCAGGGACGCGTCGGCCAGAATCTGGCCCGTCTTGACGTCCATCACGACCGCCACCCCTGTGACGCCGTCCGTCGCCTTCAACTGCTTGGCGAGTGCCCGCTCGGTGACGAATTGCAATGACGAGTCAATGGTCAACTCGAGTCCGACACCCGG
Source organism: Acidimicrobiaceae bacterium (assembly GCA_003160115.1). GTDB lineage: Bacteria > Actinomycetota > Acidimicrobiia > Acidimicrobiales > RAAP-2 > RAAP-2. The sequence continues at coordinate 101,519 of PLQL01000031.1, forward strand.
CGTGGCCTTCTTTATCACCGTGCTGTGCGAGCCGGGCAGGTTGACCCCCGAGGCCGACACGAATTCGCGCGTCTCGCCGGTCTGGCCCGCCAACTGTTTCTGGTACTCGTATTCGAGACCGGCGGTGCCACTCCCCTTGGTGTTGACCCCGCCGAGCAATGACTCGGCCAACGTGCCGTTGGGGTAACTGCGGATCGAGGACGACTGGACGACGATGCCCGGAAACGCGTCATTGGTCATGCGCCTTCCGTCGCTCAGATCCAACTGCTTGTTCACCATCACGTAGCCGTTCTTCTCGGACAGCAGCGATACGAGGTGGGCGACCGGGACCTTCACGATCGGCGACATTGCCTCTGCCTCGCGTAGCGGACTCTTGATCTGGAAATCGTCGGCGATCACTAGTGAGGTTGGTCGCGAAACTGCCAAGATCTGCCCGTTGCGATCGTAGATCCCTCCGCGCAGAGCACTCGTCGGCAGATCCACCCGGACTTGGGCCACCGACATCTTGGCGTAGCGCGCGTGGTTGACGATCTGGATCTGGAACAGCCGAAGGGCGAGCAGAAGGAACGTCAGGATGAGCACCGCGCGCAGCAGATTGATCCTTCGGGGCATCCGCGACAAGGTGCGAGGCGGCTTGCGAGCGACGCGGGTACGGGCGTGGGTCGAGGTGTAGTGCGCGCTCACCGAATCGTCCTTGACGTGACCGGTGCGTAACCCGAGAACTTCGGCAGCGGCAAGATCACATCAAGTGACGTGGAAGGGACTTGCGTCACCGTAACTGGCTCGACCAAGTGAAGCGATCCCGCCTGGGAGGCGATCAAGCTGGGTGCCGACTTCTCGGTGAGTGAGCCGATCTGGACCGCGTAGGTCGATTGATCTTGCAGTAACTGGTTCTGCAACTGATGGATCTGCATCTGGCGGTTCGCGACGAACATACTGCCCGAGATCGAGATCACGAGGGCCGCGGTCAGGACGAAGGCCGACTTCCTCGGCGTCGATGACCTGGCCCAGACCGCCGAGAGATGCCGACGCCGCACTCGCTCGCGCGCGACAGGTGGGGATTGGGGGCGCGATGGTCGAGTCTCGATCCGACGCGGGAAGCTGACGACGCTCATGGCGCCACCTTGCGTGCGATGCGCAGACGCGCGGAGCGTGCCCTCGGATTCGTCGCGACCTCGGCGGCACTCGCCAACTGCGCACTCGCCTTGAACACGGTGACCCGACCCACGGCTCCGCACACGCAACCCAGTTCGGGCGGACACGTACAGCCGCCCGTGGCCGCCTCGTGAAGCACCGCCTTGACCATCCGGTCCTCGCCCGAGTGATACGAGATCACGGCCAAGACTCCCGCAGGCGCGAGAACGTCCAGCGCCGACTCGAGGCCCGCGTCCAGCTGCTCGGCTTCTTGATTGACCTCGACGCGCAACGCCTGAAAGACCCGCGTGGCTACGTGGCCCCGCCTTCGCGCGGCCATGGGCACCGCGCGCTCGACGGCCTCAGTGAGTTCGAAGGTGGTCTGAGGCTGACGCTCGAGCACGGACTTGGCAATGGCCCCCGCGAAGCGATTCTCACCATTGGCACGCAAAATTCGTGCGAACTCGTGAGAGTCGACGCGCGCGAGGTAGTGCGCAGCCGTCTCGCCTCGCGTTGGATCCATGCGCATATCCAGGGGGGCGTCGGCGCGAAAGGAGAAGCCGCGTGTCGGATCATCCAATTGGTGCGAGGAGACGCCGAGGTCCATCAGCACCCCGACGACGGCGTCGCCGTTGAGGAACTCACCATTCTCATGCACCACACGAGTGAGGTCGGCAAACGTGGCGTCGACAATCTTTGAACGATCCCCAAAGGAGGCCAGGCGCACTCGGGCCGCGTCACGGGCGTTGGGGTCGCGGTCGATGCCGAGCACCCGAAGCTGCGGCGCGTGAGCGAGAATGGCGAACGAGTGGCCGGCTCCGCCCAGCGTGGCGTCCACCACCACCCCGGCCCCGAGACCGGTGAACAACTCGACAATTTCTTGCACGAGGACTGGTTGGTGGTAGGTGTCGTGGGCCATCTGCAGCCTTTCAATCGTGAAGCCGAGCGAGAGGGCGGAGGAGGTTTCTCGACCCGACTTCACGATTGCCAGGCTGCGCATGGTCCGCGGCCGGTA
>PLQL01000031.1:103743-124414 GCA_003160115.1 Acidimicrobiaceae bacterium
CGACTCTCGGCGAGGTACTCCTCACTCTTGCGAGCGAACTCTCCCGGCGTCCACAGCGCGACACACCCTTCGGAGTTGGGGCTCAGATGGCCACCGCGTTCGAACTCGGGGCGGAACTTTGCGGGCAGGATGAGCCGTCCCTTGACGTCCAGCGAGTGCTGAAACTGCCCCACGAATCCCGGCATGGCCATCCCTCCAGTGAGTCACCACTTTGCCCCACTTCGAGCCACATTACACCACATAGCTCCACCGAACACCAATCTGATCCACTTTTGGCGGTTTCTAGCCCGTTTTGAGTCGCCAGAGGCGTAAATGGGCGCGTCAACACCGGCCGCCAACCCCCAGGGCGAGAAATCCTAGGAGATCAGTTTCGGACGAAGAACCTTGACCGGCCCCGAGACTCGGGTAAGTCCATCCGTGAGTTGGTCGGGATCAACGCCGAAGCTAGAGAGCACTCGATGGTCGAGAGCCTTCGCGAGCCCGGGAGGTACCGTGCGCAAAAGGGCCAGGACGTCGTGCGAGTCATGGGCGGGCAGCACCGTCGAAAGGAAGACGCCCTCGCGCACGCGCCACTGCGTCACCCCTACGGCCTTTCGACCACCGACGAAGACCTCCCCCGGTCCCTTGCCGGCAAAGCAGACGACCCGGTGGGCGACGTCACCTTCGAGTGGCCCCTCGTGCACGGTGACCTCTTCATGCACGAGCGGTGCAAGGACGTCACGCCAGATCGCGCCACAGCGGATCGAACTGACGCGCACGTCCTTGGACCAGCGTTCGTCATCCGCCGGTATCCACCAATCGATCCAGACGTCGCCTGGTTGTAGCAGGACCAGCCCGCCGCCACCGCGACGCCGACGCAGGGCCAGTTCGCTGGTTCGCGCCGGCTCTAAGACGTCGCTCGACTGGCTCCCACCGAGCACGACGACTGGCTGCGTGAGTTCAGGCACGAACGCCGTGGCCTCGTTAAGGGACCTCAGGGCCGAGTAGTCGTAGAGCTCGGTGACGACCTCATTCACGAGGCGCGCGGAAGATACGGCGCCCAGAGCGGATCGGGGTCAGGCACGTGGCGCCAGCGCCACCACGGTCCGTCGGGCACGCGAGGTTCGAAGTGCATCCGCCAACCGATCTCTTCGAGTAACTTGTCACCCTTTTGCATATTGTGTCGACGACACGCCGCTACGACGTTCGTCCACACGTGCTCGCCCCCTCGACTGCGCGGCACGACGTGGTCAATCGTGTCGGCGTGCTCGAGGCAGTACGCACAGCGGTAACTGTCGCGAAGGAGCAACGAACGTCGCGTGAGCGGCGGGGTGCGTACCTTGGTGGGCAACTTGACCATGTCGTGCAGTCGCACGATGGCCGGAATCTCGACGGTCACGGTGGCGGACCGACAAACCGCCGGCTCCTCGGCCGTGACGATGGGTTCAGCCCTACCCGCCAACATCAAGACCACGGCGCGGCGCTCGCTCACCAACTGGAGTGGTTCGAAGGTCGCGTTCAACAGGAGTACTCGACCCACGAGCCACCTACCGCCCGACCCGTTGACGCAACGACCAGCGAGCGGCCTGGACCATCTCGTCCGCTCGCGGCGCAACCTTCGCGTCGCCCGTCGCCGTGGCGACGCGAAACTCCCAGTACGCGCGAGCAGCTACCGGAAAGAACGGTGCGTGGTACCACCACCCTTGGCGTCGCAGTCGCCATCCGGCGCGCACCAACGTCGGCGTCGCGAGGGGATGACGAACGAGGTAGTTCGCGAGATCCACCTTGGGGGACTTCACGAGAGCTCTCCTCGCCAACCCACCATCGCCGCACCCAGAAGGGGCCCGTCCGCGCCCAACGGCGACCGACGAATCTCGACGTGCGACGAATAGTGCATCATCGCCATGGCGCGCGCCGACTTGTTGGCCCGTTCGAAAAACTCTTCGCCGAAACCAAGCGCCACGGAGCCCGCGACGTAGCAGTGCGAGAAGTCGAGCACCGACGCGAGGGTCCCGATTGCTCGACCCACGAGGTCGGCACAACGCGACCGCACCGACGCGTCAGCTTCGACCGATGGTCGACCCGTGATGTCCTCGATGGCCCGGCCCGAGGCCTCGGCTTCGAGGCAGCCGTAACTGCCGCAGGCGCAGAGTCGTCCGTTCGGTACGACGTTCAAGTGACCCAGGTGCCCAGCATTGCCGGTCTCGCCATCGAGTAGTCGGCCGTCGAGGACGATCGCGCCGCCGATACCGGTTGACACAACCATCGACACGTACGACTCATCGTCGCGCGCTGCACCAAAGGTCCCCTCGGCGAGGGCGAGGGCTCGCGCGTCGCCGTCCACGTGCACTCGCAGGTCTAGAGCCTCTTCGAGTTTGTCGCGTAGCGCGAAGTCACGCCATGCCGGAATGTTGAGTGGCGAGACGAATTCACCGCCTCTGGTCATCGGCCCCGCGCAGCCCACCCCCAGCCGACGGTAGGGCAAACTGCCACGTACTCGACCCACGAGGTCAACAATCCCCTCAAGGAGCCGATCGCCTTGTTCGCCCACCGCGATCCGCTCGCGACGAGAGATCGTGGCGTCACCGTCAACGACGGCGCATTCGGCCTTGGACGCCCCGATGTCCAGGGCGAGACACGGAAGTGCGGTGTCGGGAGACCCGACGCCGGTCATTCGCTCTTGTGGCGCTGACGCGACAACCAGTCGCGAAGCGAACGGGTCCGCGGACCCAGGTTCGCGTGGGCGTCGTCACCTTGCGGTGTACGCGTGATGTCCTGCCAGGAAGCACGTCCCAGCAGTCGAGCATTACGCTCAATCACGACGGCTGACACGAACATCAGCGCGACGCCGAACAGTCCCAATAACGTGGACTGCGAGAAGAACAACACAAGGATCAAGAGTCCCGCCACGAAGCCGAGGATTCCCCAACGCACGCGACGTCCACCGTGTGAATACACGTTGGTCTCACGGACATTCTTCGCGAACCTTGGATCTTGCTTCGAAAGGGATTCTTCGAGTTCAGCCAGAATCTTCTGCTCATGCTCTGAAAGTGGCATCGCATCTCCTTCCGTCTGATCTTCCTGTTATCGTACCGTTTCTCCCAGGCCGGACGCGCGGAATGGCTGAGAGGCGAAATTAGAACTTGTTCACAAGGAAAGAGGATGATGGCCCCGGACCGGCTCGACGTGGCCATTATCTGCACGGGCAACATCTGTCGCTCCCCCATGGCCGAGGTCTTCGCCCGCGACCTCGTGGCCCACGACGACTTCCTCGCCTCGCGGGTGCGGATCTCGAGCGCCGGTACGGCCCGGTGGCACGTCAGCAGCCCCATGGACCCTCGCGCCCGGGCGGCCTTGGACCGGGCGGGCTTTTATGGGCCCGGTTCGCTGGGCGCCTTCGCCGACACGAAGTACCTCGACGCTCACGATCTCGTCATCGCCATGTCACGAGAGCACGCGCGAGAGGCCCGTGAGCGACTGACGAACCACGACACAATCGTGATCCTCTTTCGAAACCTCCTCGAACCCGGTCTCGACCTGGACGTCGCCGACCCCTACTACGGCACCGACCAGGAATTCGACGACTGCTTGGCCCTCTTTAGACGAGGGGGTCCGCGTTTGAAAGAGGAATTTCGTCGGCGATTGGGTGAAGACTCGCGCGAAGTTTGATTTCGGGCAACGTCAGCGAGAGCAGCAGCGCGAGCACCCCCACCGGGATCGCCCAGATATAGGCCCTCTGGATGCTGCCCGCGATCTCTTTGACCACCACGTACAGGTCGTTCAACGGCTGAGCCTTCAAGAGGTTGGGTGTCCACCGGGCCGGGGCGGGGAACCCCTTGGTCAGTGCACCATTCTTCACGTCGAGCGCGTAGCGGTGCGCGAGCTCATTGGTGTAAAGAGCACCCAGCACCGCGGTACCGAAGGAACCGCCTATCGAGCGAAAGAAGTTCGCGCCCGCGGTCGCGGCTCCGATGTCCGAAGGATCGACCGCGTTTTGAACCGCAGTAACCAATATCTGCATCACCAGACCGATGCCCACCCCGAGGATGAACATATAGAGCGCGATACGCGTGTTCGACGTCGCCACGCCTATGGTGCCAAAGAAGCCAAGCCCGATAGTCATGATCGCGGTGCCCAGGATCGGGAAGGGCCGGTACTTCCATCCCCTCGCCACCAACTGACCCGTGATGATCGACGCGGCGAACAGTCCCACCATCATGGGCAGCAATCGCAACCCGGAGTTCGTGGGAGAAGCACCTCGCACGTCTTGGAAGTACACCGGCAAGAAGGTCATCGCGCCGTACATTGCAAAGCCCACGACGAAGCCAATCGCCGAGGCTGAAGAGAACACTCGATTCGCGAACAAGTGAGGAGCGATGATCGGTTCAGCCGAACGCCGTTCGATGACTACGAAGACGGCGGTGAAAGCCAACCCGCCCACCAAGAGCCCGAGGGAATTCGCTGACGACCACGCAAAGGACGTGCCGCCGAGCGACGTGAACAAGATCAGTCCCGACGCCGCCAGCGTGAGGGTCACGATCCCGGCGTAGTCAATGACGTGTTGGCGCCGTTCGCCGGCCCCGGGTAGTGCCGCCGCGGTCACGACGAGGGCCACGATGCCTACCGGTACGTTGACGAAGAAGATCCATCGCCACGACCAGTACTCGACGATGAAGCCGCCAAGCAGAGGCCCGATGACGATGGCCGCGCCGAAGACGGCACCGAAGAAACCCGAGTAGCGACCCCGGTCCCGGGGCGGCACGATGTCCGCGACGATGGCTTGGGCGCCGACCATGAGCCCCCCACCACCGAGACCCTGAAGCGCCCGAAAGAGAATGAGAGTGATCATGCTGTTCGCTATCCCACAGAGCATGCTGCCCACCAGGAAGATGATGATTGCCGCTTGGAAATAGATCTTTCGCCCGTGCAAGTCTCCGAGCTTTCCCCACAAGGGCGTGCTCACCGTGGAAGCCAGTAGGTAGGCCACGACGACCCAGGAAAGATGGTTCGCGCCGTGTAGGTCGCCCACGATGGTGGGCAGCGCGGTCGAAACAATGGTGCTGTCCAGGGCCGCGAGCAACATGCCCAACATCAGCGCACCAAAGACGAAATACAGCTCTCGTTTTGGCATCAGCGCTGTCGGCTGATCACCCATGGCCACTCCAGTTCAGTTTCTCAGGTGCGAAGTCGTTCGCGTTAATCCGTACACCCTAATGGTCGTGTGAGTTTGTCCACCTCCTTCAGTAGCCTTTGGCACTATGACTCGCTCGGCTGGGCGTCGAATCACCGACGCCATCGACCACGACTACAGCGCCGCGCTTTTCATCAGCGCCGGCGTTGGCACCGCCCTCGTCTGGTCCGCGCTGGGTCCGGCGAGTTACCGACGCGTGTTCGATACCACGTGGTCGAACAGTGTGCTTCGCAACGCGTCAATGGATTCCGTGCACGCCATTGTGCTCAACGGGTTAATGACGATCTTCTTCTTCGCAATCGGACTCGAACTTTCGCGCGAACTGCGTTCAGGCGTACTGGCCAAGACTTCGCACGCCCTCCCGCCGGTGCTGGGGGCCCTGGGCGGCATGGCGGGTACCGCGCTGCTGTCAGTAGTAGTGGGAGTAGTCGCACACTCGCCGGCACTGCGGCGTGGTTGGGGTGTGCCCATGGCGACCGACATCGCCTTCACGCTCGGCGTCGTGGCGATCGTGGGCCGACGTTTGCCGTCGACCGTGCGTCTCTTCCTACTCACGTTGGCCGTCGCTGACGATACCTTCAGCGTCATCGTGCTCGGCTTTACCGGCGCGAGTCACGTGCGCGAGTGGGGTCTCGTATCCTTCGCGCTTCTCATCATCGTCGCTGCGGCGATCACACGGCGGACCTCTCGGTTCAGTGTGGCGCTGCTCGCACTGGTAGGGCTGTGGGCGTGCCTGCTCTGGGCCAACGTCGAGGCTCCACTGGCGGGCGTCGCCGCGGGCCTATTGGTTTCGTTCAAGAGTGACTGGGCGAACCGACTCGAGCTCTCCATGAGCCGATGGTCCACCGGTCTGGTGCTGCCTTTCTTCGCACTCGTGGCGTGCGGTGTCGAGTGGCACAGTCTCGCCCTTAACAAAGCAACGCTGGTCGTGATCGTCGGCTTGGTGGGCGTGCGCATCGTCGGAAAGGTTCTGGGCATCGTCGGTGGCGTGGCCCTGGCGCGAGCCTTCAAGTTTCGACTGCACCCTTCGATCACCTGGCCACTGCTCGCGGGCGTGTCGACCTTGTGCGCCATGGGTATCACGGTGCCGCTGTTGTTCGCTTCTACTCTCTTCGGTGCGGGCTCGGCCACCTACGCCGCGGACACGCTGGGTCTGCTCCTCGCTTCGGTGATTGCCGGAATGCTCGGGGTGACCACATTGCACCAGCTGACTCGACACGACTAGACCCTGTCGGACTACTGGGTAAGTTGTCGTGGGAGGTTGACATGAAAACTCGTCTCACCGAACTCTTGAAGATTGAACACCCCGTGATGCTCGCGGGCATGGGGGGCGTTGCGTACCACGACCTCGCCGCCGCGGTCTCGAACGCCGGTGGTTACGGTTGTCTCGGCGCCTCGACGATGTCGAGCACCCAACTCGCACAGGAGATCGCCGCCACCAAGGCACTCACTTCCAAACCCTTCGGCGTGGACCTGCTCACCGCGTTTCCCGACACGCTGGAAAAGAACGTCGAACTGCTCATCGAAGGTGGGGCCTCGACGTTCGTCGCGGGACTCGGTGTACCTCGCCACGTCATTGCGAAGTGCCACCAACACCAGGTCCTGGTGATCTCGATGTGCGGCAAGGTCGAGCACGCCAAGCGTGCCCTCGATGCCGGGTGCGACGTCGTCGTCGCCCAAGGTACCGAAGCCGGCGGGCACACGGGAACCGTGGCCACGATGCCGCTGGTGCCGCTGATCGTTGACGCCGTGGGCTCTTTGATTCCCGTCGTCGCTGCGGGCGGCATCTTTGACGGCCGCGGTCTCGCCGCGGCGCTCGCCCTCGGCGCGGACGGGGTGTGGATCGGTACTCGCTTCATCGCCACACCCGAGGCCCGCGCGCTGCCGGGATTTCGCGAAGGGATTCTCGCCGCCAAGGAAGACGGCACGGTGGTCTCGCGCGCGTTCTCGGGCAAGACCATGCGGGTGCTGCGAAACGAGACCACCGACCGTTACGAAGCCAATCCCACGCTCCTGCGAAAGTTCCCCGAGCAATTACGGGTGTCCTTTGGCGAAGGGACCTTCCACCTGGGCGGGGACGAGCACGCGTCTGGCGTCGATCCGCGCCGCGAGGGCTACCCCGCGGGACAAGCCGTCGGGGCGATCGAGTCACTCGAACCCGCCGGCCAGATCGTGCACGACATGGTCGACCAGGCCACGGCCATTTTGGCCAGACTCAACGACCAAGCTCATTAACGAGGGTCGACGCTGCCCGGGGCTCGACGCCGCCATCTGGCTCGATCGCGGTCCTAATCTCGTGGGATGGTCCAGCGAGCACCCACGGCTGAGGAAATACTTTCAACCGTCAGGGGCAGCGACCGACGCGTCACGCTCGCCAAGCGAACGGTCGTCGAAGTACTCGTAAGGGCACGCGGCCACCTGACCGCCGAAGAGATCACGAGCGCCGTGCAAAGGTTGCGACCCGAGGTGAGCCCCTCGACGGTCTATCGGATACTCGAGGAGTTCGAGGAACTCAACATCGTCGTGCACTCGCACCTCGGCCAAGCGGCAGCCGTCTACCACCTCGCTGGAGCCGTACACGGGCACTTGACCTGCGAACACTGCAAGCAGACCATCGAGATCTCGGCGGCACACTTCGACGCGCTGAGCAAGGAACTACAAAAGGCCTACGGCTTCCAGTTGGATCGTCATCACGTAGCGCTCTCGGGCACGTGTGCGAGGTGCCGTGACAACCAACGTGCAACGCGCTAGACGGTCTTATTAACTAATTACCTAAGTCCATCGGCGCTCTCGACGCACTTCAGTAAGGTGACAGTGAAGCCATGTTGAAAATCGACCACCTCACCAAGCACTACAAAGAAACCGTCGCCATAAACGACCTCGACTTTGAGGTCATGCCGGGGGTCGTCACCGGATTCCTCGGTCCCAATGGATCAGGAAAGTCGACGACGATGCGGATCATCCTCGGCCTCGACCACCCGACCAAGGGTCGCGCCACCATTGACGGCAAGAGTTACGAGAACTTGAAGTCACCCTTGCACGAGGTCGGTGCCCTGCTCGACGCAAAAGCGGTGCACCCTGGACGAACCGCGCGCAATCACCTTCGAGCTCTCGCGTCGTCAAACCGGATCAAGAAGTCGCGCGTCGACGAGGTGCTCGAATTCGTGGGCATTGCGTCGGTCGCCGACAAGAAGGTCGGCGGATTCTCACTCGGGATGAGCCAACGGTTGGGAATCGCGGCGGCTTTGCTGGGTGATCCCCCAGTACTCCTCTTTGACGAACCGGTCAATGGCCTCGACCCCGAGGGCATCCGTTGGATTCGAGAGTTCTTCGGTTCCCTCGCCAAAGAGGGGCGCACCGTCTTTGTCAGTTCGCACCTGATGAGTGAGATGGCCCTGACCGCCGAGCAAATCATCGTCATCGGTCGTGGCTCGCTCATCACGCAAGGATCCGTGGACGACCTGACGGCGACGGCCCAGGGTTCGGTGCTCGTGCGAGCATCAGACGTCACAACCTTGACCAAAGCCCTCGAGGCGCAAAAGGCAATCGTCCAAGTGGCGAACGACCGCGCTCTGACGGTGAGTGGACTCACGTCCGACCAAGTCGGTGAAACGGCGTTCAGGGCTGGTATCACCGTCTATGAGCTGACACCCCAGCGCGCATCGCTCGAAGAAGTCTTCATGGACCTCACCGCGGATTCGGTCGAATACGGCACCTCGATGCCCGGAGCGATGCCTCGTGAGTAGCAACCAGACTCTCGTCAACGTCGTTAAGTCCGAGTGGATCAAGTTCCGCACGGTTCGCTCCTCGGTGATGGGCGTCATCGTCTTCTTCGTCCTGACGCTCGGTTTGGGCGGCCTCATCTCGTGGGCGATACGAAGCCACTGGAGCCATTCCTCAGTATCGGACCGACTCACGTTCGACCCGGTCTCAACGAGCCTTGCCGGGATCATCTTCGCGCAGTTCGCCGTCGGGGTCATTGGTGTGCTCTTCATCACGAGCGAGTACTCCTCGGGGTCCATTCGAACAACGCTCACCGCGGTGTCGAACCGCCTACGGCTCATCTCGGCCAAGACCATCGTCCTGGCCGTGACGCTCATCGTGGTGAGTGAGGTCGTCTGTTTCGCAACTTTCGAACTCGGACAATCGATCTTCAAGGGCGTCGTACCTACGGCTTCACTAGGGACTTTGGACGTCCTGCGGTCAGTTCTCTTGGCGGGCGCGTACCTCACGCTGCTCACGATCGCGGGTTTCGCCCTCGGGCTCATCGTGCGTCACAGCGCCGCGTGCATCAGCATCTTCGTCTCGATCCTGCTCATCGTGCCGATCATTTTCGCGTTCCTGCCCCAGAGTTGGCAGAACTCGTACTCGAAGTACCTGCCCTCCGAACTCGGTCGCTCAATGATGTCGCCTTTTCCGCCGGCCTATCACCTGGGGGCCTGGAACGCGTCTCTCATACTCTTGGTCTACGTGATCGTGGTCTACGTCGTTGGTGTCATTTTGATGATTCGCCGCGACGCCTGATCCCATCGCCCTAGGGTGGCGCGATGGACCTTAACGAAGTTCTTCGAACCACTGGCTCGATTCGTAAGTTCAGTCCCGAACCGGTCTCTGACCAACTGCTCTACGACGTCCTCGACGACGCGCGATTCGCCCCTTCGGGCGGGAACCGCCAGGCGTGGCGCGTCATTGTGGTCACCGGTCACCGGCGACGCGAACTGCGCGACATCTACCTCGACGCGTGGCACGACTACGTGGCGCACGTCTTGGCCGGCCTGGTCCCTTTCTCGCCCCTCGCGAGCGAACCCGAGCGCGCCGTCGCGCTCGCCAAGCGCGAGGAGGCAGTCCTACTCTCGAACCCCAAGGGTTTCGCCGAAACGATCGATGAGGTGCCCGTGATGCTCGTCGTGCTCGCAGACCTGGGCGCGCTCGCCGCAACCGACCGTGACCTCGATCGTTACCAATTGGTCGGCGGTGCCTCGATCTATCCCTTCGTCTGGAGCGTCCTGTTGAGCGCCCACGATCACGGACTGGGTGGGGTGATGACTACCGTGCTCACCAAACACGAGGACCGAGCTCGTCGGGTGCTGCACGTGCCAGACACCTATGCAGTGGCCGCCCTCGTGGCACTGGGTCATCCGCTGAAGCGCCACACCAAGCTGCAGCGACGAAGCGTCGAAGAGTTCACGTCGCGCGACACCTTCGACGGCGAAGCCTTTTCGCGCGATTAGTCGCCGAAAACAAACTCGGTGTCCTCGCCCAAGCGGCGCGGACCGCGCCGCACGACGGGGCGAACACCGTCGATGAGTAACGGGGTGCGCATCGTCGCGACGGAGCCGCCCGGACTCGACATCTCCCCCACGAAGTCCCCTTCACGAATCTGGTCCTGGGCGAACGCACCGGCCACGTCGAGCACGGGCGCGTGCGGTACGCCCGAATCATTCAGTATTTCGAGCCAGTGCGCATTCGGTCGGTCCACGAAGATCCCGTTCAAGGCCCGACGAAGAGCGTCGCGATCGGCGACACGCTCGTCGTTGCTCGCCCACCCCCCGCGTGACAGACGCTCGTCGCCGAGCACCTTGACGAGTCGGGCGAACTGCTGGTCGGTGCCTACGGCGAGCAAGAGCAAACCGTCGCTCGTGGTGACCGGTCCATAGGGCGCGATACTGGGGTGGTCGTTGCCCAGTCGCGTGGGGTTGACGCCCGTGGCGAGAAAACCCTGCGCTTGATTCACCAACGCACTCATCGTCGATTCGAGCAGCGGCGCTTCGAAGTGGCGACCCGGACGGTTGAGCGAGCGCGCGACCAGGCCGGTCAGCATGGCTATCGCCCCGTAGAGACCAGTGACCACGTCAGCGACGGGTGAACCCACCTTGCTCGGGGGTCCGTCTGGCTCACCGGTCACCCCCATCAAACCCGAACGAGCTTGGGCCAACAGGTCAAAGGACGGGAGGTCGGCGAGCGGTCCACCCGTGGTCGCGGGCGTGATCGACACCCAGACGCAATTTGGATTGCGAGATCGTAGTTCGTCGATGTGCAGTGATCGCACCTGACTCTCGAGATAATTCTCAACGACGACATCGGCGGCTTCAACAAGTTCGGCCACGTGTTCGAAGTCCTCAACAAGTCGAAGGTCCGCCACCACGTTTCGACGATGACGATTCACGGCCAGGTAGTACGTGGCATCATCGCCGAAACGCGGCGGGGCTAGTGCCCGCACCGGATCACCGTCGGGGCCCTCCACCTTTATGACGTCGGCGCCGAGGTCGCCCGCGATCATCGCGCACAACGGTCCGGCGAGCACGCGCGACAGATCGAGCACTCGCACTCCCTCGAGTGGCAGCCCGGTGCCCAAGTTCGACGGATCGATATTCCAGACCATTAGAGGACTTTCGAGAGAAAGCTCTTCAGTCGTTCCGACGAGGGCGTGCTTAAGATCACGCGCGGGTCGCCAGATTCCTCGATGACGCCGCCGTCGAGGAAGTAGACCGAATTGGCGACCTCGCGGGCGAAACCCATCTCGTGAGTCACGACGATCATCGTCATGCCACTGCGGGCGAGATCCTTCATCACTTCGAGGACCTCGCCGACGAGTTCGGGGTCGAGCGCCGACGTCGGCTCGTCGAAGAGCATCAGTTTGGGGTCCATTGCGAGTGCGCGGGCAATGGCGACGCGCTGCTGTTGGCCGCCGGACAACTGACTCGGGTAACTCGTCACCTTTTCCTTGAGCCCCACGCGTGCGAGCAGCTCGCGTGCCTTCTCCGAGGCGTCCTCGCGATTCTTGCCGAGCACCTTCCTTTGGCCGACGGTCACGTTCTCGAGGACGGTCAGGTGCTGGAACAGATTGAAGCGCTGAAAGACCATCCCAATGCGCGACCGATTCTCACAGACGCGTTTGTCAGTGAGCTCGTAGAGTCGACCGTTTCGCATCTCGTAACCTACGAGTTCGTTGTCGACCCGCAGTTCACCGCTGTCGTGTTTCTCCAAGTGATTGATGCAGCGAAGCAGCGTACTCTTGCCCGATCCCGACGGGCCGATCAGGCACGTCACCTCGCCACGATCAACGTTCAAGTCGACGCCCTTCAACACCTCTATGCCGTTGTACGACTTACGCACTCCGCGGATCTTGACCATGGGCTCACTCATGGCGAAACCTCAAGACCTCGACGGGTCCGGAACTTCGAGCCGACCCCCAACAGGTCCGCGCGCAGGCGTTGAATCGGTGTCGGCGGTGGCGTTCGCAACGCTCCGCGAGCGAAGCGACGTTCGAGGTAGAACTGGCCGATCGAGAGCACCGTCGTCACCAACAGGTACCAGAGACTCGCCACGATGAGCAGCGGGATGATCTCGTAATTTTCGCTGTAAATATTGGTCGCCGCACCCAGCAGGTCGATGACACCCACGACACTGACGAGCGACGTGGTCTTGAGCATCGAGATCACCTCATTGCCCGTCGGTGGGATGATGACGCGCATCGCCTGGGGGATGGTCACTAGACGCAGGGTCTGGCGACGGGTCATGCCGAGCGACGTCGCCGCCTCGATCTGGCCCTCGTCGACCGAAATCAGTCCCGCCCGGGCGATCTCGGACATGTAGGCGCCTTCATTGAGTCCGAGCCCGATAGCGCACGCCTCCATGATCGTCAAGGAGGTGTTCACGTTGAAGTGCACGAAGGTGACGTGCAGGAAGGGGATGCCCAACGTCAGGTGAGGATAGACCGCACCGATGAAACTCCAAAAGAGCAACTGCACGAGCACTGGCGTCCCGCGAAAGAACCACGTGTACGTCCAGGCAATCGAGGAGAGCACGCGATTGGGCGACATCCGCATGACCGCGATCGTGACGCCGAGCACGATGCCCAGGACCATCGCGACGACCGTCAAAAAGATCGTGCGCAACAAGCCGTGCAGAATCTCCGAGGTGAAGAAGTACTGCCCGACGATGTTCCACTGGTATCGAAAGACCATGGCGTGGTGGCATACCCTCGCGCCACTGACGACATGACAGACCATCTTCGCACTCGCCACCTTGAAGAACAAGGTGTGAACGACCATCGCCAGGAGAAGCCCGACGAGCGCGACGCCGACCCACCGACCATAATGACGAACGGGGACGACCTTTACGGTGGCGTCCCCGTTCGTAGTCATGGGCTCGTGAACGTCGAGGCCTTAGGAGGTCGCTCCGTCCAGCACGATCTTGGCCGTGGGCAGCGAGCCAGCGCTCACACCCCATTTGGCGAGGATCGCGCCGTAGGTGCCGTTAGCGATGAGGGTCTTCACTGCTGCCTTGATCGCCGTGGCGAGGCCCTTGCCGGCCGCCGTCTTGGGGGTGCCGATACCGTAGGGCGCAACTTCGATCGCACTGCCCACGAGCTTGAAAGCGCCCTTGGACTGAGAGACCACGTAACCCGCGACTTGACTGTCGAGAAAACCGAGCTTCGCGCGACCCGAGGACACCGCGAGGTCGGCGCTGGTCTGAGTCGGGTACGCGAGTACGGTCAGCTTCTTAGAAGCCGAGCACGTCTTGGCGGTGTTGACGGCGTCGGACTGCTCGGTCGTACCGGTCTCGACCGCGACGCTGAGGCCACACAGGCTCGGCAATCCACTGAACTTGACCGATGACGATGACTTCGCGTAGACGGCTTCACCGGCCTGGAAGTAGTCGACGAAGTAGACCTGCTTCTCACGGGCCTTGGTGTCGGTGAACGACGAGTTGGCGATCTGGTAACGGCCAGCGTCGATACCGGCGAGGATGCTGTCGAACGTCACGTTGTTTTCGTTGATCTTGACACCGAGCGTCTTGGCGATGGCCTTCATCATGTCGACGTCAAAGCCCACCATGGTGGTTCCGCTCATCGACTCGTCGGGAGCGTACGTCGCGTCGGTAGCGACTTGAATCGTGGTCTTGGTGAAACTTGCCGGCACCAACTTGGCGTCGGCGGCGTTGTACGAGCCCGTCGTCGTCGCGGCACCCGCGACGAGACTCGAGGCGAGCACCAACGACGTGATGCCGGTGACAACCAGTGCTTGACGCACGCGGGTAATTCGAAGCATGGACACTCCCCTTGTTCCTCGCCAGGTCTGGCGTATGGGTTCTATTGATACCAGAAAACACGAGGTGCCGGTCACCCCGACGTATCGAGCGCGCGAATTTCTCTTCGGCCGTGAACGAATTGGTCCTGACGAGCGACCCGAAGGGGCAAGAACCGGTACGCCACCACACCCACGACGATCGCGACACAGGCCGCCACCAGGCACCCTCGGTGGAATCCGTCAATGAACGAAGAGACGACGCCCGACTCGAGGGCCTGGTGCAGAGGGAGGCCCCGAGGTACGTGGGCGACGACGGCCTTGGCCGCCTGGGTCGAGCTCTGGGCGATGTCCAGTTGCGTTCGTGAAAGACCCAGGTGAGCGAAGGCGTGACGCACCGCTGGTCCAAAGAGCGACGAGAAGACCGAACCGACCACCGCGACCCCCATGGTGCCACCGATCTCTCGGGTGGTTTCGTTCACCGCGGCGCCCGCACCGATCTGGTCGGGGCGCAGCGAACCCATGATCGCCGCGGTCGAGGGAGCATTGATCAGCGAGAACCCGAAGGCGAGCACGACCATGCTGCCCATGATCGGACCGACGTAGGCGGCGTGCGCCCCGATGTAGGTCATCCAGAACAGAGCGATCCCCATGATGACCAGTCCCGTGCTCACCACGTAGCGCGTGCCCACGTGAAGTGCCGCAATCGCTCCGAGAGGTGTGATGAACATCGTGACGATCGCGAAGGGCAAGGTCCGCACACCCGCTTGCAGGGCGGAGTACCCGTGGATCAACTGAAAGTACTGCGTGACGAGGAAGATGAATCCGAACAAGCAGAAGAAACTCGTCGCGATGGCGCTCGCGCCCGCCGAAAAGGCCCGGTTGGAGAACACTCGCACGTCTAACAATGGGCCGGTGCGGCGCAGCTCGTAGAGGACGAACGAGCAGAGCAAAACCCCCGATACCGCGAAGAGACCGAGCGTCGAGAAGCTGCGCCAACCCCATTCGGGTCCTTGGATAATCGCGAGGACCAGCAACGTCACGAACGCCGTACCCAGGGTGAGTCCGTTGACGTCGAAACGACGTTGGAGGGGGCTGCGCGATTCGGGCACGATCAGCGCTCCGGCGAGAAACGCGAAGACCACGATTGGAATGTTCACCAGGAAGATGGATCCGTACCAAAAGTGCGTGATCAGCTCACCGCCGACGATCGGACCAACCGCAATCGACACGCCCGCCGTCGCACCCCAGACGCCGAAGGCCTTCGCGCGCTGCGACGGGTCCTTGAAGGTCGTGGTGACGATGGACAGGGTGGCCGGAAAGATGAAGGCCGCCGCCGCTCCCATCAACGCGCGCGCAGTGAGCAATTCTTCGATGGTGTGCGATCGCGCCGCGAGGAAGGAAAACAGACCGAAGAACAGCAACGCACTTTGCATGATCCGCTTTCGTCCAAAGCGGTCCGCGAGCCCCCCACCCATGAGCAGCAGCCCCGCAAAGGGTAGCGAGTAGCCGTCGACGATCCATTGAAGGTCGGTGTTGGTAGCGCGCAACTGCTCCGAGAGCGTCGGAAGGGCGACGTTGACGATGGTGTTGTCCACGCCGACGAGCAGTACCGCCACGCAGAGCACGGCGAGGATCAACCAGCGACGATCTTCAACGGATTCGGTCATCTGGCCTCCTATGGAACGATGTTCCATTATAGTAGAACAATGTTCTATACTAGTGCAAGTGACGAAGCGAACTCCTTCTCGGTTAGTTGAGCCCGGCCTCATGGCCGCCGCCCTCTCGATCCTTCGTGAGTCCGGCCCTGAGGGCTTCACCGTGCGCGCCATTGCTCGGCGGGCCAAGGTCGCCCCCATGGCGATCTACAACCACTTCGACGGCAAGGACGGGCTCTTGGACGCCATCTGGACCGACGGTTTTACGATGTTGCGTGAGGCCCTCGCGGCCACCAGTATCGACGCCGCTATCGAGGAACCACTCTTCAACACCGCCCAGGCGTACCGGCACTTCGCACTGACGTACCAGTCGCATTACACGGTGATGTTCATGCACCGTTTCGTCGGCTTCACGCCCTCGATCAGTGCCGCCACCGTTGCCTACGAGGCGTTTGAAACGCTCGTCGGACTAGTGAAGGCAGCCCAGTCAGTGGGGCGCTTCGAGGGTTTTGACCCCAGCGACGCCGCCCAGATGCTCTGGTCGGCGTGTCACGGCTTCGTCTCGCTCGAGTTGATGGACATCAACTTCGCCCAGGACAAGGACCGCACGTTTCTCGACTTTCTTCGCGGCATCGAGCGGGGCCTCGCCTACTCATCGAACTAGGGCTGAGGGCCAACGACCAGGTCGATTCGTGCGTAACAACATGTCGGTGAACTCACGTTCGAGGTGTTCTTGGCGCCACACGAGTTGCTCCTGCGCACCGGCGAGCACGCGGTCCAGGTCGTCGCATTCGGTTCGCCACGTAGGGTCGACGAGAAGATCGAAACAACGAAACGTCCCGTCGCCGAACTGCACGTAGGCGGTCTCCTCGCCCACCGACACGGCGAGGTTCTGTCGCGAGAGGTTCCAGTCCACCGTGTCGCGCGAGGTCTTGTCATTGATCCAGTACGTGCGGAAGTCCCACTCGTAGTGCGCGTGGTCGCGCCAGGGAACGTGCGTACCAGCAAATAACGGGGCGAGGGAGTGCCCGTCACACTGAGCCGGCGTGTCTACGCCGAGCGCATCACAAAGGGTCGGTAGGAAGTCGACGTTCTCGCTGAACTGGCTGACGCTTCGCGACAGGTCCTTGCGCCTCGGGTCACGCCAGAGTCCCAACACGTGATAACTCTGGGGGAAGAAGCCCAGTTTCTCAATGAGCCCGTGATCACCGAGTTGTTCGCCGTGATCCGAGGTGATCACGATCAAGGTGTCGTGCCACTCGCCTCGTTCGTCCAGGGCCTCGAAGACCCGACCCAGTTGGAAGTCGACCTCACTGATCATGCCGTAGTACTGGGCGCGCAGTCGACGCAGGTCGTCCTCGTTGGTGGGCGCCGCACTCGCCGGAACACTGAGCGCGATTTCGTGCAAGGGGTGACGACGCGACTCTTCGGTGACCGGGATCGGCAAGGTGACGTCTGCGGGGTCGTACATGGTCGAGAACTCGCCGGCCGCGGCGTAGGGAGGGTGCGGACGAAGGTAACTCAGGTGCGCGAACCAGCCACTCTCCTGGTCACGCAGCCATTCGAGGTACCGCGTCGTGAGAAAGCCGCTCAACGAGTCCTCGACCGCGCGCTCGGGCTCGCCGCGCAGGGCCGGAGCCCAACCACTCTCGACCTCGTAACCCTTCTGACGCAAATACTGGATCCAGCCGGCCTGGCTCTCGGGCAGATACAGACCCACCGACATACCGGGCAGGACCCCGTCGTAGTTGTCGAGTCGCGGGTCATCGAAACCCTCGCGCTGGTTGGGATCGAGTCCTTGATCCGTGTAGCCAAAGAGAGTCGGGTCGTAACCCGCGACGCGCGCCACGCTCGCGAGGTTGGCCAAACCAGCTCGAAGGGGTGTGCCGTTGGCGACGACTCGATTGTTCATCTGGTAGGTGCCCGTGTACAGCGCCGCTCGTCCCGGCGCACAGGGCGCCGCCTGGGAATAATGTCGCTCGAGACGAACACCCTCGCGCGCGACCCGGTCCAGATTCGGCGTACGCACGAGCGGATGGCCTGCCGCCCCGTAAGAATCGCCCCGGAACTGATCAAGGGTTATGAAGAGTACGTTCACGCCGACGCGTGCTCTACGAGGTGGTGCATGTGCTCGGCCAGGTCCTCGACGATCTCTAGGGTCTCGGGTACCAACCCGCCCAGTCGCAAGAATCCGTGCACCATTCCCTCGGCTTCGAGAATCTCGACCTCCACGCCGAAGTGCTCGAGCAGACCGGCGTACGCGAGACCTTCGTCACGCAACGGGTCACACTCGGCGACGAGCAGGATCGCCGGTGGAGCACCCGCGAGATCTTCGAACATCAGCGGGGTCACCCGCGGATCGGTGTGATCAACGAAGTCGCCCAAGTACTGGGCGTAGTCGTGACGAAGATTCTCGAGGTCGAGCATGTAGCCCACGCCGTATTTATGGGCCGACTCAGTCACGAGTTCGGGTCCGAGTGTCGGGTAAATGAGCACCTGAGCGGCGATACCCAGGTGCTCGTTCCTCGTCAGCGCCGCCGCGACCGCGACCAGCGACGCCCCCGCCGAGTCACCCATCACGATCATTTCAGCATCGGCTGCGGCGTAGTCGCTCCAATGCGCCACGACGTGGCGAAACATGTCCACGGCGTCGTTGATGGCCGCCGGAAACGGGTGCTCGGGCGCCAGCCGGTAGTCGACGGCGACGACCCGGCATCCGCTCGAGTGGCACAGCGCCCGGCCGATCGGGGCGTGCGTGTCGATCGACCCCGCGACCAAGCCGCCGCCATGTAAATAAATCAGGCCCGGCAGGAGCGGCGCGGGAAGCTGCGTCGAGGGCTCTTTGAGCTCGGGACTGTACACGCGGATGGAGATCGGACCTGCGGGACCCGGGATCGTCCCGTCTTCGACGAGCCCGACGGAGACTTCCGCGCCGCCGAGCTTCATGAGCTCGACGAGCTGCGCGCGGCGTTGGGGGACGCTGACGGTGCGCGCGCTCGGCGGATTCCCCGCCGCCAAGGCATCCAGGAATCGCTTGACGCGCGGATCGAGCGGCAAGGCTGTCGCGGCCCGGCCGGCCTACAGCGCGAGCGCGCGCCGCGTCACCGCCGGCCACCGATCGAGATCGAGTCCGAGATTCGCGAACATGGCGACCACCAGCCGATCGATGCCGAATGCGACGCAGCTCGTGTGCGCGGGCTCGCCGTGCTGATCGTGCATGCTCCAGACCTGACCGAAGTGGTCCCGATGGTAGTTGAAGCTCATGCACGCGGTGGGTGTCGCGCCCGCATGGTAGGGGATCAGCATTTCGAATTTCAGCGCCTGCTGGCGTTGACTGACCGCCATCATCTGGCCCACCCGGCCGAAGAAGGGGTCGCTGGCCACGTCGATCGCATGCGGCAGCGACAGATCGGCCGCGATGGCCGGCGCGCGCGCGAGCCAACGCTCGCGGTATTCGACGATTTCTTGCGGCGACCCGATGCGCACGAACTCGCGCATGCGGAACGACTGCAGGCGATCCAGGCTCTTCGAGGGCTCGTGCCGGAACACGTCGGCTTCGATGTCGAATTGCAGGCCGCCGGCAGGCAGCGGGCCGCGCGCCGCGGCGATCGGATACACCGGATAGCACGCGGCGGGCGAGAGCACGAGGTCCGAGGCGGAGAGAGACTCCGTCCAATCGCCGCCCGCCTCATGCCGGTCGGCGGCGGCGCGGATCGAGGGCTCGCTGCCGTGCAAGGCGCACACGCATCCGAGCAGGTTGGGGAAGCTCTTGAGGTAACCGGATTTCTCGAGCTGCTTGCGGCTCATGACCGGCGGGAAACGCATCACCTCGGCCTCGGGCTCACGCAGCCGGGTGACGTAGCTCTCGAGCCGCTCCGTGACGTTGACGTAGAGCGCGCTGCGCGCGTATACGCCGTCCACGCCCATCGGCCTGAACAAGGCGGGCGCCAGATCGCCAAGCGGGTCGGACGTAGCGGCCGCCGAAGCGGTATTTGGAGCGTTCACTTGGCTTCGGTCCTCCGTTGGCTCAGCCACTGACAGTCGTGGGCAGGGCCGTCATCACCGAGGTCATCGCGAGATTGGCGAGGATGCGGTCATTGTTGATCATCAGCGGCGCCGACAGGATGTCCCGCAAATGACGCCCGATGCTGAACTCGCTGTCGTTGCGAAAGCCGGACAGCCCGCAGGCGCGCAGCGCCGCGAGCACCGTCTCGACCGCGAGTTCCGAGGCCTGGACCTTGGTGAGCGNNAGGCCTGCACTTTGGTGAGCGTGATCATCGATTGAAACTCGAGCGCAGTGACGGACTTCTCGTCGGACAGGGCCGCCTGATAGCTGCGCAGCGCCGAATTCAACACGCTTCTGAGCGTGCGCAGCGACGACGCCGCCTTGGTGAAATGGGCGGCGCCCGGCGGCATCTGACCGCCCGAGCTGCGCAGCGCGTTGCGGATGAAGGCCTGCGCCTTGATGGTGGCGGCCGCGGCGACGCCCGCCCAGACGGATCCCCACAGGATATGGGCATGCGGCACCATGGTCTGGGCATGGATCTTCTCGTACGGCTCGGGCATCACCTGCTGAGCGGAGGCCCTCACGTGGAGCGCGAACCCCTCGCTGTGCGTGCCGCGCATGCCGAGCGTGTCCCAGGACTGCACCCGATCCAGGGTGTAGTCCTTCTTGAGCAACACCAACAGCACCTGATCCGAGGCGGCGGCATCAGCGGCGCGTCGTGCGGTCGTGACCAGCCCATCCGCCTCGACGGCATAGGAGATGACGGTCGCCTTGCGCTCGAGCGTGATCTCCTCGCCCTCGTGGCCGA
>PLQL01000025.1 GCA_003160115.1 Acidimicrobiaceae bacterium
GAGCGAGCGGCGGAGAGACCAATTGCAACTGTGTCCGAGATTGACAACCTCACGTTGGCCATGCCGGATCATCTCAAAGTCATCATCCCGTTGGCCGCATGGTGCCAACTTCGGAGAGGTGAGATTCTCGGCCTTCGTCGAAAAGACGTCGACTTGTTGCACGCGGTGCTAAGTATCGAGCAGAGTCGAACTTTCGCCATGGACGGCACGTCAATTACGAAACTACCGAAGACGTCCGCGGGCCGAAGGAAACTTGCAATCCCAGCACCCCTCGTTGCCGTACTGGCTGACCACATGACTAGATTCACTGAAGCGGCACCCAGTGCGCTTGTGATCCGAGGACGAGCCGGAAAAGACCTTTCTAGGGACGCTCTGCAGGGTTCCTGGGAGAAAGCCAGAATCGCCGTTGGAAGGCCGGATTTGCGGCTTCACGACCTTCGTCACACTGGCTTGACCTTGNNATTCGTCACACGGGCTTGACCCTGGCTGCAGCCACGGGGGCGACCACCGCCGAATTAATGCACCGGGCGGGCCACGCCTCCGCGCCAGCTGCTCTTCGTTACCAACACGCCACCCAAGACCGAGATCGGGTCCTTGCCGAAGCGCTTGGAGAAATGATTGAGTCGGCTCCAGTTGTGCCCATTGTGAAGAAATTGAAAAAGTAAGGTCCGATTCGTTAGTGGGTCATTTAGCGCTTGCCACTCACGCCATCACCGGAAGGACAGCGGCAAGAGGGCCTATCGTTTTCGTTCGTCCGGTCGCTAAATTTATCCACTCCTCAATGGGAAGCATTTCCGCGTCCTCGACTAGTTCTGGAGCCGAGACAGCAAGTGTTTCGATCAGCGCTTTTGCGGCGATTCCCTGTGCTTCGGCATCCGGCGTTACCGGGGGCTCCAGATCACCCCCGTGCACAACGGCTTCGACGCATCTAGTCACGAGATAGTCCGACACTGAGATAGGACCCTGCAACGTTGTAATCGTCGCTTCCAATTGTGCCGACAAAACGAGCGGGCGAACCTCTTCAAGTGGACCGCGTAATCTCACCTTGTTGAGCGCTGCCCCATCGCGCGCGGATACATCGATCAACTGACGGTACGTGCTGGTCCCGGCCAAATTGTCGGCGACTCCCAACAACGCTTTGTAGGTGCCCGCAGTCAAGAGGAATCTCGCTACAAGGTAAGGCTGGACATAGAGATGGGCCAAGACTTCTCGATTGGTCCATCCAGAGCATCGACTGTCAGTTGAAAGGTCAATGCCATCGACAGCGTCTGCGACTAACTCCCATTGACGGATCAAGGCCAAACGGATGTCGGCGACGTCAGGCTCCATTTCTCACCATTCTTGACCGACCGAGATCCCAATGCGACGGTTCCAGCTCTGGGGTAAATCGGCAATCTGAAAGGTATCTTCGGATTCGCTTGGTTTGTCCGAAAAAATCATTGAACCGTCAAAAAACCGCTCTTCGCGTTTTGAGTTTTTATGCAACGCTGTCACGATTGTCTGGTCGCGATTTTGGGCATTAGTTGGGCATTAACTGGGCTGGAAACAGCGGTGTTTCGTGGTCACTCGTGGTCACTCGTGGTCACGCGTGGAGACACCAAACCCCTTGCAAACAAAGGACTTTCACCGAATTTCCTTCGCACCCCCAACGGGATTCGAACCCGTGCCGCCACCTTGAAAGGGTGGTGTCCTAGGCCGCTAGACGATGGGGGCCTGTACTGCATCGCCACGAATACAGCGTGGTGGTCGGGCTGCCGGGATTTGAACCCGGGACCTCTGCGTCCCGAACGCAGCGCGCTACCAAGCTGCGCTACAGCCCGCAGCGAGTTCCCTCGCAGCCCGATAATCCTACTCGGCGAAGCGCTGGTCAAACAAAGGTTCAGCCTTCCTCAGATTCAGACGTTTCGGGCGCGTGATACTCGATGACGATCTCACTGATGCGTCGGCGCTCCACGGATTGGGCGCGAAAGGTCCAGTCGCCGAAGGCGTAGACCGTTCCGGCGGCTGGGATCTCGCCGGCGAGATCGAGCACAAAACCGGCGATCGTCACGTACTCGCCCTCAGGAATGGTGATTCCCAATTCCTCTTCAACTTTGTCCACGTGGGTCTGGCCATCGACGAGCCAACGGTCTTCGCGGATCCGAACGATGGGTGGGTCCTC
The DNA here is from genome assembly GCA_003160115.1 of Acidimicrobiaceae bacterium. Taxonomy (GTDB): domain Bacteria; phylum Actinomycetota; class Acidimicrobiia; order Acidimicrobiales; family RAAP-2; genus RAAP-2. The sequence continues at coordinate 2,162 of PLQL01000025.1, forward strand.
ATCCTCGTCGAACTCGTCGCTGAGGTCGCCGACGAGTTGCTCGAGGATGTCGCGGATGGAAATGACGCCGGCGACACCACCGTGTTCGTCGAGGACGAGGGCGAAGGTGCGGCGCTGCTCGCGAAGCTCCTTCAAGCTATCGAGCAGGTCAAGGGTTTCTGGCAGCATCAGGGGACGGCGGATCTTTCTGGCAATTTCGTTGGTTGTGGGGAGTGAAACACCGATGGCGCGTTTGACCGCGGTCGAACGAAAGAGGTCGTTGACGAATAGGACGCCTTCCACTTCGTCAAGGTCGCCCACGACGACGGGAAAGCACGAATGGCCGGTATCACGAACCGCTTCGGCGATCGCTTCGGGCGTCACCGGAATCGTGAGGTAGACGACGTCCACCCGCGGGGTCATGACGTCGCGGAGTTCTAGCTCGCTCAATTGATCCACACGGGCCTTGATCGCGACCGCTTCGGGCGAATCGACCTTAGACGCAGGAGTTCCAGCGAATCGCGCGCGGATTCGCGCGAGGTTCGAAGGTGGAGGCTTCGGGTCGCTCATTCAGAGATGGCGGCGCGAACGGTGGCGGGGCGGTAGGTCTCGTCCTCGTATTCCTCACCGCGAAGCAGCGCCCGGACCGCGGTGCGCACACGCTGCGGGTCGAGTGGCTTTACTACGAAACCTTCGGCCCCGCTTCGGCGCGCGAGGAAGACATCCGCACGTCGATCCAGCAGCATCAGGACCGCGACCGGCTCTGAAGCACCGTAGGACTCTTCGTGTCGAAGGTCCATGCACACGGCCATGCCGCCCATGGAGCCGATCTGCATGTCGACGATGACCAGGTCGACCTCGCCGCGCTGAACACGGTCGCGGACCTCGTGTCCTGTCGCTACTTCCTCAATAAAGAGGTCGGGTCCTTCGAGCATCGTGCGAAGTTCGTGACGCAGCGACGAGAGGTCGCTCGCTAGCAGTACCGTGGCCACGGTTTTTAGCGTAGCAAGCCTTGGCCCGACCAGGAATTGGTTAAAAATTCGTCTTGCCTCGAGGGGGCCGAGTGGTTATCCTGCGGTCTTAGGTCGAGCCGGGGGAGAGTGGATGTCGATTGCTCCAGTGGATTGGTCGGACGCCGCGGCCTGTCGCGGCAGCGAAGGGTCGTTGTTCTTTTCGCCTGACGTTTCTGAACGCAAGGAAGAACGTCACGAACGCGAATTTCTCGCCAAGCGATTGTGCGCCAACTGTCCCGTGCGAGGTGACTGCCTCGAGGCGTCGCTCTCGCGTCACGAAACGTACGGCATCTGGGGCGGCCTCAACGAACTCGAACGTCGAGCGTTGCTCAGGACCTAGGTTGTCCGGAGTCCTCAGGGTCGGGCAAGCGACGAGCATAGAACTGAACGATCAGAATCAGCAATAAGAACGTCACGACGTGCACGCCCGTGCAGTAGAGGCAGATGTTCTTGATGATCAAGAGTTCCGCTGCGACGAGCCAGAGGACGAACGCCATCGACGCGATGATGACGGCGAGTCTGAGGTCGTGAATCCAGCGGCTTCTCGAGCGCCAACACCACGGAGAGTTGAGTACGCAGAGCGCGACGTACCCGCAAAGACCTAAGACCGCGACGGGGATACCGAGGAAATAGGACTGAGGTGACGTCGTGACCTTGGCGCAGTTGATGATTCCGCTGTCCGAACAGAAGAGGTCTTGGGTGCCGTTGAAGTGGGCGTTCGTGAGATACACGGACAAGGCCAGTCCGATCAGACTCAGAAGAAAAGTCGTATAGATCGCCCAGCGGGGGACGGGAGCGATGCCTGGGCTCATCTAGATCTTCATGACCTTCTTCGCCGCCATCACGCCTGGCGACGTGCAGACTGTACTCGGCTGGTTATTGGTGAGTGAACAGATGGACGCGGTCAGGTAGTTCGCTGAGGTGAGGATCGCCTCGGTGATTGGACTGGTGGTGGTGGTCAGGCCCTGGGCGATTGATGTTCGAGAGAGCCCGGCGAGGGTCGCTGGAGTAAAGCTGGCACCCGATATCAAGAACTTGTTGCCGATCGACATGAACGGAATGGAACCGTTGTCCGTCGACGGCAGACCCTTGATGTACTTGGACGTGTCGTACTTGTCGAACAGCGCCAACTGTGACTTAGTCGGAGTCTGGAGCTTCGTGTAGGAACTCGTTGCCGAGTCATAGACGTTGGTCTCGAACTCGATGCTCTTAAAGGCGACGTAGGGCGAGGTGAACTTGGACTTTACGAACGTGAAGGTCGGCGTGCTCGGGTCAATATCCGAGGACGAACTGGTCATGTTCCCGAGTCCTGACCAGGTCCCGAATCGACTTAGCGCGATGATGGTGGGCCAGCGCTGGGCGGCGCAGAACGGGCAATACTCCGCACCGAAGTAAAACACCTCAGGAAGGGTCTTGCCGTTGACGCTCGCGCTGAGCATGGGTTGGCCCGAAATGCTCTGAGGCGGCGTGACCGGCGCGACCGGCGAGGAAACGCCGACGGTGTTAAAGACCGAGGCAGGAACGGTCGTGAGTTCGGAGACCGTCGCCGAGTCGGTGGCCTGGAACGTGGACGAGCCCGCCGAAGGCGACGATCCGCTCGTGACCTTGATGATGACGAGCGCGGCGACGACGAGAACCACGAGACCCACCGCGAGCCAGGTGAACAAGCCCGCGGGGCGTCCGTTCGATGCTTTCGTAGGTGGCCTCTTCGGTGCAGGTTTCTTTGCCACAGTGCTCCTCGCGTCTCTGGAATATCAAACTTACTAGAAGTTCTGTAGCCATCGACTCAGGTCAGCGATCCCTAGGTAGTTTGCGTTATGGCCGAAATCTTGATTCCACGACCAGCCGCGACGGTCCTGACGCTACGTGAAGGGAGAAATGGTTACGAAATTCTTATGTTGCGCCGTAACCTCAACAGCGATTTCGTAGGCGGCGCGTACGTGTTCCCAGGGGGCGGTGTCGACCCCGCCGACGCGAGTGACGTAGCCCAGCAACTCAGCGTCGGAATGACCGACGCGTCGTGTTCGGCGCGACTCAAGATCGACGAGGGAGGTCTCGCTTACTACGTTGCGTGTCTTCGCGAACTTTTCGAAGAAGGTGGGATCCTGATTGCCTGTGACGATCAGGGCCACGAGGTCGATGTCGCCGACCGACCCCTGGTGGACCGACTGAATCGCGAGCGGACGTTCGTGAATGACGGTTCTTTGCGGTTCGTGGAATTGCTCCAGCGAGAAGGGCTCTACCTAGATCTTCGCAATATTGCTTACCTCGCGCACTGGGTGACGCCAGTAGGGCCGCCACGCCGCTACGACACGAGGTTCTTCGTGACTTTCTCGCCGGTGGGCCAGGTCGCCGGTCACGACGACATCGAGACGGTCGCCTCGAGGTGGATTCGGCCAGTGGATGCTCTGGCGATGCACGCTCGCGGCGAACTGGAGATGATCCTCCCCACGATTCGCAATATCGAGATCGTCGCCCGGTTCGACACGGCCCAAGAGGTCCTCGACTATGCGAACGGACTCGTCGACATCCCCAGGATCGAGCCACGCATCGTCGATCGCGATGGGTCAGTCGTCATCCTCGTGCCCGGTGACGAGGGCTACGACGAGACGTGAAGAGCGCGTTCGAGCGAGTCGAGCATCCTCGCGGTGCACCCGAGTGCGCCCGCGGGCGGGGCGATATCGGCGAACACGCGCTCGGCAAGTTGGCGAAAGGGACCGTTGGGACCCTCGTGTACCACGGCGGGTTCGCCCAGGTCGGCGCCGACGCCAATGGCGACCCCGAGTTCGATTTCGGCGAGTAGTGGTACCCCGAGCTCGTCACTGAGCTCGCGACCCCCGCCTTCCCCGAAGAAGGCGTGTCGTTGTCCGCAGACGCAGGTCACGCCGCTCATGTTTTCGATGACGCCGAGCACGCGAATGTTCGATTTACGTGCGAAGTCGGCTGCGCGCTGGGCGACGCGCTGGGCAGCGTGGGCGGGGGTGGTGACGAGGAGCTGACCCATCTGGGGAAGCAGTCGCGCGAGGGTCATGGCGATGTCCCCGGTGCCCGGTGGCGTGTCGATCAGCAGGTAGTCAATGCCGGACCAGTCAGCGTCTTCGATGAACTGGGCGACGGCCTTTTGGACGATGAGGCCGCGCCAGAGAAGGGCCTGGTCCTCGTCGGCGAGCAGACCCATCGAGAGCAGTTTGACACTGCCCTGGGCGAAACACTTCTCGAGCGGTTGCATCTTTCCGCCGCTCGCGCGTACGTCACCCTCGATTCCGAGGAGGCGCGAAAGCGAGAATCCCCAGATGTCCGCGTCGAGCACGCCAACGCGCAGTCCCCGTTCGGCGAGAGCGACGGCAAGGTTCGCGGTCACCGAAGACTTACCGACGCCGCCCTTACCTGAGGCGATCATCAGCACCGGGGTCTGGTAGGGGATCGAGGTCAACGGTGCTCGAGTCTGGGCGATGGTTCGCGCCCGGCGCATGAGTTCGGCCTTCGCCTCGGGCTCGAGCACGCCCATCACGAGTTCAACCGCGTGCACGGCTTCGATCGAGAGGGCCGCTTCGCGAACGTCGCGTTCAATCTGGGCTCGCAGCGGGCAGCCCGCGGTCGTGAGGGCGATTTGGATTTTGGCGAGTCCATTCGAATCGACGTCGATCGTTCCCACCATGCCTAGTTCGACGATCGAGGCCCCGAGCTCGGGGTCGAGCACCTGGTTCAGGCGTTCTCGGAGCTGGTCGGCGGCGGTCACGAAACGACGCTACCGGTCAAATTATTAACGTGTTCAGGTTATAAATCCTTCGCTACCATGGGACAAGGACTTTTGAAGGAGCTCCATGTCAAACGCCACTACCACCAACGTCAATCTGACCAAGAAGGACGCCGATCCGATCACCCTGACCGAGATCGCCGCCCAGAAGGTCGCTGAACTGATTGCCGCCGAGAGTGTCGACGAGGTGTTGGCCCTACGCGTCGCGGTCAAGCCCGGCGGCTGCTCGGGATTCAACTACGACATGTTCTTTGACTCGGAATTCGCCGACGACGACGTGCTGCGAGACTTCGCGGGCGTGAAGGTCGTCGTGGACCCCCAGAGTGCGGAACTGCTGACCGGCTCGACGCTCGACTACTCCGACTCGCTCCAAGGCGCCGGGTTCCACATCACGAACCCCAACGCGACGCGCACTTGCGGGTGCGGCAATTCGTTCAGCTGAGCGGTCCCGTGAAACCCGTTGGTCCTTACTCACCGTGGCGTCGCGCGGGCGATCTGGTCGTTATCTCGGGCCAACTCGGACTACTACCCGACCAGGCATCGCCGACGATGGCCGGTCTAGGAGCCGCCGACCAATTGCGTCAGGCGCTGGTCAATGCCCGCAAGGTGCTCGCAGAAGGGGGCGCCACGTTCGGCCAGGTCGTCAAGGCCACGTTGTTTTTGGTGGACATGGACGATTTCGCCGCTTGCAATGAGGTCTGGGTCGAGGCCTTTGAAGCGCCACGGCCCACTCGCTCGGCGGTCGCGGTGGCGCAACTCCCCTTGGGTGCCCGCGCTGAAGTTGAACTGTGGGCCTACGCGCCGCTCAACTAGTCGGGTATTCGACCGAGGTGTTGCCAAACTTGTAGCCCACTGATCGCACTGTCTGAATCAGGTGCGCGTACTCCTCGCCCAACTTCGCTCGCAAGCGCCTCACGTGAACGTCCACCGTGCGCGCGCCGCCGTAGTACTCGTAGCCCCAAACCCGGCTGAGCAAAGTCTCGCGCGTGAAGACGCGATGAGGGTTCGTCGCGAGAAAGCGAAGCAGCTCGTACTCCATGTAGGTCAGGTCCATCACGCGGCCCGCGATGGATGCCTGGTAGGTCTCGAGATTCATCGACAGCCCGCCGTGTTCGATACGCGGTGCCACGCTCTCGTTGCCCGCCCGGCGCAGCCGGTGGCGCAAGCGTGTCGCGAGTTCGCTCACGTCAAAGGGGCCGACTACGAAGTCGTCGAAGAGGTCCTCACGAAAGGTCAGGTCGTCGAGTTGATAGTGGTCGAGGAGCAAGATGATCGGCCCTACACCACGCTCGCGCCCGCGCAATTGGCGACAGAGGTTCATCGCCTCGCTGAAGGGGAAGGCCGAAGCATTGATGACCGCCCCCGAGAAGCCGTCCGCGGGTTCGAGGCTCGTGATCTCGTTGAGCCGTCCCGAACTGGCCACGGCCGGCGTGACGCCGGTCACGTCAAAGGCCTTTCGCACCGGCCCTTCACACGAGGGAACACAGAGAACGACGTCGATGTTCACAACAGGGGTAGGTACCTTTCGAGCTCGAAGGGTGTCACCTGGCCTCGATAGGCGTCCCACTCGGCGCGCTTGTTTCGAAGGAACCACTCCACCTGGTGTTCGCCAAGCGTCTCGTGCAGCAATTCGGAGTCGGCCATCAGGTCGACGGCCTCGGCGAGGGACTGTGGAAGGGTGGCGACTGGATCGTTCTCCTTGGGCAGTTCGTAGTCGCCGTTCACGCCGCGCAGACCCGCCGCGAGCACGACCGCAAAAGCGAGGTACGGATTGGCGGCCGGATCAGGCGAGCGATACTCGACGCGCGTCGAGTCAATTCGCCCGGGCTTGACCGAGGGAATGCGCACGAGCGCGGCGGGGTCGTAACGGGCCCAGGTCGCACCCACGGGCGCTTCGCGACCGGGCACCAGACGTTTGTAGGAGTTCACCCACTGGTTGGTGATCGCGGTGATCTCTGGCGCGTGGTGCACGAGGCCCGCGACGAAGCGCAACGCGACGTCACTAAGACCGTAGGGCCCGTCACCGATGAAGGCGTTCTCCTCGTCGCGCCAGAGTGATAGGTGGGTGTGCATACCCGAACCCTGCACGTTGGGAAGGGGCTTGGGCATGAAGCTCGCCGAGATACCCGACTGTCGCGCCAACTCCTTGACGACGTGACGCACGGACATCACCGTGTCGGCCATGGTCAGCGCGTCGGTGTAGCGAAGGTCGATCTCGTGCTGACCGGGGGCGTCCTCGTGCTGAGCGTGCTCGACGCCGATGCCCATTTCCTCGAGCATCAAGACCGTGCGCCGGCGAATCTGACTGGCGGTGTCGTCGGGCAAGAGGTCGAAGTAACTGCCCTGGTCGATCGGCTGGGGAGGGCGCGAGGGGTCGAGGTCCTTGAAGTAGAAGAACTCGATTTCGGGGGCCACGAAAAAGGTGTAACCCTGCTGGCGCGCCCCTTCGAGCACGCGGCGCAGCTGTTGGCGAGGACAGCCGCTAAAGGGCGTGCCGTCGATGTTGACGATGTCACAGAAGACCCGCGCCACTCCGGCACCCTCTTCATACCAGGGCAGCAACTGGAAGGTCTCGAGGTCGGGTCGAGCGAGGACGTCAGACTCCTGGATCCTCGAGAAGCCATCGATCGAACTGCCGTCGAACGTCATCCCCTGGTCGAGGGCGTCCTCGAGCTCCGCCGGCGTGACGTGAAACGCCTTGTGGCGCCCGAGCACGTCGGTGAACCAGAGCTGGACAAAACGGACCCCGCGCTCCTCGACGGTTCGAAGTACGTACTGCGCCTGACTTTGCATAAGGGACATTCTCGCACCTTCTTCGACGGACCACATTTTCCAGTCATGAAACACAAAACCCGCCGCCCGGGCGAGCGGCGGGTTTTGCTACTGCGCCTTAACGACGGGTGGCGGCCCTCTTCGCCGGAGCCTTCTTCGTCGTCTTCTTGGCGGCGGCCTTCTTCGCCGGAGCCTTCTNNTCTTCGCCGGAGCCTTCTTCGCGGGCGACGCCTTGGCGGCGCCGCAGATCGTCTCGACTATCACGCGCGCGACGACGTAGGGGTCGGCGTTGGCGTTGGGACGACGGTCCTCGAGGTACCCGCGCTTGTCGCGTGCGACGCCGCCGGGGATGCGCACCGAGGCGCCACGGTCGGAGACGCCGTAGGAGTACTTCGAGTACGGGGCGGTCTCGTGTTCGCCGGTGAGACGGTCCTCGATGCCAACGCCATAGGCCTTGATGTGCTTCTCGACCTGGGTGCCCAGCGCCTCGCAGCCGTCGATGATGGCGTCCCAACCGCCGGGTGCGCGCATCTGCTTGGTCGAGAAGTTCGTGTGCGACCCCGCACCGTTCCAGTCGCCCTTGATGGGCTTGGCGTCAAAACTCACGTCGACGTCGAACTCCTCGGCGATGCGCTTGAGCAGCCAACGCGCGGTCCACAGTTGGTCGCCCACCGCGAGGGGGTCGAGGATGCCGACCTGGAACTCCCACTGGCCCATCATCACTTCAGCGTTGGTACCCTCGATGCCAATGCCCGCGCGCATGCACGCCAGCGTGTGCGCTTCGACGATGTCGCGTCCGGGCATCTTGGCGCCACCGACGCCGCAGTAGTACGGACCCTGGGGCGGCGGGAAGCCCACCTCGGGCCAGCCGTAGGGTCGACCGTCCTGGAAGAACGTGTACTCCTGCTCGATGCCGAACATCGGCTCGAAGCTCGCGTACTTCTTGGCGACCTCGGCGAGCGCGGCTCGGGTGTTGGTGACGTGTGGCGTGAAGTCGGCGTTCAAGACTTCACACATCACCAGGACGTCCTTCTCACCGCGCAACGGGTCCTTGCATTGGAACACCGGCACCAACACGCAGTCCGAGAAGTGACCCGTGGCCTGGTTGGTGCTCGAACCGTCAAAGCCCCACACCGGCGGCTTCTTGCCGTCGGCCACGATCTTGGTCTTGCTGCGCAGGTCCCGCGTCGGCTCGGTACCGTCCATCCAGATGTATTCAGCTTGATACGACAAGGTCGCTCCTTCAAAATGTCATCGCGTGATCCACGCGACCTCCATAATTCTGCCCGTTCCTCTCCGCACGAACCCCGGTTTCTGTTAACCCCGTGTGAAACGTTGCCCCCGAAACGCCACGGGGTGCGCCATTAGGCTCGGGTCGTGCCCGTACTGCGACTCGCCATGGCTCAAATGAACGCCGTGGTGGGCGGATTTGCCCAGAACGTGGTGACCCTCGAACGATTCCGGACCCAGGCGGCCTCAGTCGGCGCCGACCTGGTGCTCTCCCCCGAACTTTCCTTGCTGGGCTACCCACCCGAGGACCTTTTGCTGCGCGAGGGTTTCATCGTCGCCGCTGACGCCGCGTTGTCCCAGTTGTGCGCGGCGAACAACGTGCCGCCGTTGCTGGTCGGCACGGTCGTGAGCGAAGGCACACGCGGTCTGGCGCTCGCCCCGTCCTCGGATGGTCGCGACGTCACGCGAGTGCTCGCGAGTCCGGGGCCCGAGCACATCGCCGACGCCCTCGTTGTCGTAAGTGATGAGGGCGTAAGCGCGGTCGCGACGAAGCGTCTGCTGCCCAACTACGACGTATTCGACGAGCTTCGTTACTTTCATCCGGGAGTCGGAAAGCACACCATCATCAATGTCGAGGGTGTTGCGGTGGGGTTACTGATTTGTGAAGATGTCTGGACCGCCCGGGGGCCAGCCGCCGAACTCGAGCGTGAGGGCGCCACCTTGATCGTGGTCGCCAACGCCTCGCCCTACGCGAGGGGACGGCGCGAGGACCGCGAGGCGATGCTGCGCGAAAGGGCCCTCGAGATCAGCTGCCCCATTGCCTACGTGAACCTCGTCGGAGGCCAGGACGAACTGGTCTTTGACGGTCAGAGCGTGGTCGTGGACGAAAAGGGTGACGTGCTCGCTCGCGCCAGCGCTTTCAATGAGGAGCTCCTGGTCGTCGAGATCGAAGCGAAGGCCTCGACGGCGGGCGTCGTGATCGATACGCGCTACGCGCGCGACGAGACACGTGCGCGACCGCTGCACGTCAATCAGATCGCCGAGCCGCTCAGCGAAGTCGAAGAGATCTACGAGGCGCTGGTGATGGGAACGCGCGACTACTTGCGAAAGAACGGCTTTCGATCGGCGATCATCGCGCTGTCCGGAGGCATCGATTCGTCACTGGTGGCGACCATCGCGGTCGACGCGGTGGGGGCTCGCGCGGTTCGCGGCTTCGCCATGCCGAGCCGGTACTCGTCGGACCATTCGGTCGATGACGCCTTCGAACTCGCCAAGCGGCTCGACGTCGAGATCACGACGCTTCCCATTGAGCCCGCTCATCAGGCTTTTGGTGCCATGCTCGCGCCCACGCTCGAAGGCGAGCCCGACGGAGTCACCGACGAGAACCTTCAGTCGAGAATTCGCGGCGTGCTCATGATGGCGGTATCCAACGCGACGGGCGCGATCGTGCTCACGACCGGCAACAAGTCCGAGATGGCGACTGGTTACTCCACGCTCTACGGCGACTCCGCGGGAGGATTCGCCGTTATCAAGGACGTGCCCAAGACGTTGGTCTACGAATTGTGCCGGTACCGCAACCAGGTCGCCCTCGAAGTCGGCGACCCCGAGCCGATCCCTCTCGCGGTGCTCGAGAAGCCGCCGTCGGCCGAACTGCGACCCGACCAGCGCGACGACCAGTCGCTGCCCCCTTATGAAGAGCTCGACCCGTTGCTAGAGCTCTACGTCGAGGGCGACGCAACCGCCGAGGAGATGATCGCGAGCGGTCACGACCCGCAGTTGGTCTTGCACATCGCGCGCTTGGTGGACCTGAGCGAATACAAGCGGCGTCAGATGCCTCCGGGTGTTCGCATCTCGAAGAAGGCGTTCGGCCGTGATCGTCGTATGCCGATCACGAACGCCTTTCGTCCTCTTCCATGAGCGACGACCGTGACGTCGTGGCGCACCTGGCGGACTGCTTCGACGCGGCGTACCAAGCGCTGGGCGAGCTCGCCCCGCTCTTGAGCTTTGACTCCTACGTGGTGTGCGTGCACGAGATGAGTCGCTCCTTTGGCGAGGTGGCGCTCTCGATGCGCGAGTACACGGGTCGGTCGGCAAAGCCGCTCGGAATCGTTGACGCCGTGCTTCGCCAGTCGTGGCGCGAGGACCAGTCGGGCGCACTGACGCTCTACACCGTCGCAGTCCTCGTCGGACCGCGTCTGCTGGTATCAGTGCGCGACGCGCTCGAGCTCGTGTCCGACGCCAGGGCCCGTGAACTCTGCGACCAGGCCCAACTGGTGACCGTTCGACTGCTTCGTCAGGTGGGCGACTTGCCCGAGCCTCCCGTCGCACCCGACGCCCCCCAGTGGCAAGGGGCGGCCCGAGATCTGGCCGCACTGGTCGAATCGTCTGGAAACGCTGATTCTTTCGGTACTTCCCGGTAGGTTGGTATCCCCATAGAGGTTGCGCATCTCCGTATAACTAGGGATGCCGGAAACATACGGGCCGAATTAGGAGAAATAATGGCAAAAGACCGCGTCGACCGCGACGACGAAGACCTCGTTCGTCTCTATCTCTCAGATATTGGTCAGTACACCCTGCTCACCAAGGACGACGAGGTGCACCTCGCCCAGACCATCGAAGAGGGCCGCGAAGCCAAGGCCGAGCTCGACGCTGCCGAGACCGACAAGAAGATCAAACTGACGCCTAGCAAGAAGCTGGCGCTCAAGCGCTCCGTGCACCGTGGTGACCAGGCGGAACGTGACTTCGTGCAGTCGAACCTGCGACTCGTGGTCTCGATCGCGAAGAAATATCAGGCGTCGGGCCTACCCCTGCTCGACCTGATCCAAGAGGGCAACCTCGGCCTGATGCACGCCGTTGAGAAGTTCGACTGGCGCAAGGGCTTCAAGTTCTCCACGTACGCAACGTGGTGGATCCGCCAGGC
>PLQL01000026.1:0-111370 GCA_003160115.1 Acidimicrobiaceae bacterium
GTCCATGAACTGGCTGAGCTGGGAGGTCGCGAAGAACTCCTTGATCGCCGACATCACGGGACGGATGTTGATCAGGGTCTGGGGCGCGATGGCTTCCACGTCCTGGGTGTTCATGCGCTCGCGCACGACGCGCTCCATGCGCGACAGACCGGTGCGCAGGGCGTTCTGGATCAGCTCGCCCACGCTGCGAATGCGGCGGTTGGCGAAGTGGTCCTGGTCGTCGATGTGGTACGTGGTCTCCTTGGCGGTGCGGTCGCGCGCCAAGTTGAGCAGGTAGGTCGCGGTCGCGAGGACCTCGGCCTTGGAGAGCACGTGCAGGCTCGGGTTCGGTCGCTCCAGGAGGTCGCCGAACAGTTCGAGGTTCTTGGCGACCTCGCTGCCGAGCTTGCGGTCGAGCTTGTAGCGGCCGACGCGGCTGAGGTCGTAACGCTTCTCGGAGAAGAACGCACCTTCGAAGTACTGACGAGCCGCCTCGACGGTCTGGACCTCGCCGGGGCGGGCGCGGCGGTAGATCTCGAGCCACGCGGTCTCCTGGCTGGCGCGCAGGTAGTTCTCGGGGGTGTCCTCGAAGTTGTACTTGTCCATGTGCTTGGTGATCTCGACGTGGGCCTTTTTCCAGTCGGCGTGGAACTGGTCCTCGAGGAAGTCGAAGTGCGCGACGAAACGCTGGAAGAAGCCCTCGTCCATCGACGTGTCCAGTGCCCGCAGCAACGTGAAGATCGAGATGCGACGCTTGCGCGCGATGCGCGCGCCGGCGTTGGCCGCCTTGTTCTTCTTCTCTTCGAGGTCGACCTGAAGCCACTCACCACGACTCGGGTGGATGGTGCCCTCGAACGCGACCTTCTCGTCCTTGCCGGGCTGGAACAACACGCCGGGTGAACGCACGAGTTGGGACACCACGACCCGCTCGGTGCCGTTGATGATGAAGGTCCCCTGCTCGGTCATGATCGGGAAGTCGCCCATGAAGACCGTCTGCTCTTTGATCTCGCCGGTCTCGGAGTTCAAGAAGCGTGCGCGAACGAAGATGGGCTGGGAGTACGTGGTCGCGCGTTGGCGACATTCCTCGACCGTGAACTTCGGCGGACTCTTCAGATCCGCGTCATCGGGGTCGAACTCGAGTTCGAGCGACAGACGACCGGTGAAGTCCGAGATGGGCGAAAGGGCTTCAAAAGCCTCACGCAAACCCTGCTTCATGAAAAGGTCGAAACTGTCTCGCTGGATTTCGAGAAGATTTGGCAGTGGGTAGGCTTCACCCAGCGCCGAGAAATTAAAGCGCTCCGGGCTAATGGACCGAGACGTCAACGGACAATCCTCCGTGTAAAAGGGTGGCTACTACAGGTTTTTCCCATGACCAGGGACAGGACGGCGTCAAGGGTTGACGAAGTAGAGCACAGGGGCACGGTCTTTCGATGCTAGCGGCTCCAACAGGCGATGCGCAAGTAGCGCTCCCAATCGAGGGGCGCAGCCGCTACAGCGGTTGAAGTCACCCTAGGCAGTTTACGCGCTGAGGTCAAGTCTTTGTCATAAAAAGCAATACGCCCCGGCTGGCGGACCAGCCGGGGCGTATTTCCTTGAAAACAATGGGCTACTTGACTTCCACCGTAGCGCCAGCGGCCTCGAGGGCAGCCTTGGCCTTGTCGGCGTCAGCCTTCGAGACCTTCTCCAGCACAGGCTTGGGGGCACCGTCGACGAGGTCCTTGGCTTCCTTCAGACCCAGGTTGGTCAGCGAACGCACTTCCTTGATGACCTGGATCTTCTTGTCGCCACCCGCCGTCAGGATGACGTCGTAGTCGCTCTTCTCTTCGGCTGCGCCGCCGGCATCGCCGGCCCCGCCACTCGCGGCCGGAGCCGCCACGGCGACGGGTGCCGCCGCGGTCACGCCGAACTTCTCTTCGAATTCGCTGAGCAGTTGGCTCAGTTCGATCACGGAGAGCTCAGCGATGCCGTCGAGAATCTGTTCCTTGGTCAATGTTCCAGCCATGGTGATTCCTTTCTTTTCTACGTTTCGGTACTGCGTTGGTGTGGTTATTCGGCCGGTTCGCTCGCGGCGTCGTCAACTGGCGCCTCGGTGGTTTCGGCGTCGACCTCGACCACGGGGGCCTCGATCTCTTCCGCGACCTCCGCGACAGGTGCCGCGGCGTCGTCGCTCGCTGCGGGAGCAGCTTCCTCGACCCCGGCCGGAGTCTCGGCGACCTCTTCGACCTTCTCGAAAACGGGGACGACTGCGCCGCCCTTGCTCTCGAGAAGGGCCGACAGGCCGTAGGCGAAGTTTTGCGGCACGGCCTTTAAGAGACCGGCCATGGTGCGAAGCGGTGAAGCGAGCAGACCCGCGAGTTGGGCGAGCAGCACGTCACGGCTCGGTAGGTCCGCGAGGGCGGTCAGCTCCTTAAAGGAGACGACCTGACCGTCGACGACCCCGCCCTTGACGACGAGCATCGGGGAGTCCTTGGCGAAGTCACGCAACGCCTTGGCGACCGCCGAGACGTCACCGTCGACGAAGGCGATAGCGGTGGGACCCTGGAGGAACTGGCCAATGGGCTCGAAGGTCGTGCCAGTGATGGCGCGCAGCACGAGCGTGTTCTTGAAGACCTTGTAGTCGGCGCCAAGGGTGCGCAACTGCTTGCGCAACGACGAGATCTCGGCGACGGTGAGGCCGCGATACTCGGTCACGACGGCCGTCGAGGTGCCGTCGACCTTGGACTTGACCTCTTGCACGGTGGCGACCTTGTCGGGGCGAATCTTGCTCATGATGCTCCTTCACCGGGTATTCCGGATCTGGCCTCGGACACCCGAGCACACGAGCCGCGCCAACGCGAACTCGAAATCCTCGTCAGGCTGACCTAGGTCACTTAAGTGGTTACCCACACCGGATGTCTTCGGCTTTCCTTCAAAACTTTGGCACCGACTTCGTGCGAGGTCCCATCGTAGCCAACGCGCGCGAGTCCCGTCAAAACCTAGGCCGTGGTGAGTACGTCCTCTTCGTGACGGGTGCGCGCGGGGTCGATCTTGACCCCAGGTCCCATCGTGGAAGAGACCGTGATGCTCATGACGTAGCGGCCCTTGGCGCTCGCGGGCTTGACGCGAATGATCTCGTCGACGACCGCTTGGACGTTCTTGACCAGGTCCTCGCGACTGAAGCTCACCTTGCCCACGCGCAACTGGACGTTACCCACCTTGTCGGTGCGGTACTCGACACGCCCACCCTTGAATTCGGCGACAGCCTTGGCGACGTCCATGGTGACAGTGCCGGTCTTGGGGTTCGGCATGAGACCGCGCGGACCGAGCACGCGCCCTAGTCCACCCACCTGGCCCATGAGGTCCGGTGTCGCGATGGCGATGTCGAAGTCGAGGAAGCCGCCGGCGACCTTGGCCACCAGGTCGTCCGCGCCCACGACGTCCGCGCCCGCGTCACGAGCGGCCTGCGCCGCTTCGCCCGCGGCGAAAACCGCCACGCGATTGGTCTTGCCGGTGCCCGCGGGCAGCGAGAGCGTGCCGCGCACGATCTGCTCGGCCTTGCGAGGGTCGACGCCGAGACGGAGTGCGAGTTCGACGGTCTCGTCGAACTTCGCGGTCGCGAGGGTCTTCACCTTCTCGACGGCCTCGGGAATCGTGAGTAGTTCCTCACGATCCACCTGAGCGAGTGCGTTGACGTACTTCTTTCCGTGCTTCATGATTNNTCTCCTAGCCCGCCACCGAGATGCCCATGGAACGGGCAGTACCGGCGACTTGCAGTTTGGCCATTTCAAGGTCGTCGGTGTTGAGGTCCTTGAGTTTGGTCTTGGCGATCTCTTCAATCTGGTCCATGGATACCGTGGCGACGGTCTCACGGCCGGCGAGCTTGGCGCCCTTCGCGACGCCCGCCGCTTGGCGCAACAGCACTGGCGTCGGGGGGGTCTTGAGCACGAAGGTGAACGAGCGGTCTTCGTAGATCGAGATGTCGACCGGAATGACCGTGCCCTTCATGGACTCGGTCGCGGCGTTGTACTGCTTGCAGAACTCCATGGTCTGGATACCGTGCGGTCCGAGCGCGGTACCAACTGGCGGCGCAGGGGTTGCCCCGCCCGCCTCGAGCTGGATCTTTACGATCGCGACGACTTTCTTTGCCATTGTTCTCTCCTTAAGCGTTCTTTAGAGCTTCGTGACCTGGGTGAAGTCGAGCTCGACGGGGGTCTCGCGACCGAAGATGTCAACCAGGACCTTCACCTTCAGTTGGTCCTCGTTGATTTCGGCGACGTGGCCCGAGAAGGTCGCGAACGGACCCGTCTTGATCTGGACGGTGTCGTTGACCTCGAACTCGTGGGTGGGCATGCGACGCTTGGCGAGCGGCTGTTCGACACCCTCGACGTGGGGACGGATGATGTTGTCGACCTCGCGACGCGTGAGCGCGGTGGGCTTGGTCTTCTCGGCACCCACGAAACCGGTCACGCCCGGCGTGGAGCCGATGACGTAGAAGATCTCCGGGTCCGGCTCGCAGCGGATCAGCAAGTAACTGGGGAACATGCGCTTAGAGACGGTGACCTTCTTGCCGGACTTGAACTCGGTCACGTCTTCTTCGGGCAGGTAGATCTCGTAGATGCTGTCGGTCAACTCGCGACTCTTGATGATGTTGTTGAGAGCTCCGATGACCTTCTGCTCGTGGCCCGCGAACGTGTGAACGATGTACCAGCGACCGGGTCGGTCGTATGCGCTCTCGACTAGTGGCTCCTCGTCGAGGCCGTCCTCGAGGATGGTGACGTCCAAGATCTCTTCGGCGTCGTGGACCTCGTGGTCGTGGTGGGTGGTTTCGATGTCGCTCATGGTCGCTCTACTTCTGGAAAAGGAAGGTGACGAACTTCGAGAAGCCGTAGCCCAGGCCGAAGATCAGGGATGTCATGAAGATGAGGACGAAGAGCACGATGGTGGTGTAATTGATGACCTCGGGGCGCGTAGGCCAAGCGACCTGACGCATCTCCTCGCGGATCTCACGGATGAACTGCGCGGGCTTGGTGCGCTGGCCCCGGCGACGCTGAACGTCCTGGGGCGTGGTGCGTCGCGAGGTGGAGGTGCCGTCGGCACCCGCCTGACCCTGTCGCTGCATCATGCGCTTTTGTTCGCGGTTCATGTCACTTCTCTCGTTGTTACGTCGGTACTACGTCAAACTGTTCGCTACGAGCAGGGCAGGAGGGACTCGAACCCCCAACCCCCGGTTTTGGAGACCGGTGCTCTACCAATTGAGCCACTGCCCTCTGGACGAACCGCCTTTTTACGACGGTGGCCGTAGGGAAGATAAATCTTACCACCCCCTACGACGGGTCTTCTAGCGAGTCTCCTTGTGCAGGGTGTGCTTGCGTTCCCACTGGCAGTACTTGGACATCTCAATCCGCTCGCGCTGGTTGACCTTATTCTTCATGGTGATGTAGTTGCGGCGCTTGCAGTCTTCGCAGGCCAAGGTGACCTGCACGCGCTTCTCGTTCTTTGCCATCGTTCTCCTTTTCGATACTTCATTCACTGCACGGGCCAAGGGCCCTGCCTGGTAGCGGCGGCGGGACTCGAACCCGCGACAACACGATTATGAGCCGTGTGCTCTAACCACCTGAGCTACGCCGCCTGGCGAGCCCTCTGTCGGGATTGAACCGACGACCCCTTCCTTACCATGGAAGTGCTCTACCACTGAGCTAAGAGGGCAATCGTGTCAAAGCGACACGGAGGCGAATTCTACTCGCCCATTACGGTTCCTTTCCAACCCGACGAGAGTACCCTTGTCTCTCATGAGAACCCGCCTGGTCGAAGTCGACGACGCAGCGGCGCTCATGAACATCTACAACCCCGAAGTCGTTGAAACGACGGTGACTTTCGACCTCGTGCCGCGCTCATTAGAGGAGCAGAAGGACTGGATCCGCAACCACCTGAACACCCACCCGTGCATCGTGGCGCTCAACGACGACGACGACCTGGGCGAGGTCGGCGCCCGGGGCGAGCGGATCCTCGGTTTCGCACTCGTGTCGCCCTTTCGAGACCGGCCCGCCTACGCCACCACCGTCGAGAACTCGGTCTACGTGCTGCGCGCGGCACGTGGTCGCGGGGTGGGCGAGACCCTGCTGCGCGAACTGCTCGCGACCGCCGGTGAGTCGGGGTTCCACTCGTTGATCGCACGCATTGTCGGCGAGAACGAGGGGTCCATCCGACTGCACGAGAAGTGCGGCTTCACCCTCGTGGGCACCGAAATCGAAGTCGGCCGCAAGCACGGCCACTGGCTCGACGTGGTCGAGTACCAGTACGTCGTGCGCGCCCGCCAGGCCTAGGCCGAGACTTCGATCTCCTGTTCGGGCCAGGACCACTGGGTCCAACGACCCATCGGCAGCACGAGCACGCCCCCGAGCACCGCGACCGCCAACGCAATGAGCAATGGATTCGAATGCACGAGGCCGGCGAGGAGTTGTCGCCCACCCGGGAGGCCGATGAAGGGTCCGGTGATCGACAAGGCCAGGAGCCAGAAGTGTTCGCGACCCTGATAGCTCGCCGCGAGCAGAACCAGTCCCCAGGCGAGGTACCACGGTTGGACGACGGGGCCGAGTTCGACGAACAACAGCAACGCCACCGCGAGCGAACGCACCCATCCTCGGCGTTCGCTGTTCAGCAGCAGCCAGACGGCGAAGATCGCCGCGACCATCAAGCCAATGAACCTCGTGACCGAGAGCACC
The DNA here is from genome assembly GCA_003160115.1 of Acidimicrobiaceae bacterium. Lineage (GTDB taxonomy): Bacteria > Actinomycetota > Acidimicrobiia > Acidimicrobiales > RAAP-2 > RAAP-2. Next base: position 6,681 of record PLQL01000026.1, read on the forward strand.
GAAGCGAGGCCCAGCGAGTGAAGCCCGACTGCGTGCATCGTGTTGGTGATCGCCATGCCCACGCCAGTCGCGGGAGCGGCCCACGAGCGCACCGTGCCATTGGAGAGCAAGTTGCGAACCCAACCGAATCCGAAGCCGGCGAGCAAGGTCCAGAACCCGAGCGTGACGCTCGCCACGATCACCGCGATGCCGACCGGCCTCATTCGTTGACGCACGCTCGCGCGCGGTCCGAGCCAGGTCCACGCGACAAAGGCGATACCCAGGGCGGCGGGCGCCTTGATCGCGGCGGCACACGAACAAAAGACGAGGGCCCAGACCGGATGTCGCTGGACCGCGAGCGCGATGCCGACCACGAGGAACCCGGCCATGATCGCGTCGTTGTGCGCACCACCGATGAGCGTGAGCAGTACGAGTGGGTTCATCGCGCTGAGCACGAACGCCTCACCTGGGTCGCGGCCCATGCCCCTCGCGAGCAACACCACGCCGTAACCAATCAGGGCGACGGCCGCCACTTCGAGTAGACGCAGTCCGACGACGATCGCGAGTTCGTGATGGCGCATGATCTTGTCGACGGTGCCGTCAAGGAACAAGAAGAACGGGCCGTAGGGCGCGGGCGTGTTGCCCCAGAGCGGGTCGACCGGCGCGACCCAGGGACCGGCGCCCAGTGAGAAGGGTCCGTAGAGATAAGGACTGATGGCGTGACTGGTCATCTCGCCCTGGGCCGCGTAGCTAAAGACGTCGCGAGAGAAGAGCGGTGGCGCAATGATCATCGGCGAAGCCCACAACAACAGCATCCACCAGAGTGACTTGAGCGACGCGCCGGGGTGCAACTTCATCACCTCGGCGAGTCGGAGCCACACGCGCATGAGCAGGAGCAATCCTCCGTAGACCAGCACGATGGAAAGCAGGTACTTCGTCTCGCTCGTGACGCCCGCGGCCGTGGAAGACGGTTCCCCGAAGAACCAGGTTCCCGGGTAGTTGAACTTGAAGGGCGAATTCGTGAACGAACTTCCCGAAAGGATCAACACCATCGCCACGAAGCCGAGCACCGCGGGTTGCCAGAGGAACGACCACCCTTCGAAGGGCCCGGGGGTGAAGCGACCGAGCGGCGTGTACCGGTGCTCGAGCAGTTGGACTCCGGTCTCGAAGCGACTGGCGACCCGCTCGTAGTTGCGCCGCACCGCGCTCGCCCACGACTTGAGTCGATCCACGCCGCTCCTTTCGCCCTCGTCTGAGAAACCGTAGTCCCCGATTGCGAATCGAGGCACGGTCAATTCAGCTCGTCGCTGAATTGACCGTGGTGGGCCGGGAGGGATTTGAACCCCCGTAGGCAAAGCCGTCTGGTTTACAGCCAGATCCCATTGGCCGCTCGGGCACCGACCCGTCGGTAAGCCTACAGTCCGCGCACGACCCACTTCCAATGGTCGAGGCTCTACGATTCGTAACGTGCCAAGTTTCGACATCGTCTCCGAGATCGACCTGCAAGAGGTCCGCAACGCCGTGGACCAAGCGAACCGCGAGGCATCGACTCGCTTTGACTTCAAGGGTACCGACGCCAAGATCGAGTTCAGCGAGAAGGAACTCACGCTGTCGGCCTCGAGCGAGGAACGGTTGCGCGCGTTGTACCAACTACTCGAGGAGAAGATGGTCAAGCGCTCGGTATCGCTCAAGACCCTCGACGCGGGAAAGATAGAAGAGGCGAGCCACAACGCCGCGCGCCAGAAGGTCTCGCTCAAGGCGGGTATCTCACAAGAAGTCGGTAAGCAGATCAACAAGATGGTCAAGGAGCTCGGGTTAAAGAACCTGAGTTCGTCAATCCAGGGTGATCAGGTCCGAGTCACGGGTAAGCAGCGAGACGACTTGCAACAGGCGATCGCCTTCTTCAAGGAGTCCGATCTACCGGTGCCCTTGCAGTTCACAAACTTTCGCGACTAACCCGCCGAACTCTCCTCGGCGGCGAGATGCGCGTCGATGTCGTGCAGTTTGTCGGTGTGGAAGATCCTGTTGAAGACCAACATCTTGAGCACCCAGAAGATCGCGAAACTCAGCACGTTCACGCCGCCGACCAGGGCCGTGTTGGCGAGGTGGCCCCAGTGGTGCGTATGCACGAGGTGCTTGGTATAGGTGGCACCGATGAGTGAGAAGGCAATACCCAAGAACGCCATCACCCAGTAGGGGATTACCTCGTTGCGGAAATGGCTGCGCCCGCGCTTGCCCCAGGCCCACATCCGGTTCAAGTAGTAGGACGGAATGACCGCGATCACATTGCCGAACAACGTCGCCTCGATGATGCCATGGATGATCTTGAATCCGTAGGTGATCAGAATCGCGGCGAGTGACACACCCGTCGTGATTACTGAACTCAATGTATAACGGATGAGTTTCTTGCCTTCGTGCGATTTTGACCACGCCACGAGGTCACTCAATCGTTTCGACACGGTCACCACCCTACTTGGCACCCTTGGAGAGCACCGAAGGATGACACAATGTAGACATGTCCGAATCCTTAGAGTTCCTTGTGAATCTCCTTGACGTCGAGACCATCGAGGTCAACATCTTCCGAGGAAAGCACCCCGAAGAGGAGCGCCAGCGCACCTTCGGCGGCCAGGTCGCGGCCCAAGCCCTGATGTCGGCGGGACGCACGGTCGAGCGTGGTCGGGTCCACTCATTGCACTCGTACTTCCTGCGTCCCGGCGATCCGCGCATCCCCATCCTCTACGAGGTCGACCGTATCCGCGACGGTCGCAGTTTCACGACCCGTCGCGTGGTCGCCATCCAACACGGCAAGGCCATCTACAACATGCAGGCCAGTTTTCACACCGAGGAGGCGAGCCTCGAGCACCAGTTCGTGATGCCCGACGTCCCTGGTCCCGAGACCATCCGGCCACTCGCCGAGCGCGTCGCCGACGAATTCGGCGACATCGACGAATGGTTCAAGCGCCAGCACCCGATCGACCAACGATTCGTCGGCGAACTGCCCTGGAGCCCACTGCGTTCCAAAGAACCTCGCCAGCAGATCTGGATCAAGGCCGACGGCGTCCTGCCCGACGATCCACTGTTGCACGCTTGTGTCGTCACGTACGCCAGCGACATGAGCCTCTTCGACGCCATCCTCGCTCCGCACTCCGTTCGTTGGGACGACGGGACATTCATGGGCGCGAGCCTCGACCACTGCATGTGGTTCCACCGCGACTTTCGCGCTGACGAGTGGCTCCTCTACGACACCGACTCGCCCATCGCCCACGGGGGCCGCGGACTCGCCCGGGGTTTCCTCTTCGACCAAGCGGGTGAATTGAAGGTCTCGATGGTCCAAGAGGGCCTCACCCGGGTGCTCCAGCCCCACTCGAAGTGAGCGGACCTACAATCACTCCATGACGATCGAGACCATGGCTCACGACTACGAGGCGTCAACCAACGAATTCCTGATCGCGGTGGCGAGCATCTCGCCCTCCCAGTACGACCGGCGCGTCGAGGGTGGTTGGTCGCCTCGACAGGTGATCCATCACGTGGCCGACAGCGAGGCCCAGTCCTACGCGCGCCTGCGCCGGTTGGTCGCCGAACCAGCGGGTGTCGTCATCCAGGGCTACGACGAAGCCCTGTGGGCCGCGTCACCTCGGCTCGGCTACGAAGAGCTACCGTTCGAGCACTCCCTCGCGGTGTTCAGCGCGGTTCGCCAGGCGTCACTGGACGTCCTGCGTCGACTCGACGAAAATGACCTGCAGCGCGAAGGCGTGCACACCGAGTCCGGTCCCTACAGTGTTCGTACCTGGGTTGACACCTACGTTCGCCATCCCAAGGAGCACGCGGCCCAACTACTGGAAGCGGCGAACTCCTAGGACTAGTCGCGTTGGGCCATCGGCACGTAGTCGCGCACCTCGGCGCCGATATAGAGCTGGCGAGGACGAGCGATCTTCATGTCCTGGGCCAGCAGCTCCTGGAAGTGCGCGAGCCAACCCGACGTACGCGGAATCGCGAAGAGCACCGTGAACATCTCGACCGGGAATCCCATCGCCTGGTAGATGAGCCCCGAGTAAAAGTCCACGTTCGGGTAGAGCTTTCGTGAGATGAAGTAGTCGTCCTTCAAGGCGATCTCCTCGAGCTTGAGGGCGATGTCGAGCAGTGGGTTCTTGCCCGTCACCTTGAACACGTCGTCGGCGGTCTTCTTGATGATCGTCGCACGTGGGTCGAAGTTCTTGTAGACGCGATGACCAAATCCTTCGAGCTTGGTCTTGCCTTCCTTCACCGTGGTGATGAAGGCGGGGATGTTCTCGATGCTGCCGATCTTGCCCAACATCTTCAAGACCGCCTCGTTGGCGCCGCCGTGACGCGGCCCGTAGAGCGCGGCGGTGGCGGCGGCGGTGGCGACGTAGGGGTCGCCGTGGGACGAACCCACCACACGCATCGCGGTGGTGCCACAGTTCTGCTCGTGGTCGGCGTGCAGGATGAACAGGATGTCGAGCGCCCGGGCGAGAATCGGATCCGGCTCATAACGCGGCTCGGCCACCTTCCACATCATCGACAAGAAGTTCTGGGTATAGCCGAGCGAGTTGTCCGGGTACACGAAGGGCATGCCGACCGAAAAACGATGTGCCGCAGCGGCGAGGGTCGGCATCTTGGCGATGAGTCGTACGACCTGCTTGTGCAGGATCTCCGGGTCGTCGAGGATCTTGGCGTCCTTGTAGTACGTCGATAGGGCGGCGATCGCCGAGACGAGCATGCCCATGGGGTGCGCGTCGTAGTTGAAACCTTCGAGGAATCGTTTACGCACGTTCTCGTGGATGTACGTGTGGTACGTGATCTCACGTTCCCAGTCCGCTGCCTGGGTCGCGTTCGGCAACTCGCCGTGATTGAGCAGGTACGCCACCTCGACGTAGGTGGATTTCTCGGCCAACTGCTCGATGGGATAGCCGCGGTAGCGCAGGATGCCGGCCTCACCGTCGAGATACGTGATGGCGGATTCGCACGCGGCGGTGACCATGAACGCCGGGTCGTAGAACCACACACCGGGCACGACCTTGGAGAAGTCCTTGGCGGCGATGCCCCCGTTCTGGATCGGAATCTCGAGCGTCTCACCAGTGCGGTTGTCGGTCACGGTAATGGACTCGGTCACGGTTCCTCGGTTCAACTAGGGGGCAGGACTATCGTATGCCAACTCGCCGGTAAGCCCAAAAATCAGGAGTTCCCCGAGGGCGAAACGATGACCAAATAGTGACGCGACGTTGACATTTTCGGTCCCGCCGGCGCGCCTCTCGCCACAATCGTCAACTGCGATCGCAGACCCGAAGCGACCTTCAAAAGTTTGGGAACGAAGGCGAAGGAGCCGAGCGGACCCAAGGTCGCGGTCAGGGTCTGACTCTGGCTAAGGCGAGCGCCGTTGATCTCGACGAAGGTGCAGGTGACAGCCACGTTCTGGCGGACGTAACTCGCGTTGGTCACGGTGATCCCCAGTCGTATCGAACCAGACGGAGGCAACAAGAGTTCACCGGCCGGCGAAGGTAACGGCGAAGGGCTCACCAGAATCGCGGTGATGCCGATTCCTTTGGTGACTTCGAGCGAGGGGGCGGCCGCAAGATTAGCGAGCGCGTTCGACAGGTTCAAGGTGCCGACGTGGTCGCTCGTCGCGGGCATCATCACCCGGCCGGGCTCTCGCACCAGGGACCAGCGGTCCACGTCCCACGCCGCGCTGGAGGATCTCAACGACGTTTGGGCGCTCTGCGCGCTTTGGGCGACTTCGACGGCACTCGTCACCGACCACGGCAACTGAAGCGAGTTGGCCACGTAGCCCAAGAGCACCTGGTAGTCGTTCACGCGCACGTCGGTGAGCGAAGCGAGGGAACTGTTGACGTGATGAGCGAGTTGGGGCGAGCTGAGCAGCGACGCTTGGGTCAACCAGGCGGGTAGCTGCTGTTCGAGTTGCTCGAGCCGAGCCTCGAAGCGAGGGCGAGTGAGTGACTGGCCAGTTGTCAAAAGATAGGAGAGGTGATTGTCAAATTGATTCTCCTGGGTGATGAGCACGTTCGCGAGTGCGGCAAAATCACGATTCTCCGCGCGTCGCGGACTCACGGCACCGTGCGCGGACCGGTTCACGTCGCGCACGAAAAGAGATCCCAGGAGCAGCACCACGATCGTCACCGTCCATATGACGTAACGCCGGCGTCGTTGAGCGCGAGTGGTGGGCACGAAATAAGAACTTACTCACTGTTGAATTCGTCTCGCCCCACGTCCGACGTCACTCCTCGTCGTCGAACTCCTCGATGTCGATGATCTCGGAGGCTCCTTCGAGCAGCGGGGTGTCCGGACCGGTGCCCCATTTCGCTTCGTTCATCGCCACCGCACCCTCATTCACGCTCTGAAGTTCCGGAACGACTTTGGCGTGCTGGGCACCGCCCAAGCGTCGAATGTTGCGTGCCGACACGATGAGGCGTGATTCGACTGACTTGACCATCTGGTTGTAGTTCTCCACCGAGTTATTGAGCGACTTGCCCAACTTGGTGATGGGCTCGGCGACGAGACGGATCTGATTGACGATCTTCTCGGCGGCGTCGAGGATCTCCTTCGCGTTGACCTGGGCCTCGTGCGTCTGGAGCACCAGCGCCACCGACCACAGCAACGACAAGAGGTTCGTGGGTCCCACGACGAGCACCCGTTCTTTGCTCGCGTACGAATGCAACGACGAATCCGCGTCGAACGCCGCGGTGATCGCGGCGTCACTGGGCACGAAGCAGACAGTGAACTCGGGAGCGGGACTCAGCACTTCCCAGTAGGACTTGTCCTTCAGGGCCTTGACGTGTCCGCGCAGCTTCTTGGCGAACTGTTCGAGGTGCGCGCGGCGTTCGTTGACGTCTTCACTGGCGATGGCCTTCTCGAAGTCGTCGAAAGGGAACTTCGCGTCGACCGCAATGCTCACGCCGTTGGGCATGCGCACGATGCAGTCCGGACGCTGGGTCTTACCCAGGTCGCTCACCCCAGAGACCTGCAGGTCGTAGTCAATACCTTGTCGCAGTCCAGAGGCTTCCATGACGTTGGCGAGCTGAATCTCGCCCCAGTGACCGCGCTGATCGCCGCGTCCGAGCAACTGATTTAGGCGCCGAGTCTCCTCTTGGGTCTTTTGCTGGGCCTCCAGCAATTCGTTCGCGCGGTTCTTCACGTCCGACAGGGCACCCACGTGTTCCTTGTTGAAATCCGCGAGGTTGCGCTTGTACTCGTCGAGCAGGTCCTCCAGCGGTTTGAGAGTGTGGGTCAACTTCGAATCCCTCTCTTTGACCACTTGCTCCTGCGAAGCGCCAAACTCCTGAACGGTGCGGGTGAGCACGCGGTTCGAGAGGTTCTCGAAGAGCACGCCCAACTTCTCGCCGTCCAACTGATGCTCCTCGCGTTCACGCTCAAGCGTCTCGTTGGCGCTCACCAACTGCGCGTCGCGCACCGCGAGGTCCTGGAGGGCGCTGGACTTCTCCTCGCGAAGCCTTCGCGAGCGCGCAGCGCCAAGCGCGACTACGACTAGCGCGCCGACGAGGAAACCTCCAACTCCGCTGAGAATGCCCACCATCGTTCGGCCCTTTCACTCGACCCCCTCACCCTAGAGAATCGGTGTCACGTACCGGTAGCCTTGCACCATGTACCGCCTCTTCGGCTCCAATTCCGAGTCCCGAGAACCTTCGGTTCCCGAGGAAAGCATCACGCCCGAGTTCCGCCAAAAAGTCGTCCAGGTGTTCGCACTCGTGGGCGAAGCGATTGCCGAGGCGACCCACGCACTCTTGGCGGGAGACCGCGAACTAGCCAAGCAAGTGGTCGACCAGGACGTGGTGATCGACAACCTGGTCAACGAGATGGTGATGGCCGCCGAAGAGCGCCTCTTCACCCAGGATTCGCTCAGCGCCGAGGTGCGCCGCGAACTGCTCACCTTGTTGAGGATTCTTCCCGAAGTCGAGCGCAACGGTGACCTGGCCGAACACATCGCGCGACGCGCGGCGAGGGGACTAGGCATCGAGATGTCCCCGCGCAGTCGTGGTCTGATCGAACGAATGGGAGAAGTCGCCTCAACGATCTGGCGCGAGGCGACAGACGTCATCATCGACGGTAAGACCGAGGCGGTGGGGGCGATCGAGGACATCGACGACGAGCTCGACGATCTGCACGTGTCGCTCACCGCGGAACTCACTTCGGGTTCGATGACGCTACCCGTCGCGGTGGAGTTGGCGTTGCTGGCGCGCTTCTACGAGCGATTCGGTGACCACTGCGTCAACCTGGCCCGCCGCCAGGTCGGTCGCGACGGCGCTGACTAGCGAAGCTTCATCCAGGCTTCAGCGATCTGAATCGCGTTGAGCGCGGCACCCTTGCGCAGGTTGTCACCGGTCAAGAAAAGCGATAGTCCGTTCGGGACCGTCTCGGCACGACGTATGCGTCCCACGTAGGTCGGGTCCTTGCCCGCCGCCAGACGAGGCGTCGGTAACTCGTCGACCACCACACCAGGTGCGTCGAGCAGGATCTTCGTCGCCTCCTCGGGTGAGAGCGGTCGCTCGAAGCTGGCCGTGATCGACAGGGAATGCCCAGTGAAGACCGGTACGCGTACGCACGTGCCGTCGACGAGAAGTCCGGGGATCTCGAGGATCTTGCGGCTCTCGTCGCGCAGTTTCTGCTCCTCACCCGTTTCAAGAGAACCATCGTCGACGATGGAACCGGCGAGCGGCACCACGTTATAGGCAATGGTGGCGGGAAACTTCACTCCCAAGTCGATCGGAAAAGCCGTGCCGTCAAAGGTCAGCACACGCACGTCGACGTCGCGCAACGCTTCGAGTTGCGAGGCGAGCTCGTCGACGCCCTCGCGACCCGACCCGCTCACCGCCTGATACGTGGCGACAACCATCGATCGCAGACCGGCGGCAACGTGCAGCGGCTTGAGTACTGGCATTGCCGCCATCGTGGTGCAATTGGGATTGGCGATGATCCCTTTGGGAATGGACTGAAGCGCGTGCGCGTTGACCTCGGGCACCACTAAAGGCACGTCAGGGTCCATGCGAAACGCCGACGAGTTGTCGATCACCATCGCACCGGCACTCGCGAGACGCGGCGAGAGCACCTTCGAGGACGTCGCACCCGATGACGCGAGCGCGAGGTCGATGCCGCTGAAGTCAGCGATCGCGGCGTCTTCGATTTCGATGGACTGACCATTCCAGTCGAGCTTTTGGCCCGCCGAACGTGAGGAGCCGAAGAATCGAATCTCATCAACGGGGAAGTTCCGCTCGCGCAGAATCGCCCGCATCACCGTTCCCACTTGGCCCGAGGCCCCGATAATCGCTACGCGCATGAATCGAGTCTAGGACTACGCCGCGTCAAGTCCAAACGCCGTGTGCAGATGACGCACGGCGTCATTCACCTTGTCGGCACGAATCACGCACGAGATGCGGATCGAACTCGTCGAGATCATCTCGATGTTGATGCCGTGTTCGGAGAGCGTCTCGAACATGAGCGCGGTGACCCCGGGATTGGACTTCATGCCCGCACCCACGATTGACACGCGACCGATGCTGTCGTCCGTGGTGACCTCGGCGGCGCCGATCTCACGCTTGACTTGATTGCAACACGCACCCGCGGCTTCGAGGTCCGTCTTGGCGACCGTGAAGGAAATATCGGTGAGGCCATTGGCGCCGGTGTTCTGGACGATCATGTCCACGTTGATGCCCGCGTTCGCGAGTTCACGAAACAATTTGGCGGCGATACCCGGCTTGTCGGGAACGCCTCCGACGGTGACCTTGGCCTCCGACTTGTCATCGGTGATAGCCGAAACGACGGCTTCTTCCATAGTGGGGTCCTCCTCCACAATCCAAGTCCCTGGTTCCCAGGTGAAACTTGATCGAACGTGCAGCGGCACACCGTGACGACGGGCGAATTCGACTGAACGCAGCATCAGCACGCGACCTCCAGTCGCCGCCATCTCCATCATCTCGTCAAAGGACACCTTCGCCAGTCGACGAGCCTTGGCGACCACTCGCGGGTCCGCCGAGAAGACGCCGGTCACGTCGGTGTAGATCTCACATACGTCCGCCTTTAGTGCCGCCGCCAGCGCCACCGCGGTGACGTCGGATCCACCGCGACCCAGCGTGGTGATGTCCTTTTCGGTCGATACTCCTTGAAAGCCCGCGACGACGGGCACGAGTCCCGAGTCCAGCGCCTCACGAATGCGATCGGGTCGCATCTCGAGGATCTTGGCTCGCGTGTGATCGGTGTCAGTGATGATGCCGGCCTGGGAACCGGTGAAGGAAGCCGACTCGACGCCTCGAGCGCCAAGCGCCATGCTCACGAGCGCCATCGAGATCCGCTCGCCCGCCGTGAGCAACATGTCGAGTTCACGCGGGGGTCGAGTGGGCGAAACGTCATCGGCGAGTCGGATGAGGTCGTCGGTGAACTTGCCCATCGCCGAGACCACGACTACGACGTCGTTGCCCGCTTCGCGCGTACGCGCGACGTGATCGGCGACGGCCCGAATACGTTCGGCGTCACCGACCGAAGTTCCTCCGTACTTTTGCACCACGAGTGCCATAGGCACCAAGAATACTTGAGCGCAACAAGGCCCTTGCCATGGCCTAGTAAAGTCGCGCCCATGGCTACTTCCAAACGTCAACGTCAGAAAGCGGCTCGCCGCGCGAGGATCGAACAGATGCAGCGCGAGGCGAAGCGGCGCAAGAACTTCCGCCGCGCCGCGATCGTGATCGTCGTGGCGGCCGTGGTGATCTTCACCGGCGCCTACCTCTTCGCCGGCAAGTCCACGAACACCTCGACGACGACCACGACCGCCGCGGCGAGCGCCACGACGACCACGACCGCACCCACCACGACGACCACGGCCGGTTCAAGCACGACGTCGTCGACGACGACCACCGTCGCCACGACCACCACGACCGCCGGTTCGACTGCGGGCGAGAGCGCAGTGACAGGCTTTCCCTCGATCGCTGATCCTTCGCCCGCCGGCAAGACAGGCGTCGCACCCACCGTCATCGTGCCCACCACCGCGCCGCCCAAGGTCCTCGAGGCCGAGGACCTGTTCAGGGGCACCGGCGCCGAAGCAGTCAACGGAAGAACCCTGGAAGTCCAGTACGTGCTCGCCACCTATTCCACTCATAAGGTCATCCAGTCTTCGTGGACGAGCTCGCCCTTCAGTTTCGTCCTGGGGGCGAACACCGTCATCAAGGGATGGGAAGAGGGAATGGTCGGCATGCGCGCCGGAGGACGCCGTGAGCTCATCATCCCGCCCTCGCTCGGCTACGGTTCCCAAAACCCCGGCGGTGGCATTTCCGCCAACGACACGCTCGTCTTCGTGGTCGACCTGTTAAAGGTCAGCTAACGCCAATAATCGCGAACACGGCCTATGTCGAATCCTGGTACTTCATCGAAGCACGTCACGAAACGAGGAAATAATGAGTAGTCCAGTCCCCAACACTGATGGTTCGAGCGAACAGCGTCAGAAGTTCGACGCCGCGCCACCCATGATCATCGATCCCGCCAAGACGTACACGGCGACCATGGTCACCTCCCACGGCACGCTCGAGATCGTGCTCGACCCACTGGCCGCCCCGGTGACGGTGAACAGTTTTGTCTACCTCGCGCGTTTCCACTACTACGACGGCGTCATCTTTCATCGCATCATTCCCGGCTTCGTGCTCCAGGGTGGCGACCCCGGCGGCACCGGTACCGGTGGACCCGGTTACCGTTTCGACGACGAGTTGCCCAAGGCCGGGCGCTACGAAGTCGGCAGCCTCGCCATGGCCAACGCCGGACCTCACACCAACGGTTCACAGTTCTTCATCATCTCGGGACCCGACGGAGTTCGTCTTCCACCGCTCTACGCGCTGTTCGGCAAAGTTGTGAAGGGACTCGACGTCGTCGCGAAAGTAAATGACTTGGGCACGTCGTCGGGTAAGCCTCGCGAAGGCGTCGTCATCGAGTCGGTCACCATAACCGAGTCCTGAACTCGACCTTTACAACGTCGTCAATGTGGTGCCGCGACTCACGATCACGTCTTGATCGACGACGATTCGCCACACTCCGCTCTCGCAGGCCACGACACCGCGAGCTCCGAGCACCACGAGGGCCGTCTCCTCGCCGAGCAACGACCTGGTGCGAGCGAGTTGGTCGACATTCGCGGGCGCACTGAACGCCACGCCCGCACTGAGCCCGAGTCCCGTCGTCGGGGCACCACCTCGCGGATCGATCATCACTTCGCCGAGCACCGAAGCCGAAGCACCCACGGCGACCAGTGAACGCGCGCGCGCCAGCGCTTCACCGACCGGCGTGTCACGCCAGACCGACCTCGCGTGCAGGGCCGAGCCGTCACACAAGACCACCAGCGAGGCTTCGACGATGCGCGTGGCGAAGTGATTTTCCCCGGCGGAAACTCGATCGACCACCATCAACGCCTCGAGTTCGAGGTCCAAACCCTCGACGGACGTGGCGACCTCGACGGCCGCCTGCGCGGCGCCGCGAAAGGCTGCGGCGGTCGGCACCACCACCACGTCGGCTCCAGGGCCCAAAGTGCACAAGGATTTGTCACCGAGGTAGCCCGCTAACGCGCCGAGGGAACCCACGGCGACCAGGGAACGCTCCACTTCTCAAGTCTCGCACTTCGTCCCCACTTTTACTGGCCAGTAATGTTCGCACCATGACCTTTCAAAAAGTTGGCGTTCTAGGTTCGGGCATCATGGGCAGCGGCATCGCCGAAGTCGCGGCAGCGGCGGGGGCCCAGGTGCTCGTGCGCACCCGCTCCCAAGCCACCGCCGACGCAATGCTCGCCGGACTCGAGAAATCTCTCGCCAAGCAGGTGGAGAAGGAAAAGCGAACCCGCGACGAAGCGGACCAACTGCGCGCACGAGTCAGCGCGACGACGTCAATAGCCGATCTGCACGACTGCGACCTGGTTATCGAGTCGGTCGTCGAGGACCTCAACGTCAAGCGCGCTCTCTTCAATGAACTGGACCGCGCCGTCAACCACCAGGCCGTGCTCGCGACCAACACCTCCACCCTGTCGGTAATCGAACTGGCGATGGAGACCTCGCGACCCGAGTTGGTCTGTGGCGTGCACTTCTTCAATCCGGCTCCGGCGATGTCACTCGTCGAGGTCGTTCGCCCGTTGTGCGCGAGCGACTCGACGATCCAGGCCGTCATCGAATTCGCCCAGGCCTGCGGTAAAGAGCCCGTCGAGGTAAAGGACCAAGCGGGCTTCGTCGTAAATGCTCTTCTCTTCCCCTACCTCAACAACGCGATTCGACTACTCGAACAAGGTGTCGCGAGCAAGGACGGCATCGACGTCGCCATGAAGGGCGGCTGCGGCTTTCCGATGGGACCGTTCGCCCTGCTCGACCTGGTCGGACTGGATACTTCCCTCGCCATCCTCGAAGCGCTCTACGCAGAGTTCGCTGACCCTAATTTCGCGCCCGTGCCGTTACTGCGTCGCATGGTGAGCGCGGGACAACTAGGACGTAAATCAGGTACGGGCTTCTACGACTACCGTCGCTAAGTAGATCGAGAAAGAGGAACCATGCCAGAGCGCTCGAAGCCTTGGGTGATGCGGACCTACTCGGGCCACTCCACCGCCGTGAAGTCCAACGAGCTCTACCGCAGCAATCTCGAAAAGGGTCAGACCGGTCTGTCGATCGCCTTTGATCTGCCGACCCAGACGGGCTACGACCCCGACGCCCGCGAAGCGCAGGGGGAAGTGGGCAAGGTCGGGGTTCCCGTAGCGCACCTCGGACACATGCGCCAGCTCTTCGACGGCATTCCGCTCGCCGAGATGAATACCTCGATGACGATCAACGCCACCGCGGCCTGGCTCTGGGGTCTCTACCTCGCTCTGGCGGACGAACAGGGTGTCGACTACGCAGAGCTCTCCGGCACGGTGCAGAACGACATCGTCAAGGAGTACCTCAGCCGAGGCACGTACATCTACGCACCCGAACCATCACGACGACTCATCGTGGACATGATCGCGTTCGCCATACACCACGTGCCAAAGTGGAATCCCATCAACGTCTGTAGTTACCACCTCCAAGAAGCGGGTGCGACCCCGGTCCAGGAGATCGCTTACGCGCTCGCCACCGCGATCGACGTGCTCGACGCGGTACGCGACTCGGGAAAGGTNNACGTTCACCGCGATGTGGGACGAGATCTGTCGTACCCGTTACGGCGTGCAGGACCCGTCGCTTCGCCGCTTTCGCTACGGCGTGCAGGTCAATTCACTCGGACTCACTGAACAGCAACCCGAGAACAACGTCCAGCGCATCGTGCTCGAGATGCTCGGACTGACCTTGTCGGCTGACGCGCGTGCACGAGCGATCCAGTTACCTGCGTGGAACGAGGCACTTGGCTTGCCCCGACCCTGGGACCAGCAGTGGAGCCTTCGTATGCAGCAGGTCCTCGCCTACGAGAGCGACCTACTCGAGTATCCCGACATCTTCGCCGGATCCCAAGTCATGGACGCCAAGGTCCGCGAACTCACGCTGGCCGCTCAGGTCGAACTCGACGACGTGCTGGCACTCGGCGGTGCCTTCGCCGCGATCGACGAACTGAAGAGCCGCCTCGTGGCGAGCCAGGCCGAACGCGTCGTACGCATCGAATCGGGTGAACAAGTCGTGGTGGGCGTCAACCGGTTCACCGAGACCACGGAATCGCCACTCACGAGTGGCACGTCGCTCGCGACGATCTTGACCGTCGATCCCGATGTCGAACGCGAACTGGTCGACGACGTCGGCAAGTGGCGCGCCAATCGTGACGACGTCGTGGTTCGCGCAGCGCTCGACGAACTCGCCCGCGTCGCCGCGGGCACGTCCGCCGAGGACAACATCATGGTGCCAACGATCGCCCTGGCCAAAGCGGGGGGCACGACCGGCGAATGGGCGTCGGTGCTTCGCGAGGTCTTTGGCGAGTACCGCGCTCCGACGGGCGTGCGCACGGGGGTCGGGTCACGAGGCGACGTGTTCGCCGCACTCGTCGAACGATCGCGGGCCGTGCACGACAAACGGGGCACACCGCCAAAATTGCTCGTCGCCAAACCAGGGCTGGACGGGCACTCCAACGGTGCCGAACAGATCGCGGTCGCCGCGCGCGACGCCGGATTCGAGGTCGTCTATCAGGGGATACGTCTCTCACCCGAGGAGATCGTCGTCGCCGCGCGCGACGAAGACGTCGACATCGTGGGCATCTCGATCCTGTCGGGTTCGCACCTCGCGCTGGTGCCACGCGTGCTCGAGGGACTTGCCGAGGCGGGCGTGGACGCGAAGGTCGTCGTCGGCGGCATCGTGCCCGACGAGGACGCCGTTCACTTGAGGGAGTTGGGCGTCGCCGCGGTCTACACGCCCAAGGACTTCTCGCTGAGCTCGATCATGAGCGACCTCTTGGCGCTCGTGGAGGACTAGACGTCCACGACCCGGTAGGGACGTCGATACGCGTATGGACCGGCGTTGAACCACCGTCCCGAAAAACGCCAACTCGGCGGCGCGTCGGCGACGATCTGCGCCTGACTCTTCAAGAGCTCCTCGGCTGCGACGACCAGGGCCGCCATCTCGTCGGGGGGCAACTGCGGGCGCGGGCGCAGTCCGTAGTTCACAGCGGCACGTTCCCGTGCTTGCGCTTGGGAAGTTCCTCACGCTTGCCGCGCAGGATGTCGAGCGACTTGGCGATGATGCGGCGAGTCTCGGCGGGGTCGATCACGTCGTCGATGAAGCCGCGCTCGGCCGCCAGATACGGGTTGGAGTAGCGCTCCTCGTACTCCTCGACCAACTCCTTGCGCAGCACGTCGGGATTGTCCGAGTTCGTCAGGTCGCGACGATGCACGATCTCCACCGCACCCGAGGCCCCCATGACCGCGATCTCGGCGGTGGGCCACGCGAAGGCGAGGTCCGCGCCGATGGACTTGGAGTTCATGACCACGTAGGCGCCGCCGTAGGCCTTGCGCGTGATGATCGAGATGCGAGGCACGGTTGCTTCACAGAAGGCGTAGAGCAACTTCGCACCGTGACGGATGATGCCGCCGAACTCCTGGTCGGTGCCGGGCATGAAACCCGGCACGTCGACGAAGGTGACGATGGGTACGTTAAAGGCGTCACACGTGCGCACGAACCGCGCGGCCTTCTCGCTGGACTCAATGTCGAGGACGCCGGCGAGGATCTGCGGTTGGTTCGAGACGATGCCGATGGTATGGCCATCGATTCGCGCAAAGCCACACGTGATCTGCTGGGCGTACGTCGAGTGCACTTCCATGTAGTCCCCACCGTCGACCACCGCCGCGATGACCTTCTTCATGTCGTAGGGCTGGTTGGGCGACGTGGGCAACAGGTCGCGCAGCTCGGGGCAGAGTCGGTCCCCGGCGTCGCCGGTGAGGATACGAGGTGGCTCCTCCATGTTGTTTGACGGAAGGAACGAGAGAAGGTAGCGGACCTCGTCGAGCACGCTCTTCTCATCGGGCATGACGAAGTTGGCCACACCCGACTTGGTGGCGTGGGTGAGCGCTCCGCCCAACTCTTCGAGGGTCACGTCCTCACCGGTCACGGTCTTGACGACGTCGGGTCCGGTGATGAACATGTGACTCGAACCTTGGACCATAAAGATGAAGTCGGTCAGCGCCGGTGAGTAGACCGCCCCGCCGGCGCAGGGCCCCAGGATCACCGAGATCTGGGGCACGACGCCCGAAGCCATGGCGTTACGACGAAAGATGCCACCGTAGGCGTGCAGACCCGCTACGCCCTCTTGGATTCGCGCTCCCGCGCCGTCGTTCAGCCCGATGATGGGCAGCCCCATGGTCGTGGCGAGGTCCATGATCTTGTGGATCTTCGTGCCGTGGGTCTCGCCCAGTGCACCGCCGAAGACGGTGAAGTCCTGGGAGTACACCGCCACCTTGCGACCGTCGATCTTGCCGAACCCGGTGATAACGCCGTCGGTGTAAGGACGATGCTCCTCTAAGCCCATTCCCGAAGCACCGTGACGGTTCAACATGTCCAGTTCCTGGAATGACTCCTCGTCAAGTAGATACTCAATGCGCTCGCGCGCGGTCATGCGACCGTTCTGCTTCTGTCGTTCGATGGCTTTTTCACCACCCGCAACGCGGGCCTCCGCTTTTCGAGCTTCGAGCTCGGCCAACCGGTCCGCCATTGTGTGCTCCATAATGGCAAGGCTACCCACGCCGGTTCGACTGCGCGAAAGCCAAACGTCACCTTCGTGTGAACAGTCGATGAATCTCGGCTAGTTCTCCGGCGTTACTACGAAGTAGGAATTTTTATTCACCGCTTGGTTACTCGCGCGTAAGAAGGTGGCCTAGTGCGTGTCCTGGACAAGTTCGATCAGCGTGCCAAAAGCGGTCTTGGGGTGCACGAACGCGACCATCGTGCCGCGCGAACCGGGCCGAGGCACTTCATCGATCAGTCGCGCGCCCGCGCCACGAAGCGACGCGAGCGCGGCCTCACAATCAGTGACTCGGTAGCCCACGTGGTGCAGGCCCTCGCCCTTCTTCTCGAGATATTTCGCCACCGGGGAGTCGGGGCGCGTAGGGGTGAGCAACTGGATGTACGAATCGGCGACCTTGATCAGAGCCTCGGACACGCCGTCGGAGTCGACGACCTCGCGGTGTACGACGCTCGCCCCGAAGACGTCTTCGTACCAGGTAACGGCGGCGTCGAGGTCGTTGACCGCGATCGCGACGTGATCTATTTCACTCAGCAGTGGTTCCATTACAACTCCTTGTCGTGCCGGCGAAAGATCGTCAGGCGCTTCTCTCCCACTTTGGCACGAAGTTCCGGGTTGGTGATTCCCAACCCTTCACGAGGGGCGACACAGAGCACGCCGATCTTCCCCTCGTGACGGTTGCGGTGCACCTCGTAGGCCGCCTCGCCCACGTCCTCGAGGGCGAACACCGCCGAGAGTGGGGGGACCACCTTGCCGTCGATGATGGTCTGATTGGCCGCCCAGGCCTCCCGGTAGTTCGAGAAGTGCGAACCCTTGATGGTCTTGAGTTTCATCCAGAGGTGACGGTTGTCGTATTCGATCATGTAGCCACTCGTCGCCGCGCACGTGACTATGGTGCCGCCTCGCTTGGCGACGAAGACGCTCGCGCCCATGGTCGAGCGTCCCGGGTGTTCGAAGACGATGTCGGGGTCTTCACCCACCAGGGCGCGGACGTCCTTGCCCAATCGGCGCCACTCGGACTCGTCTTGGGTGTGCGGGTCTTTCCAGAATTGATACTGCTTCTCCTCGCGGTTGATCACGTATTCACAGCCAAGCTCGCGCAGGGTGTCTGCTTTGGCCGCGCTGGACACCACGCCAATGGGCGTACCACCTGAATTGATCACGTGCTGGACGGCGAAGGAACCGATGCCACCCGAAGCACCCCAGATCAGCACCTTGTCGCCCTGGGTGACCGGAGCCCCGTTGTGCGAGACGAGCATTCGATACGAAGTGGAGTTGCACAGGGCGTTGACCGCCGCCTCCTCCCAGGAGAGGTGCGTGGGTTTGGGCATGAGCTGGTTCGCCTTGACGACCGCGATGTCGGCGAGCCCCCCGAAATTAGTCTCGAAGCCCCAGATGCGCTGGTTCGACGAGAGCATCGAGTCGTCGTGGCTAGTGGGGTCCTGGTCGTCGACGTAGTTGCAGTGCACGGTGACCTCGTCGCCCACCTTCCAATTGCGCACCGCCGACCCGGTCCGCAAGATCACGCCCGCCGCGTCAGAACCGACCACGTGGTAGGGCAGGGCGTGACGCTGGCCCCAGAACGACTCCTTGGCCAGGCGGTCGAGAAAACCAAAGGTCGAGAGTGGCTCGAAGATGCTGGTCCACACGGTGTTGAAGTTGATCGATGACGCCATCACCGCCAGGTACACCTCATCGGGCGCGAGTTCGGGAACGGCAACCTCATCGACGTGCAGACTGCGCCGAGGATCCTTGTCCTTGCTCGCCATCCCCTCGAACATGCCTTGCTCGTCGCGCAGCACGAAGACCGCGCGGGTGCTGACGGGAAGGGGGATGTTCGCCAGGGTCTCGCCCGAGGCGCCATTTCGCACTGCGTCAAGAATCTCACTCATGGAGGCGAGACTAGTGGGAGCACTCAGGGATCTTCGACAAAGGCGCTCCCGAGCCTGAGAACCGTCGAGCCCGGGAATCTCGACAGACCTTTGTCTACTGGTGGATGATAAAAGTGAATTCGGACCGTTCAATGAAGCTCACTGCGATCAATCGTGAAATTCAACTTCTCTTATGGACTCTCGAGCCTTTGCTTCACTCGACGCCACAGAAACATAGGAATTAATCAACGCTCGAGCGAAGCCGCTTGATTACCCGAAAGCGCTCCAAGACCACAAGCGTCGTATCGTCGAGAAATATTCTTGAATTGCCGAGCGAATTAATCATTTCTTCACTCTGCCAGTAGCGTTCGTGACCCGCTCGCCATGCTGAAATCGTTGCGTGCCCTTCACCTTCATCCACTACATGTTCGTAGCCGACTTCACCAAGTGGAACGACGTGAACTTCCACCGTCTCGATCACGCACACGGGCTCATTCTTGGAGTCGACCACCACGGAGCGCTGACCTTCGTACGGCAGCGGCTCACGTCCGATGTCGTACTCCAAAGCCAGTGACGTGGTGGTCACCTTTCGACCTTCGAGGATGGCCGTCACCAAACGATCACGGAGTGGGCCAGGAAACGCAAACTCCGAAGTAGGCAACCTACGATAGTTGTCAGTGAGATCATTTTCGCTCACTTTGAAACTCTAAGCCACGTAGGATAAGGCCAGACTCGAACTAGGAACGTGCGCGACGCATCCTTGAGAGTCGTTTTGACCCTCTTCTACCGAGGTTCCATTGGAAGAGGTCTTCTTTCCAAACCGAGCGAATCGTAATGCCTTACGACGCTACGCGAAAAGTTGCCGCTTGAGAGTTTGGTTCTGGAATTTCTTCACCCATCTCACGGAGCATTTCGATGTGGAGTTCGAGTGCCTCTTCCATCAACGTTCTGGTTTCTTCGAAAGTCTTCGCAGTGGCGACACAGCCGGGGACGTCCGGAGCGTACGCGGCAAAATTCGAGCCGGCGTCTTCAATGATGATCGTGTACTCAGTCATCCAATTCCCCTTTCAAATTCCGGCTCGTTTCACTATGCTTCGCAGGGTCTTGGGTGGCAATTCTCGTCCGAGGTTTCCCGCGACTTGACGAGCCCCACCTTTGTCGGATGTTTGAAATGACGATGACTCCCTTTCTGGCGCACTTGGACCCAACCGTCGGCTTCGATCAACCTGATTACCCGCCTCACTGTCACGAACTCGCAACGGACAAAGACATCAACTCTCAAGGGGAAAACGATAAACATTGGTCAGTCGGTTCGCAGTGGCGTACCCCTCGCCGCTACTGGTGGGTAACTTCGTCTAACGTCTTGTCGACTTCCAGAACTAGAGGAGCAACATGTCGCGCAGTGTCATCGTCGCAGCCAGCCGCACCGCCATTGGAAAACTTTCGGGGGCGTTCGCCTCGTTGAGTGCCATGGACCTGGGCGGCGCCGCTATCAAGAGCATCCTCGACAAGACCGGGGTCGACCCCGCCACAATCGACGTCGTTCTCATGGGCCAGGTCATCCAGGCCGGTCAAGGACAGATCACGGCCCGCCAGGCGGCCGTCAAGGGTGGCGTACCCATGAGCGTGAACGCCACGACCATCAACAAGGTCTGCCTGTCAGGACTTCAGACCATCTACCTCGCGGACCTCATGATCCAAACCGGCGAAGCCGAGATCATCGTCGCCGGTGGCATGGAGTCCATGACCAACGCCCCGTATCTCCTGCCCGGAGCTCGCGCGGGCTACCGAATCGGTGACCAGAAGGTCGTCGACTCCATGATGTTCGACGGACTGACCTGCGCCTTCGACCAGTGCGCGATGGGCCTGGCGACCGAGCGCTACAACGACGGACGGATCACGCGGGCTCGCCAAGACGAGTTCTCCGCACGTAGCCATCAGTTGGCCGCCGCCGCCATGGCTTCGGGAAAGTTCGCCGAGGAGATCGTCGGCGTGGCGATTCCCCAGCGAAAGGGTGACCCGATCATCGTCGACACCGACGAGGGCGTGCGCGCCGAGACGACCGCCGAGTCCCTGGGTCAGTTGCGCCCCGCCTTCGATAAGGACGGCACCATCACCGCGGGCAACGCGTCCCAGATCTCCGACGGTGGCGCCGCAGTCCTCGTGATGTCCGAGCAGCGCGCCAAGGACCTCGGCCTCACCCCAATCGGTGAGCTCGTCAGCTACGGACAAGTCGCGGGACCCGACGCGTCACTGCTCAACCAGCCGTCACACGCCATTCAAAAGGCGGCCGCCAAGGCGGGCTTGGACGTCAAGGCGATCGACCTCTTCGAGATCAACGAAGCCTTCGCCGCGGTGGGCTTGTCGTCCGTGGACGAACTCGGCATCGACGAGAACAAGGTCAACGTGAACGGCGGCGCGATCGCCCTCGGCCACCCGGTGGGCATGTCGGGCACCCGCGTCGCGCTCACGGCACTGTTCGAACTTCGTCGTCGCGGTGGTGGCACGGCCGCGGTCGCCTTGTGCGGCGGCGGCGGCCAAGGGGACGCCGCCATACTTCGTACCCTCTAGTCGGGCACGTAGCGCTCGACGAGGTCGTAGCGACCAAGGCCGACCTGCTCGCTCTCGCCCAGGGCCAGCACGAAGGCGCCCCCGAGCGGGTAGCCATCACGAAGAACCGATTTCGGAGTCTTGACAGCGAGGCTGACGAGCAGTTCGTGGACCGACGGATTATGCGCCACGACCAACAGCGAGGTCCGCACGGGGTCGATCGAGGCGAGGTCGATCAGCAAGTCTTCGGCGGAGACCTCTCGCGTCCCGTTGTAAATAAGGTCACTGAAGTGGCACTCAACGACAAAAGGCGTGCCGTCGAAGGCCCGCGAGAATGTCTCTCGCGTACGAGCGGCCCCGCTCACAAGCGCCGTCGTCGGCCCGAACTGACCCAGGGCCCCGGGGTCCAACGCCCACGAGCGGAGTTGTTCACATTGTCGCACGCCCCGTTCACTCAACGTTCGCTCGTAGTCCGATCCGCCTGGCTTCGCGGGGGTCGCTTTGCAGTGTCGAACGATCGTGAGATAGCGCACGACTCCAGTCTGACCGACAGCAGCGGGGGGTGGCGCTCGTTTAGCGTTGGGACATGCACGCTTCGCTGACGTACTTCCAAGCCGTGGTCATGGGCCTCATCCAGGGCATCACGGAACTCTTTCCCGTGTCGAGTCTTGGTCACGGCGTACTCGTGCCGGCCCTGCTCGGCTGGCACAACCTGGTAAACAGCCAATCCCAGAGCCAATCCTTCTTTCTCGTCTTTCTCGTGGGGCTGCACGTCGGCACGGCACTCGGGCTGCTCGTCTACTACCGCGCCACGTGGTTCGCGCTCGTGCGCGGACTCGGGCGTCAACTACGAGACGTGCCCCACAACGGCGTGAGTTCGCTTTGGCGCCTCAGCAGTCCCCAGATCAATCCGAATTATCGACTCCTGTTCATACTCGCCCTCGGCAGCGTGCCGGTCGGTATCGCCGGGGTCCTACTCGAACGTAAACTCCGCGTGCTCTTCGACAAGCCTCTCGCGGCGGCGGCGTTCCTCTGCATCAATGGCGTCATCTTGCTCGCGGGCGAACGACTCCGACGCAACGTCGGACGTCACGCTCGATTCAAGCGCATCGCGTCGATCAAGCCGTTAAACGCGCTGGTCATCGGTTCGTCCCAGATCCTCGCACTCTTCGCCGGGATCTCGCGAAGCGGCGTGACCATGGTGACTGGACTGATGGTGGGACTTGACCACGAGGAATCGGCCAACTTCGCGTTCCTGCTCGCAACACCGGTGATCTTGATGGCGGGACTCTACAAACTCCCATCGCTCATGGGTTCACTCGGCGACGGCGTGCGTTCGCAGACACTGGTCGGTGCGCTGTGCGCGATGGTGGCCGCCTACGGGGCGGTTCGATTTCTCACCAAGTGGTTCACGACGAGGACTCTGGTGCCCTTTGGGATCTACAGCCTCGTGGTCGGCGTGCTCTGCGTGGCACGTTTCGCCTAGTCGGCGAGGATTCGACGCCCGTCGATCGCTCGCCCGAGTGTCAGGTCGTCGGCAAACTCGAGGTCACCACCCACGGGAAGACCGCTCGCCGGCTGGGACACGACGAGTCCCGGAACCTGAAGCAGCCGACTCAGGTACATGGCCGTGGCGTCACCCTCGAGATTCGAGTTGAAACAGAGGATCACTTCCTTTACCGGACCATTCAGCCTTCTCACGAGCTCTTGTATTCGCAGTCGGTCGGGCGTCACGCCCTCGAGGGGGTTGAGCACACCGTGCAGCACGTGATACGTGCCGTGAAATGCCCCCGAACGCTCGACGGCGAGTACGTCGGGCGGGCTCTCCACGACACAGATCGTCGTCTGGTCGCGACGGTCGTCCGAGCAGATCGGACAGAGACCACCAGCCTCGGCGATATTGCAGCACCGTTCGCAAAACGAGAGCTTGGTCTTCATGTCCTCCAACGACTGGGCGAGACGGGCGACGTCCTCATTCGGCTGGCGCATTAACCAGAACGCGATCCGCTGAGCGGACTTGGGGCCAACGCCGGGGAATCGACCCAACTCGTCCACGACGGCCTGCAGCGGAGGCGGGTAGTTCAACGGACTTCCTCGGCACCAGGGAACATCTCGGTGATCAAGTGGTCCGCGGCCGACGTGACAACGACCACGGACTCGTCGGGCGAGTAGACCTCGTCGACGACCTCGACGACGGGCTGCTTCTTCGGACGCGGCACACTCGTCAGAGGCGCACTCGCGAGCGACGGATCCACGACCCACACAATCGTGAGTACGCACTTGAACTCGTGATCGAGCGCACCGCGCAGTCCCTGCGCGATCATCTCGGTGTTCTGGCGCATCTCCTCACTGGCCAGTGCAATCGTGAGAAGCTGTCCCTCCAAAGATCGGACTTGCGCGGCCTTCAACAGCAACTGCGCGGCACGTGACGTGCGTGGGACGACTCGATGAATGAAACGATCGCGAACATCCTCGAACTCGAGCACTTCACCGGGCACCGCGAGAACCGAGGGCGCCGCTGTTTCGACTTTGGGTTCATCGACGCTTGACGGACGCGGTGACTCGGCATCGCTGGCGGTCGTCGAGCGTGCGGTGGTCGAAGTCGAGCCAATCGGTCGAAGTGGTGCAGCGCGAGGCGCCTCGGGTACCGGGGCCCGCACGCCTCGTTCGAGCTTCGTCACCCGTTCACCAAGGGCGTCAATCGACGCGTCGAGTTCGGGTTTGATCAGACGCACGAGCGCCACCTCGAGGATGACGATCTTCTCGGGCGCGCTCTTCATCTCTCGCATGGCCCGCCCAATGGTCTCGAGTACCCGGACCGTTCGAGCAAGTCCCAACTGAGAGCCCCATTCGAGAAGCCGGGTGCGGTCGGCGTCGACCGCGTCAGCGACCTCGGGTGCGACTTGGAGCAGGAACACCTGGCGGACCTCGCCCGCGAAACTCTCGGCCAGTTGCTCGGCGTCCCAGCCCCCCTGGCGAAGGAGCGCGAGCGATTTGAGCGCCTGGACGGCGTCCTCGTCGACCAGTGCGCGAAACAGTCCGTCGAACTGAGGCTGGGTCTGGGTCGGCGAACCGGTCGCCACGAGTTGGTCGAGTGCGCTTAGAGCGTCGCGAGCCGATCCACGGGCGAGTCGAACGGCCGTCTCGATCGTGGCGTCGTCGGCGTCCATGCCCGCGGCGACCTGAACGTCGTGGAGCAGAGCGTTCAGCGTGTCACCGGCGATGAGGCGAAATTCGAGGTGTTGGGTACGCGAACGGATGGTCGGCAACACCTTGTGGGGATCGGTCGTGGCGAGGACGAAGACCACGTGTGAGGGTGGCTCCTCGAGGGTCTTGAGTAACGCCGCCGAGGCGGCCTTGGAAAGCTGGTGAACCTCGTCGAAGATGTAAACCTTCCAACGTCCCGGGGTCCCGTGCCAGGCTCCCGCCGTTATCTCTCGGATATCGTCGACGCCATTATTGGACGCGGCGTCGAGCTCGATGACGTCAAGCGAAGAACCTCGGGCGATGGCGAGACAACTCGCGCACTCACAACACGCGTCCCCGTCCTGGGGATTTTCGCAGTTGAGGGCCTTGGCGAGGACCCGCGCCGCGGTCGTCTTGCCCGTGCCGCGCGGTCCCGAGAAGAGGTACGCGTGCGAGATCCGATCGTTCTTGACCGCCCCTTGGAGTGCGCGCACGACGTGGTCCTGACCACGGATCTCCGCGAATCGAGTTGGTCGAAAACGACGATAGAGCGAGGTGACGCCGTCGGTGGAACTGGGTACGGTTGTCGCTTCGGCCATGCTCCGATGCTAACGGGGTGCTGTCAGGTGCCGAGGTCCAAAGCAGTGGTCAGGCGATCCGTGGCACCCGACACAACCCGCTGAGAGCTGCTGGCTTCCACCCCTGACTCGGTTCACGAACGGTCGTCGCACGGGACCCGACCACCGCTGTGGACCTCGGCGTTACCGAGGCTACCGGACCGGGACCGGGCCAGGCTCGGGTAGCCTTGCAACCCGGTATCCATTTCCAAGCACCAGTAACAAACCAGGAGGAGTGCGAGAGCGGCCGAATCGGCACGATTGGAAATCGTGTGAAGGGAAACCTTCCGTGGGTTCAAATCCCACCTCCTCCGCCAGATAGTCAGATAACCAGGTAGCTGGCGTCACCAGTGTCAGCGTGACGTCTGGTCCCGTTGGTCGCTGAATGGTGCCGTTAGTTCGTAGATTCAAGGCAACGAAGAGATGAAGGATTGCTCGACGAAGTCAGTTCTCTTCGTCACGGTCCTTACTCGTCGTCTCAACTGACGCGGGCCCGACGTGGCATCAGATGCTCGCGTGACTTTGTCTAGACGTGCCCTCAGCGCAGCGCAAGCGCCGTGGCCCCTCGGAATCGCTAGAGTCCCGCTCCACGGCCCCGTGATCAGCCTGTCGGTGTCTTAGAAGATGGTAAGAATCGCGATCCGGTGTTCTTTTTCACCCAGGGTCCAGAGAATTCGCGCCTACCCTACAGAAAGTAGACACGATGTACGGCAGTGGAAGTGGACCCGCGTGAAGCATTCCTACACAGTTGAAGAACTCCTCAGCCTCTACGAAGAGAAGGGGGACGGAAAGTACGGCGAAGCGATCAGCCAAACCGAGCACGCCCTCCAATGCGCCGCTCTCGCGAAGAAGGATGGCGCGCCCGAGGCCATGATCGCCGCGGCCCTGCTACACGACGTAGGCCATCTCCTCGCCGACCTGCAGAACGAGCATCGCTTCGACATCGAGATGGACGACGACAGTCACGAAAGCCTGGGAGCACGAGTACTCTCGCCGATCTTCGGCCCGGAGGTGGCCCGACCGGTCGCTCTGCACGTCATGGCCAAACGTTGGCGTTGCACCGTTGACCCCGACTACTACGCGACACTCTCTGCGACCTCGCGCGCCTCGCTGCAAGCCCAAGGCGGACTGCTCAGCCCCGACGTGGCCAAACGCTTCGAAGAGCACCCTGGTTTCCAGAGCGCACTCGCCCTTCGATCCTGGGACGAGGACGCCAAGGTCGAAGGCCTCGATTCCGGGAATTTACGCGACTACGAGCAGTTGCTTACGCGTCTTTCTTCCGCTCGGTGACCAGCACGTCTCGTGAGCTCAGTGCGAGGTCGACCCGGGTGCCCAATTCGAAGAGCTCGGCGTCACTACTCCTCACGTCCACTTTTACCGAGACGCCTCCGAGCTCCACGCCAAGTCGAGTCGTCGCGCCAAGGAAACTCCGGTGATTCACGATACCCAGCCCGTCGCTCGCGACCTTCGCCGACACGTCTTCGGGACGAAGCAGCGCGTCGATGTCCGAGCCCGCCAGTGACTCCACGTCACCGCGTATCTTGGCGCGCGCGCCAAAGAGTTGTACACCGTCCTTTAGCCGCGTGACCGGGACCCGACTCGACACGCCGACAAACTCGGCGACGAACGCGGTCGCCGGCTTGGCGTAGAGGACTGAAGGCTCGGCCACTTGTTCGGCGCGACCGCGCGACATCACGCACACCCGGTCAGCCATCGAGAGTGCCTCTTCCTGGTCGTGAGTGACGAACAACGTCGTGATCGCGAGACGCTGCTGGAGCTCGCGGATCTGATCGCGCAATTCCGCGCGCACCTTGGCGTCCAGCGCCGACAAGGGTTCGTCGAGCAACAGCACCTGGGGTTCGATCGCGAGGGCTCGCGCGAGGGCCACGCGCTGTTGCTGGCCTCCCGACAATTGGTGAGGATACTTCGACGCGTGCTCACTCAGGCCGACGAGTTCGAGCAGTTCACCCGCTCGGGCTCGTCGCGCACCCGTACGCTGGCGGCGCAACTGCAGTCCGAACGCCACGTTGTCGCGAGCACTCATATTGGGAAAGAGCGAGTAACTCTGAAACACCATTCCCATGTCGCGACGCTGCGCGGGCACCCCAGAGACGTCCTGGCCGTGCACGTGCACCGAGCCACTGTCGGGCTGCTCGAATCCCGCCAGGACCCGCAGGGCCGTCGTCTTACCGCAACCCGAAGGTCCGAGCAACGCCACGAATTCACCCGGGGCGATGGTGAGCGAGAAACCGTCCAACGCTCGAGTCGCGCCGAATTGACGAACCAAGTCGTTGAGCAGGACCGGAGCGCCCGAACCGCTCGCCTCGACGATCGGCGTCGGCTGGGTGGTATGGCTTTCAAGAATCATGAGGCGCGGTTCCTCCTTCGTCGACGGGAATTCGAACGGTCTATGGACACGATCAACGTGAGCAGTGCCCACGTACCGAGAAGGGACAGCATGGCGACCGCCGTCGAGATGTGGGCGTTGGTCTGATCGAAGTCGACGATCCACACCGGCAGGGTCTCCCAAAGGTCGAGACTGGCCATCGTGAACTCGCCCAGCACGAGCGCCAGCGTGAGCACCGTCGCGGACAACAGCGCCGAGCGAAGGTTGGGGACGAGCACGCGCCATATGGTCGAGATCCAGCCCGAACCCAGCGAGCGCGCCGCTTCGACGAGCGTCTTCACGTCGAGTGCGCCAAGACCCGAGTCGAGCGAACGATAGACGAAAGGCATGGCGAGCACGACGTACACCAGTGAAAGCAAGTAGGGCGACGACTTGAGCCAGAGTGGCGCCGCTTCCAAGACGCCCAGAATGAGCACGATGGGAGGGATGACGATGGGCAGGATCGTCACCACTTCCATGAAACGACGAAACCGCGGCATCTTCATGTGCACGTAGATCATCGTGGGAACCATCAAGAACAACACGATCGCCAAGGTCACGAAGGCGAGCCGCATCGAGAGGAAGAAGGCGGCGGCCAAGCCCGGTTGGCTCGGAATCGCGGTGATCGGCGACAACGAGAACTTGCCGCTGATGTCCTGTAGCGAGAACTTCAGCGCGGCGTAGATAGGGATGATGAAGTACGCCGCGGCGAGCCAAAGTATCAGGCCCCGACCCCAATGAATGCGGCGACGCTTCGTGAGATCGAGCGGCACCATTGGCAACTCGAAGTCCACGATGTTGTCGGCGACTACTGAAGCCATTTCGACGACCTCGCGCGTAAAAGGACGTATCCGAGAATCGAGATGAGCAGTAGCACGATCATGCCAAATCCCAGCGCGTAGCCAATGTGCTCTTCGCCCGAGATGACGTTGCCTTGCAGATACGCACCGATTTGGATGGGCGTGATCGCAATCGTGCCGCCAGTCAAGGCCTCAGTGGTGGCGTAGGCGGAGAGGCCACTGCCGAACAACAAGAAGGTGCTGCCCAGCACCGACGGCATCAGTACCGGGACGCCGACGTGTCGCCAGTAGCGCCATCGTGACGCCCCAAGGTTTTCCGCAGCTTCTCGCCAAGCTGGGCGTAACCCGTTGAGCGCGGGCGTGATGATGAGCACCATAAGGGGCACCTGGAAGTAGAAGTACACGAACGCCACGCCCCACAATTTGTAGAGATCGAACCCGTGCGACCACGGGTTGAGGCCGAGGCGAGCGAGCCACGACGTGACGATGGCGTTCGCGCCGAACGTCGCGACGAACATGAACGCGAGGTTCACACCTCCGAAGTTCGCCAGTACGCCCGACGCAGTGGCGACGAGGCGCTTCAAGAACTCGAATCTCGATTGGGCAATGGCGTACGCGAGCATCGTGCCGAGGACGGCGGGAATGATCGACGTCGCGAGGGCCAACTTGATGCTGTTCTCGAAGCCCGTGAGGTACTCACCTCCGTGAACGATCGTGCTGATGTTCGACAGGGTGAGTGCTCCGCGGTCGGAACGAAAGGCCAGGTTGATGATGACGAGCGTGGGCACCAAAAGACCGAGCGTGATGTACGCGAGAAAAGGGAGCACGGGGACACTGGTGCGAAGTGAACGCACCAGTGTCCCCGTGATGTGGCGACCGCCTCGGTCCTTGTCGTCGACACCCGAGGGAGTGGAGGTGCCGTCGGACAGGGGGGAAGGGATCTTCACAGGTTGACCCGGCTAGCTGCCCGAGATCGCCGAAGCCCAGTTCGCGGCGACCGTGTTCTTCGCGGTCGCTAACTGCGCCAAGGTTGGGTAGGTGACGGTACCCGCGGGCGCCGCGGGCAACTCGGCGAGCCACGTCTTGTTGACAGTACCGTTCTTGACCAACGTCGGTAATTCGACGGGACGCGCGTTGCCCTGGAGCCAAAGGTTCTGTCCCGTGGTCGAGTAGAGGTACTCCTCCCACAGGCGGGCGGCCGCCGGGTGCGGCGCCGTGGCGCTGATCGCTTGGCTGTAGTACGCGGCGTAGCTGGCGTCCGTGGGGATGTTCACGGTCCAGGTCGGCAGTGCCTGCTTGATCGAGTCCTGCAGGTAGTCCCACCAGATAAGNNGTGGCGAAGAACTGGATACCCGGCTGGATGTTGTCGAACGAACCACCGTTGGCCAAGGCCGCCGCGAAGACCGCGGAGAAAGCCGCCGACGCCTCGGTGGGGTCGCCGTTGATGCCGACTTCGTTCTTGTAGGAAGGATTCGTCAACTGGGCGAATGACGTCGGGCACGTGGTCACGATCTTGGTGTTACAACCAATCGAGACGTACCCGCCGTAGTCGTCGAACCATCGACCTTGGGGATCCTTCAGAGCCGCAGGAATGTCACTCCACGTGGCGACCTTGTAGGGCGCCAGGAGATTGAGGTTGCTCGTCGCGTAGCTCGTACCGACGTCGAGAACGTCGGGGGCCGACGAGCGGCCCTTGTCCTGTTCCACGGCGTTGATCTCGTCCTGACTAGAACCGTCGGGGTTCTCTGAGACGATCTTGATGCCGTACTTCTTCGAGAAGTCCGAGATGATGGCGCCGTAGTTGGCCCAGTTGGCGGGAAGTGTGATGACATTGAGCACGCCTTCCTTCTTGGCCGCCTTGATAAGGGCGGACATTCCTCCGCACGCCGCCGCCGACTTCGCGGTGTTGCAACTCGTCGCCGCCGAAGCCGAACCACCCGACAGTGAGACACCGACGAGTGCGGCACTCAGCAAACCAGCGGCCACTGACACTTTCAGTTTGTTTACAAACACGTGCACTGCCTCCTAAAAGTGAACGCACCGAGGTGGTGGTTCGACAGCACAGTACGAGTGGCGAGTTAGAAGTCGGTGACGTCAACCCCGAGACCGTGTGACAATTGTTCAGAGATTGCGCGCACTTCGTTCACGCTTTACCTGCATTGGCGAGCTCGCCCACGCGCAGCAGATCCGCGACCGATTCAATGACTTCGTCGGCTCCGTTCTCCAGCAAGCGCGCCCTCGCGTCGGTACCCGTGAGGACGCCTACGCAAAGTCCGGCGCCGGCGCGTCGGCCGGCCAGCATGTCCGACGCCGTGTCGCCCACCACCACGAGGGAGTTCGTGGCGAAGGCTTCGAGGCGCACCAGGCACTGCAACAGCATGTCGGGCGCGGGACGACCACGCCCCGCGTCCTGGGGCGAGACGCGCACGCGAAACAGGTCGGACCATCCGAGCTCGTGTACCAGCGCCTCGCGCGTGGCGACCGAGAATCCCGTGGTCAGTGCCACCTCAAAGCCAAGACGACGAAGTTCGGTGACGACCCGGCGAACCCCCGGGATCTCACGGACGCCGAACTCGTGGGCCGCTTCGACAAAATGGCGCTCGAAGGCCTCATTGGCCATCACCCCCCTCGAGTCGAAGAGGGCAGTGAATACCTCGATCTTGGACTGGCCCATGGTCGCCACGACGTATTGCTGTGCCCTCGAGGCCTCTTCGGCCGCGACTCCGAGTTCGTCAATGGTCCGACGAAACGCTTCAAGTACGAGTCCGCTATCGATCATCGTGGTTCCGGCCATGTCGAAACACACCAGCTCCAGCGAATTCATTGAAAGCTCTCCTCGGCGATCGCGGGAGCCAGCGTCATGCCGCGTCCGCCGGCACCCGTTATCGCGGTGACGCCGTGTGCGACACGCTTGCGAAAGTAGACGTCATTGGCACCGGGATCGGTGAGCTGGTGGTAGGTGCCACTCCAGCGACGCTCGATGCGGGGCATTCGTTCACCGATCAAGTATTTCGCGGACGCCGCGATCAGCGAGAGCGGATCATCGCGCGTGGCGAAATCCCCCGGCTCGTCAACCTCGTGCGTGTCGCCAATAGTGAGTCCACCATCCAATCGTTGCTGGCACAAGAGCTGGATCGCGTAGTGCGCTGCGTGCTCATCCTGAGGAACCAGTCGGTGGGAAAACTCTTGGAAGGCCGGGTAGTAACGGAGCGAATCGCCACTGGCCACCGACGTCGTCAACACGTCGGCACACTGTTCGGTCTCGGCCATTTGCAATCGAACGGTGCGCAGCGGCTCAGTGGCGAACAGTTCGGCCGCGAATCCGCTCAAGCTCGCGCCGAGACAAAGAAAGACCTGATCGCCACGATGACGAACGCCGCGGTGATCAACGACCTCGAAGTCACCAACGCCCACTATCTCGTGGCGCGCCAGGTACTCGTATCGTTTGGTCGCGTGCATCGCCTCACGAAGCGCGCCCAGTGCACTCCGCGACTCGACCGCGGCGTCAAGATCACAATACAGGCCACCCAGAAATGTCCCCCGAAGAGCTGGGTTTCGCCGTCGCGCTTCGTCGACGTCCACCAGCGCGAAGCCTCGTTGCGTGGCATCACCTCGCGAGCTCGCGCACTCGAGTACCTCCATTTCGTCGGGTCGAGTCGCCAACGTGAGCGATCCGTTGGCCCGAAATCCCACCAACGGCACGTTCTCGCCGATCACCTGCCAGAGTTGACGTGCCCGCAGCGCAAGTTCCAGTTCGCGACCAGGTGCTCGACCGCTCACCCACACGAGCCCGAAGTTCCGCACCGTTGCCCCTTGCGCGACATGGTCACGCTCCAGGTGCACCACCATCGCGCCGCGCGCGAGCGCGGCGTAGGCGTGCATCGTGCCGATGACCCCACCACCAACGACCACGACGCGACTTCCGGCCAACGCCCAGTTATCAGTTCCCTCCACGAAGGTCGAATCTAAGGGGGTTAACTTTCGCGACGGTGACGCGAAGGCGTCGACTTGCCGAATCCTGCGCATCGGGCCTTCGACGTCGTCAGCGACGTCACGTGCGACGGGACTCGAAGAAGGCCCGCAATAGCGAACGCGATTCCTCCGCCAAGACGTCGTACGAGAGAGTCGCTTCGTGGAGCAGTCGGGGGTCCGAGAGGACGTTGTAGCGCGATCCGACCGCGCCCGCCTTCTCGTCCAACGCACCAATGACCACCCGATTGACCCGGGCGTTAAGAAGGGCACCCGCACACATGACGCAGGGCTCGAGCGTCACGTAGACCGTCGCGTCGTCCATACGCCAACCGGTTCGACGGGCCGCCGCGTCACGTAGGGCGATCATCTCCGCGTGCGCGGTGGGATCACGGTCGACCTCGCGGCGGTTCTCACCAACGCCGAGGACCTCGTCGTTGACAACGACCACACAACCCACCGGTACGTCGTCGTGGGACAACGCCTCGCGGGCCTGGACGAGCGCCAAGCGCATGAACTCCTCGTCGCGGTTCGCCGTGTCGCTGCGCGTCTCCATCCTCGAAGCGTAGGGGTTAACGGCTTCACGCCACGGTGTGGCCCTTGGGACGAACCTTCTCAAAAGGCCACGACACGCTCGCACAGTAGACTCGTCCCCGGAGGGGTGCGAGAGCGGCCGAATCGGGCAGTCTCGAAAACTGCTGTGTCTACGGGCACCGTGGGTTCAAATCCCACCTCCTCCGCCATCGAGAGACGGGTGACGCGAGTCACCCGTCTCTTCGCGCCCGAGAACGTGCGGTGACGCGGAACTACGATGGGAGGGTCTGGCAGACGTCAGTCATCTTCTAGGAGAGCGCCATGGTTTCGTCAGTTGAGTCCTCGGTAGGCACCAATCGCAAGGTAGTCACAGAACTGCCCGGTCCCAAGTCGAGGGCACTGCACGAGCGTCGCCAGGCTGCGGTCAGCGCTGGCCTTACGAACGGCTTTCCGATCTACATCGAGCGCGCCGAAGGGGCGATCCTGGTCGACGTCGACGGGAACCGCATCCTGGACCTCGGTTCGGGCATCGCGGTGACCACGATCGGTCACGCAGTACCCGAACTCGTCGACGCCGTCAGCGCCCAGGTCGCCGCGTTCACGCACACGTGCTTTATGGTGACGCCCTACGAGAGCTACGTCGAGGTCTGTGAGGAGCTCGCGGCGCTCACCCCGGGTTCGCACGCCAAGACATCGGCCCTCTTTAACTCCGGTTCCGAGGCCGTCGAGAACGCGGTGAAGATCGCACGCCTCGCCAGCGGCCGACAGGCCATCGTGGTCTTTGACCACGCCTACCACGGGCGCACGAACTTGACCATGGCCCTCACGGCAAAGAACATGCCCTACAAAGACCGCTTCGGTCCCTTCGCCCCCGAGATCTACCGGGTTCCCATGAGCAACCCGTTCCACGACGGGCTGTCCGGCGCCCAAGCGGCCGCGCGCGCCATCAAGGCCATCGAGACTCAGGTCGGCGCCCACAACGTGGCGGCGGTTTTGATCGAGCCCATCCAGGGCGAGGGCGGCTTCATCGTACCCGCGGAAGGATTCCTGCCGGCGCTCTCGGAGTGGACAACCGCCAACGGGGTCCTCTTCATCGCTGACGAGATTCAAAGCGGTTTCTGTCGCACCGGGGACTGGTTCGCCGTCGACCACGAAGGTGTCATTCCCGACCTGGTCACGACGGCGAAGGGACTGGCCGGCGGCATGCCGCTCGCCGCGGTGACCGGACGGGCCGAGGTGATGAATCAAGTGCACGAGGGCGGACTGGGTGGCACGTACGGGGGGAATCCCGTCGCCGCAGCGGCCGCACTCGCGACCATCAAGACGCTGCGCGACCGCAACCTCGCGTCACGCGCGCGTGAACTTGAGACCGTGATACTGAAGAGCCTCCGGTCACTCCAGCAAGACGTCGCCATCATCGGTGACGTTCGGGGGCGAGGTGCCATGATCGCGATCGAATTGGTCCAACCCGGCACCAAGGACGCCAACGCCGCCGCCGCGAAATCCATCGTGACGTACTGCAACCAGCACGGTGTCATCGCGCTCGCCTGCGGTACCTACGGCAACGTCATTCGACTCTTGCCACCGCTGGTTATCACCGACGAGCAACTCGAAGACGGTCTCGACGTGCTCGCGGCCGCCGTACGCGCCGCTAGTTAGGTAGGCAACCCAGAGTCGGCACTGCGCTCGCGTGCGCGTGCGCGAGATCAGCCTCGACGACCGCGTCGGGGATCGCGTACGCGGTGCTCGCTTGACTGATTGACTTCGATTCGATGACACCCGCCACGTCAGAGCCGACCAGTACCGGGCTGCCGGAGTTACCCGGTTGCACGTTCACCTCAATCACCTCGTAGGTCCTCGTCAGGAGTCGCTGGTCGTAGATGTCTCGACCCTGCGCGGTGACGTTTCCTTCGATGTAGCCCGGGGCCGCGGTTCGAGTCGCGTTGAGCGGAAATCCAACGACCACCGCACGAGTTCCCGCCGCCGCCACCCTTGGTAGAAAGATCAACGGCGACTCGTGTACCGAACCCACTCGCAGTATCGCAATGTCATAACTGGGGTCGAAGAGCACCACTGAAGCGGGTATGCCATTGACCGCGAAAATCTTCTCACCCGCCACGACGTGGGCGTTGGTCACTGCGTCATGGCTTGAAACGAAGAACGCGGTGCCCTCTTGAACTCTCGAGCAACCCCCGCTCGCCAGTACCTTCACCACGTCACTGGGTGAACCCAGGGAGGTGACGAGCGGACCAAGTTTCCTTGGTGCCACGGTTACTGGCAGCGTTGGCGCCACGATTGAGGCGAAAATGCTCGGAAAGTCCGCGTTTCGAAAGAGGGACTGCACTTTGGCCTCGATGGACGGCACTGGGGGCATCACCTTATTAATACCGTCCAGAACCTTGGAGTTCTGGATCTCGCTCGCGAGCGAACCCCAAGCGGTCGAAGCAAGAAGTCCAGCGATCAACCAACAACCGACCAGGGTACCCACTACCCCCACCACCACGCCGCCGGCACTGTCAACGACGCCGAAGTGAAGCGCGTGCATAGAACCCGCCGCTACGCCGCCGACAATTCGACCCAAGGTGCCGCCGAGCACGGTGGCGACGAACACGAGCGCGAGCGCGACCAATGGTCGCCACGCCGCGTGCGTGATGGCCGTCGAGAACGGCGGGGCGATGAACGTGCCCACGACAAATCCCACTCCGAGGCCCACGTAGCCGGCGACCTGGCGCAACGCCCCAGCCCGCCGGCCGTCCAGTCCCGCGAGCACCACCAGGACGACGATGACGAGGTCGACCCAGTTCACGTACTCCAGAGTAAACGACCAGGCGATTCGGCCACGATGGCGACCTCAGTAGCATCGTCTAGAACTCTCACACGAAGGCGTACATCTCTATGAGCCGACTGGTAGCGAAGGCCTCGCGCGCGTGGCGACTCGGCGCGTTGCTCGGTGTCGGCGCCCTCGCGCTCGCGAGCTGCGCCACCCAAGCGTCGCTGCACGTGACGGGTCTGCCTTCGATAAGCATCTCGGTGCCGCTGCACACCAGTGCGTGCACCCTCTCTGGTTCGTGCATCGCCCTCGGCACGACCGGATCGGACTCGCTACCTACGACCGTCGGCGAATATCGAGAGTCCAACGGCACGTGGTCGTCGCTCGTCGTGCCGAACGCACCCTCCTCACTGATCACCTCCGCATCATGTCTCGCGACAGAATGTCTTATTGGTGGCATTCAACCCAGCGGCAACCTCTTATGGAACTACAACGCCTCCTCCCAATCGGTGGTCGCGCTTGGGTCGCTCGCGGGCGGACAGGGGATTCGCACTCTCAGTTGTTTTGGCGCGTCGTCGTGTGCCGCCGTGATCACTGACGGCGTGAACACCGCTTCAACAATCACCTTTTCCACTAACGACGGGGCCACCTGGTCCTCCAGGGCGCCCCTGCCCTGGTCCTCGAGCGACACCGTGACTGATCTCACGTGCACGAACGCACTCACGTGCTTGGTGAGTGCGACGAGTGACTCGAATACTCTGGACCTCGAAGCCACGTTCGATGGCGGAACCACGTGGAGCCAGCGCACCACGCCATCGACGTGGACGAGTCTGACGTCGCTCACCTGTTCGAAACGCCGGTGCGTGGGACTGGCCAGCACCGCATCGAAGTCCTACGTCGCCACCACCACAACGTTCGGACGTCGCTGGCTGGCCACGAAGTTACCCGCCGCGGTGAACGCCTTGGCCTGCACGACGATCACGCGATGTGTCGTCGTGGGCGAGACGAGCTCGGGCAACCCGTGGTTCGCCGCCGACGACGACGGTCAACTGACGGTCGCGGCTTTGAAGTACGTCCCCTCGCCACTCGTGAGCGTGGCGTGCGCGCGAAAAGTCTGTACCGCAATCGGCGTCAGCACGTTGCTCGCGTCTCGTCCCTAACCACGCAATGCCGCGGCGAACAGACTCGGGAGCTTGAGCCAGGAAGGTTTGACCTCGAAGGCGAGGAGCTTGCGCATCACGACCCCGGCGTTCTTGCTCGTCGCGAACCACGCGGGCGCGGGCGTGGCCACGAAGGGGCCACGTACGACTGACTTCTGAGGCTGCGCGAAGAGGTACGCATTGCCCACGAAGCCGGTGCCCGATTGGATATCAGTGATTTCGTGACCCGGGTACGCTCCCCACACGGTCGTCGAGAACGCGAAACTCAACGCGTGCCAGAGATTCACGCCGATCGAACCGTAACGCAAGTCCGCGATCGCCTGCTCAATGGCGGGCCCGGTCTCGGGATGCTTCATCGTGCGAGGATCCGCGATCAAGGTCATCGAGAGTGTGCCCCAAACGACGTCATTGCAGAACTCGGTGGCCCGCCGCACAAAGTCGGCGGGCGAATCCGCGGCGAGCGCGGTCTCGGCGGTGAGCGCGCAGAAGGCTTCGACGTTCAAGCAGATGTCGTTGGTCTTGGAGGCATCGACGTTGCGAATGATCGTCCAGGGCATCGTGCCCCCTCGGGACCCGCCGATCTGGTGCGCGTCGGGATGCTCGGCGAGGAATGCGTCGCGACGCGTCTCAGCACCGGGGTAGTACGCCGCCCTGGTGGGAATCGAGGCGAAGACACGCTCGAGGGCTTGGAAGAATTCCTCACGCTGGTCCCAACCCTCGTGGGTGATGATGATCCGTGGCGTGAGACAGTTGAAACCCGCGTTGTTGGCGATCATCGTCGCCACGTGACGAGCCTGAAAGTCGATCTCCTTCTTGGTCCATGCGCCAGGCACGACGACCACGGGCGAGACGTTGCCCAGTTCGCAACTCACCGGCTTGGTGACCAGCGGTTGGTTGTTCGCCTTGCGACGTTCGCCTTCGGGGCCGACGCCAAAAACGATCGCGTCGTGTGTCTTGTCCGAACCGGTCACGTGGATATCGCTCACGCCCGCGTGATTCGTCAGGTACGCGCCCACCCGGGCGCCCCCTGTCACGACGCGCAAGAATCCACCTTCGATTAACGCCGACAAGGCGCGCTCCCAGTACGGAACCAGATAATCGTTCACCGGGTTGGCCTTCAACACGACCACCTTGCCCTCACCAAAGAGCTTGGTGAGCACGTCGCGCGGTCCAAGGGACCCGACGTTGCCAGCACCGAGGACCAGCGACACGCCGGCGTGCGTCGTGGGCGACTGGTAGACCTCGGCTTGGGTTGCCTTTACCTGATCCTCGTCGACGCCCGGCTCCATCCACACCTCACCCGTGATGCCCGCGTAAAGAACCTTGTCGAAGATCGATCGGGGCACCACCTGAATCGCGATCCGATTGTCGGGCTTGTGGCGCACCGGTCCGGGGTACTGCGGTCGTCCCTTTGCTGCGATGTCGAGCATCGACTGGCGAAAACTCTGGGCCATGCTGACAAAGGTGCCCAGACCACTGAAGAGCTCCTCACCACCCTCAGTGCTGTGGGGGTCATAACCCTTGGCCGCACAGGCCACGGCGGTCCACTCCTCGGCGACGGCGTAGGTGTCATTGACCACGCGCTCGAGAAGATGGGCGCGCTCGCGCGCGGAAGTCGCCGCCCACGCCAGCGCGCGGGCCTGCACCTCGGCCACGGCCTGGTCGAGCAAGGCCTCGTCGAACGCTCCCGCGTCCAGTGTTCCCGACATGGGCGCCGCCGCGCCGCGTACCTGTGTCATGAAGATTCCTTCCCCCGATGTAGATGGCAGACTACCGCTGTGAGCATCTCGCCGACCAACTCACCGCCCGCCGGCTGGTACCCGGATCCCGGCGGTCAGCGACAGTGGCGCGTGTGGACTGGCACCACTTGGTCCGAGTTGACCAAGCCCTACGGGGAACCGGTATCGACCTCTTCGCTCGTCGAGTCACTGGGCCTGATCAATGCACTCAACCTGCTCGTGCGCTTCGGCATCGTCGCGGTCTTTTCGGGGCTGGGCCTGGTCGTGAGCGTCCTAGCGCACTGGCCCGGTACGCGACACCCGACGCCGCTGTGGTTCGCCGAATCCGCGAGTGACCTTGGTGTCGGTCTGCTCGTCGCCGGCTCGATACTGTTCGCCTTCGCGCTGCGTGAACTCAAGGGCCGG
Source organism: Acidimicrobiaceae bacterium (assembly GCA_003160115.1). Taxonomy (GTDB): domain Bacteria; phylum Actinomycetota; class Acidimicrobiia; order Acidimicrobiales; family RAAP-2; genus RAAP-2. The sequence continues at coordinate 45,831 of PLQL01000026.1, forward strand.
TGGACACCACTGGCGTTCGTCCCGGCCATCAACATCTTCGCCGTGGAGGTCCTCGTCTCGGAACGTCTGAGCGCCCGATCCGCAACGCGACGCGTGATCGCCGACGTCGTCCTGCTCGCGCTTTTCGTCATCGGGGCCCATAGTGCGCCGTGGCTCGCCGTGGGGCTGGCGGTCGTGACGCTGGGTCAACTGCAGTGGACCGCGGCGCTGGTGGACGAACTGTGTCCGCCGGGCGAAGTGCTTCGCGCGACGCCGTAGGATTGCCAAGGCTGCAGTGACCCGCGGGTTGAGGAGAACTAGGTAATGGCGTACGAGGAGTGGGGACCCCTGGCGGGGCTCGTCGGTACCTGGGAGTCAGACTGGAGTGGTCTCGACGTGGCGTTTCACAACGACAAGGGAAAGATCGCCGAGACGCCCTATCGCGAGAAGACGACCTTCAAGCCCTTTGGCCCGGTCGCCAACGGCGACCAGAACCTCTACGGACTCGATTACCGTACAGCCGCCTATAAGAAGGGCGAGGACAATCCCTTTCACACCGAGGTCGGCTACTGGATGTGGGACTCGCTGCACCACCAGGTGATGCGCTGTTTCACCATCCCGCGCGCCTCAACCCTCATCGCCGGGGGCACCGTCGAACCGAACGCAACCACTTTCAAACTCGAAGCGGTCCTCGGATCGAACACTTACGGCATCCTCGCGAACCGGTACCTCGACGAGATCGCCAAGACCACCCGTTTCGACGTCACGGTCACCATCGACGGTGACGTCTTCACCTACGACGAGACCACGGTGGTCGAGCACCAAAAGCACCCGGCCATTGTCTTGCACACCGATAGGAACACCCTCAAGCGCACGAGTTGGGAGGCGTAAGGACATGTACGACTGGAACGAAGAGCACCAAGCCATCATCGCGGTAGTGCGACGGTTCGTCGACCAAGAGATCCGCCCCCATATTGACGACCTCGAGCACAACGGCGTTCCCCCTTACGACATCCTGCGAAAGATGTACGCGACCTTCGGACTGAAGGAGATGGCGCACGAGAACTTCAAGCGCCAACTCGAACGGAAGATCTCTGGCGAAGAGCCCAACCGCGAAGGTCGCAGCTCGGATCCGGCGCCCCAGTTGATCTCGACAATCGAACTCTGTCGCGTGAGCCCGGGACTCGTGACGTCCCTGGGCGTCTCGACCGGTCTTGCCGCCGGCACGATCAACAAACTCGGCACGCCGGCACAAATGGAACGTTGGGCCCTCGACCTCATGACCCTGGACAAGGTGGGCGCGTGGGCGATCACCGAGCCCGACTCGGGTTCTGACGCCCTCGGCGGCATGCGCACGACCGCCACACGAGACGGTGAGGACTACGTACTCAACGGCCAGAAGACCTGGATCACGAACGGACCCTACGCCGACACGATCGTGCTCTACGCCAAACTCGACGAGGGTGAGGGCGACGACATGAGGAACCGAAAAGTGTTGACATTCGTGCTGGACAAGGGAATGCCCGGTCTCGTGCAGTCGGCCCCCATGCGAAAGATGGGCCAGCATGGATCACCCACGGGCGATGTCTTCTTGAGTGACGTGCGCGTCGGAAGAGATCGCCTGCTCGGCGAGACCGAGGAGCCCAAGGGTGGTGGTCGCCAGAGCGCGAAGGACAACTTCGTCACCGAGCGAGCTGGGGTCGCGGCGATGTCGCTCGGCATCATCGAAGAGAGCTTGAAGATATCGATCGACTACGCGAAGAACCGCAAACTCTGGGGCACGCCCATCGCCGATTTCCAACTAATCCAGTTGAAACTCGCCCAGATGGAAGTGGCGCGCGTGAACGTACGCAACCTCGTGTTCTCGCACATCGAGCGGTCCTCGCACGGCGCGATCCCGACTCTCGCCGAAGCATCGGCCATGAAGTTGTACTCGGCTCAGGCGGCGTGCCAAGTAGCCGACGACGCCATCCAGATCCTCGGTGGCAACGGTTACGTCGCCGAGTACCGAGTGGAGCAGCTCCTGCGCGACGCGCGCGTACTACGCATCTACGCGGGTACCGACGAGATGCAGGTCGTCGCGATCGCGAAGGATCTCACCCGCTCCTAACTCCTCGCGAGCGCCACGCGAAGTTGATCCGCCACTCCCTCCCAGCCCTTATACGCCTTGATCGCGGACGGTGCCGAGTCCAGAGCCGCCAGGAGGTTGTCGGCGAAGTCTTCGTGCTCGTTCCTCAACTGTTGCACCGAAGCCACGTAGGTGCGGATCGTGAACACCGCGGCGCGCGACACCGGCAAGAGGCGCAACGTTTGGCGTTCGACACGAAAAAACCATTGATCAGGACCGCCGCGGGCGGGCTGACGTCGACTACTCGGTTGGTGCAGCGTGGCGTCATCGAGCAGGGTCCAGTTCAGTCGCCAGAACGATCGCTCCGGTTTCAGACGCCCGAAGAACGCGTTCGTGGGCTGGGCCAACTCCTCGTCGTAGCCCGGAACCGGAACGTGGATGTCGTCGAGCGTCGTACCGATCTTATGCACCAGGCTCCAGCGCGAGGGAAAGCACACGCACGCCGCTTCGAGGCGCCACTGGCCATCGTGCACGAGAACGCAAAGGTCCTCCTGGACCAAGAGACTCGCCTGGACAATCGGATGTTCGCTCGACGCCACGTCGCGCGCGACGTGTGGATGATACGTCGCAAGATTCTCGAGCACGAGATCGAGTAACTCGTGGCTCGCGGCCTCACCGGCCTCTCGAACAGCCACTACGGTGTCACGTTGCTCGTTCACGAGCCTTCGCTTTAACGCGAGTTCCTCGTTGCGACGCGCGTCGACCTCGAGCCATTTCGACTCTTCGAGTGGCCGAAGGCCCATCGCGAGGCGCCATGGTCGCTGCTCGAGGGGAACGTAGGGAAACACCGACACTCGTTACTTCTTCGTTCCCTTGACGCGAAGATAGATGAGAGTCAAGAGAATCACCGGCACCGCTAGGACGATAACTCGCGCGGCCGGAAGTGGCGAACCCTTGTGCGGATCGAAGGTCGTCGTGGTCGACGAAGTGAGAATCAGAGCGTGTAAGACCAGGGACATGCCGTTACCTTCGTGGTTCGATGCTCAGGCTTCCGCCGTGTGGCGGCCTCGCTCGAAATGTCTACAACCTAGTTACAAGTGTAACTAACACAATAGTTAATCGGGTTACACTTTCGCGTGGATTCACAGCCAAAGACCCGAAGCAAGAAGGCACTCGCCAACGACGAGCTCATCCGCAACGCGGGAATCGGCGAAATTCTGAGGGTGGGGGTGGACCACGTCTCGCTTCGCGAGGTGAGCGCACGAGCCGGACTCACCCACGGCGCGACGTACGCCCGCTACGAGGACGCCGACGAGTTGCTGGTCGACTTGTGGATCGTCCAACTCGCCGAGCGCGCCATCGCGCTGTTTGAACTCTGCCTCACCGCAGCGAAGGACCCCACGACGACGAACGTTCACGAGGTGTTCGAATTCGTGCGAGCCGCCTCCGAACACGACGCCGCGATGGTCCACCTCTTACTCACCGCCCGACGGATCCCGGTGCTCGCCGAGGAGGTGAACGAGTTCATCGAGAACTACCTCATGCAAGAAGATTGCCGAACCCAGGAAGTCAGCGCTGCGTTCAACCGGGCGCTCTGTCTGTTCAGCCTGATGACGGTCCAGATTATCTTCTCGGCTCACGTCCAGCGACCTGGACAGTACTTCGACCGACTCGAGGAGTGGATGGCGACCGCCTTTCAGGCGGACCCCGACTCGGTGCCCGTAAGCGAGTTCAGCGTGCCGACCGAGCCGTATTCATTCAGCGCGTCCGACAGTCTCGAGTCGGTACTCGCCGATTCCACCTTCCACGTCGTAGGCAAGAGTGGTTACGCCAAGGCGACCATCACCAGGATCGCGCGCCGAGCAAATTGCTCGCCAGGTTCGATCTACAGCCTCTATGACTCGAAGGAGGAGCTCGTCATCGCCGCGTACCGACGGACCCTTCCCGACCGTTGGTCACGCATCGCGTACTTCATGCACTTCCTCGACCAAGACTTCCTCACGCGACGGCTCCACCTCTACGCACACCCCGTCAACGAGACGTGGAGAGATTTCCTGCTCGAGTTCAGTCTCGCCTCGGCGAACAACCCATTGTTGTACCAAGCGCACGAATCCCAAGACCGAGGACTCGCCACGTTGGCGCCACTCGTGCCCGACGCGACCGACGACGAATTGGTCCTGCTCGGTCAGGTCATCACCGTGCTCACCCTGCTCACCTACGGCGTTGCGTTCTTGGCGACCGCGACCGGATCGATGGCGTGCACCAACTACGCGCAGTTCGCCGAACCCTTCCGACGCTCGGTATTGAACTGCGCGGGCGACACGTGGTTGCAACTCTGCGCGCGCGTCGACCAGATGCTCGAAACAGCCGCCGATTGACCGCTAGACCTTCGTGGTCCCGCCGGTCAACTTCTCGAGACGCTCGACGATGCTGGAGATGGCTTCGTCCTGGGCGAGCAGGTGCTTTTGAATCTCCTCGGCTTCCTTCAAGACGGCTTCGGCGTCCTTATAGGTGTCCTCAGCGCGCTTGTCGGCGGCCTTGGCTTGAATGTTCTGTCCGACGATGATGATCGGCAGGAGCACCAACTGCAGAAAACTGCTGGAGAGCCACACGACGATGAAATACGTACCCTGCTTAACCGCCGACGGCAACGCGAAGAGGGCGATGATCGTAAAGACGTACGCGCACCACATCGTGCCGACCACGAGAGTGATCTTGAGTCCGAATCGGGCGTTGAGCCGAACGAACGGGTTCTGGTGGTTGAGATTACGCAAGTCGGCGGACTTGACGGGTTTGTGCGCCCTCAGTTCATCGGAACGGGGATGACGAACGTATTCGTAGATCTTTGACATGTGCGAAGTCTCACACGTCGACCCAGGAAAACAGTGGAATGATCACGTCGATCGCTCGACACGAACCCCGAACTACTGGGGCTTGACCAGGTCCGGCGACGTCTCCATGCCGTGGCGCCACACCGAGCGAGCGATGATCTTGGTGGTGTCGGCTCGGCTGCGGTACTTAACTGCGATGTCGCGCGATTCCTCGAGCAGACCTTCGCTCAGCTTGGTCGGGTTGAGTCCCAATTCCAGGAAGTGATCGCGGCTGACGTTGAGTTCGTTCTCGGCGGCTTCGCGTCGCGGATTGGGCAGGTTCGCTATTTCGGCGCCGGTGATCTTGGCGATCAATTCCGCCAGGTCACGCACACGGAAGGTCTCGGTGACCTGGTTGAAGACCTTGGGCTTCTCACCGCGCGCGGGCGGATTCTCGAGGGCGATCTGGATGCACCGTACCGTGTCGCGGATGTGGATGAACGCACGGGTCTGGCCGCCCGTGCCGTGCACCGTCAGCGGGTGGCCAATGGCGGCCTGCATCAAGAAACGATTAAGGACGGTGCCGTAATCGCCGTCGTAATCGAAGCGGTTGATGAGCCGCTCGTCGAGTGCGGTCTGGGGAGTCTGGGTACCCCAGACGATGCCCTGATGCAGGTCCGTGACGCGAACCTGGTCGTTGGCGCAGTAGAACGCGAACATCAACTGGTCGAGGGTCTTGGTGAGGTGATACACCGAACCAGGATTCGCCGGGTGCAGGATCTCACGATCGATGTCGCCGTCGGGAGTGGGCACCTTCACCGTGAGGTAGCCCTCCGGGATCGGCGCCGAGCCCGACCAGCCGTAACCGTAGACGCCCATCGTGCCCAGATGCACGAGGGCGATGTCGAGTCCGCTCTCGACGATCGCGCACAGCACGTTGTGCGTGCCGCGCACGTTGTTGTCAATGGTGTAGCGCTTGGCGGTTTCGTTGCGCATCGAATAGGGCGCGGCCCGCTGCTCGCCGAAATGGACGATCGCGTCCGGCTGCGCCTCGACCAGGAGTGCCGCCAGGAGGTCGTACTCGTTGGCGAGATCCAGGCGCACGTAGTCGATCTCGTTGCCCGTGAGTTCCTTCCAGACTCGAATCCGCTCACCGATGGGACGGATAGGAGTCAGTGATTCGACCTCGAGCTCGAGGTCGATCTCGCGACGACTGAGGTTGTCCACAATGGTCACGTCGTGACCAATGTCCGACAGGTGCAGCGACGTGGGCCACCCGCAAAATCCGTCACCACCGAGAACAAGAACCTTCATTACAACTCCAATCGATGCCAGCAAAGGGCTTTGAGAACCGGGGAGGCCACAAATTAGGGCTTCACGACCCCAAAACCCTACCAGTCCCGCCAAAGAGGCTCCGAAGTCGACGACCTCGCCAGTTTGAGAATTCCATGTGAATCAGTGCCGTTTCGAGTGGCGTCAGTCACCGCGCTCGCTAAAGCGCTTGGTAACCGCGGCATTCGGTCGATACGCGTCGACGTGGCTTGTCTGTTGCAAGAAGTGACGTAGGGCCCACCGTTCGCCGTCCACGACTCCCAATGCACCCGCCTGGACCAGCACGTTGCCGATCGCCGCCGCTTCGACCGGACCAGCCACGACTTCGAGACCACAGGCGTCGGCGGTCAATTGACACAGCAACTTGTTGTTGACGCCCCCACCGACGATGTGCACGGCGTCCACGTGGAGCCCCGAGAGTTCTTGCGCCCGATTCACGGCACGACGGTACGCGAGCGCGAGACTGTCCAGGATGCAACGCGTGAACTGCTCGGGCGTCTCGGGCACCGGCTCACCGCTCGCTCGACAGAGCCGGGCGATCCTCGCGGGCATGTCACCGGGCGGGAGGAACGACTCATCGTTGATGTCGATGACGGATCGCAAAACCTCCTCGCGTTCGCTGCGCGCCACGAGTTCACCCACGTCGATCGAACCCGCGCGCAGTTCCCAGGTGCGGATCGACTCTTGCAGCGTCCACAGTCCCATGACGTTGTGCAGGAAGCGGTAGGTCCCTTCAACACCGCGTTCGTTGCTGAAGCCCGCCCGCCGCGCTTCGTCACTCAGAACTGGCGACTCCAGCTCGACTCCGACGAGAGACCACGTACCGCACGAGATATAGGCAAAGTTCGCGTTACTCGCCGGCACCGCGACGACCGCCGACGCGGTGTCGTGACTCGCGACGTTGATGACGTCAATCGGTCGGTCCGCTCCGAGACGGTGCGCGAGGGCCATCGTGACCGGCGCGAGCACGTGACCGGGCGTAACGACTTCGGCAAATATCGAACTCTTCAAGCCCAGGAGTGAGAAAAGTTCGGCGTCCCACTCGCCCTTGGTGGTCATCAATTGCGTGGTCGAGGCGTTGGTGAACTCGGTCGCGGCCTCGCCCGTCAAGAAGTAATTAATAAGGTCGGGCAGCAGCAACGCCAGGTTCGCCTCGTCCAGATGACCCGAAGCGGCGTCCGCCATCAACTGAAACGACGTGTTGAAGGGTTGGTGGGCAATACCAGTGCGCTCGAACATGGCTTCGAGTCCCACGAGAGCCTTCGCGCGCGAAATCGAAGGCTCGGTGCGCAAATCCCGATAGCACGCAGGGTTCGATAGAAGCGATCCGTCTACTCGCACCAGGCCATAGTCGACCGCCCAAGAGTCCACGCCCACCGAGGAGACTGGGCCCTGACGCAGTGCACTGGTAAGTCCCTCCAAAATCCCTCGGTACAGTCCCAGGATGTCCCAGAAGAGGTTCTCACCCAACTGCACACTTCCGTTGGTGAACCGCCCCGACTCGCTGAGCGTGAAATGCTCCGCACTCACCTCGCCGGTGTAGAGCCGACCGCTGGAGGCGCCCAGGTCAACCGCCACGATGCGTTCGACGCGACCCACGCTGGCACCGATCACACGGTGACGAATTCGACGCCCAGCAACTCAGCCAAGGTGCGAAGATCGCCGATTCGGTGGCCGGTGCCAAGAGCCCAGTGGTGCGCCACCGCGGTGGCGGACCACTCATCGCACCATTCACCCGGATTCCGACCGAAATCCACGCGAGAGGTGGTGTTACCGATCTGCAGCAGCGGCCCCGCCACGACTTCGCCTTCCGAGGCGACGAAGCGGAAACGACCATCTCGCATCTGGGTGATCCCAAAGGCCGTGACCGGACCGTGTGCGACGTCGAACTCGACTGACACACCGTGGCCCCGCTTGCCGTGGAACACCCCGAGCCCGCGAAGCAAAGGGCGCCTCTGGCTGATGGCCAGGTGGGCGGGACCGTCGTGACCCATCTCGACGACGTTGTCACGGAAATTGAGGGCCTGGAGTTCGGTGAAGGACCCTCCCGCTCCGAGACGGTCGAGCACCAACATCGCGAGCGACGTACGTAGTTCGTACTCGCCACAAGCGGGCACGTGTCCGGCGGTCAGGAGCGACGCGCCCAGGATCATTCCCGCGGCGATGCGCTCATGCAACTCACCTTCGAGACCGCGATGATAGTAAGCCAGCGAATCGAGGGAGAAGTCCTTGACGAGGGTCTCGAGTCCGAGTGCGACGCGCACACCCCACTCCAACTCCTCGGGCTCGACCGAACTATCAAGCTCGAAAAACTCACGCACGAGTTGACTGCGCTGTTCGACGTCAGTGTCGGTGACCTGAGCGACGCGCACACGAAGGTCGTCGTATTCGAGCACCTCGACGTGACCGCCCAATTGCGCCGAGACGAGTGTGAGATCCGTGGAGACATCCAACATGCCCGGATAGAGATGGCCCATGAGGCCGTGGCGAGCATTTCGCAGGACTCGACGAACGCCGGCCGCCTGGATCCAGCGTTCGATCCTGGTCCAGGCGCGTTCGTCGGCGAGGTAGCCCGAGACCGAGCGGAACCCGATGCCGCTTCGTTCGAAGGAGTTTGCCACTTCGGGCAGTGGGCAGGCGCCGCAATAGGCGAGCCACTGACCCGTGTCGAAGGTGGCGTGGTCCATCGATTCGGTGGGTTGGAGGTTCAATACCAACACGTCGGCCTTGGTCCGCTGGGCGATGGGTAGCACCATCGAGGCGGTCATGTAGGTGGTGAGGAACATGACGATCAGATCACAGCCCGCGCTGCGCAGTTTCTCGGCGGCCACGTCCGCCTCTTGAGCGTCGGAGATGAAGCCCACGTCGACGATGTCGGCGTTGAAACTCTTGATCCGGTCCGAGACGAAGCGCGCGGACTTTTCAAGTTGAGGCAACAGATCGGGAAACTGTGGCCAATAGGCGCCCAGACCTCCCGCGACCAGGCCCACCACGGGCCGTGACGTTCTCGCCAGGCTCGGCAGTTGCTGCTGGGGGGTCGTGGTGCTCATCGCAAGAACGCCGCCGCGACGCCCGCGTCAACCGCGATATGGAGTCCCGTCGTGTGCACCAACTCGGGCCCGCACAAGACGAAGACGGCGCTCGCGACGTGTTCGGGCAAGACCTCGCGCTTCAGCAAGGTTCGCTGTGCGTAGAACTCGCCCAACTTGTCCTCCTCGACGCCGTAGACCTCGGCGCGCTGCGCGCCCCAACCACCGGCAAAGATACCCGAACCTCGCACGACACCGTCGGGATTGATCCCGTTCACCCGAATACCGTACTGACCGAGTTCGGCGGCGAGCAGTCGCACCTGGTGTGCCTGGTCCGCCTTCGCCGCACCGTAGGCGACGTTGTTGGGCCCGGCGAATACCGCGTTCTTGCTCGCGATGTAGACGATGTCGCCACCCATGGCTTGGGACATCATCACCTTCGCTGCGGCCTGGCTCACCAGAAACGAACCGCGCGCCATCACGGAATGCTGGCGGTCCCAGTCTTCGATCGTTGTGTCTTGGAGGCTCTTGGAGATCGAGAGGCCCGCGTTGTTCACCACGAGATCGACGCCACCGTAGGCGAGCACGCTCTCGTTGATGGCGTGCACGACCTCTTCGGGCGAGGACACGTCCACGCTGACCGCGATGGCCCGGTCGCTGCCGCCGAGTTCCTTGGCTACCAACTCCGCACTTTCGAGATTACGGTCGGCAACGATCACGCACGCGCCTTCGGCGCTCAATCGGCGCGCCGTCGCGGCGCCAATTCCCGAGCCGCCGCCGGTCACGAACGCGATGCGCGTCGCCAGGGCCTTGGGCGGCGCCATCCGGCGAAGCTTCTGCTCTTCGAGTTCCCAGTACTCGATGCGGAACTTCTCCTCCTCGGAGATGGGGGCGTAGGTTGAGACCGACTCGGCGCCGAACATGACGTTGATGGCGTTGATGTAGAACTCGCTCGCGACGCGCGCGGTCTGCTTGTCGCGACCAAAGGTGAACATCCCCACCCCCGGAACGAGGACGACCGCCGGATCCGCCCCGCGCATCGGTGGCGAGTCGGGCGTCGCGTAACGCTCGTAGTAAGCCTGGTAGTCACGTCGATACTCTTGATGCAACTCGCGAATACGAGTTTCGAGGGTCTCGAGCGCAGCGTCACCAGGCAGGTCCACCACCATTGGTCGGACCTTCGTGCGTAGGAAATGATCGGGACAGGACGTACCCAGAGCGGCTAACTCCGCGAGGCGCTCACGACTCGTGAAATCGAGCACAACCTCGGCGTCGCTGTAGTGACCGACCTGGCGGGTGTCGGTGCTCGCGAGACCACGCAGGAGTGGGAAGAGTTCCGCCGCTCGAGCGCGCCGCGCTGCGCTCTCGAGCGGCTTATTGGCATCGACCACCTTGCCGAAGGGGTCGGGGCGTCCGTTCTTCTTCAAGAAAGCCTCGGCGGTGCGGATGATGTGCAGCGAACGGCTCTCACACTCATCACTCGAGTCGCCCCAGGCGGTGATGCCGTGTCCACCGAGGATGCAACCAATCGCCTGAGGGTTCGCCTCTTGAATGGCGGCGATGTCGAGTCCCAACTGGAAACCGGGACGACGCCACGGCACCCACACCACCGTGTCACCAAAGCACTGGGCCGTCAACTGCTCGCCCTGGGCGGCGGTCGCGAGCGCGATACCGGCGTCCGGATGCAGGTGATCCACGTTGGTGCACGTGAGCAGACCGTGCATGGCGGTATCGATCGATGGTGCGGCCCCGCCTCGTCCGTGCATACAGAAGTCGAAGGCCGCGACCATCTCGTCCTCGCGCTCGGGACCGGGGTAGACCCCCACCAGGGCCCGCAACCGGTCGATGCGCAGCATCGCCAGTCCAGCCTCTTGCAACGTGCCGAGGTCGCCGCCCGAACCCTTGACCCACATGACCTCGGTGTCGCCACCGGTCACGGGGTCGGCAATGAAGGCCTTGGTCGAGGTGTTGCCACCGGCGTAGTTCGTGTTGCGCGGGTCAGAACCGAGTCGGTGCGAGCGTTCGAGAAGTTCGATGACTTCGCGTGGAGGATCGTTGGAGGTCAAGGGAATCACGCGCCCCAGCCCGCCGCCGTGCCCGTGGCGCGCTCGGCGATAATCTTCTCGGCGTAACCTGAACGACGGTAAGCACCCAGTGGATCGGGATCCAGGCCCATGTCCTCACGAAGTTCGCCCAGCAGCGGACGCACGTCGGTGTTGAACGCGTCGACGAGAATGCCGTTGGCCTCGAGGACGTCGCCGTCCATCTGGGCCTTCGCGAGCGCCGAACGGTCGACGAAGAGCGCCTTTGCGGTCGCCTCTTGGACGTTCATGACCGAACGAATCTCGGCGGGCACCTTCGCTTCGAGATTGTGGCACTGATCGAGCATGAAGGCCACGCTCGAACCAGTGCGGTGCGCGCCCACTGCGACGATCTCACTCATAATGCGAAACAGTTGGTAGGGATCTGCTGACCCGACCATAAGGTCGTCGTCGGCGTAGAAACGGCTGTTGAAGTGGAAACCACCCAGACGCTTCACCCGCAGCAGGTTCGCCACGATGAATTCGATGTTGGTGCCCGGCGCGTGGTGTCCGGTGTCCACCAGTACCTGAGCGCGCTCACCCAAGGCGAGGCAGTGCAGCAGGGACGTGCCCCAGTCGGGCACGTCCATTGTGTAGAAACTGGGTTCGAAAAACTTGTACTCGAGGAGCATGCGCATGTTCGACGGCATGGCCTTGTAGGTCTCGGCGAGGGCCTCGGCCAAGCGCTCCTGACGGGCTTGGATGTCATCTTGACCGGGGTAGTTGGTGCCATCAGAGAACCAGAGCGAGAGGATCGTCGAACCGGTCTGGACACCGATCTCCACGCACTCGAGCAGGTGGTCGGTGGCCTTGCGTCTAATCGCCGGGTCCGAGTTGCAGACGCTCCCGAGGCGGTAGTCGTCCTCTTGGAAGACGTTGGGATTAATCGCGCCAATTGAGACACCCAGGCTCTGGGCGTAGCTCTGGAGGGCGGCGTAGTCATCGACGCGGTCCCAGGGTATGTGAATCGCGACTGAGGGCGCGACGCCCGTGAATCGGTGCACTTGGGCGGCGTCTTCGAGCTTCTCCTGAGGAGTGCGTGCGACGCCCTTCTGTGCGAAAACCTTGAATCTGGTGCCTGAGTTTCCATACGCCCACGACGGGGTCTCAATCATCAGTTGGCGGAGTTCCGCCTTCACTTCGGCTGGACTGCTCATGACTTCATTCCTCCTCAGGCTGCGTACTTCTCGTAGCGTCGGCTACTAAACGTGAAAAATCTCTCTAATCGGTGAAATACTCGCATCGGGCGCGGCACCGCCAAGGTCGACGAAGAAGTCCCCCATCTCGCGCTGCCAACGTTCGTTTACTTCAGTTACTGCCATTCTCGCTTGAGCGGCTTCGAAATCATCGGTCTCGAGGTAGCCGATCAGCGTGCCGTCGTCCTGGAGAAAGAGTGAGTAGTTGTTCCAACCCGTATCGTGCAACGCCTGGCGCATCTCGGGCCACACGTGTGCGTGGCGCTCGACGTACTCATCAATCCGATCTGGTCGGACTTTGAGCTGAAAGCAAACTCTTTGCACGGCTTGTCCTTCTGACAAAACTAGTTACAGCGTTACGGGGCGCCCCGTAGTGGCGACGCCCCGTAACTGTTTCGGTTAGGAAATCCGACTTCTTAGAAGTTGAAGTTCTTCACGTTCGCTGCGGTGAACACAAACGGTGCGCCTAGTGTGACAAAGTTCGAGGGGTCACCCGAGCCAGCAATGGCCTTTGTGACGGTCCAAGACTTCGCCTCAACCAACTTCGTTCCCTTGGCGGGAATCGTGAAGGTTGCACCAACCTTGTTCTGGACAACACCCGAGTGAATCTCCATCGCGGCCCAACCAGCCAACGAACCAAGGTCGAAGGGGTTCCACAATTCGAACGCCTTGACGTTGTCGTTACCGGTGTAGGTGCCCATCTGCGAAGGCAGTCCAAGACCGGTCAGGATGAGGTTCGAGTACTGGGATTCGTGCGTCGAGAGGTACTGAGCAGCCGTCGAAATACCCACGGTGGTCGGCGAGATGATGCCAGCCAGGTTCGGGTATTGGGTCAGCAGGCCCTGAAGAACCGTCAAGGACACCGTCGGGTCGTCGTTGCCGTAGACCGTGGCAACCAAGCTGATGTTGGGAAACTTGGTCAGCTCTTGCTTCATGTAACCGATCCAGGCGTTCTGGTTCGTTGCCGTCGCGGCAGCGGACAGAATCGCGATTTGACCAGTGTCATTAATCTCGCCGGCCAGCAGGTCGACTTCGGAAGCACCAATCTCCTGGGTGTTGGCCTGGTTAATGAACAGGTTGCCCGCGCAGTAGTTGTCCGAGTCAAATCCAATGATGGTGATCTTTGCCCGACGAGCCTTCTCCAGCTCTGGGCAAAGAGCCTTGGGGTCGTTCGCCGCAATGACGATAGCGCTCGCCTTCGCGGCAATCGCAGCCTGAATAGCGGGCTCTTGAGCAGCAGCGGTGTCAGTGGTTCCACTGTCCACTACGCCTCGCCAGCCTTCAGTCTTCAACGCAGCCTTCACGCCATTGTCCGCAATCACTTCGTACGGGTTGGTCGTGTCCTTAGGAATGATGTAGACCAATCCCTTTGAAGCAATGGTCTTGGCTGCCACTGCTCCGGCTGGAATGGCGCAGACACCCGCGAACATTCCAACAATCGAAACGGCAATCAAGGCTTTCTTCGAAGCGCGATGCTTCAATGATTCCAACTTCATGTTCCCCCTCATATGAAAATCGTTAGTTGTAGTGAACTGCGTAGCACTTCGAATGCGTCGTACGACGAGACCGAATGCCACGGCAAAAGTATCACATTATGTGAGGGATAACTACTCAAAATGTTATTCGATGAGTGATCTAAAAAGCCTGATGAAAAGGCAGAAAATCTAGACCGTGCTCTCGGGGACGCCCGCAGATGTGTACGAGCCCGGTCCAAATCGTTTCCGAAGTGCGCGGTAGCCGCGGGCGGAATTCGGCAGTACCACGCTCGCGAGGAGCAGTATTCCAAAGACGATGCTCTGCTCTTGGGACGACACGTTCTTGATCGAAAGGATCTGGTCGAATATCCCCACGGCGATGACCGACAGCACCACCCCGAGTAGTGAGCCACGTCCGCCGAAGATGGAAATGCCGCCGAAGAGGACGATCGCCACCACGTTCAACTCCAGGCCGGTCCCCGCGTCGTAACGGGCCGTGTTCGTCTCGTAGGTGTACAGCAATCCGACGAACGCGCACACAATGCCCGAGATGAGATAGAGGTTGAATTTGATCCGTTTCACGCGAATCCCCGAGAAGAACGCGGCCTCTTCTTGAAGACCAATAGCGAATATCGATCGCCCCGTTGACGTGAAATGCAAGACCACGCCATAGATCAGCGCGAGCACGACAAAGATCCCAAAGGCCCAGGCGAAGGGCGTCCCCGGAATCGTGTTGGTACCCACGTCGGTCCAGGGCCCTCCAAAGCCCGTGACCTCATTCGTCCCCAAAATGACCTCAGCGAGGCCCCGAAACATCGTCAAGGTGCCGATCGTCACCGCGATGGACGGAAGTCCCACTCGAGTGACGAGAAATCCGTTGAGAGCACCGCCCACCGCGCCCACGCCCAGCGTGAGGATCATTGCGAGAAAGACCTCGACGTGGTGCTCAAAGAGGTAGCCGAAGCTCGCGCACGAGAGCCCCAACATCGCAGCCACCGAGAGGTCGATCTCCCCGGTCGTGATGATCAACATCTCGGGCAGTGCCATGATCGCAATCAAACCGAAGTTGATGCCCGCGAAGAAGATCGTGTTCTGCGAGAAGAAGTCCGGCGCGGTGAACCCACCGTAGAAGAGGTCAAAAATGAAGAACAGGACGAGCGCGCTCTCCCACCTCACCAGTGAATGAGCGCCAAACGCCAGGCTGTGCCTGTCGAGCGGTGCTGGCACCTCCTCGTTTGACTCCAAAGGACTGCTAATTGCCACGAGCGGCACTGCCTTTCAATCGAAGGGCGAGCGTAGCCCGGTTACTCAACAATCGGTCAAAGCTGACGGTGACGAGGATCAAGGCACCCGCGAGCGCCGAGTCCCAGAACGGCGAGACGTTGATCACCACGAGTGATTGGTTGATGATCTGCAGAAGGATTGCGCCGAGCGCCGCGCCGATGACCGTGCCGCTGCCGCCAAAGATCGCCACGCCGCCAATGACGCACGACGCGACGACCAACAGCTCGTAACCCGAGCCCGCCGTCGCATTGACCGTCGCGAACTCGGACAAGAACAAGACGCCCCCGAGCCCCGCGAGCGAGCCACTCACCACGAACGCGGTAAAGACGCGCCGCGCCACGGGCACGCCGGCCAGTTGAGCGGCACCAGGATTGGATCCAATGGCGTACAGTTCGCGCATTGAACGAAAGGATCGCATCGAGAATCCCACCCCCAGGGCGACCAACGCGGGAATGATGAAGATCCACGGGATCCCCGCAAAGGTCTCGAAGCCGATTTTTTGAAACGAGAGCGGAATCGCAGTGGGCTCGATCTGAATACCGAGTCCAATGATGTTGAGTATGCCTCGGATGATGTAGAGAGCGGCCAGCGACACCACCAGACTCGGCACCTTCGTCACGGTGACGATAAGACCGATGGCCGCGCCACAGAACGCGCCCACACCAATACCGATGAGAAATGCGATGACAATTGAAGCGTGCGCGTTGTGCGTGAAATAGTCACCGACCAGGAACGCTGAAATCCCCAGCGTCGAACCTACCGAAAGATCGACATTCCTCGTCACGATCACCATGGTCTCGCCCACCGCGAGCAGCGTGAAGAGCGAAGCGTTCGTCATGACCTGCTGAATACTCGTCAGGTGCGCGAAACCTGGGCTCTTGATCGTCGTGATGGCGAAGATAACGAGAATCACCGCGACAATCGCGAGCTCGCGAGCTCGCGAAAGAGTCTCGGCGACCCGGTGCGTCTTGACGGGTTCGGAGGTGATCACTTCTTCAGTCACGGACATCTTGATCTATACCTGACCAGTCGCGGCCATCATGACCAACTCTTGGGTCGCGTCGGAGCGATTTATCGTCGCGGCCAGGCGCCCTTCTCGCATGACGAGCACGCGGTCCGCCATTCCAAGAATCTCTGGAAGTTCTGACGAGATCATGAGCACGGCGACACCGCTCTGGGCCAGGTCGTCGATGATTCGGTGCACTTCAGACTTCGTGCCTACGTCGATTCCGCGGGTTGGCTCATCGACGATGATCAACTTGGGTTCGCCGGCCAGCCACTTGGCCAGCACCACTTTTTGTTGATTCCCTCCCGACAGCGTGTTGGCCTCATCGCTCAATTTTCCGTACTTGAGGCGTAGTTTCAGAGCCCAGTCGGCCGCCAAAGCGTGCTCAGAGCTTCGAAAGAGGAGCAGTCCGTGGCTCAGTCGACCAAGCGACGCCAGCGCCACGTTGTGGTCGATACCGAAGTCCATGACGAGCCCCTGTTGGCGACGGTCCTCGGGTACGAAGCCGATACCGGCGTGCATGGCGCGAAGAGGCGAACTCCCCTTCAGTTTCTTGCCGTTGACGGTCACGCTGCCCGCGTCGTACCGGTCAATGCCAAAAATCGCTCGAGCGATTTCGGTACGACCCGAACCCACGAGTCCCGAAAGAGCCACGATCTCGCCGGCGTTCACATTGAACGAGATGTCGTAGAAAGTACCTTCACGCGTCAGCCGTTCGACGCGCAGCACTTCGGCGCCCGCCTCGATGACGGTCTTTGGGAACAACGTGCTCAAGTCTCGACCCACCATTGAGCGAACAATCTCGTCGATCTTTATGTCGCCAATGAGGTCAGTACGCACAAAGGAACCGTCGCGCATGATCGTGACTCGCTGACAGA
The DNA here is from genome assembly GCA_003160115.1 of Acidimicrobiaceae bacterium. Classification (GTDB taxonomy): domain Bacteria; phylum Actinomycetota; class Acidimicrobiia; order Acidimicrobiales; family RAAP-2; genus RAAP-2. Next base: position 62,969 of record PLQL01000026.1, read on the forward strand.
TCTCGTACACCTCTTCGAGGCGGTGCGAAATAAACAGAATCGCCACTCCGCGCTGTCGCAAGTTCGCCACGACCGTGAAGAGTCTCCTCACTTCCTCGGGGCTCAGTGCGGCGGTGGGCTCGTCCATCACCACGACGCGCGCGTCCTTCGAGAGTGCCTTGGCGATCTCGACCATCTGTTGGTCCGCCACCGAAAGACCCTTGGCCTTTCGATTGGGGTCAATGTCCACACCCAATTGTTCGAAGATCGCGCGGCTCTGCTTGCGCATCTCACGACGATTGATGCGGCGCCCGAAGGCAAGAGGTTGGCGTCCGAGGTAAATGTTCTCAGCGACGTTCAGGTCATCGAAGAGTGTGGGTTCTTGGTAGATGACGGCGATTCCCGCCTCTTGGCTGTCGTGGGGACCGTGGAAGTGACGAACCTGACCGTCATAGACGTAAGTGCCACGGTCGGCTGGGTAGACACCCGCGATGATCTTCACCAAGGTGGACTTTCCGGCACCGTTCTCACCGAGCAGTGCGTGCGCCTCACCGGCGAACAACTCGATGGAACCATTGGCGAGCGCGACCACGGCACCGAAGTACTTGGCGACACCCTCCATCACGAGGATCGGTTCAACGCTCGATTCGCTCATTTCAGACTGCGGTCGCGCAAATCGGGCTGATCACCGAAGGGCTGGCCCACGCGGATACAAACGGCACAGCACTCCCCCTAAGGTCACTTCTCTCGGACAAACGTGTTGAGAAGTTAAGCAGACGACGCTTCGGGTGTCAAGAATTTCGAACAAAAGAATAACATCACGTGTCTAGTAACATCACATTCTGAGCGATCATTTGGCCAGTGCTACGTTTTGAACGGACCGTGCCTCCCTAAGATTCCCTCAAACCGTGAAGGACCACTGTGCGTATCTCCCTCTTCGTGACGTGCATGAACAACATTCTGTACCCCGAGACGGGACAAGCCGTCGTCACGGTTCTCGAACGATTGGGACACGAGGTGGATTACATCCAGTCCCAGACGTGTTGTGGACAGATGCACCTCAACGCTGGTTACCGCACCGAGGGATTGGACCTCGCTCGCGACGTGATGGCCTCCTTCGAGCGCGCGGACATCATCGTTGTACCTTCAGGGTCCTGCACCAGCACCATGCGCCACCTCTGGCGCGACGTCGCCCAAGATGAGAACGACGACCAGTTGGTGGCCGACGCCGCAGAGTTTGCCCCAAAGGTCTTTGAATTCACCGAACTTCTGGTCGACGTTCTGGGTGTCACGGACGTCGGGGCCACCTTCGAACGACGAGTCACCTACCATCCGACGTGCCATTCACTGAGGTCCTTGCGCGTGGGAGACCGGCCGTTGCAGTTGCTTCGCGAAGTACGGGGTATTGAATTGGTCGAGTTGCCCGAGAACGACTCCTGTTGTGGCTTCGGTGGCCTCTTCGCCGTCAAGAATCCCGATACGTCGGCTGCCATGGGACTCGACAAGATCGCCAATGTCCTAGCCAGCGGCGCCGAGGTCTTATGCGCTTCGGATAACTCCTGTCTGACTCACCTGGCCGCCCTCGCCAAGAAGTCGGGTTCGCTAGTACCCACGTTGAACGCGAACGCGACGCCGTCGAACACTTCTTTCGAAGTGAAGCACATAGCCGAGATCCTTGCTTCAACGAAGAATGGCGCGTAATGTCGAGGACCTTCGCCGGCTCACCGGACTTTCCAGTCGGGGCCAAGGTCTCCCTGGCCGATCCCCAATTGCGCAGCAACCTCTCGAGAGCCACGCGCACCATCCGTGACAAGCGAAACCTTCGAGTCTCAGAACTCGACACCTGGGAGGAGCTACGCCTCGCGGGCGAAGCGATCAAGCGCGAAGCGCTCGCGAACCTCCACGACCTGTTGGTGACCTTTGAGAAGAACGTCACTGAAGCCGGCGGTCACGTGCATTGGGCGATCGACGCCGCGCACGCACAGCGAATCGTCGTCGAACTGGTCAAGGCGACCGGCGCTCAGGACGTCGTCAAGGTCAAGACCATGACTAGCGCCGAGATCGACCTCAACTCAGCGCTAGAGATCGAAGGAATCACCGCCTACGAGACCGATCTGGCTGAACTCATCGTCCAGTTAGGTGACGACTTGCCAAGCCACATCGTGGTGCCCGCCATCCACAGGAACCGCGACGAGGTCCGCGCCATCTTCCTTGAGCACATGAGCGAATGGGGCCTCAAAGCCCCCGACGACCTGACGAACGTGCCCTCGGACCTCGCCAAAGCGGCCCGGCTGCATCTACGCGAGCGTTTTCTCGCCTCGCGGGTGGGCGTCTCCGGCGCCAATTTCCTCGTCGCCGAAACGGGATCGGTCGCCATCGTTGAGTCCGAGGGCAATGGTCGCATGTGCCTGACGCTGCCGCAGACGTTGATCAGCGTGGCGGGCATCGACAAGGTCATACCGCGATTCGAGGACCTCGACGTCTTCTTTCAGGTGCTACCTCGTTCGGCGACCGGTGAGCGGATGAATCCGTACAACTCGATCTGGACGGGCGTCACGAAGGACGACGGCCCCCAGGATTTCCACGTCGTGCTCATTGACAACGGACGCTCGAACGCACTCAGTGATCGCGTGGGTCGCGAAGCGCTGCGTTGCATTCGCTGCGCGGCCTGTTTGAACGTCTGTCCGGTGTACGAGCGAGTCGGTGGACATGCCTACGGCTCGGTGTACCCCGGACCTATTGGCGCGATCCTCACGCCCCAGTTGAACCATGTCACGAGTGATCACGTCGCCGAGTCACTCCCGTACGCGTCGACACTTTGTGGCGCGTGCTTCGACGCCTGTCCGGTACGCATCGACATACCGAAGCTTCTCGTGCACCTGCGCGGCGAGGTCGTCAACGCCCACCGCAGCACGCTTCCCACGACGCAGGAACAAGTGGGCATGCGTCTGGCGTCATGGATCTTTGGAAACTCCTCGCGCCTACGCGCCGTGGCTAGTCTCGGCGCAAAGTCCAAGGGTCTCTTGGGCGACCGAAACCTGGCTTTGCCCGGATGGCTTTCGGGATGGAGCCGCTTTCGAGGCGTGCCCGTACCAAAGAGTGATTCCTTCGCGACGTGGTGGCGACGAGAGCGAGGGGACGACAGTTCTTCACCCTCGTCACCACTTCACAAGCGCAGCCTGCACCGGTCCGAACATCGCAGGAGTGAACCCCACGCGGCGGGGATTCGCGCGAAGGCTCCCGCCTCGCACGTCGACCAGGTCACCGCCCGCGAGGCGATCCTCTCGTCGGTGAGGTTCGCAAACCGCGCCGAGGCCACAGCGAACCCCGTCTCTCGCTCCTATCGCCGCCCGGCCCGTGCCGAATTGGCTACGCCGGTCGATCTGTTCGCCGAGCGGGTAAGCGATTACCAGGCAACCGTCGCCTTCACGACGAACGCACGGCTTCCGGACGCGATTAACGCCGCGCTCGTTTCTCGTGGGTCTCGATCACTCGTCTTTCCCGAAGGAGCGCCACGCGACTGGCTGACCCACTTCGAAGGTACCACGGTCATCGACAAAGGCCAACTCGAATTAGCGATCATCAACCAAGCCGACGCCGTCGTCACGGGTTGCACCGCGGGCATCGCCGAGACCGGCACGGTCGTACTCAACAGCGAGCCGGATCAAGGGCGACGAATCATCACGCTGATTCCCGACCACCACGTCGTGATCATCCGCGAGGATCAGATCGTCTCCGACGTTCCTGACGTCATCGAACACCTCAACCCCGCGCGTCCCCAGACGTGGATCAGTGGGCCATCGGCCACGAGTGACATCGAACTCAGTCGTGTCGAGGGAGTGCACGGACCTCGCCAACTCGACGTCATCATCGTTCGCGGTTGATCACCGCGACGGCACCGGTCGTCTTAGGAGGCGGCGATGTGCGCGACGGGCTCGACGTGAAGAATTTCCACACCCAATTCGCGCGCGGCGGCAATGGTGCGATCATGTGGCGAAGCGTTGGTCACCAGAAGGTCAATGTCACCTAGGTGCGTCACGTTGACGAACGCGACCTGACCCATCTTGGAGGCGTCGGCCAAGACCACGACACGTCGACTCGCACGAATCGCCGCGAGCTTGATTTGCGTGTCCTCCATGTTGTATTCAGTCAGACCCTTCTCCTCGCTCACGCCGGCGGCGCCGATGAAGACCGAGTCGCAGTTCAGGTCGTCAAAGGAGGCTTCCGCACGTGAACCCACGAGACTCATCTCGCCGTGGCGCAACTTGCCACCGGTCACCAGTGTGCGAATCTCTGGTTTCGTGTCAAGTTCGGTCGCAATCAACAACGAACTGGTGATAATGGTGAGCGCGATGCCCGGGTTGATGGCGCGCGCCATCTGAAGTGTCGTCGTGCCACCATCGATGATCGTCGTCTCGCCGGGCGACAGCAACTCTGCCGCCGCTTCACCGATTCGTTGCTTGGCGAGAGCCTCGTGAGCCGATCGCTGGAGAATCGGCGGCTGGTAGGACCGACTCTGGGTGGAGATCGCCCCGCCACGAACGCGCCGGGCCAGGCCCTCCATCTCCAATAACTCCAAGTCCCGCCTGATCGTCATCTCAGAAGTGCCAAAAGTTTGTGCCAATTCGGCAATGGAGGCTTCGCCAGAATTTAGTAGACGATTAGCGATTGTGGCGCGCCGTAGCTTGGAACTCACGCCGCAAGACTAAGGCCGAAGTTCACAAAAGTCAATAAATTCTTCACATTATTTGGGTCAAAAATGTGAAGAAGTAGGCGTCACCCCGACTGAAGTCCAAGTCGGTGCATTGGCATGACGTTAACAAGACGACTCGGCATCGCCTTTTGGGACCAGTCTCGTCTCGCTACTACTTTCGTGGTGCGGCTGGAGGGATTCGAACCCCCGACCCTCGGTTCCGTAGACCGATGCTCTAATCCGCTGAGCTACAGCCGCATTGTTTCTGGAGAAACATACTAGTCGACTCCCACTTACGTGCGACTGGTCACCTCACTACCATTCACTCATGACGCGAAGTTTCCATGATGAACTCACAGGGCTCCTTGACGAGGCCAATGATTCCATGGTGGCTATTCGCCATGACCTGCACGCCCATCCCGAACTCGCCTTCGAAGAGCACCGCACCACGAAGGTCGTTCGCGACCGACTCAACGCTCTGGGATGGGAACTCACACGATGCCCGACCGACACCGGCGCGGTCGCGGTTCTCAAGGGTGGTCTCGCGGGCAAGCGCGTGATGGTTCGCGCGGACATCGACGCTCTTCCCGTCCTCGAAGAGCGTGCTCTGTCCTACGCTTCGGTGAATGAAGGCGTGATGCACGCATGTGGCCACGACGTGCACACCGCGGCGCTGCTCGGGGTCGCCGAAGTTCTGAGCAAACGTCAAACCGATCTGGCCGGCGAGTACACACTTCTTTTCCAGCCCGCTGAAGAGGGTGGGGGTGGGGCTCGCGCCATGATCGAGGGCGGTGTCCTTGACGAGCACCCCGTCGACTTCGTGATCGGGGCGCACGTCACGTCCCTTGCGCCGGTCGGGCTTGTCGGAACCCGCCCAGGCATACTCATGAGCGACGCGAGGGCCCTCGTCGTCGACATACTCGGCAAGGGAGGGCACGGTGCGATGGCGAGCGCCGACGGCAACGTCGTGCTGGCGGTCAGTGAGCTTGCACCACGTCTGGGCGAAATCGTGACGGGGCTCAACTACGAAGGGACGAACTGCGCTTGCTCCGCGGGGGTCATCCACGCCGGCTCCGCCAACAACGTGGTTCCTCGCAACGCCCAACTGAAGGGAACACTGCGCACGTTCACCCCGGAACAGCGCACCGAGGCGCTCGAACGACTCGCCAGAGTCCTCGAGGAAATTGAAGCGAAATTCTCGGTCAGGTGCACCCTCGAGCTTGGCGAAGCCACACCAGCGGTGAACAACAACCCCGCGGTCGCCCAAAGGGTCCTCGAAAGCGCGTCACGCCAGGTCGGCGCAGCGAACGTGCTCAGTTTTCCTCCCGCCTCGCCGAGCGACGACGTGTCGGAATTCTTGAATCGCATTCCTGGCTGTTACATGTTCGTGGGCGGCGCCATGGCCGACGGTTCGAGCGGGATGCACCACAGCCCGGACTTCAGCATCGACGACGCGTCGTGCCGCGTGATCGCGGGCGTCCTGGCCGAGTGCGCGGTCGACTTGGCTCAGGGATAGAAGAGTCGCGCCGCGCCGCGCAGTGACGCCTGGTTTCCGTTGATCACGATGCGAAAAGGCAGGTCCGGAAACGGGTCGGGCTCGATCCGCCGAGCATTGCCGCCGGCGAGATGCACGATTCCCGCAGCGAACTCGCTACCAAATTTCTCGATGGCGTCGTGCACGTAGGTGAACCATACGAGCTCGTCTGTCGCTCGCGATCTCTCACCGAGTAGTTGATCGAAGGTGAATCCGTCACGAAAGACCTCCCTCCCTACGTCACGGACTCGGCGCATAGTCCCTTCGACACAGAGCGCCAAGCCCAGGCCCGTCCCGAGGGTCAACACGACCTCGACGCCCGTACCAAGAACGCAACCGAGGGCGGCGAGCTTGGCGTCGTTCACGACGCGAACGTCACGGCGTGACTTCTTGCACAACGCGTCTTGGAGTGGGAAGTCGATCCAATTCGCCTCAAGAACCGGGTCGACGTCCGTGGTGACACCTCCTGGACGAGATAGGTTGCCGGGGCGCACCACCCGTCCATCGTTGAACTCACCGGGAAACCCCACACCAACCTTCTTCAGACCACTGTGAGCGATCCGATCGCTGAGTAGCTCCACGAGTCGTTCAGGTGAACAAGGGTACGGGGTGGGTTTGCGCCGAACGGATTCGAGAAGTTCACCGTGTGAATCGACGCGACAGAACTTGATGTTGGTCGCTCCGATGTCGATTGCGAGAATCTCCTCCAACGCGGGCACCGACGGCGATGTCATTGTGAAATGCTACTTAGTCACCCATCCCACGGCGGCGCAAGCGACGTTGACGCCACCAAGGTCGAAGTCTGACTACGAAGACGGGTCTGGCGCCGGCGACCACCTGCGCGGTGCCTCGCACCCGTTGTCGAATGGCCAGCACGGGTCGCTCCGCGACGGGTTCCATCAACTCCGGTAGGTACTTGGTGACGGTCGAATCAGCCAGACCAGCAAGGACCATGCGGGTGGCGTGGTTGTTCACGATGGTCGCCGCCCGAGGTCCCCACCGCGCATTCAGTTGCGAAAAGTCCTGGACGACGGTGACCAGAGTCACGTCGAGTCCACTGACGGTCGCCGCCATCTGGTCGAGCTCGTCGAGCGAACCAACCGTCGCCGCCTCGTCGAGCACCATGAGCAACGGAGTCTGGGTACCTTCATCGACCAGACGCTGCTGCTCTTCGAGAATCATGCGCAAGGCGCCACGAAACAGTGCGTCGTAGTGCGTCTGTTCGCCCCGAGGACTGCAGAGATAGAGGGTGTTCGACCCACGCAGAACGCCGCGCACTGAGGCGAGCGGCTGGCGAAATCGCCACGGCAACATCATCGTCTCCGCCGTTATCAAGACACCGTCCACGGTGCGCGAGTCATGCTCGAGGAACAGACGTACGACTTCACTCGCCTCGCTGTGCGATCGCTCATGAAGCCATCGATCGAACGTCCGTCTTTCGATGGTTAGCGCGACGTCGAAGATATCCGACGAGTTCTCCAGGGCGAGGACCATTAAAGCGGCGACGATCTTGGTCGCGAGCGAGTTCCAGAAATCCGTCTCATTTCTCGAGGACCCGGTGGTCATGTCGCGCGCCACCCGCAGCGCGTGACGAAATGTCCGCACGCCTTCGAGAGGGTTCCAGGTGAGGCCATCTTCCTTTCCCGGCTGAAGGAGTTCTACGGTGCCTAGCGACGACCGCCACTGGCTGGTCGATGACACCACGTCGCTCTTCACGCTCGTCACGACGACAGCGCCCGACCAGGAGAGGATCGCCGGCACCACCAGCGAGGACGTCTTGCCGGACTGCGTCGGCCCCACGATCAAGAGCGAACTGCGCGAATCGAGTCGAACCGTTGGTCCGTAAGGCAACGAGTACCAAATGCGCCGCCCGAGTGGGGGACGGTCGTTCACCTCGTGCCCCTCATTGCGGCGTCGGTATCGATGAACGTGACGTCGCGACGATCGGGAGTCACCCGCACGATCGATCGATGTGCTCCGTAGCGAACGAGCGCGGCCCCTTTGGGCAACGCCACGAGATACTGCGCCTCGCGAGGCGAGAGTCCGAGAGCGAGCGTCATCTCCCTGGCTTCGTCAGCGGGTTGACGAAACAACCACGCCGTCTCACATTCGCGCAAAAGTCCCTGCGCCCTTTCGCGCTCGGCACTTCCTTCGTTACCGACCGCCGCGACGTCACTCCACCGGTGCAAGACCAGGATGTGGCTCAGTCCCCGCGACCGTGCGAGCTTCCACGAGCCTTGCAACCACCGCAGGGCCTGCGAGTCCGACAGCAGCGCCCAGGCCTCGTCGAGTACCAGGTACCCGAGGGCGCCACCATGGGCGATCATCTGCTGAGCGGCCCCTACCGCACTGAGCGCCGCGACAGACAGCGATTCAGACGACCACTGTGCCGAGAGGTCGAGTACCACCAAGTCACCCTCGAAGACCAGCGGATCGCCCTCGCCGTCGAAGAGACCCGCGAGGTCACCGTGAACGAATCGGTAGAGCGTCAGCGCCACGTCACGTTGCGCGGTGACCTCTGAGCCAATAGCGTTCTGAAACTCGTGGTAAAGGGCCCGAACCAGGCGCAAGGGGCGGGGCGAAGGAAGACGGACGAATGCCTCGTCAATCTCGTAGTGCTGTTGGGCGCTGAGCGGCGTCCCTTGTGCCGTCGCGATCAGGACTCGAATGAAGTCGCGACATTCTCGCTCCTCCACCGCAAATGGGTCGCACCAGCCGTCCTTGCCCAGGGCGACGACACGCACCCCGTAGCTTCGAGCAAGGGCGCCGTACTCGCCCTTCGGGTCGATCACGACGACGCGGCGTCGCCTGGCCAGTGCGCGATCGATCAACATCTTGACCGCAGTACTCTTTCCCGCCCCAATGGAGCCCGCCACAATCATGTTCGGGTTCGACACCAGTCCTGCCTCGTAGCCATCGAACGGGTCAAAGACGAAGTCAAAACCTCGCTGCGATCGACCTAGCGGTCGCCCGGCCAGTCCGGTGCCCGCGTCATGGGCGGGTAGTCGCAGCGCCGCCAGGTCTTGGGAGGTGACCCAATGGGTCCAGGGGCGCTTCACCAGCCCGGACCACCGGGCAATTGAAAGCAGTACCACGAAAGTTGTCGCCCCGTACCACGCTCAACCCGCAAGCCCGACCCCTCGGCACTGCGCAACAACTCGCTCACTCGAACACGCAACTCTGCGATTGACGGGGCGCGCACGGTGATGAAGACACCGAGGCGCATCAACGCTTCGCCGCGCGCGACGAGTTCTTCTCGCTGGGCGAGTCGGCGCAGCGATTGTTGGGATCTTGCGCTTCGCCTAAATCCCGCGGCCGACGACGCCGCGCTGTCGCTACCCATTCGGTGCACGGCTCGCGAAGCGACTCGTTGGGCCTTCTCGCTCGCCAGCACATCAAGATGAAGAGAGATCCCAGGGTGGCAAGGGCTTTGCTGGACCTTCTCGAGTAGCGCTCTCGCATCGGTGGCGCAATTGAAGTCGCGCACTCGGAACGTGCGGATCACTTCGCCGTGCGTACGCACGTAACTCCACCGCTCCAGTAGACCCGCGCTGTCCGTGCCGGATCTCAAATCGAGGAAGTGTCGCAGCAGCTGTGAATCCTCGCGCCAGCCTTCGGGGGCCGCCACGTTCGTTCGTAGCGTCAGTAACGTCTGCGCCGAAGCCGCGCTGGACCGTACGTGAATCGAGACGTGATCAGTCTCGCCGCCCGTAGCGAGACTCTTCATCAACGCCACCAACCTCGCCGAGAGCTCGAGAGCGGTACCGGACAGATCGAGTCGGCCTCGGTGCACGAGTTCGAAGCCAGTGACGGTCGTGGCGCCGCGCGCCCGAATCGCCAACGTCTGTCCCCGTGACTCGGCCTGCACGATCATCCAACTGCTGCGGAGCGCAAACAGTGTGGTGACGCACAGGAGTTCCGCTATGGTCAGTCCATCGATCGTTGGCAGCGCCGCCACCAACACGCACAGTCCGAGCGCGAGTTCAGCGGACTGCGCGTGCGACGCAATGATCCAATCGCCCGTGATACCCACGCCGAGGATGATCAGCGCGGCCTGGTGTCGACGAATCCCGATCCAGCGCGAGTCAGCATCGGCCTCGCCCAGACCCATCGACTCACTCATCGAAGTGCCAACCGACGACCGGGCCCATGTCGTCGGTGCTGTAGGCAACGTGACCGCTCCGTAAACGAGGCGTACCCACCGGTGCGTCGGGGCGAGGTCCCTCGTGGGTCGGGAATTCGACGTCCGGTCCGGCTTCCCACATGCCAAGGCCTAAGTCGTCGGGCCGTGCTGGTGGCTCGGGCATCGGGGCTTCAGGTAGCAGCGAGCGGGCGGCGACCACCGCGGGTGACGACGGCACGGCACTCGCCGCGCGCGTGAAACGTTGTCGCACACCTTCAAGATTGTGCAATGCCGCTTGTTCAACGAAGGGAATGATTCGCAGCAGCACGAAAGGCGAACACGTGGCCAGCAAAATGGTCACCGCACCCTCGACGATCTCACTCGCTGATGAACCCTGGAGCTCGTCGAGCCCCAGGGTCAGTGCGATGACGATGAGAAGTTTGCTTGACGCGACCGCNNCACCAGTAGAAGGGACAGGACCACTGTTCGAAGCAGTAGTTCGCACCAGAGCAACCACGTGCCGATGACCACCGCGAGGGCGAGAATGAAGAGTCCGAAGCCCGGGGTCGACGTCGAAAGTGCCGTAAAGGCAGTCACCAGACCAGCCGTGTGACTCGCCACCGAAGCCGCGGCGGTACTCGACAATTGGTTCACGGTCTCGAGAATGAGCACGGTCAAGGGTTTGGCGAGGAAGATTCCCGCGACGCAGGCCGGCGCGACCCCGAAATAGACCCGCCAGAGCGATGAAGCGTCACCGTGGCGAAGCGCTTGGAGGGTGGAGACAAGTAGACCCACCATCATCAAGAGGGGTGACAGCACCAACAGCACGCCGAATTCCTGGTTCGCGGAATTCACGACCGTCGTGGGCTCGCTCATCGTCGTGAGCACTTGTCCGGCCGCGGTCAAGAACCACTGGACACTGTTGAGGATCCACGTGGTCAGAGCGTTGAAGAGATCACCGAGGGTGGCCTTGGCGATGAACGTCGTGACGCAGTTGGCGGGAGAAAACAGGCAAAGCAGGTGGCTCATCAGTGAACACTCAATCCGGTGTGAAAGAAGAAGTTGATGAGACTAGGGGCTGCGCCAATCAGTACTGCAGCGACCAAAGAGGTCGCGACGGCCCGTCGTCCCGCCGCCGATTGATGCATGTTCTGCGTGTGACTTCCAACGGCCCAGAGCGCCGCTCCCAGCAACAACGCGAGGAGCGCCCCGATCAGCGCCCACGCGGCAACACCGTTCGCGATCTGTTGTAACGCGGCACTGCCGGGGAGTGACGTTGCAGTAGGGGTGAGACTCACGTCGGCGATCAACATGGGCGGCTCGCTTTCACTTGGGAGATGCCCAATGGTCGCTGTTCCACTCGTTCCTCGTTCTTCTGCGAGAATGAATCCGTGCTCCTCGCCACGACGAAAAACTTTGCCTCCCACTGGCCGGTTTTCCTGCTCTATCTCGCCGGCGTCGGCGTACTCTTCGTAGGCGTAGTGCTCGGTGTATTGATCAATCGACGCCGCGGTCATCGCGCCATCGCCCAGCGCCTCACCGCCTTGGGCGGCCGTCTCGGAGTCGAGCCTCGTGACGACAACGGGAAGGTGGAATCGGCTCTCAGCTTCTTAGAAGAAGTCACCGGAGCCGCCACGATCGCGGTCTCGGAATCGAGCGCGGAATCCGTACGGTTACGTCGTTCCCTCGACGCCCTTCCGCTGGGCCTGGTGCTCTGCGACGAGGCCGGTGGTGTCATTTTTCGCAACACCCAGGCCGAGGCCCTCATGGCGAGCCGCTACGGTGACGCCATCGCCGCCCAGGCCGTCACCGAAGTGCTCGCCGAGGGCTGGACCAACGGCGTCGCTGAACGCTCAATTGATATCTATGGACCACCACGACGCACCTTGACCATCCGAGCTTCGGTGATCGACGACGGACGACGCCCCCTGGGCGTCATCGCCATCATCGAGGACGTTTCGGAGCGTCGCCGACTCGAGGACATCCGTCGCGACTTCATTGCGAACGTCTCGCACGAACTGAAGACGCCGATGGGCGCACTCGGACTGCTCGCCGAGACCCTTCAGTTCGAGCGAGATCCCGCGGTCGCGAACCGACTCGCCGAACGCATCAACTCCGAAGCATTTCGCGTGAATCGCATCATTGAGGACCTCCTAGACCTTTCTCGAATCGAGAGTGAAGGATCCCCTTCGAGAGAACCGGTACCGGTCTCACTGATCGTCGCTGACGCCATCGAGAGGATTCGCACCTCCGCCGAGCAACACCAGATCACCCTCAACTTCGTAGAACCCGACTCCAACTACGTCATCGTCGGCGATCGTCGCCAACTGATTTCCGCTGTTCACGCGCTCTTGGAGAATGCGGTCGTCTATTCCCCCTTGGGCGGCACGGTGGTCATCTCGATCGAGCGGCTCGAACCATCGACCACTGACGAGGGCGACGTCATTGGCCCACTCGTGCGTGTCGCAATACAAGACCACGGCGTCGGAATACCCGCCAAGGACCTCGAGCGCATCTTCGAACGTTTCTACCGTGTTGACCCGGGCCGGGCCCGTGAGACTGGCGGCACCGGACTCGGACTTAGCATCGTGCGACACGTCGCCCAAAACCACGGCGGTTCTGTCGTCGTCGACTCGCGCGAGGGCGAGGGATCGACTTTCGCACTCGAACTGCCGATGAATCAGCAATGAGTAAGAAGTCCAACACCGAAAAGAGGGTCCGCGTCCTGGTCGTGGAGGACGAGGAATCGTTCGTCGACGCGCTCAGTATTGGTCTAGACCGCGAAGGCTTCAACGTCAGCGTCGCACGTGACGGCCAAGAGGCGCTCACCTTATTCGCGCGCGAATCCATTGACCTCGTCCTGTTGGACCTCATGCTGCCCAAGCTTTCCGGTCTCGACGTCTGTCGATCGATCCGCAACGTGAGCGACGTGCCCATCATCATCGTGAGCGCCAAGGGTGAAGAGGTCGACATGGTGCTCATGCTCGAGATCGGAGCCGACGACTACGTCACCAAGCCCTACCGACTGCGTGAATTGGTCGCCCGCATCCGCGCCGTACTTCGACGTCGTGAAGTCCACGAAACGTCAACGCCCGTCGATGAAGTCATCGAACAGGGCCCGCTACGCATGGACATCGACGCACGGCGCTGTTTCGTGAACGGTGAGGAGATAAAACTGCGCAAGAAGGAGTTCGCCCTCCTCCGACTCCTCTTGGAAAACCCCGGCAGAGTACTGACTCGTGAAGTGCTGATCGACCGAGTCTGGGGTAACGACTACGTCGGTGACACCAAGACTCTGGACGTGCACATCAAACGCCTGCGCAGTCTGATCGAGGATGACCCCAAGGCCCCGACCCACATCACCACCGTGCGAGGCGTCGGCTACCGCTTTGAACTTACGAAGCCTTCTTAGTGATGACCAACTGATCACCCATGTAGGGGGCTAGTACGTCGGGCAGTTTCACTGATCCGTCGGGCTGGCGGTAAGTCTCGACGAGAGCGGCCCATATGCGCGCCCACGCAAGCGCCGAACCGTTGACCGTGTGCACGAACGCCGTGGTGCCCGCCGCCGTGCGGTAGCGCACGTTGGCCCGCCGCGCTTGGAAGTCGCGGAACCAACTCACCGAGGACACCTCGAGCCACCGATCGACACCGGGACTGTAGACCTCGAGGTCGACCGTACGCGCCGACGAGGTGCCGAGGTCGCCCGTGCACAGGTCGAGTACCCGATAGGTGAGCCCTAGGACCTGCAGCAGGGCTTCGGCGCGCGCGAGTATGTCCGCGTGCGCCGCGTCAGCCTGGTCGGGCGTGCAATAAGCAAAGAGCTCTACCTTGTCGAACTCGTGCACGCGCAGCAGCCCTCGGGTGTCTCGACCAGCGGCACCGGCCTCGCGACGAAAGCAGGCGGTCTGGGCAGTCAGGCGCACGGGTAGTTGCTCCTCGTCGAGGATCTCCCCGCGGTTCATCGACGTCAGTGGCACCTCCGCGGTCGGAATCGCCCAGAGGTCGTCGCGCTCGATCGCGTACATGTCGTCGACCGATTTGGGAAGATGTCCCGTCGACATCATGGTCTCGGTGAGGGCGAAACTCGGCGGTCGGATCTCCTCGTAGTCCGCGATATGACTGTTCAGCGCGTAGAAACCTAGCGCTCGCACGAGACGCGCGCCAGCCCCGCGATAGAGCGGAAACATCGAACCGGCCAGTTTCGCCCCCGACTCCAAGTCCAAGATGCCCAACTCGATACCGATGTCCCAGTGAGGGACCCGTTGGTACTCGGCGTAGGTCGGAAAGGTCGCACCTTCATCCATGCCGACCCACCACCGTCGAGTCTCAACGTTGTCGTTCTCATCCTGTCCGTCGGGCACGTCGGGCGCGGGAAGGTTGGGGATCAGCAGAAGCTTCTCGCGTAGTTCCTCGGCCACGGCATCGAGTTGTTGGGTTGCCAACTTCTCGTGGTCGCCCAGGTTACGACTCTTCGCGGCGAGTTCATCGGCCTTCGCGCTCTCCTTGTTCTTGCGCGCCTCACCGACTTGACGAGAGAACTCCTTGACCTCGGCGCGAAGCCCCTCGGCCTCTTGGAGCAGGCGGCGGTGTTCGACGTCCAACGCAATGATCTCATCCATTGTCGAGAAGTCGACGCCCCTACGAGCTAAGGCAGTCTTCACGAATTCCGGTTCACGGCGCAGTTGCGCGAGATCAATCATGTCGACAAGCCTACCGAGGTACCCGCAGGGAGGTCTCGAGCGGTTAGGTTCAAAGGTCGTGAGCAACGCCGTCGAGATGAGAAACCTAAGGGTCTCCTTCGGTGATGTCGACGCCGTGAACGACGTCACCCTTCAGATCAACTACGGCCAGGTCGCCACCTTGCTCGGGCCCAACGGTGCCGGCAAGACAACGGCAGTCGAGACGCTCCTGGGTTTTCGAAGTCCCAGCGGCGGTTCGGTTCGCGTGCACGGCTTGGACCCGGTACGCGACCACCGCGAGGTCGTCGCGCGCACCGGGGCACTACTGCAACGGGGCGGCGTGTGGTTTCCGATGACGCCGCACCAGGTCCTCGACTTGACCGCGACCTACTACGAGGCACCCCGCGAACCCACCGAGTTGTTGGTGCTGCTCGACCTCGAGAGGTGTGCGCACACGCCGTGGCGACGACTGAGCGGTGGCGAACAGCAGCGAACCCTGCTCGCCCTGGCCCTGCTGGGACGCCCCAAAGTCCTGGTCCTGGACGAACCCACGACGTCCGTCGACCCCGAGGGCCGACAAGTGATTCGTGACATCATCCGCGCCGAGCGCGACCGCGGCTGTGCGCTGCTCATCACCACCCACGAACTGGGCGAGGCCGAACGCTTGGCAGACTATCTCGTCATCCTGCATCGAGGGCACGAGGTCGCCCAGGGCACGCTGGCGGATCTCGCGGGGGAACCCGAACTCATCATCGAGGCGACCGGGTCCGTCGACCCCGCGGCCTTCGCTGCTCTCCTGGGCTGCGAGGTCAGGTCTGATGGACCTTCGCGCGTCCGCTGCGCCGTTGCTTCAAGTCCCGAGAGAATCGCCACGGTGAGCACGTATCTGACGAGCGTCGGTCTTTCCATGGTGTCGCTGCGAACTCGCGCGTCACTCGAGGAACGCTACCTGGACCTGATCGCCGACGAACGAAATGGCCCACGACCGTGAGGGCGTGGTGGGCGCAGACCCGCGCCGAAGTGCGCATGAACATCCGTCGAGGCGAGACTTTGCTGCTGACGATCGGCATTCCAGTCCTGCTCCTGATCTTCTTCTCGCTGGCCCACGTCACTACTTCGCCCACTGCGCACCGAATCAACTTCATCGCCCCGGGCATCCTCGCGCTGTGCGTCCTGTCCACGTCGCTGGTGGCACTCTCCATCGCCACCGGTTTCGAGAGGTCCTTTGGCGTACTACGTCGCCTCTTCGTCACGCCGCTGGGCCAACGCCGATTGATCGGCGCCAAGATCGGGGGGGTTCTGGTCACCGAGGCGATCCAGGTCCTCGTGCTCTCCCTCGTTGCTCTGGCGCTCTCGTGGCACCCGCGGGGCGGCACACTGGGCGCGCTCGAAGTCCTGGCGCTGATCTTGCTCGGTTCCGCCGGATGCGCCGGTATCGGTCTGCTGCTCGCTGGCCAACTTCGAGCTGAGGTGAACCTCGCGGCGAGCAACGGTCTGTATTTGGTTCTGCTGCTGATCTCGGGCATCGTGGTGCCCGTGTCGTCATTGCCGTCAATCGTTCGCCGCGTGGTCGTAGGGCTACCTTCGGGAGCCCTGGCCGAGGGCCTTCACCGAGTGCTCGGTCAAGGTTTGCATCCGACGACGGCTGACTGGGTCTCGCTCGCGGTCTGGGCCGTGCTCGCGCCGTTACTCGCCGCGCGAACGTTCCGGTTCGACTAGCTCTCGAGCGACTTGATACCAGCAGCGAACTGGGTGACACCGATCGCCCCCACGTGCACGCCCTGCACGACGCCCTTCGCGTTCAAGAACACCGTCTCGGGCAACGCCGCGAATTTGAACAAACCGGCGGTGATCGTGTCATTGGGATCGAACGCGACTCGAAACGTCACGTGATCCTTCTTGGTGAACGCCAGGGCCGCACCACGTTGGTCACCCGCATCGATACCCACGACCTCGACGTTTCCCTCGCTGTGGGTGGTGACGTACTTTGCTAGCTTCGGGATCTCGCCCTGACAGGGACCGCACCAGCTCGCAAAGAAGACGAGCACCGAAGGATGACCACTCGACCACGGGGCTCGCTGAAGGCCGCCGTTCAGTCCGCTCGTCGAGAACGACGCGATCCGGGTTCCGTCCAGCGCCGCCTTGGGAGGGGCGTTGGAATTCGTCACTTTGCCCCCGGTCAGCACCGACACCACCGTGATCAGCGCAATCGCGATCACGGCGCCCAGTCCCAGCGAGACAAACATCATGGGCGACGGATGGCCGCGCGAGGGCTTAGTGATTTCGGACAAGGACATCGACCGCCATGAGGACGAAGAGCGCCGTCAGGTACGTGATCGAGAAATGGAAGAGACGCATCGCTTCGCCCACGTCTGCTCGGTCCTCGCGAGCGTGTCGATAGAGACGAAAAGCGTAGAACGTGAAGAGCCCGCCGAGCACGGTCGCCGACACGGCGTAGACCCATCCCAAATGTGCCGCGGGGCCGATCAGCATCGTGAGAGCCCACATCAGGACCGAATACACCAAGATCTCCAGGGTGGTGCGTCGCAACGACGCCACCACCGGCATCATCGGGACATTCGCGGCCTGGTAGTCATCGCGGTAGCGCACCGCGAGTGCCCAGAAATGTGGTGGGGTCCAGATGAAGATCACGAGAAATAACAACACCGGTGTCCAACCGAGCGAATTCGTGACAGCCGACCAGCCGATCAATACGGGCACCGCGCCCGCCGCGCCACCGATGACAATGTTCTGCTTGGAACGACGCTTTAGCCACATGGTGTAGATGAACACGTAGAACGCCGTCGCGCCGAGCGCTAACCACGCCGAGAGTTGGTTGACCCATATCGCCAGGACCGCGAACGCGACGACTTCTAGTCCCGCCGCGAAGATTGCGGCCGCGCGAGGGCTCATCACGCCAGTCACTAATGGTCGCCGCTTCGTGCGCTGCATGATGGCGTCAATGTCGCGGTCGATCACCATGTTGAACGCGTTGGCCCCGCCGGCGGCGAGCGTTCCACCGACCAGCGTCGCCACCACGAGCCAAAGTCCGGGTATGCCGTTGGCTGCGACGACCATCGTGGGAATCGTCGTGACCAGCAGTAATTCGATGATGCGCGGTTTGGTGAGCGCGACGTAGCCGCGAAGGACCTCGGAAAAAGAGAGGTGGCGAGGGGCGGCGATGGTCACGCGGATTATTCTACGAGTCGCCAGATTCCCTAGGCTACGGGGGTGGCCTCCACTCCCCGCACGCTGTCCGCTCCAGCCTTTCGCTGGTTCGCCTTTGCCTCTTTTTTGTCGATGATCTTGATCGTGCTCTCGGGGGCGGCGGTGCGCCTGACGGGCTCTGGTCTGGGATGCCCGGACTGGCCGACGTGCTTTCACGGACGGATCACGGGGTCGTTGGGCATCCATCCCTTCATCGAATACGCGAACCGCATGGTCACCGTGACCCTGGTGGTACTGACGGGGGTGACCTTCATCGCGGCCTGGCTGCGCCAACCTCGACGTCGCGACCTCGTCGTCCTCTCGGGATCGCTCGTGCTGGGCGTCATCGCCGACGCCGTGCTCGGAGGGTTCGTCGTCTACAGCAAACTCAATCCTTGGCTCGTCTCACTGCACATGTTGCTCTCGCTCACGATGGTCGTGATCGGCGCCGTGCTCTATCACCACTCGAAATACATCTACGGCCCCGGAGCTCGAAGTGACGTGCGCGACCCGCACTTTCGCTTCATCGCTCGCGCGCTCTGGCTGCCCTTCATCGTCCTGCTCGTGACCGGCACGCTCACCACCGGTTCAGGACCCCACGCCGGTTCGTCCCAGGGGCAGCTTCGCGCGAGACGTCTTCCCTTCGCCTTCTCGTCGGCGGCCTGGATCCACTCGGCGGCGGCCTTACTCTTCATCGGGCTCGTGGTCGGACTGCTGCTGGCGATCTGGAAGTCCGGCGCACCCCAGGCGCTGCAGCTCGGCGTGCGACGTCTGGTCGTGATCGCTCTCGTCCAGGCCGCGATAGGTATAACCCAATACCTTACCCACGTGCCGGTCGCGCTGGTCGAGCTGCACGTCGCCGGGGCCGTGTCGCTCACGATTGGTATGACCCAGTTCACCCTGCGACAAAGCGCCCACGACCGCGAACCGGGCACCGAGAAGAAATCGGATCCCGCGAATCTGGGCCGTAAGTCCCTAGTGCTGTCCTGAAAAGACCTGTCAGACTGACCCCTAGAAGGGGGTGTGCTAGATGGCAACCATTTTGTCTTTCGCAGCGATTTTCCCGTTGAACACCTTGGGCCACTACATCCATTGGCACTGGTTCTACATAAGTGTCGCGAACTTGATCGTGATCATCCTGATGGTGGTCACCTTCGTGTCCGCCCTCCTCCTCCCCTTCCCGGGCCGACGTCGTCGCAAGGAGAACCAATGAGCAACGCAGAGATCGACCGTCAGTGGACGACCCGACTACGCCGTAAGGCCGCCGGCAAACTCCCTCCGGAGAAACTCCTACCCGACACCCAACCGTCCTACGTCGCGTCGTGGATCTACGTCTTTGGCGTGGCGACCCTGGCCTCACTGGGCGTGGTGATCTTCACGGGCTGCATCCTCGCGATTCGCGGACCCCAGTGGTGGCACGGCTCGCAGTACGGTCACTTCATCAATTCCCTGCACCTGTGGAGCGTGGAGATCTTCTTCTTCACAATGGTCATCCACCTCTGGGGCAAGTTCGCCATGGCCGCCTGGCGCGGCGGGCGCACCCTCACCTGGATGACGGGCGTAGTGACCTTCCTCGCCTCGATCGCCACCGCCTTCACTGGTTACGCCAGTCAGAGCAACTTCGACGCCCAGTGGATCACGACCCAAGCCAAGGACGGCATCAACGCCACGGGCGCCGGCGCCTACTTCAACGTCTTGAACCTGGGACAGATGCTGATGTGGCACATCGTCCTCCTGCCGATCGCGGCAGTGGTGCTGACCGGACTGCACGTACTGCTCGTGCGCATCAAGGGCGTAGTGCCTCCCTTTGAGGACGACGTGCAGCCAGCGACACAGAAGGTCGCGGTGGGCGAATGACGAAGAAAGCCTTTCGACCCGACGTCGACGCGCCCGAATGGAAGGGCGGCCACACCCCCTACGACATCATCAAGGAAGGGACCATCGCGGTTCTCGTGATCGCGCTGCTCACCTTGATCCTCGCGGTCGTCTTCGGCTCTCCTGACGAGACGGCCATCACCATCAAGTCCTGGTCGAACGCGGACCCGATCGACTTCGCCACGACCGCTCTCAGTGAGTTGAACGGCACGTCGACCTCCGCCGCCTACGGTGCCCCCTACAACCACAATGGAACCAGCCAGCAGATTGGTCCGCTGCAGCTAGCCAAATGGGTCGGCGTACGCATCCCGATCAACGCCGCTCAAGCCTTCGTCATCCAGCCCCTGAAAGCCCTGCCCAACGAGCCGACCCTAGACGCAGGCCTCGCCAAGTACACCTCGGCGTCGTCATCGACCCAAACGACGTGGCTCAACGCCTACGCGAAAGCCGCGACAAACATGAAGTTCGTCAAGGGCCAGGTCGTGGTGAGCGCTCCTTCGGCAGGACCGGTGCCGGTGATGATCAACGACCTGACGACGATGGCGCGCTCGGGCGCGCTCGACCAGGACCTGCTCAACGACAACGGTTTCTACACGACCGACTACACCAAACCGCTGCTCTTTCTCGCGGACGGTCAATACCTCGGCAACCTCGCTACCGAACAACACCTCGGCGGCGACCAGTGGGGCATGATGAACGAGACCGGCAACTACCCCGGTCAGTCCTGGCTCTGGCTCTACACCTTCTGGTACCAGATCCCGCCCTTTAACAACAGTGGGAACGGCGACGCACTGGTCTGGGGCGTCATGATGGTGCTTTCGGTCCTGTTACTGCTGGTGCCGGTTATCCCGGGACTGCGTTCGGTGCCACGCAAACTTCGGATCTACCGTTTGATCTGGCGCGAGCACTACCGCGATTCTGGCGGAACGAGTTAAGCGTCCGCTACGTTTAGGGCAGTGGAGCAGAACAAACCCGTCAACGAGTTCCCGGTCCCGGCGCTATTACGCCAAGCCCGAGGTACCTACGGGCTGGCCATACGGATCCGCCTCAGTGCCGAAGGGTTGAGCGACCTACCAAAGAACGGTCCTTATATGGTGGGTGGACTCGCCAATGGCGAGAGTGCCGAGCAGTTGCTGCGTGAAATGAGCCTCTCGGACGCTCAGTGCGAAAGGCTCTTGGGCGCTTTACTTGACGCCCATTTCGTCGAGGCCGCTGACGATCCAGGTGAAATGGACGCCCTGGCTCTTCGCAACACCGAAAAGGGACTTCGCGCGGCCCGCGCCGTCGCCGAGGCGATCTACAGCGTCAACCACGAACTCTCGCGCATGTTGACGCCCGAAGAGCTCCGCGGTTTTCAAAACGCGCTCGTCGCACTCAG
The DNA here is from genome assembly GCA_003160115.1 of Acidimicrobiaceae bacterium. Taxonomy (GTDB): domain Bacteria; phylum Actinomycetota; class Acidimicrobiia; order Acidimicrobiales; family RAAP-2; genus RAAP-2. Next base: position 84,440 of record PLQL01000026.1, read on the forward strand.
TGACATCAAGGAGCGCACGGAAGAGTCGTTGCATTAGCGCCAGCGACGGGAGTTCAATCAGTTCCGCACCAATGGTCAACGCACGAGTGCTTGAGCGTCGAACCAGCCCCGAAACTCGAGACTCGTGGGGAGCTTCGCGTCATTGAAGCCTTGACTGACGTGGAGCTGTAAAGACTCAGCACCCGAGTCTCAAAGTGCGACAGATGTCCCGAGGCCACTGTGACAGGACTACCGAGGCCGGGCCGAGTAGTGAGACACAGGTACCGGGGCCAAAGTGAGATAGAACAGCCGAGTTACTACAAAACGGAGTTCAGCCCATTCGGTGGAGACGATGGGGATCGAACCCACGACCTCAGGCTTGCAAAGCCCGCGCTCTACCAACTGAGCTACGTCCCCGGAGCCTCCATGTTACCAACGTGGGCGCAGTCCTCGGTGCGAGACCTTGGTGCGGTCCTTACTACTCAGCTTGCGGCGACGACGCGCCCTTCCTTGACCGCCCTCTTTAACTCGCCGAAGTCCCTCACATTTCTCTTCAAGTAGTGGCGACCAAAATTGGCCATCGCTTCTTCGAACTGCGCACCCTTACCGAGATAGCCGGCGATATCGGCGGACGACCCTGAACGAGCGTGCGCTCGAGCCAGCGTCCACGCGCAGACCCGTCCGTAGGCGACCAAGAGCGACTCGTTCAATCGCTCGACGTTCACCGACGCCTTGTTGTCGTAGAGCTGGCGCACGTAAAAGCTCCGACGCTTCTTCAGTGGTCCAATCGACTGCCACCCGAGCAGGAGGTCCGGAGTCGCTTGCATGAGCCGTTGGCCTCGAACCACCCGCTCGCCGGGGACGAACGATGACGTGAGACCCCGAGCCTCGTCGATCACCGACGTCTGCGCCTCTTTGACCTGTAAGAGAAGGGGATCGTGGGCGTCACGCCCGGTCAACAACACGACGAGGCATTCGGTGCCCACCGAACCCACGCCCACCACGTGGCGGGCCACGTCACGCGCCACGTATTGACCGAGCAGAACCTGTCGGTCACTGCTCAGCGTCTTGACGTAGTCGCGCACGATCTCGTACGCATCGGCGTTCGTCATCGAGTCGTCCACCGAGGAGTCGAGCGGCGTGAAATGGGGCGGATTGTGACGAATTGACCCACCGCTCTTGGAATACTCGACGACCTTGGCGAAGGCGGCGCTCGTGTCGTTCTCCCTGGCGCGACGAAAGATGTCATCGACCCTCTCTCGCGCGCTGTCCGAGAAGAATCCCCGGAGGTCCTTCATCGCGAAATTGAGGTCGAGCGTCGCGTACCAGACCTGGAGGCGCGTCTGGCGCGAGAACTCGGTCATCGCCGTTCGATACTCGCGAGCGGCGTTCAGCGCGATGTTCTCCTGCTGCTTAGCCCGGTGACCCAGTTGCTCCGAACTAATGACGAGCGAAGCGATCAGTCGCTTGACGTCCCATTCGAAGGGTCCGACTTCGGTCTCGTCGAAGTCATTGACGTCAAAGACCAACTGACGTTCGGGTGACGAGAAGATACCAAAATTCGACAGGTGCGCGTCACCGCATAGCTGGACCTCGAGGTCCGTACTGGCTCCGCGGACTAGATCGTCGGCCATGAGCAGCGCGGCTCCGCGATAGAACGCAAGCGGGTTCTCGAGCATCCGTTGATAACGAATGGGGAGCAGCGACGCCACTCGATGTTCGCCCTGGGCGACCAAGCGACCCACGGCGTCGTACTCGGCGGGTCGGTCGGCGAGCCGTCCGAGTGACTGTCGTGACGTACGTTCGCGCGCGTCACGACCCTTCGCTCGACGCGCCAGGACGTCCCCCTCGTCGTCTTCTACGCTCACGCGACCTCCAAGGAAACTGGCCTGCATGAACGAGGCGTAACACGTTGGCCGATTCTCGTGACGATTATCAACCCGATGAGCAGATCCATGACGAGTACGCATCCCGGGAAAAGAGCACCCGCGGTCGTGAAGTGCCGCAACGTCAGGATCGTTATCCCGCAGTTGAGAAAGCCCATGAAGAACACCCTGGGCGACTCAGTCGTCGGAGCGAGCCACGACTTTCGAACAGTGGGTAGCGCCGCCACCTGGTCGGCGGCGACGAAGGAGAGCAGGGCAATCGTTGGCTGGTTGACGACAGCCCAGAACACCAGACCGGCAACGGAGATGACGCCACAGAACGCGTCGAATCTACCGATCTTCCAGACGCTGTGGGGATTCTTGAATGACGCGACTATCACGACACACGGCACGAAGCCGAGCATGAGCGTCATCACGGAGGCGAGTCCGACGTGTTGTTGGATCTCGACCACGAACCCGAGGATCCCTTCGAGCCCCCAGAGTCCCCACGTGACCCGGTTGGGCGAAGTCACACCTCGCAGGGTGTCACGGATGTAGCCGTACGCGCCGATCAGCGACAAGAACGCCGCGAGGAACACGAAGCGTGAATCGATCATCCCCCAAGTCTGCCCCGTTTACCCCGCTAGGTCACGCGCTTCTCGTTTCGCGGCAATTTACGGGTCAACTAGCCTCGGCGTTTGTGGACGCCAGGAGTTTTCTCGAGATGTCGCGCGTAGCAGACGACGAGTGGCGCTTCGAAGTCACCGAGCGCCTCATCACGCCGGGCAAGTTCCTCTTCGGCGGCTGCGGCCTCGCGTCGGGCCTGGTCGCCCTGGAAGAGGCGAGTGGGCGACCGACCGTGTGGGCGAGTGCCCATTACCTCTCCTACGCGCCACTCGGCGCCGAGGTCACCGTCAAGACCGATCTCTGCGTCGTCGGGGGCCACGTCACCCAAGCTCGCGCGACGACCTGGTGCGAAGGCCGCGAAGTCCTCACGGTGAACGCCGCCCTGGGCACCGGCGAACTTTCCGCTCTCACGCCGTGGGTCACGATGTCCGAGGTCCCCGCACCCGAGGATTGCCCACCTCGAATCATGCCCAAGCGATTCGATAACTCCATCTTTAATCACGTCGAGACGCGGATCGCCCTGGGGCGATCCTTTACCGACATCGACGGCACTCCTGGTTCACCGGTCTCCGCCCTCTGGGCTCGCGTACCGGGACACTTCGAACCTTCGGCCGCTACCCTTGCGATCTTCGGTGACTACGTGTCCGGTGGCGCGACCCAACCATTGGGTAAGAACACCATGGGTCGTAGCCTCGACAACACGATTCGCATTGCAACGTTGGAACCAACTGAGTGGGTGCTCTGTGAGATACACATGCACGCGCTAAGTGGAGGATTCGGACAGGGCACTGCGTTCCTCTGGAGCCGAAACGGCACACTGCTCGCGACCGCGAGTCAGTCAATTGCCGCGAAGCTCTGGGACGTAGAAGGCTGAACTCGGCTCTGGTGTAGATTGGTACCTCTTAGGGGCTATAGCTCAGTCGGTTAGAGCGCGTCACTGATAATGACGAGGTCGTAAGTTCGATTCTTACTAGCCCCACCATCGAACATTCGCAGGATTCGTGCTCACCAAAGCACTAAAGTCCGAATGTGTCAGCGCAGGTACTTATTCACTTTTCGATTGTCTTGTCGCTGTCTCTAGACGCGTCAATCGTGCGACGTAGTGTGGATTCGTGATTGCGCGTGCGCCACGCCTGGCAGTATTGCTGTGCGCGACGGGACTCACGCTCGCTGGTTGCGGTTCGGTCGCCGCCTCTATTCACTCGTCGACCACGACTTCTGACACGACCAAGCCAGCATGCTTTAACCAAGTCGCGACGCCTTCACTCTTGAGATCGCTCGTGAGCGCTGACGGTCGGCCTGACGCGATGACCGTGCCCGGCACAGTGTTCTACGGGACCTGCGCCAAGAGTGGGTACGCGGTGGCGTCCTTTGAGTCCTCGCCGAGTGCGACGGTCGCCGAGAGCGTCGCCTTCCAAGACCACGGTTCCTATCCCGAGTTCTTTCAGCGCACCAACCAGACACCGTGGCGGATCGTTGGCTCGTCACCCGGCCCCCCGGGGGTACGGGGCTGCGCCACGTTCAAACGACTACCCTCCGGGCTGCGCGCGCTATGGGGCGACTGCGTCACCACCACGACTTCACCGAGCACCACCACCACACTGGCACCCTGGTGCGTGGCTCTTATGGCTGATTCTTTCATCCAGGCCCAGTCCGTCGTCGTCGGCGCAGACGGGACCGCCGTCGTGAAGGGTCTAGCTCTCGGGGTGCAATGTTCGCCCGGCACTCCCGACGACATTCAGTTTCCCGAAAAGGTGACCGGCGAGTCACCAGAGACGGTGCACCTCGTCGCAGGAGCCACCATAACGGGGGCCGACCTCTCGGGCGGCACCACACCACTCCAGTTGAACGCGCTCGCCCACTACTTGGCGAACGATACCGACGGGAACCTGTTTCAAGTAGTCGGTCCACCGGACGCGGCGACTGAATTACTTGGACGCTTCCACCCGTGACGAGTTGGACCGCGACAGTTCAGGACATATTCGCGGCTCCTCACTGACGTCTCAGACACTTCAACAATTGGCTTCAATGCTCTGCGCAGGAACAGCGCTGACACCAGCGAGGGGGTACGCCTGCCACGATCCTTCATAGGATTACCGCCGAACCACCATTCCATTCAGCGACTCAATGGTGACGGAGGTGACAATCGTCACTGGAAGGGTCTGGTTTAGGCTGTGCCGAGGCGGCTTCTGTGAACGGCGTCCTTATCTCGTGCCCACGGCGGTGTCGCCTACTCGTGACACGAACAGGAGAGTGATCCTTGAGTAAGCCATTCAAGCGACCCACCAAGGCCGACACGATTCTGGTGGGAGCGGTGGTCGCAGCGTTGGTGGCGATCTCACTCGCGGTGACCCTCAGCGCGACAAGGCCGAATCCACTGAGTTCGCGCGTGCTCGCCATCACGGACCTTCCTACGGGATGGACAGCGACGCCCTCCCAAGCGTCGACCCTGGACCAACCGGGCAGCCGGTGCCTCGCTGGCGCGACGAAGCACAAGCACCCGAGCGTGGTCAGCGCGACGGCGTCCTTTTATGACGGCACGGGCCTTCCGGTGCTCGGCGAGTACCTGGCGCAGGATTCGTCGGCGCTGACCAGTTTCGCCGCCGACGTGCGGTCCCTCGCTTCCTGCCACACGTTGACGTTCTCCCAAAGCGGTCACACCTTTCGCGCGACCATCACCCCATTACCGCTGGGTCTCCCCGCCGCTCATACAGTGGCCTACACACTGGATTTCCCCGACGCTGGGCTGCACGTCGTGACCGACCTCGTATTGTTCGCGACGTCGAAGGACTTCGGAGAGGTCATCTACGCCGATACAGCGGCACCCAGCGCGAATGCCGTTGTCAGCCTTACCAACGAGGCCATACGCAAAGCCGAAGGCAGGACCGTCGCTCCCGCCATCCTTTCGATCACGGCGGTGCCAGTACGGATCGCGACCACCACGAAGGGTGCGGTGGGCTATCGCGAGTTCGGCAGCGGACCTCCGCTCGTGATGATCATGGGCTACGGCGGGACCATGGAGACATGGGACCCGCGATTCATCGACGCACTGGCCCAACACCACCGAGTGATCATCTTTGACAACGCCGGCATAGGTGCGACACAGGCAGTGGCGAATCTCTCGATCGACGCCATGGCCAACCAGACGAGCGCACTCATCGACGCATTAGGCCTCAAACGACCCGACGTCTTCGGTTGGTCGATGGGCGGCATGATCGCCCAAGCACTCGCCGTAGAGCACCCCACGCAGGTGCGCCGTCTCATCCTCAGTGCCACGTTCCCCGGTCTCGATGTCGTCAAACCTTCCCAAGGGGCGATCAACGACTTGCGCAGTTCGAACACCGCCAAGGTGATGTCCGTGCTCTTTCCAGTTAACCAAGCCTCGGCGGTCGAGGATTTCGAGATCGCCACGAGTGATTACCCGCCCTCGCCCTCGCCGTCCGCCGCCGTAGTGAGCGCACAGACCAAGGCGGTGGACGTGTGGTTTGGCGACCACGACGTGGCCGGGCGCAAGATCGCGAGCATCAAGTTGCCCGTCCTTGTCGCCGACGGCGCTGATGACCTCCTCGACCCGGTGGCGAATGATCATGCACTCGCGTCGCTGATTCCCGATGCCCGACTCGTCCTCTATCCCGACGCCGGCCACGCGTTCCTCTTCCAGGACGAGTCCACGTTCGTTCCCGTCGTAACCGCATTCCTCAACGGGAACTGACCCGCTCGACGTTCGTAGCGGTCAGGGTCTCTGCGTGACGAAGCAAAGCCGCTGGTGCATTACCGTCTTAAGCGGAGACCATAGGAACGCGACCACGTGACGAACGAAGAACGACGAATGACAGCCGCCACACTGATGCGCGAACTGGGCCACGACTTCGTCGCGCACGATCTCGACGACGAACAACTCGACGAGATCCGCGCACATCTTGAGGAGCTTCAGCGCATCGTCGCCCACGGCCAACTTCGCACTCGCGTGGTACCGAGCGGTGCCCTGCAAAGTTTCAAGATGGCCGTGCCGAGCGAGAACTCGCTGGAGAAACACCAGCTCTTCTCTGACTCAATCGTTTCGGGTGGCTCAAACCCCATGGGCCTCGGGGGCTACCTGTGGCGCGAGGGCGACGTCTCGGTCATGCAAGTCACACTGGGCAAGGCTTTCGAAGGTGCACCAGGACGCGCCCACGGGGGAATCGTCGCCGCGCTGTTAGACGAGACGATGGGCCTGGTCATGGCAATCAACGACGTCCTTGCCTACACGGTCCAGCTCGACATCTCGTACCTCGCACCGACGCCCGTCAACGAACCGATCATCGCCAGAGCGTGGCTGAAGGAACGCGATGGTCGAAAGCTGTTGATTGCGGCAACGGTGCAGGCGGGCGAGACCGAACTCGCTTCGGCGACGGGATTGTTCATTGCCGTCGACCCGCAGAAATTCCTCGAACACCTCGCGGTGGTTGACTGACCTTCTCGCTGAAATGATCATCAACCTCGGGCGACAGTTCAGAACCAGCAAGGTTCCGAACATCGATGGGTCCTTTTGGTTCGTGAAGATCCTGACGACGGCGATGGGCGAGGCGACGTCGGACTACTTCGTGCACCATTTCGCCCCCGCCCTCGCGGTGCTCGGTGCGGGCGTCATCTTCGTCGTGGTGCTCGTGTGGCAACTTCGTTTCCCTCGCTTCAGCACTACCTCGTACTGGCTCGCCGTTGTGATGGTGAGCGTCTTTGGCACGATGTGCGCCGACGTGCTGCACGTGGGGCTTGGCGTGCCCTACGTTGTCTCCGCCGCCTGTTTCGCCGTCGCGCTCACGGTGATCTTTCTGGCCTGGCACCACGTAGAGGGCACGCTCTCGATCCATAGCATCACGTCGGCCCGTCGAGAGCTGTTCTACTGGGCGACGGTCACTGCGACCTTCGCTCTGGGAACGGCCTTGGGCGACATGGCCGCGACGACCTTGCACCTCGGCTACTTCAGTTCAGGCCTTCTCTTCCTTGGATTGTTCCTCGTGCCCGCGCTCGGCTACCGCCTGATCAAAATGAACGCGATAGGTACCTTTTGGGCGTGCTACATCCTCACCCGACCACTCGGCGCGTCCTTCGCCGACTGGATGGGGGTGAGCCACGAACGCGGAGGTCTCAATTGGGGCAACGGCAACGTCGCTCTCTTGTTCAGCACCGCTATCGCCGTCGTGGTGGCCTTCTTGGTGTTCAAACAACGCCGGCGTTCAATTTCGACTTCGTCATTAGGCTGGTGACATGCCCGCAATCACCGTTGACAACCCGCTCGAATTGCCCAAAGTCGCCACGCCCCAGCAGACCGACCGTCCGCGCCGCGTGAAATCAGTCACCAGCGCCCCTCGAGGCCTCGAGGGCGAGGGCTTTCCCGTTCGTCGAGCCTTCGCCGGAATCGACCTCGCCGACCTTGATCCTTTTATCCACATGGACCAAATGGGCGAGGTGGACTACGGACCGGGCGAACCAAAGGGGACGCCCTGGCATCCCCACCGTGGCTTCGAAACCGTCACTTACATGATGGAGGGTACCTTCCTTCACCAGGACTCCATCGGCGGCGGCGGCATGATCGAGAACGGCGCGACCCAATGGATGACCGCCGGTGCGGGCATCTTGCACATCGAACGGCCGCCGGACGCCCTCATCGACTCCGGGGGTCTCTTTCACGGGGTGCAACTCTGGGTCAACCTTCCTTCAAAGCTCAAGATGACGACGCCCCGCTACCAGGACATCGGGGCAAACGCGGTCACGCTGCTAACCAATGAGAACGGTGACGCCATCATCCGAGTCATCGCGGGGTCCCTCGGCGAAGTGCACGGTCCGGGTTCGACGCACACCCCCATCACGGTGCTGCACGTCACGTTGCTGCCCGGTGGGCAGTTGGAACTGCCCTGGAACCCGCACTACAACGCGCTGACCTACGTGCTCGCCGGCTCAGGAACTGTGGGGGTCGATCGCCAACAGATCGGCGAGGGCCAGATGGGCGTGCACGTCGCCGGTGACACGATCGTGTTTTCAGCTGACGAGACTCAGGACTCGCGCACCGAAGCCCTCGAGGTACTGGTACTAGGGGGCGAACCGATTCGCGAACCCGTCGCCGCTTACGGGCCGTTCGTCATGAATACCCGCGCCGAACTCCAGCAGGCCTTCGAAGACTACGAGGCCGGTCGCCTCGGGCAGATCCCGGCCGACCACATCTAACGGGGTGCGCGGTGCACGAGGAACGTGCCCGTCGCCCGACTTACCAACTTGCCTTCGGCGTTGCTCACGATCGCCTCGGCGTACGCGATCTGTCGAGTGAGTCGCACCACGTCGCCGCGTACCGCGTAACTCTCGCCGCGCGTGGCGGGGCGCATCAATTCAGTGGTCATCTCGATGGTGGCGTTGGTCCGGTCCTTGCCCCGTAGCGCGGCGTTGATGGCGAAGTTCATCGCCGCGTCCAGCAGCACCGAGTGAACACCCGCTTGGACCGAGCCGTGGGGATTGCACGCGACATCTAGTGGCGTGAACGTCCCGCTCACCCATCCCAGGTCTTCGCCGTCGACGCCGTAGGCGTCAAAGGATCCGCCGACCGCTGCGATGATCGCCATACCGCCGTCGCCTAACCAACGGTCCATGTCCTTCACCTGATCGGCCACGCCCGTGACCATACACTTAACCCGCGTCTAGTATGCGCGCGGTGGGGTTTTCCCACGCACTGAGAAAGGGTAGGCAATGCCAACAGCGGTCATTGTGGATGCCGTTCGCACCCCGGGGGGTAAGCGCAACGGAAAACTAAGTAACTGGCACGCGGTGGACCTGGCTTCCGAAGCACTTCGAGCGATCGCCAGTCGGAACTCCCTCGATCCTGCTTTGATTGACGACGTCATCATGGGTTGCGTCTCCCAAGTCGGTGAGCAGGCATTCAACGTGGGCCGAAGCGCGGTTCTGGCGGCGGGCTGGCCCGAATCGGTGCCGGCGACGACCATTGACCGTCAGTGTGGTTCCTCCCAACAAGCCCTACACTTCGCCGCCCAGGGTGTGATGTCTGGTGCCTACGACATTGTCGTCGCCGCTGGCGTCGAGGTCATGAGTCGTGTCACCATGGGTTCGTCCATTGGCAAGGACGCCGGTTTCCCATTCGGTCCTCGCGTCGCCGCACGCTACGAACCCGTCGGCGGACTCAAGAACCAGGGAATCGGGGCCGAGATGATCGCGGACCAGTGGGGAATCTCGCGTGAGGAACTCGACGCCTTTTCCGCCGAGAGCCACCGTCGCGCCGCCCAGGCAACTACCGAGGGCCGCTTCGAACGTGAGATCGTGCCAGTCTACGTGCGTGACGAGAACGGTGAGGCGACCGAAGAACTGATGACGACTGACGAGGGCATTCGCCCCGATACGTCAGTCGCCGCACTCGCCAATCTGAAGCCCGCCTTCAAGGAGAACGGCAAGGTCACCGCCGGAAATTCCTCGCAGATAACCGACGGCGCCTCAGCGGTGTTGATCATGAGCGAGGAGAAGGCCCGAGAACTCGGCTACACGCCTCGCGCGAAGTTCCACGCGTTCGCGCTGGCGGGCGTCGACCCCGTCACGATGTTGACCGGCCCGATCCCCGCCACGACCAAGGTGCTCGATCGCGCCGGCCTGACCCTCGAGGACATCGACCTCATCGAGATCAACGAGGCCTTCGCGTCGGTGGTGCTCGCTTGGCAGAAGGAACACAAGGTCGACCTCGCCAAGGTCAACGTGAACGGTGGGGCCATCGCCCTCGGGCATCCCCTCGGAGCCTCAGGCGCGAAACTGTGCGCCACGCTGCTCAACGAGCTCGAACGCACGGGTGGGCGATACGGACTCCTCACGATGTGCGAAGGTGGCGGGCTCGCCAACGCCACGATCATCGAACGCCTCGGCTAGCGACGCCGGACTGGCGCTCGAGGCTACCGGTAACGAGTGGCCAGGTAGAAGGCGCTGAACATCGCAACGAGACCGACCACCAGGTACCACGAGGACGTCGAACCGGGTAGCACCTCGAGGTAGTTGAGCGTGATGACCAGCATGCCGAGGATCAGCAGACCCAACAGGAGCCAGCCGTACCAACGAGGACTGTGCTCGGCCCCGGCAGGACGACGCTGGGTCACGCGACCTCGCGTTTCGGCGGGAACGTAACGTCCGACGGTCTTGGCCTTACTCTGACGCGACTGTGACTTAGTCATAGGTCTTGATGTTATCGAACGTAGGCCGAGCGGCTAGCCGGCCAAAGTCGTCGTGGTGGTGGAGCCAACAACACTCGACTCGCACACCGTGATCTGCACCGCCGAGTTGTAGGGGACTTGCGAGCCGGGCGATTCGCTCTGGGAGATCACCGTACTCACTTGGGTGGGCAGACACGTCGTGGGGTCCGCGGCGACCACGGTGGCCGTAAGACCTTGTCCCTTGAGAGCCGACGTCGCGGCGACTTGGGTGAGGTTGACCACGTTGGGTACGACGACTTGACACACGCCCGAAGAGATCACCAGCTGAATGATCGCGCCCGCCTGGACCTGGCTCGCCGCTGCGGGCAAGGTACTCACGACGAGTCCCGACGCGACGGAGTTCGAGCACGCCGTGCTCGTCGTGCCGCTCACTTTCAATTGCTCTTGGACCAGCACCGTGGTCGCTTCCACCTGAGTCTGACTCGCGACCGACGGCAACGAGAACGTGGCAGTCGGCGAAAGAATGGTGAGCGTCACCTTGTCGCCCGTCCTCGCATTCGTGAGTGCCGCCGGCGACTGCACGAGCACTGTGTTAGGAACTGCATTCGGCGGTGGGGATGTCGTGTACGCCGTCACGTAGTTGAGTCCTTTGCCCGCCAGGATGCTCTCAGCACTCGAGAGCATCATGCCCGTAACGTTAGGCACGGGCACTGGAGTCGACGTAACACCAATCGAAACCTTCAGCGTGACGACTTCACCCTTGGAGACCTTCTTGCCGGGAGCCGGGTCGGTGGCGATGACCGTGCCCTTGGCTTTGTTTGAAGCAACCTGACGAACGGGACCCAAGGTCAAACCGTCAGAACGAATTGTCGTCGTTGCTGAGGCGACATCTTGTCCGAGCAAGTAGGGCATCGACGTCACGACCGTGGTGCGCTGGGACAAGAAATAGCCCAATCCACCAACGGCGAGCAGCAGCACCACGACGGCGGCAATAATGCCCGGCGTGTTGTTATTTCGCCGACGTCGGATGTCGGTCCTCGGCCCCGCCATGACCGGTACCGAGGATGTCCGGTCACCCATCGAAACTGCAGAGACCGCGCGAGTGGCGTCTGCGCCGAAGAAAGCACCTTCATAACCCGCAGCCTGCACCGGCTGACCTTCATTGAAGCGGATTAGGTCAGCACGGAACTCGTCGGCCGACTGGTATCGCTGCGAGGGTGCCTTAGCGAGAGACTCCATCACGATCGCTTCGAGATCGCGGGGGATCGCGTTGTTGAACTCGGTTGGAGGAGGTACTGTCCCGTGTACGTGTTGACTCGACACCGCAACGGGTGAGTCACCGACGAAGGGCGGGCGTCCCGCGAGCATCTCGAACAACACAACGCCGAGTGAGTAGACGTCACTACGACCATCCACGGCAGCGCCTTCAGCCTGTTCGGGAGAGAAATACGTCGCGGTACCCATGACTGAGCCTTCTTCAGCGAGATGGTCTTCACTCGAGACCGCCTGTGCGATACCGAAGTCAGTGACTTTCACTTGTCCGTCACTCGTGATGAGAATGTTGCCAGGCTTGACGTCGCGGTGTACCACGCCGTTGCGATGTGCGTAACCCAAAGCCGCGGCGACCTGAGCGACGATCTGTGCTGAATGCGATGGCGTAAGTCGGCGCGAACCGCGCAGCATGTCAGCGAGGGAAGTGCCGTCGACCAATTCCATCACGATGAAGTAGGTGCCCTCGTCCTCGCCCCAGTCGAACACCGGCACGATGTTAGGATGCGAGAGATTCGCCGCCGCCTGCGCTTCGCGACGAAAACGTTCAACGAACAGTGGGTCGGCGCTGAGTTCTGGATAAAGGATCTTTAACGCCACCGGACGATTCAGAAGCAAGTCCTGAGCCCGGTACACCATCGCCATACCACCGCGAGCAATCAAATGGGTGACTTGGTACCGGTTTGAGTAAATTCGCGGGTCGCTGACCGGTTCCATAATTTTCTAGCCTACGCTCTGGTTCTTCCTAGGTCCGGTGGTCAACTCTTGCACGTCGTCGCGGTCCCCGAGGCGGGGAGTCCCGACTGTAACGCAAGTTCACCCTCGATGAGGCACTTGACGATGGGTCCCGCCACCGTCGCACCGAAGGTCGACACCGCCTGGAAGGGCATCACGACCGCCACCGCGACGGTCGGTGCGGTGGCGGGAGCGAACGCGATCATCCAGTCGTCAGTATTCTTTTTGCTGTTACCGGTCTGGGCCGTACCCGTTTTCGCCGCCACGTTGAGGTTGTAGGGGAAGATACCCGCGGCGGTTCCGTAGCGAACGACGTTCTGCATCAAAGGGACAATCACGGCGGCCTGGGACGCGGTGAGCGGCGTCTGCCAGACGGTGTCGCCGTAACGCTTCACGAGCGAACCGTCAGGTGACGTGATGCTCGCCAAAAGGTGCGGTGACATCATCACGCCGCCGTTCGCGACGGCCGCCGCCACTAGCGCGTTCTGAAGCGCGGTCGCGCGCACGTTCTCCTGACCGATTGACGAGTAGGCGAGTCCCGGCAGGTTGCTGGCGAACGACGCCGCGGTGGGAAAGAAGCTCGGCACGACGTTGGGCAGATCGAGTGGCGGTGTCTGGTTGTAGCCAAAGGAATCGGCGGTCGCCGACATCAGATCCGCACCGAGATCGAGCCCGAGCAATGCGTAGCCCGGGTCGCACGATTCGGGCAGCATCACCGCCACCGTCCCGCCGCACTTCGAACCTCCGTCGTTGTAGAGCAGTTTGTTCGAGTGTGGAAGTCGTGCGAAGGGTTTGTCCGGGTAAGACTTGGTGAGCAGCGCGGGATTACCGACGACAGCGGCGGCCGTGGTGATGACCTTAAACGTCGAACCCGGGGGAAACGTCTGCTGGGTCGCGACGAGACCAAGCGGCGGGAATCCATGTGAGTCGGGGGTCGTGATCTTCTTGTACGCAGCACTGACGATCGCGGGATCCAAAGAGGTCAACGGCTGAGGGTCGTAGGTCGGATTCGAGTACATCGCGAGGACCGCGCCGGTGTGCGGGTCGAGCACGACGGCGGCGCCGTCTTGTCCTCCCATCGCGTTCTGAGCAACCTTCTGTTCGGCGGTTTGGATCGTCAGATTCACGTTGTCGGCCGCGCTCGTAGGCGCCAGTAGTTGCGCGAAGCTCGTGGCGGGCTGTGCGTGTGCGGTGAGGTAGCTGGCGTACTCGCTTTCAATGCCCCATGACTCGGTATACGGCGAGGTGAAGCCGACGATGCCCGCGGTCAAGGATCCCAGCGGATAGATCCGCTTGTAAGGGTACGTACTGTCACCACTCGGAATTGATTGAGCGAGGACGGTCCCATCGGACGCCACGATCTGGCCGCGAGGGTATTTCGTCGAGGTCGAATACGTCCTCGGATTCAGCGGCGACTTGTTAAGCGCCGCCGCACGAAAGAACTGGATGTTCACAGCCTGCGCCGCCACGACCACGAAGAGCAGGAGAATTATGGTCGCCAAGATGCTCAGTCGTCGTGACACGAACTATCCCTTCTTGGCCGTGGTAGTGGTCGTGGCAACCGAAGTCGTCGTCGTACCGACGGTAGTCGTCGTGACCGAGGAGCCCTGACTCGCCTGCCATTCGGCGTGAATTGAAGCCGCGTAGGTCAAGGCGGCGTCGAGAGAAGGCTCACTGATGGAGGCGTTCAAGGAGATCTGGTCGGCGGGACGCAACTGCGCGTACGAGTAGTTCGTCGGCGCCACCAGAATTGGCTTGTACCAGAGCACGCCCGATGGTTGACCTTGGTAAACGCCGATGACGCCATGATCCGGGGCTAGGTAGTACGTCGAATAGGCGTACCAATGCAGCACCAAGAAGAATCCGATCACAATACCCACGCCAAAGACGGAACCAACGGCGACGCGCCAATTGAGCCAGCCATTCTTGCGTTTAGCCCGATGAGAGATTGGTCCCGTCATCTGGGCTACCGGCGGTGGTGTCGTACCGAGTGTCCTCTTTATAGGCTTGCTCGCCACTTCCACTTCATCGAATTCCAGAAGTATCGCTGAGATGTTGTCACGGCCCCCCGACTGCTTCGCCGCCTCGATCAGGTCGTTCACCGCCTGGTCGAGGGACGCTGGCGCGCTGGCGAGTTGGGCGATGCCTTCGGGTGAGAGCTCATTCGACAGACCGTCACTGCAGAGCAGCAGGCGATCGCCGGGTTGGGCGTTAATCGACATGACGTCAATATCGATGGTGTCCTCCACACCTACTCCCCTGGTGAGTTGGTGGCGTCGCGGATGATTGAGAGCCTCTTCGGGCGTGAGTCGACCCATGCGAACCCATTCTTCGGCGACACTGTGATCCTCGGTGAGTTGGCGAAGCGCTCCGTCGCGAAGTTGGTAAATCCGCGAGTCCCCTACGTGGAACATGGTGGGCGACACGACACCGAGCTTGTCGCGGGTGAGGCCAACGGCGACGATAGTGGTTCCCATACCGAAGCGTTGTGGATTGTCGCGCGCCTCGTGAAGAACAGAACTATTGGCCGTCTCAATGGCGTGATGTAAGCCCTCCATTGACTGATCAGAAAGAAAACCTTCATGTACGCTTTCAACAGCCATCGCCGAAGCCACTTCACCGGCCGCATGACCACCCATGCCGTCAGCGACAATGGCGAGCGATTCGTCAACGAAGATCGCGTCCTGGTTGGTCTCTCGTACGAGTCCGATGTCGGTCGCAGCGGCGTAACGCCAGCGCGTCAACGAACCACCTCAAAAATGACGCCACCTACCTGCACGATGTCGCCTCGCTCGAGCTGCATCCGTCCCTTCACGATCTCTTGGTTTACGTAGGTACCATTCGTCGATCCGAGATCCTCAATTGAAAGCTCACCCGCGTCATTGACCAGACGAGCGTGTCGTGACGAAATGTAGGTGTCCTGGACGCTTAGATCGCAGGCCGGACTTCTACCCACCGTTATGGGGTTGGTGATCTCGACACGCTCGTTCGCTCGCTCAACGGGTTCGATGAATTCGAGGGCAAGAACACCTGGTCGGCGACGCCGCGTCCCTCTCACTTGATCCGTGGAACGAGCCTCCAGCGACGCGACGCGAATGACACGGGCGAAGAAGAGAAGCGCCACCGCCATGACCAGTATCTGGATTGGACGCACAACTGCGGCGTAATTCGTCGACGCCTCCAAGTGAATCAAGCGAGCTCGATTCGAAAGTGAAGGGGACCGATCGTCACGTCGTCACGCGGCGAGAGCGAGACGGCCGTGATGCGATGTCCGTTCACGTACGTGCCGTTGGTCGACTGCAGGTCACGGATTGCCACGCCCTCACTGGTCCGCCACACCTCGGCGTGTCGACGCGATACATTGGAGTCGTTAATCACCACGGCGACATCGGGGCTGCGACCGACGATGAGCGGTTGATCCCCGACCGCGAAGGTGCGACCATCACTGGCGAGCAAGCGCGGTTGGCTATCGCCCGCGACAAAGTCGGTCTTCACGGCTAGATCGCCAGCCTTCAAGCCATCGTCAATGAAGATCTCCACTGCGACTGGGCCGACAAAACTGTAACCTTCGCTCACCGCGTGCTGACGTACGGTCTCCTCCAACTCAGCGACCAACGCCTTTTGAAAACCGTCGAAACGCTCGGCATCCGAAGGCCCCAACCACAACCGGATCTGATTTGGCGATATTGGACCCATTGACGAAAGCCGACGGGTCAGGTCAACCTCACGCACAATGCGTGTACCTATCTCAATGGGCTGCAGGGCGTTCTTGAAGGGTCTCGAAAACGTCCTCTCGAAGATCCGCTCCAGCCGATTTTCCACACTTTTTAGAACCATGACATTAATAACTGTACCGGCGCCGAGTATGACAGTTCAGTTGCAAAAACCAGGGTTCGGATCTTGAACTAATGTTGCGAGGTCTCAGGGCGAGTGGCGAAATTGGCAGACGCGCAGGCTTCAGGTGCCTGTATTCGAAAGGATGTGGGGGTTCAAGTCCCCCCTCGCCCACCACTCATCGAGGCCACCGAGTTACGAGCCGAACAGGCCTCGTCGCTCGGCACACAAGACCCATAGGACCATGTTTTGAGGTTGTCCCTGCGTCAGGATCCGTTCGCAAATCGTTGAAGGGGAAAGTGTCGGTCTATATACCCGTATAAACGGGACTCGATGCGCCCCAACGGAAGAGCTGTCAAAGGGTGGCGTTTCGGCTTATCTCGGCCAACCCTCTTCTTCTCTTGCTCCTCTTTCCATAGAATCCCACGAATTCGAAGTCGTAGCGACTTCGCTTCGTCACCAAATTTGGGAGGCGACGCGAACGGTAACGAAAGAGAATTTCGGTTTCGATCTGGCGCTTGGACTTAGACGCGAGACCCGTGTCATTCATCGCGAACGGTTCCGTGATCCCAGAGGTACTGTCAAGTAGTGCAGCAGTCATCGGGCGACGTCGAACGCCGATCCGTTCATTCAACTTGCGATGAAGTTTTGCAATCCCTTGGACGCACCGTTGGGGAGTCCCTCGAGGTAGAGGCTGGTCACCATCTCGGGCGGGTCAGCATCGTTCACGGTGCCAACGCCGAGGTAATCTGGTGCGCGAGCGACGGTGGCGAAGTGACGTCGCTCTGGACCTTTCGGACTTCGATCAACGAGCGCGTGGTCGCCGGTGACTGGGTCGAACTCGATAATGAACAGATCCTTAGAGTGCTGCCTCGTCGAAGTGCCCTTCGTCGTCCCGACCCCAACGGACGTGAAGTCCAAGTGCTCGCATCGAATCTAGACCTGGTCCTACTCGTCGTCGCCATTGACCGCGAGCTGAATATTCGAATGCTTGAGCGCTTTGCCATCATGGCCTACGACAGTGGTGCGCGACCATTCGTCATACTCACCAAGTCAGACCAGAACGAGAACCTCGACCAAGTGGTCCAGGAGACGACCCTGGCAGTTCCTGGGGTAGAGATTCTCACCACCAGTTCACTAAACGGCGAAGGCATCGAGCGCCTGCGTGAACAGTTGCACGAAGGTGTGACCGCGGTGATGCTGGGACCTTCGGGAGCGGGAAAGACCTCGCTCCTCAATGCACTCGAGGGCAGCGAAGAACTGACCCGCACGGTATCGCGTGGTGGCGAAGGACGCCACGCGACCACCACGCGACGACTCTACCGACTCTCCAGTGGCGGCGTGCTTCTGGATATCCCTGGCATTCGTCTCGTGGACCTTCTCGTCGGCCAGGATGGCTTAGACGAAACCTTCCCCGACATCGTCGCCCTCGGTGAACAGTGCCGATTTCGCGATTGCCAGCATGACGGCGACCTCGGCTGCGCGGTTCAGGCCGCCGTTGCTTCAGGTGAACTGACCCTCGAACGATATGAGAACTGGAAACTCGTCCACGACGAGTTGGAACATCAGGAGTTTCGACGAAGAATCACGCGGTCGCCAAGCCCTTCGAAACGCAAGAGGAAACCTACTTAAGGGGTCCCCTCTATGGATCTCGTTGCTAACGTCCGTCCGATTCATTCGATTCCGCCATCGATATTCAAGTCTTGTAATTTCTGAAGAACGACCAGATCGCGGAATTCGCGTCAATCGCTGTCGACTGCGGGCCAAGAACCGATGTGAACGCCGCCGGAAGCGATGGGCCCCCGGGCCACTCGTGACCCTCACCTAGGACTTCGTAAAGTTCGACCACAGCGCCGTTCGCACACTTGGCGTAGACGGTGAGTTTGATGTTTTTAGATGGTGTCGACGTCGTCACATTGCTACACCCGTCTTGCGATGACCACTTTCTTGCCGCAGTTGTTACTGAGTAGGTCCAGTATTTCTGGCCGTGGCCGCCAAACGGATCGATTGGATCCGCGGAGCCATGAAACGAGATGACGGGCACCGCGCGCTTCGATGTGCACGGCGTCGGTCGTCGAAGACCACTCACCGGTGCCACCGCCGCGAATGTCGTCGAATCGTCGCACGCGAGTTGGCTCACCTCCCGAGCCCCACCGGAGAAACCCGTCGCAAACACGCGCTGTGGGTCAACGCAGTACCGAACTTCGAGGATCTTCACCAACGCGGTCAAGAAAGCAATATCGCTGGCCGCGTGCGCGGGAACTGCACGATCGCCAGTCAAGGGCACCCTGGGCACGTTCCAATCGAAGCCACCGCCGTCTGGGATAAGCGCCTGGGGATAGGCGACGATGAACTCATCCGCATTGGCGGTCGCATTCATGCCGGTGAACTCCTCCTGTTCCAAAGCGGTACTCCCGCTTCCGTGCAGGTTGAGAACCAGCGGTAACGGCGTCGAATCGAGACCCTTGGGTCGGTGAACGACTACCGTCCTAGTGAATCCGTCGACGGACAGCGAGAGAGTGGCGTTGCGCGGCGACGGCGTGCCACATCCCGTCTTCGTCACAGCACTTGCGCCGCCAGCGGATGACACCGACGTTGTGGTCCACGCAGTGGCACCCAAAAGTGGCGCCACGACGAGTAACGCCATCACGCTTGACCACAATCGACGTATTCGAAGTCTCATCACAGCCTTCAATCTCCCCTTGTCGCCACTGCACCAGTAGCCTACTATTTATGNNCATAAATAGTAGGCTACTGGTGTGATCGAGACGAGCGACGACAACCTGGGCTTCGGTGATTCGCTCGCCCTCGCTCGACGTGGGTGGATCTTGGAAGCAACAAATCGGCTCCATCAAAAGGGTTTCCCCGATTATCGACGTAGCGACGCCTTCGTCGTTCGACGGTTACGACGTTCGTCCGCCTCACTCGGGGTGCTGGGCGCCGAACTGTCGATAACTCGTCAGGGAGCACGAAAGGTCGTCGACACGCTGGTTAAACGAGGCTACGCCCGAATCGAGTCAGACCAGACTGACGCCAGACGATCCCAGGTCGTACTGACGAGACGCGGCACCAACTACGCCCGGGCCATCGTGGAGGTGATCGCGAGAATGAACGCCGAGGTACGCGACCACGTAGGTGAGCAAGAGTTCCAAAATGCCGTCCGGGTCTTGGGACAGCTTCGCCACGATTTCCCCGCGCTCACGACGGTGACCAAGGGCTCAGCGAGCGATACGTCGCGTCAAGGAGCGAGTCAACGACGTTCGATCAAGTCCATGTAGTCGTCACGCCAGAGGTCGAAGTACTCCTCTGGTAGTAGTACCGCGTGCGTCGGCTTCAGCATCTCAACGAATTGGCGTTCGTGACTCACCGCCACGATGGTGCCCTTCCATTGGTGCATCATGACTCCCAGGGCCTCCACGCTCGCGGGGTCCAAGTTGTTCGTCGGTTCGTCGAGCAACAGGAGATTGGCGTCAGACGCCGCGAGGATGGCGATCGCGAGTTTCGCCCGTTCACCGCCAGACAACGTGCCCGGCAATTGGTGCGCCGCCGAACCCTTGAGTCCGAACGCTCCCAAGAGCGATCGGCGTTGCACCTCGGTCTGCACGGTCGCATTCTCCAAATGATCTAGGACGGACCGCGAGAAGTCCAGTTGCTCGTGCTCCTGGGCGAAGTAGCCGACCTTCACGTTTGCGCCGAATCGAACATCGCCCGTTTGGGCTGACTGTGTACCCGCGAGGCAGCGCAGGAGGGAGGACTTGCCGGCGCCGTTCTTGCCCACGATCACGATTCGATCACCCCTGCGAGTGATGAAGTTCACGTCCTCCAAGACGACTTGCGCACCGTATCGCACGGCCACGTGCTCGACGGTCATGGGTACGTCACCGCTTCGGGGGGGCAAGGGCAACTTGAAGGTGACCTTCTTCTCCTTCTTGGTGACCACGACGCGATTGTCGACCAACTTCTCAACCTTGCGGTCCAGTACCTTGGCCAAGCGCGCGCGCGATTCGGTCTGACCTCGCATCGAGTCCGCCAAGGTCTTCATGCGGCCAATCTGCTCGTCCTGGTGCGCCGCCAGCTTCTCCTCACTAAGACGACGCGTCTCCTCTTGTTCGAGGTACTTGGTGTAATTGCCCTTGTATTCGCGTAGTTGTCCCTCGCGCAGGGCGAGAACCCGGTCAATCGACTTGTCCAGGAGCGGCAGGTCGTGACTGATCACCAGCACCGTGCCACGGAACCTCTCCAGTTCGTCGAACAACCACCGCTTCGCCGCGCGGTCGAGGTGGTTGGTCGGTTCGTCCAAGACCATGGTCTCGGGCTGCTCGTAGAGCACCCGCATCAAGTCCACTCGTCGGCGCTGACCCCCCGAGAGCGAATCGAGGTCTTCGAGCAGTAGGTCTTCGGCGAGACCGAGTCCAGCGGCGAGACGCGCGACTTCGGATTCAGCCTCGTAGCCACCACGTTCGCGGAAAGTCTCCTCAAGTCGCGTGAAGCGTTCGATGGTCTCTTCGGTGGGATCGGCGGCGAGCTCGTGGCGTGCGTGCTGCATGTCTGCGTCGAGAACGTCGAGCCCACGCGCCGACAGGACGTGCGACAGGCCTATTGGCTCGACCCCGAGTCCGTGCGCGACCGGCTCTTGGGGAAGGTGACTGACGGTGCCCTGGTGTTGGACCGTGCCAGTGATACGAAGATGCTCGGGGGTCTGACCGAGCAGCACGGCGAGCAAAGTTGATTTTCCGGCGCCATTACGCCCCACCAGTCCGACCTTCTCGCCGTTTCCGACCGTGAAGGACACCGGCTCGAGAATACGGCGCGCGCCGATCTCAATTCCCAAATCTCGAACTATGAGCACTTATCGACCCAGTAGCTCGGCGGCGTCAGCTAACTCGTCTCGAAACTGCGGGTGAGCGATGTTGACCATCGCTCGTGCCCTCTCCTTCACGCTCCGACCCCGGAGGTCTGCGAATCCGTGCTCGGTCACAATCACGCCCGCGAGGTGTCGCGGCGTCGTCACGACGGAGTGGGGAGACATATCTCCAATGATACGGCTCTTGAGAACGCCGTTGACCACGGCAGTCGATTGAAGGCAGATC
Source organism: Acidimicrobiaceae bacterium (assembly GCA_003160115.1). Lineage (GTDB taxonomy): Bacteria > Actinomycetota > Acidimicrobiia > Acidimicrobiales > RAAP-2 > RAAP-2. The sequence continues at coordinate 106,013 of PLQL01000026.1, forward strand.
AGCGACGTGTGCTCCAGCGAAAGGCTGGTGCCTTCGACGAAGTCCATGTGTCCCCCGACGCCCGAGTATTGGCGGGCGCCGACGGTGTCGGCGATGATCTGTCCTTGCAGGTCCACTTCGAGCGCGGAGTTGATGGACACCATGCGATGGTTCTTCGCGATCACCGATGGATCATTCACGTAGGAAACCGGGGCGAGTCGGACCCTCTCGTTCTCGTTCAAGAACTCGTACATGTCCTGAGAGCCCAGTGCAAAGGTGATCACCGAATCGCCGCGATGGATTGGCTTACGGGCGTTGGTGACCTTGCCGGATGCGCAGAGTTGAAAGAGGCCGTCGGTGAACATCTCTGAGTGCACGCCGTAGTCGCCGCCGTCGCGCCTCACGAGCGCTTCGGCGACGAGGTTGGGCACAGCGCCGATACCCGTCTGCAGTGTGCACCCATCGTGGACGAACGCCGCGGCGTAATCCGCGATTGCCATGTCCTCCGACGTGCTCACGTCCTTGCCCAGAGCCGTCGGATATTCGTCGCAGTACACCACCACGTCGATGTCCTCGAGGGCGATCTCGTTCGAGAATCCTTCGAGAGCGAGCGTTCGCGGAAAGTGTGGTGAGCACTCCACGATCAAGACCCGGTTCGGATCGCGACCAGCGGCGAGAAACTCTGCGAGGTGAGCGCCGTTATAGAGCGAGAGACTGACGTTGCCGTTCGCGTCGGGCATCGCACCCTGCATCATCATCACGCGTGGGGCCAAGTGTTGGATCAAGAGACCGTAGTGACGAAAGAAGGACGGCACGAACTGGATGTCGGCACCCCGGGACTGGTAATGGCGCTCGCCGCCACCGTAAAAACTTGATCGATAGTGGACGTTGGGATGCAAGAAGACGTCAAAGACGCCCAGGATCAGCCCACCGCTGACCGTGAGGTCCTCCCAGTCTTGGCGATTCGACAGTTCCTTCAACAAGCCCACCGGTGTCGAGGTCACCAGACCGAGACCGAGCGTGTCGACGGGTCGGACCAACGCAATTGCGTCTTCGACACACAGTTCGCGCGCGGTCATCGCATCATTCTGCCCCAGCGCGGTTCGTGTGGGAAGATTGACACATGAGTGACTACTTATTTATCGACGTCTGGAGTGACGTCGTGTGCCCGTTCTGTTATTTGGGAACGCGCCAACTCTCGGGGGCTCTCGAACGCTTTGAGCACCGTGCGGACGTGGTCGTTCGGCACCGAGCCTTCGAGCTCGATTCTTCTGCGCCGCGAGACTACAGGCTGTCGTTACCCGAACTCCTGGCAAAGAAGTACTCGATGCCCGTCGAGCGAGCCACGGCACTGAATGACCGTCTCGAAGGCGACGCCGCTGCGCTCGGTATGACCTGGTCGATGAAGGACGCCCGTCCCACCAACACCTTTGACGCACACCGCGTGATCGCCCTTGCCGCCACTCAGTCCAAGGGCGCCGCCATGAGCGAGCGTCTCTTTCGCGCGTACTTTTGCGAAGGTCTTCTCGTCAGCGATCATTGGGTGCTCACGGCTCTCGCGAACGAAGTCGGGGTCGGCGAAGTCGAGTCGCTCTGGGCCAGTGATCTCTACGCTGGCGAAGTTCGCGCCGATGAAGTCGCGGCTACGGAACTGGGAATTACCGGTGTCCCTTCGCTCCTGATCGACGAGAAGTTCATGGTGGTCGGCGCTCAAGGCAGCGACCACATCCTTGACGTTCTCACCCGAGCGTGGTCGCGCCGAGTGACGGCTTAGTCGTCTTCGGCCGGTACGACGGCGGCCGTCGCGACGGAGTGACCCTCGTCGAGGTTCATCACGCGCACGCCGGTGGCGTCACGACCTTGTGAGGAGACTTCGCGTACGGGCGTGCGGATGAGGACGCCGCCGCTCGAGGCGAGGAGTACCTCGTCATCGAGCCCCGCCATGAACGCCGCCACCACGAAACCGCGGGCCGCCGTCAACCTGATTGCCCGCACGCCCTGACCGCCGCGACCTTGTTGGTTGAACCGATCGGTCTTCACCCGTTTTCCAAAGCCGGTGTCGGTGACGAGGAAGAGATCCGCGTCGCCTCGAACGACATCCAACGAGATCGCCTTGTCGTCGTCCTTCAGCTTGATGCCGCGAACGCCCGTCGAGTCTCGACCGACTTCTCGGACCTCGTCCTCGTTGAATCGGATCGACATTCCTCGGTAGGTAACGACCATCAGGTCATCCTCACCGCTCGTCGGGACCACTCGCACGACCTCGTCGCCTTCACGTAGCTTGATGGCGATCCAGCCCTCCCGACGCGACTTGTCATACTCGCTGAAGGCCGTCTTCTTCACGGTGCCGTCAGCGGTGGCGAACACCAGGAACTTGTCCTTGGGAAAATCAAGAGTGGAAACGATCGCTTGGATTTTCTCACCAGGATGAAGGTTCAAGAGATTGACGATGGCCGTTCCCTTGGCCGTGCGTTCCTTGATTGGTATCTCGTGACCCCGGAGGCGAAACACCCGTCCCTTGTTCGAGAACAACAGGAGGAAGGCGTGACTACTGGTATGGACGATCTGTTCGACGAAATCCTCGTCGCGCAGCTTCGCCCCCTGCACACCGCGCCCGCCGCGCCCTTGGACCTTGAACGAATCGGCGGCGACGGACTTGACGTAGCCAGCCTGCGTCATCGTGATGACGATCTCCTCGTCGTCGATGAGGTCTTCCAATCCCATTTCGCCCGGATCGTTCACGATCCGCGTCACGCGTCCATCGGCGTATTTGTCACGTACGGCGAGGAGTTCATCCGCGATGACCCCACGGAGTTTGACGTCGCTCTCGAGAATGGACTTCAGTTCGGCGATCGTCTCGCGAAGTTTGGCCATCTCGTCTTCGAGTTCGGTGCGACCCAGTTTGGTGAGACGGCCCAGCGTCATGTCCAAAATGTGATTCGCCTGCTCTTCGGTGAACGAGAAAGGAGCCACCATCAGCTGCGTGCGAGCGTCACCTCGATCCTCAGAACCACGGATGGTGGCGATCACCTGGTCGAGCATGTCGATGGCCTTGAGAAGTCCCTCAACGATGTGGGCTCGAGCCTCGGCCTTACGTAGACGGAACTGGGTCCGACGTGTCACGACCTCGACCTGGTGCAAGATGTAGTGGATCAAAGCCTGGGCGAGGTTGAGGGTCCTGGGTACCCCGTCGACCAAGGCCAGCATGTTGACCGCGAACGTTGTCTGCAGCGACGTGTTCTTAAAGAGCTTGTTCAGTACGACGTTGGCGTTCGCATCGCGCTTTAGCTTGATGACGAGTCGAGATCGCCGACCAGCGGAATCATTCTGCATGGCGGCGATACCGTCGATCTCACCGCTCTTGACGAGTTCGTAGACCTTCTCCTCCACCGATTCGACCGACACCTCGTAGGGAAACTCGGTCACCACGATGCGCGTGTCCCGGCCGCTCTCTTCGACTTCAGCGACCGCGCGCATCTTGATGGAACCTCGACCCGTACGGTACGCGTCGAGGATTCCCTGGCGTCCGAGGATTTGAGCGCCGGTGGGAAAGTCAGGACCCTTGACGAATTCCATGAGATCGTCGGGGGTCGCCTCCGGGTTCGCCAAGAGGTGCAGCGTGGCGTCGATGACCTCGCCGAGATTGTGGGGTGGGATCTTGGTCGCCATGCCGACGGCGATGCCCTGGGATCCGTTCACGAGGAGATTGGGGAATCGCGAAGGCAGCACGGTGGGCTGCTGGGTGGAGTTGTCGTAATTGGGCTCGAAGTCGACGGTCTCTTCGTCAATCGAATCGAGCATTTCGAGCGCCAGGGGAGCCAGGCGACACTCGGTGTATCGCATCGCGGCGGCACCTTCGTCAGGTCCGGTACCGCCAAAATTCCCGTGACCGCTGATGAGGGGGTGTCGCATGGAGAAGTCTTGGACCATGCGCACGAGTGCGTCGTAAATCGCGCTGTCGCCGTGGGGATGATACGTACCCATGACTTCGCCCACGACCTTCGCACATTTGGCGAACGGGCGGTCGGGACGCAGACCCTGGTCGAACATCGAATACAGGATGCGACGATGCACTGGCTTCAAACCGTCACGTACGTCGGGCAGGGCGCGCGAGACAATGACCGACATCGAGTATTCGAGAAATGAGCGTTCCATCTCGAGATTGATCTCGATGGGCTCGATGTAACCGAGCACCGCTTCCTCGCCTGGAGTCTCTGCGCCAGAATTCGGAGTCTTCTTTGCCATGATTCCTTCTTCCTAGATGTCTAGGAATCGAACGTCTTTTGCGTTGGTCTGAATGAAATGACGGCGCTGAGGTACGTCGTCGCCCATGAGGATCGAACACACTTCATCGGCGAGCGCGGCCTGTTCGACGGTGATCTGGAGCAGCGCACGTTTCGTCGGATCCATCGTGGTGTCTCGCAGTTCGTCGAAGTCCATTTCGCCCAGTCCCTTCAGACGCTGGAAATCGTTCTTGTGATTCGGATTCTCCTCGAGGAACTTCGTCTTGGCGAGATCGTCGCGTAGGTACACCTTGTCCTTACCCACCAGGGTCGAAAAGAGAGGAGGCTGGGCGACATAAACGTGACCATTGTTCACCATCTCGGTCATCTGGCGAAAGAAGAAGGTCAGGAGAAGCGTCCGAATGTGGCTACCGTCCACGTCGGCGTCAGCGAGCAGGATGATCTTGTCGTATCGGACCTTGGTCACGTCGAAGTCCGCCTCCACCCCGGCTCCGATCGCTGAGATGAGCGCCTGGATTTCGGTGTTGCGCAAGATTTTGTCCGAACGGGCCTTCTCGACGTTGAGGATCTTTCCACGGATCGGCAGGATCGCCTGATTCCGGGGATTGCGGGCGTCTTTTGCCGACCCGCCCGCGGAGTTGCCTTCGACGATGAACAGCTCACATTCACGTGGATTGTTCGAAGAACAATCCACGAGTTTTCCGGGTAGGCCGGCACCGTCGAGCGCGCTCTTGCGTCGGGTGAGATCACGCGCCTGACGAGCGGCCATGCGCGCACGTGAAGCCTGGACGGACTTGGAGACGATTTGACTGCCTTCACGGGGATTCTCTTCAAGCCAGTCGGCGAGCTTCTCGTTCGTCGCCCGTTCCACCATTGAGCGAATCGAGACGTTGCCCAATTTGCCCTTGGTCTGACCTTCGAACTGCGGTTCCGCGAGTCGAACCGAGACGATAGCGGTCAGTCCCTCGCGAATGTCTTCGCCGAGGAGGTTGTCGTCCTTCTCCTTGAGAAGGTTGCGCTTGCGTGCGTAACGATTGACGACGTTCGTGATCGCCTTTCGAAATCCCTCTTCGTGCATTCCACCTTCGATGGTGGCGATGCCATTCGCGAAGGAGTGGATGCTCTCGTAGTAGCC
>PLQL01000026.1:111399-118358 GCA_003160115.1 Acidimicrobiaceae bacterium
TTGCGTTGGTCCTCAAAGCGAATCTCAAGCCCGCGATTCAAGAATGCCATGATCTGCAATCGCTCGAGAATAGTTTGCGCTCGGAATTCCACGTCTTCAAAGATGGTTGGGTCCGGGGTAAAGGTCACCGTCGTTCCGGTACGCCCACGGGGCGCGGTGCCCGTCACCTTCAACTTGCCCACCGGCTTGCCGCCGTTCTTAAACGTCAAAACGTGGTGATTCCCACCTTGATCAATCTCGAGGATCAACTCAGCCGACAAGGCGTTTACTACCGACACACCTACGCCGTGTAGACCACCCGAGACCTTGTAGGCACTTCCCCCAAATTTTCCCCCGGCGTGCAGCATGGTGAGCACGACCTCAGCCGCCGACTTACCGGGATAATGGGGGTGGTCCTCGACGGGGATGCCCCGCCCGTCATCCACAACCCGACAACTACCGTTTGCCAGGATCGTCACGTCAATGCGAGTACAGAAGCCCGCCATCGCTTCATCCACCGCGTTGTCCACGACTTCCCAGACCAAGTGGTGTAAACCGGCTGGTCCTGTCGAGCCAATGTACATACCGGGACGGACTCGAACCGGTTCGAGACCCTCAAGAACGGTGATATCGCTAGCTCCGTAGCTGGCGGATCCCTTGGTCTTCTGGGCCACGAAGAAATCCTTTCGGTAACAAGTTTCGGCGCGATTCGCGCGGTCGATTACAACAATTCGGCTGCATTATCCTACCCGCTTTGGTCTAACTTCAAAACCCCAACGGTCCTCGATGAGGGGCCTTTGGCGCGCCGTTCACGACTCTGACAACACCGTTCGAAGTGAAGTTGGCGCCCGTTCACCGAGCGAAGAAAAACCTCGCAAAATCGACTCGTGTTCGGCGTTGATTCTTTGTGCGAACGCACCCGACGGCACGCGAATCAGTAAGACGCCGTTCTTCACGAATTCCGGTTGGCAGTGTTCGGCCAGAACTGGATCAACTGCGTCAGGCCAAAGGCGTTGGATTTCATCGATAAGGCGAAGGTCCACTTTGCGTAGACGTCCGGCGACGACGTTGAGGATCTCCCCCAGGGGTCGCGGGTGCTCGTTCTTGGCGTTCACAAAATCACCTGGGAAAGGTCAACAATTGCGGCGGGGTGCATCCCGCTCGGAAGTGGCGATGCGGTAGTCACGAGTGTCTGGCCTGCCGGCAAGAGGTGTAGGAGTCGATCACTTCGCAGGGGGTCGAGTTCGCTGAAGACGTCGTCTAGGAGGAGGAGTGGAGCAAGACCGCGTTGTTGACGAACCAACTCGTGTCCGGCGAGGCGCAAGGCCAGCGCCAGTGAGCGCTGTTCTCCCTGTGACGCCTGTCGGCGCGCGTCACGACCGTCGAGCAGCAGTGCTACGTCGTCTCGCTGGGGGCCGATAGTGGAATGTCCTCGGTATTGGTCATCCTTTAGAGCGTCGCGCAAAGCTTGATTAAGTTCCCCGGTCCAAGAACGTTCATACTGTGCGCTGACCGCACGGTTGTTTTGAGCAATGGCCTGATAGAAGCTCATGATCAGCGCTTCTAGTCGCGCGAGAAGCTGAAGGCGGACCTCGACGAGCTGCTCACTCGCCTCGCAAAACTCGGCGTCCCACACACCGAGTTCCTCGCGTTGGCCAACGGACGGTGGTTCTCCCTGAAAAGAGCGCAGTACCGCGTTTCGTTGACTGAGCACTCTGGTGAAACGCTCGATGACGTCCCCGGTTGAGAGATCGACGTCGGTGAGAAGGTTCGTGAGATACGTCCTTCGGTGTTCAGGACCCTGGCGAACAATGTCCACGCCCTCGGGTGTGAACACTGTGAGAGGAAGCACTTCTGACACCGAGGCGCGTGAAGAGGGGCGCTGACCATTGACCAACATCTTCTTAGTGGTATTGCGCGTCCCTCTAGTCAGGGTGAGATCAATCTGTACTCTCCGTTGTTGTTGAAAGAGCACACCGTGCACTTCGGCGAGATGCTCACCGCTACGGATCATGTCGCTCGCCGCACTCGTGCGAAAAGAGGAGGCCGTAGTGAGCGCGTAGACGGCTTCGAGAACCGAGGTCTTACCCGTTCCGTTCGCACTGAGCAGGACCGTGATCGCTTCGGGGTCTGGCTCGAACACCAATTCTTGAAACGGGCGAAAGTTTCGTAGTGTGAGTTCGTGGAGACCCACGACAATCGCTCGCTTATTGGACGCGAACGGGCATCAAGAGGTAGCGAAACCTCGTGTCGTCCACTCCATGGACCATGGCCGGCCGTACCGAGTCCGAAACCTCTAGTACGACCTCGTCACCTGGGACCGCTTCAATTCCGTCAATGAGGAAACTTGGATTAAAGGCGATGGTGATCTCTTCTCCGTTGTAATCTGCGTCGACGTTGTCCTCGACGTCGCCTGCGTCGTGACTTTGGGTTCGAATTTCGATGTTTTTGTCCCTCATGGTGAGGCGTACTGAAGAGGTGGAGTCCTTGGCGAGCAGTTTGGCTCGGCGAAGCGAGGTCAGGAGTGTGTCCTTGGCGATACGGAGTTGATTGGGGTAGCTCGCCGGGATGAGTTGTAGCACTGACGGGTAGTTGCCGTCGATGAGGCGTGAGGCGATCGTCGTGGTACCAACCACGAAACATATTTCTGCGTCTGTCAGGGTCACGCCGATTTCAGCGTCCGCGGCTAGGGATGAGGCAGCTCGTTGCAATTCCTGAAGGGCGCGGGCCGGTACAAGTAAATCTTGGGATCCCGCCAGACCCTCCACCCCAGGTACGTCGCGCACGGCGAGTCGATAGGAGTCGGTCGCTATCAGGCGCAAGGATCCTTCATCGGTCGTAAATAAAACGCCGGTGAGGAGTGGTCGCGCGTCGTCGTTGGCGGCGGCACGTACGACTTGGTTGAGACCCTGGATGAGATCAAGGGCAGCCACACTGTGGAGAGATCCGGTGATTGGTGGAAGGTTTGGATAGTCCATCACCGAGAAGGTGCGAAGCGAGAACTTGGCGCGCCCAAGTGATATTTCAACCGTTTCGTCGTTACTCGACACGGTAACTGCACCAGCTTCGAGAGAACGAACGGCGTCGACAATTAAGCGCGCTGGTACGACGGTTGAACCGTCTTCGTGGCCAATCACATCGACTGTGGTGCGAACAGTGATGTCTAGGTCTGTCCCAGTGACCGTGAGTTGGTTTCCAACCAATGAGAGGAGGATGCCAGAAGAAGCACCGATCAAACGCGTTGCGACCACACGGCTCGCGGCGCTCAATGCCTCGACCAAGATATCCCGCTCTGATTTGAACTTCATCGAACTACCTTTCTTTGCTACTGAGGTTACGGTGTGTTGTGTGTATGGAAAACTGTTAGTAGTAGTAGGTCTGTGGATTTGTGGATTACTTTCCGAAATTCCTGATCAGTTGGTTGTTAATTCAGATGCTCTAGACACACCTCTGTGACTAACTGTTTCAACTCTAAAAACTCAACTTTGAAGTCATGTGCGCTCCCAAACGGATTTCAACCCAAAATCAACAGATAAAACCCAAAGTTGCGCACAAACTACTCTCTACCATCTCCTTGTAATCGGCGTTTGAGTTGGTTGATCTGGGCAAGCAACTCGCTATTGACCGCGAGTTGATCTTTGATCTTTTCAACACCACTTATGACTGTCGTGTGATTGCGTCCATCGAAGATGCGCGCGATCATTGGATAGGAATAATTGTCCAGCAGGTCACGTATGAGGTACATCGCGACGTGACGGGCGTGGACGAGGGGTCGTAAACGCTTGGAACCACGAACATCTTCCACCGAGAGACCATAGAAGTCTGATACGACCGCCAAGATTGTCTCAGGCTTCAAAATGATTTGTTCCTGACCAAGGTTCGTGAGGTGGTTCTTGGCGAGTTCCAGTGAGATGGGTTCTTGACGGAGATTTGCGAAGGCGCGCAACATCGTGATGGATCCCTCGAGTTCACGAATGTTGTCACGTACGCGTTGGGCGATCCATTCAGCTACGTCACCGGGTAATTCAATCCCCTCACGTTCGGCCTTGGAACGAAGAATGGCGATGCGCGTTTCAAGGTCCGGCTGATCGATCTCGGTTACCAAGCCCTGGAGGAGGCGACTGCGGAAGCGCTCTTGTAATCCAGCGAGGTCGCGCGGCGATCGATCAGAGGTAAGGACAATCTGTTTGCCTTCGCCATGGAGCGCGTTGTAAGTGTGGAATATCTCCTCGTGGAACGTCTCACCACGGGTCTCCATGAATTGGATGTCATCGATCAACAAGACGTCGTTCTCGCGGTAGCGATCGTGAAGGGCTAATTGCGTGCGAGTTTGGATGGCTCGGATGAAGTCGTTGAGGAATGTTTCGGTGGAGACGTAGAGCACCTTTCGCCCCGGGTAGTTTTCCTGGACGTAGTTTCCGATGGCGTGCAGGAGATGGGTCTTGCCAAGACCCGAGTTCCCGTAGATCATCAAGGGGTTGTAAGCGCGACCTGGTGTTTCTGCGACTGACTGCGCCGCCGCGAACGCGAGACGGTTCGACGAACCAGGCACGAAGGAATCGAACGTCATTCGTGGGTCCAGTCGGGCTGGTCGGTCCACGCTCGGCGCAAAGGTGGCGACCGGTGCGGAGACGCTCGGTTCATCGACCGGGGAACCCACCTCGTTGGCTGATTCACTCACCGTTAACGAAACCGTCACGTCAGAACCCACGAGCTGCTGCGCCTGCTCGGTAATAAAGGGAAGAAATCGTTGTTGGATCCGAAGGAGTTGGATTTGGTTTGGAGCACCGATTACGAGTTGGTTATCGTGGTAATCCACAAGCCGAAGAGTGTTGAGTCCAGCCGCCCAGACAGCATCAGAAGCGTTGCCGCGTAAGGAGTCTCGTAGTGCTGTCCAGATCTCCTCCCCGCTTTGCACAATCTTCCCCCACAGGCCAGAACCGACGTTATCCACAAGTCCAGCGACCAGATAAGGCAAACTCGCTTCACTTAGGGAGAGTCACCATACACCCATTTCAATCTCTTTGCCGGGGGGACTCACGAGTCGGGTAAGATTGTTCCCAGCAGCGCGCCAGCGACCCCCAGGGGGTACCGCGAAGCGCATCATTACATTTTGAGAAGAGGATTTTGTGAAGCGTACCTATCAGCCAAACAAGCGGAAAAGGGCAAAAACGCACGGTTTTCGTGCGCGTATGCGAACCCGCGCTGGCCGTGCTGTCCTAAAGGCCCGTCGTGACAAGGGCCGTCACCAACTGACGGTCTAAGACGGTGCCCGGTCGGGTTCGAACCCGCCGGCAGTTCGCACTCTTCGCCGCACCGACGGGGCGGGGTCAAAGTGGGCCACTACGGATTAGTTTCGTAGCCCACGGTGACCAATCGCCTTCAGTGGATGTGGCGTACGCGATCAGTCGAAGGGTTGGAAATGCGGTTCTCCGGAACCAAATCCGACGCCGACTACGGGCACTCGTGGAAGACCTTGAACCTCAACCTCACCCAGGTCTATACCTGATCAGGTGTGGTTTTGAGACAGGAAAACTCTCCTATGACGAACTCCAACACCACCTCCGCCAAGCAATGGTCCGCGCCGGTGGACACTAAAACCTCCGCTCCGGCACGGCTTTTACTGCCCCTGATCAGGTTGTATCAGCACATGACCTCGGGGCGGCTCTCACCGTGTCGGTTCTATCCCTCCTGTTCAAAGTACGCCGAGGAGGCGATCTGCGTGCATGGAGCTTTTCGGGGTACCTTGTTGTCCCTGCGTCGCCTGAGTCGTTGTCGTCCGCTCGGTCCCCACGGCGTCGATCTCGTCCCTCTTCCGAAGAAAGCTAGGAGTGTCCAGCCATGAAATCGTTCGCCCACTCGGTCGGCAGCATTTTCCAGCCGATTTTCCACCTCTTTGGCTGGATTCTGGCCTTCTGCTACGGCCTAGTACCCAACTACGCCATAGCGATCGTGATGCTCACGGTCGTGATCATGGGTGCACTGACCCCCTTCACCATCAAGAGCACGAAATCAATGATGTCGATGCAGAAGCTGCAGCCAGAAATCAAGAAGCTTCAGCAGAAGTACAAGGGCCCGGAAAATCGTCAGCTCCTCAACGAGGAAATGATGAAGCTGTACAAAGAGGAAGGGGTGAACCCGGTAGGTGGTTGCCTCCCAGTCCTCCTCCAGGCCCCGTTCCTGTTCATTCTCTATAGCGTTATCAAAGGACTGGCGAATAAAGTCCTGATCAAGGGTGTTTTGGTGCCCTTACCACGCTATATCCCTGCGAGTTCAAAGATGTACAAGAACCTTATCCATTCGGGTGGCCAGATCAAGGCGTTCGGTATGGACTTGAACCTTAAACCCTTTAGTTCTCACGGTTCGATCGCCGCCGCCATACCCTTCTTCGTCTTCGTGGCCGCGGCGGTGGCACTTCAGTACTTCCAGATGGCCCAGATGAACAACCGAAACAGAAAGACCGGCACGGCGATGCCGTCCCAGCAACTCGCAATGCAGCGATTCCTTCCGATTGTTTTCGCATATTTTTATTTGATTATCCCTGCCGCAGTTGTGCTTTACATGATTATTTCGACTGTAATTCGCATTATTACTCAGGACTTGATGTTCCGAGCAGGAGTGTCGAATCCTCACAAGGGTGCTCAACGGGCCCTTCCGGCGCCGGACGTGAAGGAAGACGGCCCCAGCCAGACGCCCGACGAACCTAAACCTTCAACTACCAGGCCGCCGACGGCTAAATCGAACGCCAGACCGCCTGCTCCGAGACCCCAGCCACAGAGCCGGTCAAGGGCGAAACGGAAAAGAAAGGCGCGTTAACCCATGGATTGGGTGGAAACTACAGGAAAATCAATCGATGAGGCTACCAATCGAGCTTTGGCGCACCTCGGTGTGCATCGCGACGACGCCGAAATAGAGGTAATCGAGGAGCCGAAGGCAGGGATGTTCGGACGAGTTCGTGGCGAAGCTCGAGTTCGAGCGCG
>PLQL01000009.1 GCA_003160115.1 Acidimicrobiaceae bacterium
CGCGGCTCGCGCTCTTTCATCCACGCGAGCAACGGGCTCGCGATGAAGATCGACGAGTAGGCCCCGCTCATGAGCCCGACGAAGAGCGCCAGACCGTAACTCTGCAACGTCGTCGCACCCAGGATGTAGGCACCCACGATCAGGACCGAGAACACGGGCAGGATCGCCACGAGTGAGGTATTGATCGAGCGAGCGAGGGTCTGGTTCATCGAGAGGTTGACCATCTCGCCATAGGTGACGTCGCCGGACTTCAAGACGCCACCGGTGTTGTCGCGCACGCGGTCAAAGACCACGACCGTGTCGTAGAGCGAGTAACCGAGGATCGTCAGGATCGCGATCACCGTGTCCGGGCTTATCTGCAAGCCGAACAGCGAATACACCCCCACGGTGACGAGCAGGTCGTGGACCATGGCGACGAAGGCCGCGACGGCCATCTTGGGCTCGAATCGGATACTGATGTACCCCACGACCGCGATGAAGAAGATGATCAAAGCCTCGAGGGCGCGGTCGGTGATCTGCGAGCCCCAGGTCGGACCGACGCTGCTCGTGGAGACCTGGTTGGGGTTCACGTGAGCGACCTTGGCCATGGCGTCGACGACGGCATTGGTGACGCTCAGTTGCTTCGTGGCCGAAAGGCTGTTGAGGTCGGCCGTGATCTCGTAGGTCGAGCTACCGAGCTTCTCCACGGTCGGCAGGGACAGACCGGCGTTTTCCACGGCGTGGGTCATCGCCGCGATCGTGGTGTTGGGCGCCAACACCTCCCACGAGTCGCCACCCTTAAAGTCGATGCCGAAGTTAAAGCCCCGCACACCAAGCGAGCCGAGTCCGAGCAGGATCACCACGAGCGACATCGTGAACCAGGTCCGGCGCCGACCCACGAAGTCGATCGTCGTTAGACCCCGGTAGAGGCGCTGGAAGCGGTTGGGGGCCTTCTCTTCGTTACTCATGCTCGACTCCCGCGTTGAGACCGGCCGCCAAGGAGAGCGCCGAGGTGCTGTCCGAGCCGCGTCGGCCCAACAGCACGACTATCGGACGCGTGAAGTACCAGGTGATAAAGACGTCCATCAACGTCGAGAGTCCCAGGAAGAAGGCGAAGCCTCGCACGTCGCCCACGGCAATGATGTAGAGCAGCACGGCGGCGAGCAGGCTGACGGTGTCGGCCGCCAAGACGGTGCGCCAGGCCGACTTGAAACCTCGGTCGACCGACGAGCGCACCGAACGACCCGCACGGGCCTCGTCCTTTAATCGTTCGAAGTACACGATGTAACTGTCGACCGTGATACCAATGGACACAATCAATCCGGTGACACCCGCCAGGTCGAAACTCGGGGCGAAGGCCGTATGGCCGAGCGCCGAGATTATCGCCCACAGCAGCGCGGCGGTCACGCTCAGGCCGAGCACGATCACCAGTCCCAGGGCGCGGTAGTAGAGGATGGTGTAGAGCAACACCAGCGCGAGACCCACCAGGCCCGCGCCGAGGCCCGCGACGAGCGCGCTGTGCCCGAGGGTCGGCGAGACCGTCTGGGTCGTGAGCGGATTCAGTCGAACGGGCAGCGAACCGAACTCCATGGCGAGCGCGAGGTTCTTCGCCGAGGCCTCGGTAAAGGACCCCGAGATCTCGCCCTGACCCGCGAAGGAGGTGAACGTCGCCTGGGAAGGTTGGATGAGCGGCGCGGACTGAACCACGCCGTCGAGCTCGATGGCGAGCAGGGCGTGGAAGTTCGCTTCGGCGACCTTGTCCCAGAGCGGGCTGCCGGTCGAGGTGAGGGTGTAGTTGACGACCCATTGGCCGATCTGGTTCTGTTGGGCGACCGCGGACTTGACCGATTTGCCCGTCAGTTGCGCCGGACCCAGCACGTAGCGGTCCGAGTTCTTGCTCGCACCGAGCGCGGGCAGGATCACGTAGTCCTTGGCCAGATCCTTCTGGGGCAACGTCGTCGCGATGCTCTCGTAGGCCGGGTCGGCGGCGATGTTGTTGGTGGGGTTGCCCGTCGAGGTGTTGACGTTGAGGTTCGCCGCGGTCATGGCGTACTGGCTCGCGCACGCGGGAATGGCTGACGCCGCCTTCGCGGTCTTCGCGGCGGGAGGNNACGACGACATCTTTTCCTTGAAGGTTCACCTCGGCCCCCGAGACGCCGAGACCGTTCACGCGATTGGTAAGGATCGTCACGACCTCTTGCATGTCCGCCTTGGAGGCGGGCGTCGCGGGCTTGTAGACGACCGACAATCCACCCGCGAGGTCGAGGCCGAGTTTCGGACCCCAGCCGAGCGCGAGGGTCACCCCGAGCGAACCGAAGGCGATGACGATCGTAAGAAAGAGGCTGACGACCAGCGATCGTCGCGATCCAACCTGTTGGGCCATTACTTCTGATCGCCTTCTTGGCTCGTGTCGTCGTGGGTCTCATCAACGGGCACCGGGTCGAAACGCCGAGCGATCGCCGAGGGAATGAAATCGAGTTCGATGCCGTCAGGCGTCTTGAGGGTGATGAACTCGTCGGTCATCTTGGTGACGGTACCGACGAAACCACCGATGGTCTGAGCGCGCTCGCCGACGTCGACCTTCTTTTGGACCGTGCGGGCCGCCTTCTGGCGCTTGGAGCGGGGGCGGAGGTAGAAGAAGTACAGGGCACCGAACACCAACACGTAGATAATCAAGATGTACGATGATCCACCTTTTGTTGCAGCTTCGAGCATGTGTCGTTCCTCCGTAATAGACAAAGAAACCCTAGTCGCTGGCGGCCTGGCGTTTAGAAAAGTCCCCCCGAGTGAGGGCTAACGCCGAGGTGGCGATACGCCTTTTCGGTGCTGACCCGTCCGCGCGGGGTGCGGATCAAGAGCCCCTCGCGCAGCAAGTAGGGCTCGTAGGCGTCCTCGATGGTCGCGGGCTCTTCGCCACAGGCGTGCGCCAGGGTCGTCAGGCCCACCGGCTGGTTGGCGAACTGCCCGCAGAGCAGGCCCAGGATCCGGCGGTCGATCTTGTCCAGCCCGTACTCGTCGACGCCGAACAGCTCGAGCGCTTCGACCACGACCGAGTCATCCACGACCCGGTGACCCTGCACGGCAGCGAAGTCGCGCACTCGTCGCAACAGACGATTGGCAATACGCGGCGTACCGCGGCTGCGTGAGGCGATGATCATCGCCGCGTCGCCCTGGAGGTTCACGTCCAAGAGCAGCGCGGAACGTTGGGCGATCACCGCCAACTCGTCCACGTCGTAGAGGTCGAGCTGACCAATGAAACCGAACCGGTCGCGCAGCGGCGCGGCGACCAGACCCGTGCGCGTCGTGGCGCCCACCAGCGTGAAGTTCGGCAAGTCCAGGCGGATCGACCTCGCCGAGGGTCCGCGCCCGATCATCACGTCGAGGCGTCGGTCCTCCATCGCGGGATAGAGCACCTCTTCGACCGCGCGCGAGAGACGGTGGATCTCGTCGATGAACAAGACGTCACCGTCCTGGAGGTCGGTGAGCAGCGCGGCGAGGTCGCCCGGGCGCGAAAGCACCGGTCCGGACGTGATGCGAAGCCCCGAGCCCATCTCAACGGCGACGATGGACGCCAGTGACGTCTTGCCGAGGCCGGGCGGTCCGGCGAACAGCAGATGATCGGCGCTCTGGTGACGCGCCTTGGCCGAACCGAGCACGATCTCGAGGTGGCGCACCAACTCACGCTGACCCACGAAGGCGTCGAGGGTTCCGGGGCGCAGCGACACCTCGGCTCGGCGCTCTTGCTCGTCGGCGACCGGGGTTACGACACCGGCGCTCAGGTGCGCTAAGTCGACGTCGCGGTGACTCATGCTCGTCGCAGTCGCGACAGCGCCATGCGCAGCGCCTCGTGCTCGGCTTCGGGTAGCGTCACGCCGTCGAGGGCCTGGCGGATCTCCTGGCTCGAATAACCCAGTCCTCGCAAGGCTTCGTCGATCTCGACCGACACCGAGACCGCGTTGGCCCTCAGTTGGTCGTCGTCCACCACGAGCTTGCCCTTCAGCTCAAGCACGATGCGACTGGCGGTCTTGGCCCCGATGCCCGGGATCGTCGCCACGCGCTTGACGTCGCCGCTCTCGATTGCCGCGGCGAGCTCAGCGATGCTCATGGTGCGCAGCGCCGCCAGCGCCGTCGAAGGTCCCACGCCAGGCGTGATGAGCAAGAGCTCGAAGAACTCGCGGTCCGCGTACGAGTCAAAGCCGTAGAGCTGGATAGCGTCAGCGCGCACCACGGTGTACACGTAGAGCGCCACTTCTTCGCCCACGCGGTAGCTGGCCGAGGAACTCACGCTGAGCTCATAACCCACGCCGTTGACGTCAAGGACGATGGCGCCGTTCAGGTGCTGGTGCACCACGCGGCCGCTCAGCCAGCCAATCACGTCGGACTCGCGAGCGGATAGCGCTGTTCGGTGCGCACGACCATGAAATACGTGATCGCGAGCGCGAGCGCGTCGGCGACGTCGGCGGGTTCGGGCACGTCGCGAAGACCACAGAGCCGGGTGACCATCCCCTGGACCTGGGACTTGCTCGCCGCGCCGTAACCGGTCACCGCGAGTTTCACCTGCTGGGCGGTGAACTGGCGAACGGGCAGGTCAACCGAACCCGCCAGGGCGACCGCGACGCCGCTCGCCTGGGCGACGGGAATCGCCGTCTTGGCGTTTCGCTGGTAGAAAACCCGTTCGACCACGACCGCGTCCAGGGTCATCTCACCCATGAGCGTGCGCAACTCGACCATCAGCTGTCCCAGGCGTCGCTCCACGCTCTCGTGGGGGTCGGTCTCGACGACGCCGGCGCGCACGGCCCGAAACGACTCGAGTCCCTCGAAGGAGCCTTCCACCAGCCCGAAGCCGCAACGGGTGAGTCCGGGGTCGATTCCGAGTACGAACATATGTTCGATACTATCCCCCAGACCGGGCCCTGGACTGGATTTACCCCTCGAAGGCGCTCAGGATCTCGTCGGGAATGTCGAAGTTGGCGTAGACGTTCTGAACGTCGTCGTGGTCGTCGATCGCGTCCATCAGACGCAGGATCTTCTTCGCCTCGGACTCGTCGTCGACCTCGATGACGTTCTGGGGCACGAGGGTGAGGTCCGCGTTCAGCACCTTGGCACCGAACTTCTCCAAGGCGTCACGCACCAGGGCGACGTCGTGGGGCTCGGTCGTAACGACGAAATTGTCGCCTTGCGGGCTGAAATTCTCCCCGCCCGACTCCAAGACCCATTCGAGGAGTTGGTCCTCGTCCAGCGGACCCTTTACTTCGATCAGGCCCTTACGGTCGAACTGCCAGGAGACCGCACCGGGTTCGGCGATGGTGCCGCCATTCTTGGCGAAGACGTGCTTGATCTCGGCGCTGGTGCGGTTGCGGTTGTCCGACAGGGTCTCGACGATCACCGCGACTCCCCCCGGGGCGTAACCCTCGTAGGAGATCGGCTCGTAGCGCACGCCTTCGAGCTCACCGGTGCCGCGCTTGATGGCCCGCTCGATCGTGTCAATGGGCACCGAGGCCTCGCGGGCCTTTTGGAACATGGTGCGCAGGCTCGCGTTGCTCGACTGGTCGCCTCCACCTTCGCGCGCGGCGACCTCCACTTGACGGATCAGCTTGGCGAAGACCTTCGCGCGGGCGCTGTCTTTGGCGCCCTTGCGGTGTTTGGTTGTTGCCCACTTCGAATGGCCGGACATGGATCCTCCTGCCCCTCGGGGCATGCCTATGGTAGCGAACCTACAGAGAGTCGGTGAAGAGCTGGTGCACGCGCAGATCACTCGTGAGTTCGGGGTGGAACGAACAGCCCCAGACGTTGCCCTGGCGCACGAGCACGGGATGCTCACCGTCCCCGTGGTTCAAGGTGGCCAGGACCTCGACCTCGTTCGCGTAGGACACGATCTTGGGGGCTCGGATGAAGACCCCCGCGACGACACCCAGACCCTTCACCTCGACGGGACTCTCGAAGCTGGCGATCTGGCGACCGTAGCCGTTGCGTCGAACGCCGACCGCCAACTTGTCAAAGCTCCACTGGTCCTTTCGCCCGTCGAGGATGTCGTGGCTCAACATGATCAGACCCGCGCAGGTGCCAAAGACCTTGAAACCCTCGTCCAGTTTCTCTTGGAGGAGTGGACGCAGACCCGAGGTCACCAAAAGGTGCGCGATGGTCGTGGACTCGCCCCCGGGCATCACCAGACCGTCGAGTCCTTCGAGTTGTTCGGGCGTGCGCACCGTCACGGCGGTGACGCCTAAGTGCTCTAACGCGCTGACGTGCTCGCGTACGTCGCCCTGGAGGGCGAGTACGCCAACGCGCGGCACTACCAGCCGCGTTCGGCGAGACGTACCTCGAGCGTCGACGTCTCGGCCCCAACCATGGCCTTGCCGAGTCCCGTCGAGACCTTGGCGACCACGCCCGGATCCTCGAAGTGCGTGGTCGCCTCGACGATCGCGCGCGCCATCCGGACCGGGTCCTCGCTCTTGAAGATGCCCGAACCCACGAACACCGCTTCAGCGCCCAACTGCATGACGAGCGACGCGTCCGCCGGGGTCGAGATGCCCCCCGCGCAGAACAGTGGCACGGGCAACTTGCCGGTGACGGCGACTTCTTGGACGAGCGCGAGTGGCGACTGTAGGTCCTTGGCGAGCGCGAAAAGTTCCGCCTCGTCGGCGCTGGCGACGCGGCGCATCTGCGCGTTGATTGTGCGCAGGTGACGAACCGCTTCGACGACGTTGCCGGTGCCCGCTTCGCCCTTGGAGCGGATCAGGCACGCGCCCTCGCCAATGCGCCGCAACGCCTCGCCGAGGTTGGTCGCGCCGCACACGAACGGCACCGTGAAGGCCCACTTGTCGATGTGGTGCTCTTCGTCGGCCGGGGTGAGGACTTCGGACTCGTCGATGTAGTCAACGTCCAGGGCCTGGAGTATCTGGGCTTCGGCGAAGTGGCCGATGCGGGCCTTGGCCATGACCGGAATGGTCACGCTCGCCTGGATCGCTTGGATCATCTCGGGGTCACTCATGCGCGCGACGCCCCCGTCGCGACGGATGTCCGAGGGCACTCGCTCGAGGGCCATCACCGCGACCGCGCCCGCGTCCTCGGCGATCTTGGCCTGCTCGGGGTTGACGACGTCCATGATTACGCCGCCGCGCAGCATGTCCGCGAGGCCCCGCTTGACGAGGGCCGAACCAACAATCGAGGGATTAGTCGATGAACTCATGGCTTCAGCCTAATGGCGCGTCACCATTCGTCCAAGGCGAGCGCGCGAAGTTCGACGTCGTCGAGGTCACTGAGATCAGACGTCGCGCGGTCGCCCCAGATGTCGAACCAGATCCAGCGCCAGGTGGCGTAGGACGGACTGGCGAAGAAGGACCTGGCGTCGTTCACGTGACGCGAGCACTTGCGAAGCGCGTTGGCGAGACCCTGGGGATAGCGGATCGCCGCGGCGGCGACTTCGTCGGCCCGGTAGGCGCTGCCAGCCCCGGCGAGGGCGCGACGCGCGTCGTCACTCAGGTTCAGCACCGAAGCGACCGCTTCGCGAGTGAGCAAGCCCAGCCGGTGGCGCGCGAGGCAGTGCGCCACGACACCCTCGATCTCGATGAGTTCGAAGTCGCGCATCATCGCGCTCGTGACGAACATCGACAGGGATGATCCGTTGGGCACGAGGGCGGCGTTATACCCCTTCTCTTCGACGATGAACGCGGACACCCCGTCGACCCCGAAGGTCGCCGTGAGTCGGTCGAGCACGGTGACGAGACGTTGGCGATCGACCGAGGTACCACCAGCAGTGAAGACGTCGAGCATGGCGTTCCCGAGGGTCTGACCTCGCTTTTCGTAGCGAACCAGGGCCCGGCGCAGGTCCCAGAAGTAGAGCAGCGCCAGCGCGACGCCCAACACCGGCAGCCACACCACCGCGACCACACCAGCCACCAAGGCGAGCGACAGCACGCTTATGAGAATTGTCTGGGGCAGCTTTCGGCGCAGCGCGAACTTTCGCACCGCGTGCTGGTTCGCGTGTCGCTCAGCCGTCGAGGGAACGTACGGACTCTGCCAACCCGGGTCCAGGACCGGGGCGACGTAGCGGGGCTCGCGGTCACGAGAGTTGTTCCGGCGAGAACGCGATCGTTGCTTTGTTGGCACACCCCAGGTTACCGTGCGGGCTTGAAACGACTGACCGCATCCGCGTAGAGCGCCAGGTAGGCGTTCACGAGCCGCTTCATCGACCAGTGCTCGGCGTACTCGCGAGCGGCGCTGATCGACTGGGCCGTCTCGGAGCGAATCGCTTGGCCGAGGGCTCTCTCCAGGTCCCGCGCGTCGCCCGCCCGAAAGAGTTCCGCGTGCGCGCCCGCCGCCTCGCGGTAGCCCACGATGTCACTGGCGACGACCGCCGTCTCGCTCGCCATGGCTTCGAGCAGGGTCAGCCCGAAACTCTCGCCGCGCAGGGCCGGCGCGATCAGCACGTTCGAGCGACGAAGCCAGTCGCGCTTGCTGGCGTCGGGGAGAGCGCCCGCAAAGACGATGCTCTCGTCGTGTCCCGCGAGCGCTTCGAGGCGCCCTCGTTCGGGACCGTCGCCGATTACCACCAGGCGCCACTGGTCGGTGTCGCGAGTGTTGTGCGCGCGCACCGCGTCGATGGCGACGTGAACGCCCTTACGTTCCTCGAGACGCCCGACGCACGCGAGCACGAACTCACCGGTGCGCACTCGGGGCAGGGCGACGAACCGTTCGGTCTCGAACCCGTTAAAGAGCACCGTCGCCTCGATGCCCACCGCGCGTCGAATGGTGTCGGCCGCGGGCTCGCTCACCGCGCTCGCTACGTCGATGCCTCGCGCGAGCCGGCGCAACAACGGCCGGGTGAGCGTGAACGCGGGACCGGACCCGTGGCGATGGAACGTCGCCACGCTCGCCACGTCGTGGGCGCGAAGGGTGGACCAGCCGAGCAGGGGCGCGAACGGCTCGTGAAAGTGCACGACGTCAGGCGCGAAGCCGAGCACCGTGTCGCGCGCCGCTCGCGCGGCTCGCGGCGACAACGTGAGAGGCGCCCGCGAACCNNCATTGGCGGGCAGCGAGAGTCGCGCGCCGAAGCGTCGCACCTGGGCCGGGGTGTCGTAGACGGTCTGGTCCGCGTCGTCGGGTGCCACCACGAGCACGTCGAGCTCGCGCGAGGAGAGCTCGCGGCTCATGGCGAGCACTTGTTCCTGGACTCCCCCAAAGACGCTGAGTGCGTAGGGCGAGACCAGCGCGACGCGACGAATCACTCGGCGAACCTCGGCTGCAAGATGTGCCACTGCTCGGGGGCGCGCCGGATCAGACCTTCGAGATCGAGGGCGATCGACTGGGTGACCCGTACGACGTCATCGCGCAGTCGACCCGATCGCTCCACGGTGATCGGAGGTGTTATCACCGCGAAGTGATCGCGACCCGGACCCGAGTAACAAGCGGCGCACACGAGGGTCGCGCCAGTGCGCAGGGCCAGCGTGGCCGGACCACCCGGTATGGTGACGCGCTCGCCGAAGAAGTCCACTTCGACGCCATTGTCCTGGAGGTCGCGGTCACAGAGCAGGCCCACCACGCCCCCTTCGCGAAGCGTCTGGAGCAGTACCGTGCCGGCGTGGGTGTCGAGCGGTTCGATCTTGATGCCGATGGACTCGCGCTTCTTCTTGAACCATTCGAAGAGCTCGGCCGGTTCGAGTTCTTCGGCGACCGCGGTCATACCCAGATCGAGCGTGGCGAGGAACGAACCGCCCCAGTCCCAACTCCCGATGTGGGGCAGCGCGATGACGATCCCCTTGCCCAGGGCCTTGGCGTCGCGCAGGTACTCCAGGCCTTCACCGATCTTGAAGCGCTCGGTGATCGTCGAAGGTCGAAGGCCCGACAACTTGGCCCCCTCGGCCCAGTACTGTCCGTAGCTCGCGAAGCCCCGCTCGACGAAACGATCGAGCAACGCCGCGGGCACCTCGACGCCATCGCCCCCGAGCGCGTGGGCCACATTGGTGCGCAGGTTCGTTCTCGCGGTGCTGTTGCGACGCCCGACGACGAGCGCCACGCGACTCGCCAGGGCGACGTCGAAGCGCTCGGGAAGCTTTTCGAGCAGCGTGCCGATCGATTTGAACAGTGCGACGCGCGCGTTCAAGAGTGGGACCTAGTGACGAGACGTGCGACTGAGCCCTCGACGAAGTCGATTCGCCTGCAGGTGGCGCATCGACGTGGCCTGGGTGGGCTCGGGCGCCGCGGCGATCTGCCAGACGCGCCAGAACCGGCCAGCGGCGGTCATGGCGGTGAGAGCCAGGATGAGCCAGAGCCCCGGGATGAACAGCGGCGCCCAGAGCATGGCCGCACCGAGTAGCACCATGCGCTCGGCGCGCTCCATCAGTCCGCCCTTGGCCTTGAGTCCGAGGCTCTCGGCCTTGGACCGTTGGTAGGAGATCATGAAGGTCGTCGTGAGAATGGCGAAGGGCAACAAGACGAGTTGACCGTGGTGGCGAGCGACGAGGTAGAACGCGACTCCGCCCATCAAGACGCCGTCCGAGAGCCGGTCCACCACCGAGTCGAAGAAACTGCCGCGTTGGCTGGCGCGGTGCGAGGCCTTGGCGACGGGTCCGTCAAAGAGGTCGTGGAAACCAGTGAGGGTGAGCAGCACGATCGCCAGGTACAGGTAGCCCGCACCGATCGCCCAGGCGGTCGCGCACGCGAAGACGAGGCCCGAGGCGGTCAACACGTCCGCTGAAAAACCAATCCGAACAAGCCAGCGACCGACGGGTGCGGTGACCGCGTCTACCGACTTGCGAAAATTTCCGTCAAGCATTGATCCTCCGGACCCTTGCGCCAAAGTCTAACGGCCCCTTGCCGAGCCAGGGGTTAGAGGTGGGCATGGACCTTTTGCCAGGTGGAGGCGAGCGATTCGGGCAGGACCCTGGTCTCACCGATCGACGTCATGAAATTCGTGTCCCCGCTCCAGCGTGGCAGGACGTGGGCGTGCAGGTGCTTTGGGATACCCGCGCCGGCCGCAAGGCCGAGGTTGAGACCCACGTTCATGCCGTCGGGCCCGTAGGTCGACTCCAGCGCGACGACCGTCTTGCGCAGCGTCCAGAAAAACTCGGCGTACTCGTCGTCACGCAGTTCCTGCAGGGTGGCGACGTGGCGGCGCGGCAGTACCAGGAGGTGGCCCGATCCATAGGGGAAGGCGTTCAAGATGACGAAGCTGGTGTCGGTGCGAAACAACACGCCCGAGGACTCGCCGACCTCTTCGTGCGCGAAACCACAGAAGACGCACTCGCCCTCGTTCGTGGCGTGCTCACTGGCGGTGGCGCTCGTGACGTAGTCCTCGCGCCAGGCCGCGGAGAAGCGTTCGAGGGGCATCAAGGACCTTCGGGCGAACCGTGGCTCGCGATCTCGGCGGCGAGTCGCGCTCGAAACGCGTGGACGCTGACGCCACGTTCGGGGTCGTTCGATCCGCGCGCGTTCACCCCGAGTGTCGCGTCGCGCACGTCGTCGTCACCCACCACCAAGATGTAGGGGATCTTCTCGAGCTTCGCGCGCCGGATTCGCGCCCCGAGCGGTTCGTTCGCCTCTTCGAGTCCCACGCGCACGCCGTCGGCGCGAAGCGCCTCGGCGACCTCGGCGGCGTAGACGTCGTGGTCGTCGCGCACCCCGAGCACGCGCACCTGTTCGGGGTTCAGCCACGTGGGCATGTTGCCCGCGTAGTGCTCGATGAGGATGGCCATGAAGCGCTCGACCGAACCGAAGAGCGCCCGGTGGATCATGATCGGACGCGTGCGCGCGTTGTCGGCGCCGACGTAGCTCGCCTCGAAACGTTGGGGCGTCTGGAAGTCCAGTTGGATCGTGGACAACTGGTGGGTACGTCCAATGGCGTCACGCGCCTGGACCGAGATCTTGGGCCCGTAGAAGGCGCCGCCGCCTTCGTCGAGCACGAGTTCGAGACCCACACTGTTGGCGACACGTTCGAGGGTGGCCTCGGCCTCGGCCCACTCCTCGTCGCTGCCCACCGCCTTGCCCTCGGGGCGTGTCGAGAGCTCCAGGTAGAAGTCGTTGAGCCCGAAGTCGCGCAGCAGGTTCAGCACGAAGTTGAGAAGACTGGTGAGCTCGTCGCTCATCTGCTCGCGGGTGCAGAAGATGTGCGCGTCGTCCTGGGTCATGCCACGAACGCGCGTGAGCCCGTGCACGGCGCCGGACTTCTCGTAGCGGTAGACCGTCCCGAACTCGAAGAAGCGAAGCGGCAACTCACGGTAACTGCGCTGGCGCGACTTGAAGATCAGCACGTGGAACGGACAGTTCATCGGCTTCAAGTAGTAGTGCTGCCCGTCGTCGAGCTCCATGGGCGGGTACATCGATTCGGCGAACCACTCCAGATGGCCCGACGTCTCAAAGAGCTCAGCCTTCGTAATGTGCGGGGAGTTCACGAATTCGTAGCCGCCCTCGACGTGACGCTGTCGCGAATACTCCTCCATAACGCGGCGCATGGTGCCGCCCTTGGGGTGAAAGACCGCCAGACCCGGACCGAGTTCGCTCGGGAAGGAGAACAAGTCGAGCTCTTGACCCAGACGGCGGTGGTCGCGCTTCTCGGCCTCTTCGAGTTGGGTCAAGTGGGCCTGAAGGGCCGCCTCGCTCTCCCAGGCGGTGCCGTAGATGCGCTGGAGCTGAGGGCGCTTCTCGTCGCCGCGCCAGTACGCACCCGCTACGCGCATCAACTTGAAATGACCCAGCCGCGACGTCGACGGGACGTGGGGACCGCGACAGAGGTCGGTGAACGCCGGTGAATTCAAGTAGGTCGACACCACCGACGAGCTCTCGACCTCGCCGAGGTCCTCGTCGCTGGCACCGGCCTTGACGGCGTTGATGATCTCAATCTTAAAGGGTTGGTCCTTGAAGAGCGCGATTCCTTCGTCGTAGGAGTACTCGCGGCGCGTGAAGGGTTGGTCCTCGCTCACGATGACGCGCATCTCGTCCTCGATGCGAACGAGATCGTCGTCGCTGAAGTGCGCTCCACCGGGCAAGGCGAAGTCGTAATAGAAACCGTTCTCAATCGCCGGTCCGATCGCGAAGTGGGCCCCGGGCCAAAGGCGCGTCACCGCTTGGGCGAGCACGTGGGCGCTCGAGTGACGCAGCACGTCGCGGCCGTGCGATGACGTCGGCGTGACGATCGAGACCTTGGTGCCGTTCGCGAGCGGGGCCGTCAGGTCGGTCAGGTGACCGTTCACCTCGATCGCCAGGGCGTCCTTGGCCAGACGAGCCCCGATGGAGGCGGCGAGGTCTTTGCCGGTCGCGCCCGCGGGCAGGGACCGCGCGCTGCCGTCGGGTAGGAGAACTTCGATATCCGACATTGTCGCCTTTCGTTGGCTACAGCGTAATGCCGAGCAGCGCGGCGGCGGGGGCGACGTTCACGCCCGCGTGTGCGGCGTCGTCGATCGCTCGCAACGCACTCGGCGTATCGAGGTCCTCGTCGAGCGAGTTACGCACGTCGTCGAGCACCGAACCCGCGCGACCGGTACCGAGCGTCGAGCGCCAGGTCGCCAGGCGCGACTGCGCTCGCGATAGGAGTTCTTCGCGCCACTCCCAATCGACTCGGTAGTGCTGATCGAGCAGCGAGAGACGAACCGCTGCGGGTTCGGCGCGCGCGACGAGGTCCTCGACGAAGACCAGGTTGCCCAGAGACTTGGACATCTTGGTGCCGTCAAGTCCCACGAGCCCCACGTGCATCCAGTGCTTGACGAACGGTGCGCCGGTCACCGACTCGCTCTGGGCCGCCTCGCACTCGTGGTGGGGAAAGGCGAGGTCGCGTCCCCCCCCGTGCACGTCGATCGTTTCGCCCAGGTCACGCAACGCCAGGGCCGAACACTCGATGTGCCAGCCCGGTCGCCCGGGGCCCCAGCGCGACTCCCACGCGGGCTCGTCCTCGAGCGACGACTGCCAGAGCACGAAGTCGAGCGGATCGCGCTTGCGAGGGTCCTCGGGCTTGCCACCGTGTTGGGCCGCGAGTTCGAGCATCGCCGCGCGGCTCTCGTGGGAGACCTGACCGAAGCGCGGGAACTTCGAGACCTCAAAGAACACGCATCCGTCGACCTCGTAGGCGAGACCGCGTTCGAAGGTGGCGCCGATCAACGAGAGNNCGCGCCTTGCGCAAGATGTCGTCGTCCACGTCCGTCACGTTTCGCACGCAACGCGTCTCGTGTCCCGCGTCGCGCAGACGACGTTGCAAGACGTCAAAGGACAAATAGACGAACGCGTGACCCAGATGCGCCGAATCGTACGGCGTGATCCCACAGCTGTACATCGTCACGACGGGGCCAGCCTCGAGGGTGAAGACGCCCTGACGGGCGCTGTCGTAGAGCTGCACTACTTATCCAGTCCCGCCAGCTTCACGTAGCTGTGCGCCTTGTGGCGGATGTTGACCGAGATGCACACCGCCGTGAATGCCTCGATGGGACTCGCGAGCGACATCGAACCCGCGGCGACCGCCCGCAAACCGGGCATCACGTTGACGATGTCCACGATGTGATCGAGCGCATCGGCGTGATCGGAGAAGATGAGGACGTCGGCGGCGAGCCCGCTATCGAGGTCCTGCATCTGCGCGGCGGGCAGGTGATGGAACGCGCCGACCACCCGGCTCTCGGGCAGGGCGAACGCGAGTTGAGCGGCCATTGATCCACGCGGTGGATAGAGCGGCAACAACTCGCGACCTTCGCGCGTGAGAGCGTTCACCATCGAGATCACGATCTTGCCCGCCAATTGTGCGCGAAGGGTAGTGACGGTCGCGACCGCCGAATCCCACGGCGTCGCGACCACGACGATGTCGCACACGGCGGCGACTTCGTTGGACGAACCCTTGATGTCGCCGTCGAGTCGCGCGTGCAAGGACTTGGCGACGTCGATCGCGCGACTCGTGTCACGAGAACCGATCACGACGTCGAAGCCGGCACTCGCCAGGCGAAGCGCGACACCACGTCCCGCGGGGCCGGTGCCACCGAGAATGCCAACAGTTTCCATCGTCGTCCTTATGGTTTTCGTAACCTCGAAGTACGCTTAACACTATGGGACTACTCGACAATCATCGAATTCTTATCACCGGTGTCCTCACCGACGATTCTCTGGCCTTTGGAATCGCGCGCCGAGTCCTTGAAGAAGGCGCGACGATCGCTCTGTCGGGCGCCGGGCGCGGGACCTCGCTCACCCGACGCACTGCGCGCAAACTAGGCGACGTAGGAGAAATCATCGAGCTCGACGTCACCGACCCCGCTCAGGTCGAGGCCGCCGCGCTCGAGGTGCAGAGCCGTTTCGGGCGCCTGGACGGCTTGGTGCACGCCATTGGCTTCGCTCCCCCGTCGTGCCTGGGTAATGGCATGTTCGCCTCGCCGTTTGAGGACGTCGCCCTGGCGATGCAGATCTCGACCTATTCGTTGGCCGCGCTCGTGGGCGCGTTTCGGCCACTGCTCCAAAAGAGCGAGGCCCTCGGCGGCGCGTCGGTGATCGCCCTCGACTTCGACGGTTCGCGTGCCTATCCCATGTACGACTGGATGGGCGTGATGAAGGCGGGCCTCGAGTCGCTGGGTCGTTACCTGTCGCGCGAGGTGGGTCCGGACCAGATTCGCGTCAACATGCTCGCGGCCGGTCCGGTGCGCACGATGGCGGCCAAGTCAATCCCAGGTTTCTCGCTCTTCGAGGACACGTGGGCGGATCGCGCCCCACTCGGTTGGGACGTGCACGATTCCTCCGCGGTCGCCGACACCGCAGTCGCCCTGCTGTCGCCCCTGTTGCGTGCGACGACGGCTTCAGTGATCCACGTCGACGGCGGCGCCCACGCCATGGGTTGACGACTTAACGCTCCTGTTTGGCGAACTGGGTCTGGTAGAGGTCGTGGTAGAGACCACCGGCCGCCAACAACTCGTGGTGCGTGCCTCGCTGCACGATACGGCCTTCGTCCACGACGAGAATCTGATCAGCGTTGCGAATTGTAGACAATCGATGCGCGATCACGAGTGACGTGCGCGAGGCCATCGTCTCGTCTAGCGCCCGCTGCACCGCCGCCTCACTCTCCGCGTCCAGGTGCGCGGTCGCCTCGTCGAGCACGACCAGACGAGGTGACTTCAACAACAGCCGCGCGAGCGCCACGCGTTGCTTCTCGCCGCCGGACAAGCGGTAGCCGCGCTCTCCCACCACGGTTTCGAGTCCTAGTGGCAGCGTCTCGATGAGGTGCCAGATCTGGGCGGCTCGCAACGAATCTTCCAACTCGGCGTCGGTGGCGTCGGGTTTGGCGAAGACGAGATTCACGCGCAACGTGTCGTGAAACAGGTGCGGGTCCTGGGTCACGACCCCGACGGTCGCGTTGAGCGACTGCGTCGTGGCTTCGCGCACGTCGACGCCGTTGATCGTCACCGCGCCACTGTCGATGTCGTAGAGCCGCGACACCAACAGCGAGATCGTCGTCTTGCCCGCACCGCTCGGTCCCACGAGCGCGGTCATGGTGCCCGGTTCGACGTGGAAGCTCAAGTCAAAGAGCACCTGGCTGCGCGGTGTGTCGTCGAGACGCGCTACCGCTTCGAGCGACGCGAGCGAGACCTCGTCCGCACCCGGGTACGAGAAGTCCACGTGGGAAAACTCCAGTCGGGCCGGGCCCTCGGGGATCGCCACGGCGTCGGGACTCTCCTTGATCATCGGCTCGAGGTCGAGCACTTCGAAGAGACGCTCGAAGCTGACCATGGCCGACATGTAGTCGATGTTCAGGTTCGACAGTTGCGTGAGCGGACCATACAGTCGCGTCAGGTACAGAGTCAGGGCCACGACCGTGCCCACCGCCAGGGCGCCGTGCAACACCTCGACGCCACCGAAACCGTAGGCGAACGCGGTCGCGAGCGACGCGGTCAGCGACAGCGAGATGAAGAAGAACCGCTGGTAGGTGGCTTGGCGGATACCGATGTCGCGCACCTGGCCCGCCCGGTCGTCGAAGTGTTCGATCTCGTCCCTGGGGCGACCGAACAGCTTGACGACCATGGCGCCCGCAACGTTGAACCGCTCGCTCATCACCATGTTCATCTCAGCGTTGAGCTCCATCCCGCGCTGAAAGAGCGTGCCAAGTTTTCGTCCCACCCGACGAGCGGGGACCAGGAAGATCGGCAACAAACATAGGGCGACCAGGGTGATCTGCCAGCTCAAGACGAACATGGTGCCCAGGACGATCGCGACCAGCACGATGTTTCCCACGACGTTGGAAAATAGGTCCGTGAAGGCCTGCTGGGCGCCGATGACGTCGTTGTTGAGCCGACTGATCAAGGCACCGGTCTGCGTGCGCGAGAAGAAGGCAATGGGCATTTCTTGGATGTGCTGGAAGACCCTCGCGCGAAGGTCGAAGATCAAGCTCTCACCAATGACCGCCGAGATACGTCGCTCGAACAAGGCCAAGATGGCGTCAAAGATCGCCAAGCCCGCGGTCACGAGCGCAAGTCCGATCACCAGTCCCTCGTGATGTTTCCCGGAAGGTTTGGCAATGACGTCGATGATCTCTCGCAGTAGCAAGGGCGAGACCGAGCTGACGATTGCGTCGAGGATGACGGCGGTGATGAAGACGATGAGCGCGGCCTTGTAGACCCTCGCAAACTTCAAGATCCGCGGGAGCGTGCCCTTCTTGATGCGGTGCTCGAGCAAATCGCGGCTGCGGGTCATGCCGCGCATGCCCATGCGCGCGCCCCCGCCGCCTCCTGCTCCACCTCCGTGCATGCTCATTGTGGCTCCTTCGCCTTAAGCAGTGTAGGAAGCAGGTCGCCGCGTCGACGCGTTGCAATTAGGACAGAACGGCGCTGGTCACGATGATGAGCCCGAGCGCGCACATCACAAAGCCGCCAATCGAGCGCAAGACCACCAGTCGATGCGGCGAACCCGACAGCCACTCCCTGGCCGTGCCCGCGATCAACCCCCAGGTGCTGTCGGTGCAGAACGCCATGACGCTGAAGACGCAACCCAGGATCACGAGCTGTACGGTCACGTTGCCCTTCGTTCGGTCGACGAAATGAGGGAACACCGCCGCGAAGAAGACCAAGGACTTGGGATTCAGCACCCCCACTGTGAAGCCCTGGCGCACCACGTGCAGGTTGTGAGGACGAGTCTCCTCGCGCTCGGTCATCGCGCGAGCGTGCGCGTGACGGTGACGCAACGCGTCAAAGCCCAGCCACAGCAGGTAGAAGCCGCCCGCGAGTTGCAGGACAATCGAAAGGGTCCTCGAACGAGCGAGCAACGGGCCGAGCCCCAGCGCGACCACCAAGGAGAGCAGCAGCGTGCCGATGCTATTGCCCAACACCGTGAGCACCGCCACCGCCCTTCCCCAGGCGACGCCGCGCGCCAGCGTGAACAAAACACTTGGCCCGGGCACTAAGAGGATGAGGATCGAGGCGACGAAGAATTGGATGAAGTGGCTAGCACTGATCACGTCGACCACTTTCGCACGCACCAGTCGAGCGCGTTCAAACTCGCCCCGATACTGAATCCAATGGTCCCCGCGAAGAACGCGGTCCCGATGCCCACGGTGCCGCCGAGTAGCCAGCCGACGACTAGGACCATCACTTCAAGCGTGAGCCGGACGTACACGACACTCACGCCGAGTCGACGATGCAAACTGGTCATGAGACCGTCACGGGGTCCCGGTCCGAGACCACACGTCAAGTAAAGCGCACTGCCGACACCGATGAGCGCGACCGCTCCCACCATGTAGCCGGCCTTCACCCAATCGTCGTGCGGTATGGGAACCGTGGCCGACGTGATATCGAGCACGTAAGCGATGATGATGAGATTCGCGATGGTGCCAATGCCCGGGCGCTCGCGCAGCGGCCACCACGCGAGCAGCACCACGCAACTGATGGCGGCCGTCGACCAGCCAAGCGAGATGTGCGCGTGGCGCGCGATTCCCTGGGCGAACACCGTCCAGGGCGTCGCTCCCCAATGCGAGACGACCAACAGGCCTTCGCCGCACCCGAACATCGTAAGACCGAGTACCAAGGGCAGGATCATGCGTGGCCTGAGATCCCAAGTGTTCTTGGCCCGCCACGGGGTCACCGGAATCTTGTGGCTGAGCTTTATCATCCGGTCAACGCTAGTAGTCGTTCCTACTCGCGACGAGTGCGTGGCGTTATTGACACGCCGCAGCGTCCTGCCGGCTGGCCCTAACGGTCAGTCGTCCTTTAATGCGGCAAAGTCCCGCTTCGCCTTCTTGTACCACGACATCGCCCCCAGTGGATTCTTCCAGCGCCCTTTCATGTCCTTGAGGGCACCCTGGTGCGACTCGTCGCCGCCCGCGACAATCTCTTTGAGGTGACGGTCTTGCGATTTGATCACTTCGTCGGCCGTTTCGCCATGGTGCTCGAAGGCACACGGACCACCTAATTGTCGGCACGTCATAGTTTTCATGCTGATCACCTATGGTCGAGCGACGCCCACTTACGTAAAGACGCCGACGGAGCTTGACGAATCTTTGAAGGGATACTATGCCCGCTCGGTTCGACGGCGTCGCCGGTAACGACCCTCGACGGACCAGATAGAAGCGAGCAGTTCACCAGCGACCATTCGTCGTGGTCGATGACAGGTGCACGACAGAGTCGAGTACGTCGGTGAAAGACCAGAAGAACTTATGATTGAACCTTCCAATTCGAACTCTGCGCGATGAACAGGCCCGCCATAGGTAGCCGCGGGTATTCACGCAAGATGATCGTTGACGTTACGAGCAGCACATTCTCGGCTGCTTTGCTACGTTGTCGAACAAAGGGACTCGGAGGTGTCATGGATAAGGACCTCGTCGATCAGGTTGTCGATGTCGCGCAACGCATTGTCGCCAGTGGCGCGATCTCGGCCAACGGTCACGGAAACGTGAGTTTGCGGGTACCCGGAGCGCAGGAGATGTATTTCACCGCGGGTCCGTCACTACGGAGCCATTCGCCATCCGCCGTCGTACGAATTGGGCTGGACGGCACGCTCCTCGAAGGTGACTTGCCCCCGATCCAAGGTGCCGTCGTGGCGATGCATACCGCCATGTACGCGGACCACGACGACGTTGGCTGCGTCTTGCACACGCATTCGCCCTACGCGACCGCCTTCGCGGTCGCACACCGGCCTATTGGCTGTTGGCTCGAGGCCCTGGCCATGTTCGGTCTACCGAGTGGCGTTCCGATCGCCAGTTACGGTCCGCGAGGGTCTGACCAGGCAGTGGCGAATATACGCGCCGCGATAACTCCGGGGGTTCCCGCGGTGTTGCTGGCCAACCACGGCGTGCTGGTATTCCACCGCACACCCGAATTGGCGATCCAGATTGGTGGCATCGTCGAAGAAGCGGCCCAGGCCGGGATCAACGCCGAGGTCCTGGGTGGCCCCGTCGAGATTCCCCAAGAACTTCGCGAGGCCGCACTTCAGCGCGCCATGCTCTTTGAACAGCACGGAACGGCGCACGCCTAGATCGGGCCTACGGCTGCGCACCAACTCACCCTTCATACCATTGTTCGCTGGCGGCACTTCGCGAGACGGCTCGGTCGGTGGGATGATTACTCAATGCCTTCAACCGAATCCAGGATCGTGACGTCGTCGCGCGAACTACGTGCCACGCCCAATCGAATATTCGAATTGATCGCTGATCCCACTCGTCAACCCCAGTGGGACGGCAACGACAATCTCGCCCTCGCTGCGCCCGGTCAGCGAGTTCACTCGGTCGGCGACGTCTTTACCACGGTCCTTAAGAACGGAGCACTTCGAGAAAATCACGTCGTCGAGTTCGTTGAAGGCCGTCGCATTGCGTGGAAGCCGGCCGAACCGGGAAAGGTACCGGTCGGACATCTGTGGCGCTGGACCTTGGAGCCAATCGACGAAGAAAGGACGCTCGTCGCGCACACCTACGACTGGACCAAACTCGAAGACGAGAGCCGCTTGGATCGCGCACGTTCCACCACTAGCGAACGTCTCGCCGCATCGATCGATCGTCTGGCTGTCTTCGTCGAGACCTGACCCCACGAGACAATACGACCAAGGTCCAGCCAAGCAGGTTTACCCGCGAGTTGATTATGAGCCCTTCACAAGTACTCTCGAGTCCATAAGTGGGCGGTGTCCCCCTTCGGAACTATTGGGCGATTGGAGCACGTGAGCGACGTCATCTGTCACGAGTGCGGAGCACTTACACCTGGGACGACCCGCCCCGTCCACGCGTACATGGACGCCAGCCCTGGTTGCTGGCAGATGTACTGCGAACTGCAGGAGTGGCAGCATTCACTCAGAGGCGACCACGGGATCACCACCGCACAACACGTGGTGGACGCCTACGCCGCTCAGCACGCCACGAATCCAGATCGTCGAGACCGACAATCGGTCACGGTGCACCTCATGAGCCTCTGTGCATCCTTGGAATTTGGCGTGTCGGGCCGACAACGACGAGCGATGATCGGCGACTGGACGCATCGCGAGTACCCGCTGCTGCGACCAATAACCGACCACTACCCCGTTACCGTGCGTGATGTCAAAGAAGCACCAGTTGAACGACGCCACGAAGTCGTCGAAGAAATGGCCACGTCGACCTGGTCCGCGTGGTCAATTCACCACCGCGAGATTCGAACCTTGTTAGCGGGTTTCCTGGCCTGAATTGATGTTGCATTTCCAGCAATGTCCAGTGGACCTTGGGTCACACAATAAGAACCGGTACCCCACCTACCCAGCAGTTCTTCCAGTGAACACTCGGGACACGAACTTCGGCGCCTACGGAATCAATGTTGACTCAAATGGCGCGAGGGGCGACCGTTGAGTTTCGAATGATAATCGCGCACCCTCAAGTCAATCATAGTACATATTTGTACTATGCTGGTGACATGGTGAGTGGGGACCTGATGAAAGAGGCTCGATTACGAGCCGGTCTGACCCAAAGCGAATTGGGCGCGCGACTCGGCAAATCTCAGTCCGTGATTGCCCGTTGGGAACGCGATGACGTGTCGCCCAGTCTCGAGACTTTACGCGAGGTGGTGCGCGCGTGCGGTTTGGACCTCACGTTCTTTATGTCCAAGTTTGACGACTCGAACGTGACGATCATCGACCAGCATCTGCGAATGTCACCGGCTGAGCGTTTCGCCGATCTCATGGTGCGCGTACGATTCCACGAGCGCCGTGCGCAGCGAAAGACGGAACACCATGCCTGAATTAGTCCCCTATCGCCCGGATGAAATACTCGAAGTACTCGAACGCCACACAGTTCTCTACGTCGTCATCGGTGGACTCGCTGCCGAACTGCGCGGTTCTCCCTACGTCACTCGTGATGTCGATGTGACGCCCGCACGCACCCGAGAGAACTTCACCAGACTTGCGGCCGCTCTGCGAGAACTCGACGCCAAGCTTCGGATTCCAGACATGGAAGAACCGCTAGTTATACCGCTTGATGAACGAACTTTTTGCCAAGGTACCACGTGGACCTTCGTGACCAAACACGGCTATCTGGACATCGCCCTACTTCCAGACGGCACTCGAGGTTACGACGACTTAAAACGATCAGCTACTCATGAGCAGATAACCGACAGCGTGACAATCATGGTCGCGGCGCTGGCCGACGTCATTCGTTCCAAAGAAGCAGCCGGTCGCGAAAAAGATCGTGCAGTGCTCCCAATTCTTCGCCAGGTCCTCGAGCGCTCGCGTCAGAAGGAGCGAGACGATCGTCGAATGGAACTCTGACGTTCGGCGCGTTTTAAAATGGCGAATCGCGCTCAGTTATCGTGCTCTCGGGTGGACCTATCCACTCCTGACTCAAACAAATGGTTAACCCTTCTCAAGGCTCTCTTGGAAGGCCAAAAACAGGGTGATTCCACAGTTTCTGATTATCAACTTCTTGGCTCACTCCGTCAACGACAAAGACGGCTCACTGACGCTCAAGTGACTGAAATGGCTGAGAAATATCAGATGGGAGCCACGGTGTACGAGCTAGCTGCTGAATATGGCTGTCATCGCACGACCGTGGCCGAACGGCTCAAGAAAGCGGGAATAGCGATGCGCGGCCAGTCTCCAACGCCCGGAGTCATCAAATCGGTGAACGACTCGGTTTCTGCGCCAACACTGTGCGGAATGGCCTGTTAGGACACGGAATCCAACTTCGTGACAAGCATGGACGAAATCGTTAATCGCTCGCCACTTTGTCAGTCAACCAGCAGCACGATTTTTCCGCGTACATCTCCAGTCTCGCCTAAACGTTGAGCTTCAGCTATGTCGCCCAAAGGAAACGTTCTTCCTACCGGAAGAGAGAATTGGCCGGAATCGACAAGCTCGGCGACTTGAGCGAGTGCGTAGATCGCGCGACCTGAATCACCACTGCTGAAGCGCACGCCGTATTTCTTGGCGCCAGCGAAATTAGCAATCGTAATGACGTGGTCTTCGCCACCGGCAAGTTCAATGAGTTCAGGCAGTCCACTGCCCCCAGCGTCGAGCGCCAAGCCGACACCCTCGGGAGCTAGAGCACGTACCCGCTCCGTCATACCCTCGCCGTAAGCAACTGGTTCAGCACCCAGTGTTCGCAAGTATTCGTGCGTTGCCGGGCTACCTGTTCCAATGACGCGTGCACCACGTGCAATTGCAAGTTGNNAGCGAACGTGGAATAGGTGCCCAGGCCGATAGCACTGCAAGTTCCGCTTGAGCGGCACCATCACTGTTGAATCCGAACACGCGGTCACCGATCGCAACATCGGTGACGCCCACACCAATTTCGTCGACAAGCCCAGCGGCTTCGTAGCCCAAAGTCTGTGGGAGATTCTGGTCCATCAGGCCCTGACGTTTCTTCCAGTCACTTGCATTAACACCGGCCGCATGTACCGCAATACGTAT
>PLQL01000022.1:0-3755 GCA_003160115.1 Acidimicrobiaceae bacterium
GGTGCCGCCGTCTCGCGGGCCCGTTCGAGGGGTGAGGTGTAGAGCGCGACGGGTTTCTTCGAGAGCTCAGCGATGCGACCTGCGACCTTCTCGGCCTGGGCTTCGCCGCGCTCGGCGAGGTGAAGTCCCGGGGCGCGGCCAGGCAGCACCGTCCCCGTGGTCGCCGTCGTGCCGTGGCGCACGAGCAGCACGGTAGTGATCGATGAACGCGAAGGCACTTCACTACCCTAATGTGACCTCGAATTGCGACTCCACTCGACGCCGCAGCGACAACATCGGTGGTGTTTGCTTCAATGGCTTTCGTGACTTCTGGTCGTGTCGCTACAAACGGTAGGTTTGCTCGTGTGTCTTCTCTCGTGAGCAATGCGGTCGGATGGACCAGAACCACGCACGGCCGCAAGCTCTTTCGCTACACCCTGGTCTCGGTCGCGTCCACGACGACGTCGATCGTGGTGATCGCCATCGTCTACGGCTTTCGGGTCGTTCCCAACGAAGTCGCCGCGACGATCGTTGGCAACGTGGTCGCGACCATTCCCTCGTACAACTTGAACCGCAAGTGGACCTGGGGCAAGTCCGGACGCAGTCACCTTCGCCGCGAGGTCCTTCCCTTTTGGGCCATCGCGGTGAGCGGTATCGCCTTTTCTATCGTGGGTGCGTCGTACGCCCATCACCTCGTGCACACGCACCACTGGAGTCACCTGCTCGACACCGTCATCGTCGAGGGAGCGAACTTCGTGAGTTTCGCGGTGTTCTGGGTGCTGAAGTTGATGATCTTCAATCGAATCTTCAAGGTCGAAGAAATCGGCGAAGACGCCGCCTGACCTCAGGCATTCGCGGTGTCGCGCTAGTTGCTGCGAAGCGGGATGCGGCGAGGACCGGGCGTCGCGTCTTCGGGCCAGCGCTTTCGCGATACCTGGGCCAGCTTGTGCAACAACGCGACCGCACCGGGGTCGTCGTCACCCGGGCGAGTTTCGACGAGCCCCGCGTTGTTCATGCCATCCATTATCGAGCGGCCCAGATCGGTGCGCACGATGACGAGCGTCCAGTCCCCGAAGGCACCGATGCCACCCGTGGAGATGTCGGCGTGCTCGGCGGCGAAGTCCGGGCACTGTTTGCAGCCCTCGCGAGTGAAGGCGTGCGCCTCCTTCAGTGGGACCTCGTGGAAGTTCCCGTCCTTGGTCCACAGTTGGAACACACCCTTGATGTTCATCTTGGTGATGTCACTGCGCTTGATGTTGTACTTCGCCTCGAAGAGCTCTTCGAAGATCGAATCGTCAAAGGTCTTCGAGCAGAGCAGACCAATCGTGAGGCTGAGTCGCCGCGCGATCTTGCCGGCCTTGCGGCTCTGCATCACGCCCGTCGCCGAGGCCATGCAACCCATGCCCACCAGGGCGATGCGCTCCGCGCCACCTTCGATGGCCTCGGGGTAGGCGAGGAGATTCGCGCTGTAGGTGTAGCGCGATTTCGCGGTTAATATTACGTCGTCGCGGTTTCGCGCGACCCGCGGTTGAGCTACCCAGGTGGAGCCGTCGCC
The DNA here is from genome assembly GCA_003160115.1 of Acidimicrobiaceae bacterium. GTDB lineage: Bacteria > Actinomycetota > Acidimicrobiia > Acidimicrobiales > RAAP-2 > RAAP-2. The sequence continues at coordinate 1,535 of PLQL01000022.1, forward strand.
CTCGAGGCCGCTCACGAGGGCGGCGTCGATGACGTCGTGCTCGAGGGCGTAGATGAGCAGCGCCGACACGAAACCGCCGTCCTGGCCGTTCTCGACCAGGACGGGATCGGTCGAGCGTGCCAGAAACACGTCGCCGATGCCCCAGACCTCGTCGTCGGTGCGTTCGCGCGCGAAGCGGTGCGTGTCGATCTCGCTCTCCCAGTTACGAAAACGCGGACAAGCCCGCGTGCACATGGTGCAGCCCTTCACGCCGTGGGTGCAGTCCTCGCGCCCGCCGTCAATGTCAAGGTGCCAGGGCTTGTAGGCGCCATCCTTGGTCTCGTAGTCCAGCACGTCGTGGGGACAGGCGATAACGCACGCCGCACAACCAGTACAGAGGCCCGAGGTGACCACTTCACTGAACAACTCTTTCCACTGTGGTTTCTCTACAGCCATTCACCAACCCTAGTAACTGCTTCAACGCTTCTCGCAGGGACTACCGTGTCGCCCATGCCCGAAGTGCTGGAAGTCGAGTCCTATCGCGCTCTCGCGCAACGTCTCGTCGGGAAACGGATCACACGCGGCTGGGCTGACGCCTACGCGTCAAAGAAGCTCCCCTCGCCGTCGTCCTGGGCGCGGGCCGTGAAGGGTCTGACGCTCGAGGGCACCGCGCGACGCGGCAAGTTGCTGTTGCTCGAGACCGATGGCGTGACGCTCGGCCTGCGTTTTGGCATGACCGGGGTGTTGTTGATTGATGGCGACGCCGGCATCGAGGGACTCTTCTACGGGCCCCACGAGTACAAGTCGAAGTGGGTGCGCGCGGGCCTCGAGTTCGACGACGGCCGCAAGCTCGTGGTGCACGATCCACGGCGCCTGGCGCGTTGTGAGATCGACCCCGACCTCGGCCAACTGGGTCCGGACGCCTTGTCGTTGACGCGTCGCCAGTTTGACCAGGTAGTGCACGTCGTGCGCGGCGAGGGGCCGGCGATTAAGGCGCGCCTGCTCGACCAGTCGGCGGTGGCGGGCGTGGGCAATCTCTTGGGCGACGAGATCCTCTTTGACGCGGGTATCGATCCGCGCACGCCTACGGGCCTGCTCGACGACCTACAGCGCGACCGGCTCTTTCGGTCCTTCACCCACACCATGCGCTCGCTCAAGAAACGTGGTGGGTCGCACCTCGGCGCCCACATGCCCGGTCGTTTCCCCGACGGCGTGTGCCCGCTCGACGGGGCGACGATGCTGTCGAGCACGGTGGGCGGTCGCACTACCTACTGGTGTTCGTTGCACCAGAAGTAATCCATATCTGCGCCAACGATTTTGCCGGTCCACAGTGTTTGTTTCACCGCTCACCTGAAGAAGAGGTGAACAACCAAAAGCGGTAGTGTCGTGTGTTCGCTTGAGAGAATTGGGTCATGCAATCATTCGTCCACCACTACGGCTACTTCGGTCTGCTCGTGCTATCGATACTCTCCTCGGCGTGCTTCCCGATTCCTTCGGAGGTCGCCTACGGCTTCGCCGGCGCGCTCTGTACGACGGCGATCACGCGCCACGCGCAGTTCTCGGTCTGGGGCGTCATCGTCGTGGGGACAGTCGGTTCGCTGATCGGCGCGGTCATTGCCTACGAGGTCGCTCGCTCGGCGGGACGGACCATCGTGGACCGCTGGGGCAAGTGGCTGTTGTTGACCCATAAGGACCTCGACGCCTCCGAGGTCTGGTTCGCGAAGTACGGCTCGTGGTCGGTGTTGATCGGTCGCGTGTTGCCGGTCGTGCGTAGTTTCATCTCGGTCCCCGCGGGACTCGCCGAGATGAAGCGCGGGCGATTCGCTATCCTCACGACCATTGGCTCCGCGGTGTGGGTGGCGTTGCTCTGTGGTCTCGGTTACGCCGCGGGCAAGAACTGGCATCACGTCGCGGGTGACTTCCACGACGCGCAGTGGCCCATCGTGGCCTTGATCATTGTCGGTCTCGCCTGGGGATTCTGGCACCGTCTGCGCACGGTGCGGAGCCACAACGCGAGCTAATCCTCGAGTGCGCTGAGCACCTTGGCCGCGTGGCCGTCGGCGCGCACGCCATACCAGGCGCGTTCGATCCTGCCGTTCGCGCCCACGAGGAACGTGGAGCGGATGACGCCCTGGACCAACTTGCCGTAGAGCATCTTCTCGCCGAAGGCGCCGTACTTGGCCATGACCGACTTGTCGGGGTCGCTCAGCAGATCGAACTTCAGTCCGTACTTCTTGCGAAA
>PLQL01000022.1:3785-14351 GCA_003160115.1 Acidimicrobiaceae bacterium
GCCGGTGCCTTGGCGCCTACTTCAAGTCGTGCCACGTTGGTCCTTTCGAATGATTGCAAGAACGTTGGATTGACGCAGGTTACGAAGAGAGTACTCTCCAACTCTTCTGAGGCAAAAAATTTTCATTGGAAGATATCTGCGGCCGTCACTCCCGTCAAACCATCCGAGCGAGTGACACTCTCTCTCGCACAGACATAGAAGGCGATATCTTCTGGATTAGCCAATCCTGAATCCAATAGCTTTCGGGTCATCTTCCCTAGTTCCGAACTTCCATTCGCGGTCTTTGACCATTTGGCTTCCCCCACGATCACCGGGAGTCTCCTTCTTCCTGCCAGGACGACTGCGTCGAGTTGACAAGGGTCATCGTTGGGCGCGCCCTGTTCTCGCCACCATTCCCCGATCCCAACTATCTCGTCGCCCAGTTGACCTTCAGAAGCGAGGCGGCGAAGATGATCGCGAAAAGCTGACTCAAAACGCAAACCCATGTAGTCGTCAAACGCTTCGACGATGACATTGCCAACAGTTGCGCCAAGTCCCTGTTCAATCGGTGACCTGTGGGGCTCAACGCACTCGAGCCAAAAAGCCAAGAAGTTGTCGGCAATCCTGTAGTAGGTAATCTTGGACGAATCATTCTTCGCCGTCACCGGCATCACCCTATCCAGGAGATGCGCATCGACCAGGTCTCGCAGTGCCCTCACCGGCAGCGCCGAATTCACGGCACCCGAGATTGCGGAGTACGTGGTACTGCCCGAAGCCACCGCCCGAAGAATTTGCTCCGGCAGTCGCTTTCCGGGATGACCGACTAGGTCTTCATCGCCAAGAACGAGCTCACCTTCCGATACGAGCAGGCCCTGCTCGTTGCAGATCAATCGCTCAATGTTCTGTCGAAAAGAGCTGCCGTCATCCCAGAGTGCGAGATAGCGCGGTATGCCCCCACAGACGCCCCACGCTTTCGCTCGCTCCGACGCAGACGCTCCAGGCAGCATCAACGCAGCTTCGTGCGGCCGAAACGGCAGTACCCTGAGGCGAAGATCGGCTCGACCGAACATCGCGTGTTCATGTTGTTGAAGAGCCTCCATCACCCGCTCAGCTGAGCCACATACCAAGAACTTGAGATTTGAGGAGTCGACACCGACTCGGTCCCACACTGCGCGAAGTTCCTCTTCAATACCTGAACTCACGGCCATCAGTTCGGGGAACTCGTCCAGCATGAACAAAAGCGGTGAAGATTCTGCCGCGATGGAGAGCACTTCAAAGACGTCATCCCAACTCACAAAAGGTCTATCGAGGAGAGATCTCCGCGACAGCTGAAGTATTTCGTGAGCGGTCGTTGACAAGATCCGAAGCTCCTCGCCGAGTGGACGACCTCGCACGGTATGGCGCACGACCCTTTTGTCGTAGGCAAACTTCGTTAGAAGCCACGTCTTGCCAACTCGTCGTCGACCGAAGACGATCCCTAGACCCGCGCCAGGGCGTGAGTGCCATTCGTTCAGTGTTGTCAGTTCTGTCGTGCGGTTGACAAACGAAGCAAGACCCGTCGGTTTCACGATTCTCCTGTATCAGTTCGTTCACGTATCATACATGGATTGTATTATACATGATAAGTATGTTATAAGGAATCCTCGTGACCCTACACCGACACCGGGTGATTAGCGTCCGGTCGAAGGTCTGCCGGGAGTCCTGGTATTGGGGCATTTGGACAAATCTGTTGTCTCATAGCGAGTGACTTCTTCCAAACAACGGCCGGGGCACACCGCTGCGCCATGGTCAGGTAACACTCGCCAGATTCCTTACGAAATCGAAGTTGGCCAGCGGCGTGAATTCGGTTCTACACCAACCCAATGGTTGGCCAAGGACTGAACGGGAAAGGTAATTCTCCCACGTAGACTGGTTGCGAAGCTCTTGGAAATGAGCTTGGGCCCAAACTTTCGAACGCCGGTTCCGGGTCCAACCGAGAAAAGACCGTTGCACCCGTGAGTACTGAAATCCCAGAGTCCGTGACGTCACAGGACTCCTACGCCACCAACAAAACCTTTGCCGACCTGGGCATCCAGAAAGAACTCTGCGATGTTCTTCAAAAGCAGGGGATCACCACCGCCTTTCCTATCCAGGCCATGACCATCGCCGACGCTCTGGACGGCCGTGACGTCTGCGGCAAAGCCAAGACCGGTTCGGGCAAGACGCTGGGCTTCGGTCTGCCGATGCTCCAGCGGGTCGCCGCCAGCCAGAGCATCGCCCGCGCGGGCGGTCCCGCTCGTCCGAGGGGACTCGTGCTGTTGCCGACGAGGGAACTGGCCGTCCAAGTCCACGAAGTGCTCGCTCCGCTGGGCAAAGCACTCGGCCTGCACGTCAACGCCGTCTACGGCGGCGCGGACATCGAGCGCCAGGTGAAATCACTCCAGAAGGGTTGTGACANNGCGGACCGCATGGCCGACATGGGCTTCATGCCCCAGGTCGAATGGGTCCTTCGTCGCATCGCCGAGCACCCCCATCAGACGTTGTTGTTCTCCGCCACCCTCGACGGCGCCGTCGACCGACTGGTGAAGCGCTACCTCACCGACCCGGTCTTCCACGAAGTCCAGAGTGACACCCAGACGGTGACGCTCATGGCGCACCACTTCTTGAACGTCCACCAGATGGACCGCATCAAGGTCGCCGCCGCGATCTGTAATTCCTTCGACAAGACGATCATCTTCTGTCGCACCAAGCGCGGCGCGGACCGTCTCGTCGAACAACTCCAGAAAGAAGGCGTGGACGCCGCGGCGATCCACGGCGACCTTCGCCAGAGTCAGCGCGAGAAGGCGCTGGCTGATTTCGGCGCGGACAAGCTGTCGGTCCTCGTCGCCACCGACGTCGCCGCTCGCGGACTGCACATCGACGGGGTGGACTGCGTGATGCACTTCGATCCGCCAGAAGACCACAAGGCCTACATCCACCGCTCGGGACGCACGGCGCGTGCGGGTTCCACGGGCGTGGTCGTCTCGCTGCTGCTGTATAACCAGATCATCGAAGCCGAGGTGATCATGCGACGTCTAGCACTCAAGCGACCGATCATCGAAGTATTCTCGAACAACCCACACCTGAAGGACCTAGCGAACTGGGACCCCACCAAGGAGGATTCCGTACTTTGAGTAAGAAGAACAAGGCGACGCGGGTCTACAAGCACGACGGGTCGATCAAGCGCGCCTTGGTTGTGGTCGCTCACCCCGACGACATCGACTTCGGTTCGGCCGGTACGGTGGCGACGCTGACCAAGCACGGCGTGGACGTGGCCTACTGTCTGGTCACTTCGGGCGACGCGGGAGGGGACGACTCCACCCACACCAAAGAGGAACGTTCCGAGATCCGTGAGGCCGAGCAGACCGCCGCCGCCAAGGAAGTGGGCGTGTCGAGTCTCGCCTTCCTGCGTTGGCCCGACGGTCAGGTCGAGCCGCGATTGTTGTTGCGTCGTGAGATCGCGCGCGTGATCCGCACGCACAAGCCCGACTTGGTGATCACCCAGAATCCTGAACGGAACTGGGAGCGCATCTACGCGAGCCACCCCGACCACCTGGCCGTGGGCGAAGCCACGCTGCGTGCGGTCTATCCCGACGCGCGAAACCCTCACGCGTTTCCCGAATTGCTGCGTGAGGGTTTCGAACCACACGTGGTGCCCGAGGTCTGGCTCACGAGCGCCCAGCCCAACATGGTCGTCGATATCTCCAAGGTCTTTGACCGCAAGATGGCCGCACTCAAGCAGCACGAGAGCCAGGTCGGCAACCGCAAGGACCTCGAGAAGATGCTTCGTCGCAACGCGCGCCTGCTCGCCAAGGCCGCCGGACTCGGCAAGGCCCGTCTCGCGGAGGGTTACAAGGTCGTCACGACCAAGTAGGAACGAACAACTGTGGCGTCCTAGGGTATCTCCATGACGGTTTCGCCCAGCCACGATGCGCGAACGCCGATCGGTCAGCGCCGTGTGGCGCGTGGACTTAATGAGATCTTCCTCGGTGTCACGAGCAAGAACTTTCCTGGTCAGATCCTCGCGGGCATCACGCTGCTCGCCATCGCGATCCCCGAACAACTAGCGACCGCCCAGCTCGCCGGCGTACCCGCATTTGTTGCGCTGATCGCCTTTATTACCGCGACGCTGGTCTTCATCGTGGTTGGTTCCAATCCGATCCTCTCGGTGGGGGCTGATTCGACGATTGCGCCGCTGTTCGCGGTCGCGATCCTCAAGATCGCTCTTCCCGACTCTGGCCAGTACTACTCCCTCGTCGCGGCGACAGCCCTCGTGACGGGTCTCATCCTGGTCGCCATTGGTCTCCTAAAACTAGGTTGGCTCGCCGACTTCCTCTCGGTGCCGATCGTGGCGGGATTCCTCAGCGGCATCGGGGTCATCATCATCGTGCACCAATTACCCAGAGTCTTTGGCGTGACCTCTGGTGGTAGTTCGGTCGTCTCGCGACTGGACTCGCTCGCCCACCACTTGAGTCACGTGAACGCCTGGTCCATCATCATCGCGCTGGGCACGCTCGCGGCGATGATGCTCGGTGAGAGGTTGAACGCCCGGCTTCCCTGGGCCCTCGGGGCGGTCTTGATCGGCGCCGTGCTCGCGGTGACCTTGTCGTTGTCGTCGCACGGCGTGGCACTGCTGGGCACGGTGACCGTGGGGGGCCCGACCTGGCGTCTGCAATGGTTCTCGTTGCACCAGTGGAGCGTGGTCGCGACGACGGCACTCACGCTGGTGATCGTCATCATGAGCCAGAGCGCCGCGACGGCGCGCACGTCGGCCGACGAGATCGGCGTGGCCGATAATCTCAGTCGGGACTTCTTTGGCATCGGGCTCGCCAACGCCGCCGCGGGCCTCGTGGGTGCTTTTCCAGTGAACGCGAGTCCCGCGCGCACGACCATTACGCGTCTGGCCGGGGGCAAGACCAAGCTCGTCGGGCTGACGGCCGCGTTGGGCGCCCTGGCCCTCTCGCCGTTGGTCACCTACGCGCGCGACATCCCGCTCGCGTCGCTCGCGGGCGTCTTGTTGTTCATCGCTGGTCGCTTGATCAAGGTGCACGAGATCCGTCAGGTGTACCGCGTAAGCCGTGCGGAAAGCGTGCTCGGGGTGATTGCGTGGCTCGGGGTCGTCTTTCTCGGGGTCGAGTTGGGTCTCGCCGTAGCCGTGGGACTCGCGATCCTCGAGCAGACCTGGCGTTCGGCGCGTCCGACCATGGTCGTACTCGGGCGACGCGACGGCACGACGAGTTGGGAACCCCTCCACGTGCACGACGTGCACTTGGTCGCCGGCGTGACGGCGTTGTTGTTCGAGCGGGACTTGTTCTTCGCGAACGCCGGCGTGTTCCGGCGCGAGCTCTATGACGCACTGAAGAAGTATCCGAAGACCAAGCACGTGGTCATCGACGCCGCCGCCGTCTCGGACATCGACTACACGTCGCTGTTGTCACTCGCGGAGATCGTGAGCGACCTCGCCAACGACGGCATCTCGTTCTCGCTGGCTCGCACCGACGCGCTGGTGAAGAAGAAGTTGCGTTCGGCCCATAGCAAGTACCTCGCCACCATCCAACTGCACGACAGCGTGGACTCCGCGGTCACGCACGCACTCGCCAAATAACGGCGAGCGCAGTAACGGCTAGCGCAGTAACGGCTAGCGCAAGCGGCTACTGCTGGGCCAATTGGCGAAGCACGAAGTTGAGCACGCCGCCGTGGCGGTAGTACTCGGCTTCGGTGGGCGTGTCGATGCGCAGTCGCACCTCGAAGTCGACCTGGTCGCCGTTCTCGCGCGTCACTTTCACGCTCACCCGCGGCACGGTGTCACCGCGGTTGAGGGGGTCGAGGCCTCGAATATCGAAGGTCTCGGTCCCGTCCAGGGCGTAGGTCTTGGCCGAATCGCCGGGTAGGTACTGCAGGGGCAGCACGCCCATACCCACCAGGTTCGAGCGGTGGATCCGCTCGAAGCTCTCGACGAGGACGGCCTTCACCCCGAGCAACTTGGTGCCCTTGGCGGCCCAGTCGCGCGAGGACCCGGTGCCGTATTCCTTGCCGCCGAGGATGACCAGTGGCGTCCCCTCGTTGGCGTAGGCCATCGCGGCGTCGAAGATCGACATCTGGGTGCCTTCGGGCAGTTTGATCGTGACGCCGCCCTCGGTGCCCGGGGCCATCAGGTTGCGCAAGCGGATGTTGGCGAACGTGCCGCGCACCATGACCTCGTGATTACCCCGACGCGTGCCGTAACTGTTGAAGTCCGACTGGTGCACGCCCCCGTCGATCAGATAGAGCCCGGCGGGCGAGCTCGCGCGGATGTTGCCGGCGGGCGAGATGTGGTCGGTGGTGACCGAGTCGCCGAGTCGAGCGAGGACGCGCGCCCCTTGGATGTCATTGACGACACCGGGCTTCTCGGTGAGGCCCTCGAAGTACGGGGGCAGCTTCACGTAGGTGGACTTGGGGTCCCAGTCGTAGGTGACCGCGTTGGTCGTCGGCACNNGGCCAGAGGTCTTTCAAGAACACCGGCTCGCCCTTGGTCGACGTGCCGAGCGGTTCGTTGCTCAGGTCGATGTCGATCGTGCCCGCGAGCGCGTAGGCAACCACCAGTGGTGGACTCGCGAGGAAGTTCTGTTTCACGTCAGGGTGGATGCGACCTTCGAAGTTGCGGTTACCCGAGAGCACGGACACGACCGACAGGTCGTGCTCGTTCGTCGCCTCCGAGACGCCCTCGAGCAAGGGTCCGGTGTTACCAATGCACGTCGTACAGCCGTAACCCGCGAGGTAGAAGCCAAGCTCGTCGAGCGGTTCGACCAGGTGAGCGCGTTCGAGGTAGTCCATCACGACGCGACTGCCCGGGGCGAGCGACGTCTTGACCCAGGGCTTCTTGGTGAGCCCGAGTTCGGCCGCGCGCTTGGCGACAAGTCCCGCCGCTACGAGCACCGACGGGTTCGAGGTGTTCGTGCACGAGGTGATCGCCGCTACGACGACCGCACCGTCCTTCAGGTCCTCGGCGTTGGCAATGCCGTGGACCTCCTTGACGTCGCGACCGAGGGCGTCGCGAAAGGCGCCGCGCGCTCCCGAAAGCGACACGCGGTCCTGGGGACGTTTGGGCCCGGCGAGGCTGGGCTCGACGGTCCACAGGTCCAGTTCGACGTATTCCGAATACGTGGGTTCAGTGACGGTGGCGTCGTGCCAGAGGCCCTGGGCCTTGGCGTAGGTCTCGACCAGTTCGAGTCGTTCCTTGGCACGACCGGTGAAGGCCAGGTAGTCGAGGGTCACCTGGTCGATCGGGAAGATCGCGCACGTGGCGCCGTACTCGGGTGACATGTTGCCAATCGTGGCGCGGGTCTCGAGCGAGAGCGAGGACACGCCGGGACCGAAGGCCTCGACGAACTTGCCCACGACCCCCTGCTTGCGTAGCAGTTCGGTGATGGTGAGCACGACGTCGGTCGCGGTGACGCCTTCTTTGGTCGAACCGACCAGACGGAGTCCCACCACCGGCGGGATCAGCATCGACGTCGGTTGACCGAGCATGCCCGCCTCGGCCTCGATACCCCCAACGCCCCAGCCCAGCACGCCCAGGCCGTTGACCATGGTGGTGTNNCAGATGCCCATCCCCGGGGGCACGACGCGGAACTTCTCGAACGAACTCTGGGCCCACTTCAAAAACGTGTAGCGCTCGATGTTGCGCTCGTACTCGATGGCGACGTTCTGCTCGTAGCTCTCGGGCGTACCCGTGCGTTCGAGGATGACCGAGTGGTCGATCACCAGTTCGACCGGGACGAGGGGATTGATCTTGTTGGGATCTCCGCCCAGGGTGATGATGGCGTCGCGCATCGAGGCTAGGTCCACGACCGCGGGCACGCCGGTGAGGTCTTGCATCAATACTCGCTCGGGCGTGAAGGCAATCTCCCTGGCGTCCTCGCCGGCCGCCTCGCCGTGCCGGTTGGGTGTATCAGCCCAGCGCGCGAGCGCCTCGATGTCCGCAGCGTGCACCTTCACGCCGTCTTCGTGGCGCAGCAGGTTCTCCAAGAGCACCTTGATGCTGTAGGGCAGGCGTTCGACGCCGAAGGGAGCCAGCGCGTCGGCCTTCAGCGAGAAGTAGTCGAGCGAACGGTTGCCCACCTTGAGGGTGGACTTGGCGGCGAAGGAGTTGAGTGAGGGAGTTGTCATGGACCCATTCTGCCGTGTCGGCGAACTCGTCGACGCGCGAGCTGCATCGACAGTCCCGCCCAGGTGCGAGAATGGAAAGGTGACGACGACGTACGACATTTTGAACGAGCGCCTGCGCGAAGGATTTGCCCGGGTCGAGCCCGGGGCCGAACCGGTGCTGCGCCAGTCCGAGCACGGCGACTACCAGGCGAATGGCGTGATGGCCCTGGCCAAGAGCGTCGGTCGCCCCCCGCGCGAGGTCGCCGAGGAGGTCTGCGGATTCCTCGACCTCGCCGGGATCGCCAGCGTCGCGGTCGCGGGCCCCGGATTCCTCAATATCGCGCTCTCACCGGCTTTTTTAGACGCGCAATTGCGTGGCCTGCTCGGGGACGAGCGCTTGGGCGTCACGCTGGCGGATCCGCCCAAGACCGTGGTCATCGACTACTCGGCACCCAACGTCGCCAAGGAGATGCACGTGGGACACCTGCGTTCGACGGTGATCGGGGACGCGCTGGCGCGCATGTACCGTTTCGACGGCGACAAAGTCATCGCCCGAAACCACGTCGGCGACTGGGGTACGCCCTTTGGGATGCTGATCGAACACCTNNAAGAAGTTCGAAGAGGACGACACCTTCAAAGACCGCAGCCGCGCGCGCGTCGTGGCTTTGCAAGCGGGCGACCCCGAGACGAGCCGATTGTGGCGAATCCTCGTCGACGAGTCGATCGCGTATTTCGCTGAGGTCTACGCGAAACTCGACGTCACGCTCACCCCCGGTGACGTGGTCGGTGAGTCGTACTACAACGACATGCTCGACGACGTCGTGAGCGACTTGGCGGACAAGGGCCTGCTCACCGAGAGTGACGGCGCGCTGTGCGTGTTCCCCCCGGGATTCGAGAATCGCGAGGGCGAGCCCCTGCCGCTCATCGTGAAGAAGAGCGACGAGGGCTACGGCTACGCGGCGACGGACTTGGCGGCGGTGCGCGACCGCGTGACCAATCTCCAGGCGGACGAGTTGCTCTACGTGGTGGGTGCCCCACAGGGTCAGCACTTTGAGATGATCTACGCGGTGGCCCGACTGGCGGGTTGGCTTCCCGAAAGCGTGCGCTGCGAACACGTGGCTTTCGGCAACGTGCTCGGCACCGACCGAAAGATGTTCAAGACCCGCAGCGGCGAGACCGTGAAGCTCGTGGGTCTCATCGACGAAGCGACCGAACGCGCCTACCAGGCACTCGAGGAGCGAAAGAGCGACCTCGACGTCGGCGAGCGTGCCCACCTGGCGACGCAAGTCGCTCGCGCGGCCATCAAGTACGCCGACCTGTCGACCGAGCGCCAACGTGACTACATCTTCGATCTCGATCGGATGCTCGCCTTCGAGGGCGACACGGGTCCGTACCTGCAGTACGCGCACGCGCGGGTCCGCTCCATCTTCCGTCGACTCGGAAGCCCCTGGGACCCGGCAACCGCGAGTTTCGCCCTCGAACATCCGGCGGAACGGTACCTCGCCCTGGGCATCCTTGCCTTTCCCGAGGCGTTCGAGCTCTCGTTGCTGTCGCTGCAGCCGCACCGGCTCTGCGTCTATCTCTTCGACCTGGCCCAGCGCTTCACCTCTTTCTACGAGGCGTGTCCCGTGTTGTCCTCGGTGGGTCAGACCCGAAACGAGCGACTCGCCCTCTGTGATCTGAGTGCCCGTACGCTCAGCCTGGGCTTGTCGTTACTGGGGATTGAAGCGCCCGAGCAGATGTAACACCAGGCTCCGTTGGCCCACGTCAATTCTGGAAATCTCCTTGCGGTACGTCNNCTCGTGTCTCACGCGTGATACACTTAGCCCGTGACTGAAATTACTATCCGTGAATTACGTAATCATGGCGGCCGGGTCGTCGATCGGGTGTCCGCAGGCGAGCAACTGACGGTGACTCGAGACGGCAAACCCGTGGCCATGCTTCTGCCCCTCGAACCGCCTCCGTTGTCGGCGATGGCACTCGTGAGTCGTTGGGGAACACTTCCACCAATGGACCCCGACTCACTGCGTCACGACATTGACTTGATGCTTGATCAGACCTTGTGATGACCGCAGGTCCTGTCCCACGCGGTGTTCTCGATACCAGCACCGTCATCCTTCTCGAAAGAATCACCGACGTGTTGTCGTTGCCGGGGGAACCAATGATCACCGCAGTCACGCTCGCTGAACTGTCGGTAGGTCCGCTCGTAGCAGCAAACCCCCAGGAACAAGCCGTCCGGCAGTTGCGCCTCCAGCAGGCCGAGGCCGATTTCCGGCCGCTTCCTTTCGATGCGGCCGCGGCGCGCTCGTTCGGTCGCGTCGCCGCGTCCCTGCGTCGCGGTGGAGGTAAATCGAGCGCGCGGGCATTTGACGCGATGATCGCGGCGACGGCAATCGCCAATGATCTGCCTTTGTTCACTTGCAATCCTTCGGACTTTGAGAA
>PLQL01000020.1 GCA_003160115.1 Acidimicrobiaceae bacterium
ACGCGATGTGTCGCGTCATAGTGGACACTCTCCTAGGGGGTGTTTCCTATGGTGTTGCGCCAAATGGTGGTTGACGCGGTGGTGCTCGAAGGTCGCTCGATCAGGGAGGTTGCCCGCTCGTTCGGGGTGTCCAAGTCCTGGGTCTATGAACTGGTCCGCCGTTACCGCGAAGGCGGTGAGCGAGCCCTCGAGGAACGCTCCAAGGCCCATCACACCAATCCTCGCCAGATGAGTGCGGCGACGGAAGAAGAACTCCTACGCCTGCGAAAAGAACTCCTCGACCTGGGCGCCGACCACGGGGCCGCCACGTTGCAGTGGCACCTCGCCCAGCGCGAGGACACCACGCCCTCGGTGTCGGCGATCTACCGGATGCTCAAGCGTCGCGGGTTCATCACGCCCGAACCTCGCAAACGACCCAAGGGTTCTTATATACGCTTCGAGGCGTCACTGCCCAACGAGTGCTGGCAGTCCGACATGACCCACTGGCATCTCGATAGCGGCGCCGAGGTGGAGATCCTCACCTTCCTCGACGACTACTCGCGTCTGGTGCTCGCCTGTGAGGTGTTTCCAACCGTCAAGGCCTCGAACGTTCGCGCGACCTTCAAGAACGCCTGTGCCTACTGGGGAATTCCCGCCTCGGTGCTGACCGACAACGGGGCGATCTTTAACGCCGGCTCGCGCAAGGGTCGCACCGGTTTCGAGAGCGACCTGTTGGACCTCGGCGTGCTCTATAAGCACTCGCGTCCCTACCACCCTCAGACCTGTGGCAAGGTCGAGCGCTGGCACGCGACTTTGAAGGGGTTCCTCGAGAAGCACCCCTGCGACACGATTGAAGATCTCCAGCTCGTGCTGCTCAAGATCGTTCGCTACTACAACGAGGAGCGACCGCACCGCGCACGCGGGTCGGTGACGCCCCGCCACGCTTACGCCAAGCGCGACAAGGCGCTTGCCGGCACGTTGATCAATGAACCGCACCTGCGCATTCGCTACGACACGCTCGACTCGCGCGGCAAGGTGACGCTTCGCTACCTGGGCGATTTTCGACACATCTACGTTGGCTACGCGCACCGCGGCGAACGAGTGCGTCTCTACGTCATCGACGCGCACGTGCGCGTCGTGAGTGAGGACGGCGAACTGCTCAGCGAACTCCAGATCGACCCGACCAAGCGCTATCAGAAAATGAGCACACCAAGCAGCGACTAATGTTTGGGTTCAAAGTTCCACGATGACGGGACTCATCACANNGGTCGGGAAGGCGGGATTCGAACCCGCGGCCTCCTGGTCCCAAACCAGGCGCGCTAACCAAGCTGCGCTACTTCCCGTCGTTACATCGTTACACATATCGCCTCGTGTCACTATTGACTCAGCCGCGTTCCTAGGCTGCGGCCGGGTCGTGACAGGAGGACTATGGCATACGAATGGATTACTGACGCACTGGACGAGACGTGGACGGCGATTGATCGTCTTTTGCGAGATCAGCCTGCGTCGGCCTACGAAGCACCCACCCCTTGTCCAGGTTGGAGCGTGCGCGACGTGCTGAGCCACCTGCTCGGATTCGAACTTATGCTGCACGGCACACCGGTTCCATCCTTTGACGGACCATGGCCGAGTCACGTGCGCAACCCGATCGGCGAGATCAATGAGGCCTTCGTCCAATCCCATCGCCACGAACCGGGTATTCAAGTACTCGATGAGTTTCGCGACGCCGCACGGCGGTCACTCGCGGCTCTTCGCACGTTGAGCGAAGAGGAGTGGGACAAGATCGGCTGGAGCCCCGAGGGTGATCGGCCGTATCACCGATTCCAGGAAACGCGGGTGCTCGACAGTTGGATCCACTTACAGGACATCCGCGACGCCTTGCTGCAGCCCGAAGACGACCACGGGGCCGGCGAGGAGATAGTCGTCAATCGTTTTGAGTCCGCGTTGCCCTACGTCTTCGCCAAGAAGATGCGCAGCCCGGACGGTACCTCCTTGCAGGTGAACCTGATCGGTCGTCAGGCTCGGACCATATTCTTGGAGGTCCGTGACGGTCGCGCGAGTGCTCTGACCTCACTGTCGGGTTCCGCGACGCTCGAGGTCACGACTCCCGTGGCCCTCTTTTGGCGTCGGTGTGCGGGCCGGATCAGTGCCGAGGCATTCCTAAGCGCCTCGGCGACTGACATTCGAGGGGATCGGGACCTGGCTCAATCGTTCGCCGAGCACGTGAGGATCATGATTTAGGTGTCGCACAACTCCCGGTAGGCTGAATCTCCTTATGCGCGCCACACCGACAGTCCTTGAAAACAACCGAATCAAACTCGTCGTCGAGGTAGACGAAGCCGAGATGGCCGAAGCCCTCGACGAGACTGCGGCGTCGTTGGCCAAGCAGGTCAGCATCAAGGGATTCCGCAAGGGCAAGGTCCCCAAGAACGTTCTGATCGCCCACCTCGGTGGGCTCGAGGCGCTTCGTTCTCAAGCGATCCGTGAGTCGATGCCCGACTTTTACGCCCGGGCCGTCGCCGATACGCTGAGTGATCCGATTGGACAGCCCGACATCAACATCGTGGCTGGTGAGAGCGAGGGACCGCTGACCTTCGAGGCTGAAGTGGAGATTCGTCCCGAGATCCAGATCGATGGCCAAGGCGACTTGCGCGTGACGATTCCTTCGCCCAATGTGCTCGATAGTGAAGTGGACGCCCAGATCGACCGTTTCCGCGAAACCGACGCGACCTTGCGCGACGTTGAGCGTCCAATCCAAACGGGTGACCTCGTCACCATGGACCTGCACGTTCAACAGATCGCTACCGACGTCGAGCCGCTCGAGATGAGTGACTACATGTATACCGTCGGCTCGGGCACCATCACCGGTGGCGTCGACGAGTTGATCCTTGGACTGAAGGCCGGCGAGGAACTTAAGTTGAACGGCGGTCTCGGCGAAGGGGTCGTTGCGACGTACACCATGCAGCTCAAGCAGGTAAAAGAGCGAGTGCTACCCGAACTCACCGACGAGTGGGTGGAAGAGAACACGGAGTGGAAGGACGTCGAGGAGATGCGCGAAGCGATCCTCACTCAGATGCGTCGCCGAAAGATCGTTGAAGCGCAACTGTCCCAGCGTGATGCCATGTTGTTGGCGCTCGGTGACCTCGTAAGTGTTGACCTCGTGCCCGACGTGCTCGTCGACTCCGAGACCAACGAGAGATTGCACGATCTAGGTCACCGACTCTCCGAACAGAAGATGAATCTCGAGATGTTCTTGCAAGTCACGAACCAGTCGCCCGACCAGTTGCTGGCCACGCTGCGTGAGGACGCGCTGCGAGCGGTGCGGATCGATCTGGCCATGCGTGCCCTGGTCAAGGCCGAACACTTGGACCCGAGCCAAGAAGAGATTGACGATGAGCTGGAATCCACCGCGAAGGCAATGAACACCGAGGCGGATGTATTGCGAGAGAATCTTCGCAATACTGGCCGTGTCGTGTCCTTTAACGCAGAAGTGGCCAAGATGAAGGCGTCGCGATGGCTGAGTGAAAACGTGACCTTCATCGATCCCGACGGGGTCGAAATAGACCGGGAAATGTTGCGTGAGGATCAGTCTCACCAGGACGAGGCCGAGAGCGCGGAAAATGTCGGCGAATCGGAGTCGACGGATCAGTCCGCGGGCGTCGACGCCTAGGCTGGGCCCGTGAACGAACACTTTCGAGCCCAGAACTACCTCGTACCGACGGTCGTCGAGTCGTCGAACCGCGGCGAACGTGCCTACGACCTCTACAGCCGACTGTTGCGCGAGAGGATCATCTTTCTCGGTACGCCCATTGACGATACGATCGCGAACTTGATTTGTGCGCAGATGCTCTTCCTCGAGTCCGAGGACCCCGACAAGGATATAAGTCTGTACATCAACTCGCCCGGTGGGGACATCACCGGGCTGCTGGCCGTCTACGACACCATGAAATACATCAAGCCCGACGTGTCGACGTTTTGCTTCGGACAAGCGGCTTCGGCCGCGGCGGTGTTGCTCGCCGCGGGAACCAAAGGCAAGCGCTTCGCGTTGCCCCACGCGCGCGTGCTCCTTCACCAGCCTTGGGGTGGCGTCGGGGGCCAGGCTTCGGACATTGAGATCCAAGCCCGTGAGATCCTTCGCATGAAGGACATGCTCAATTCCATGCTCGCATCTGACACTGGTCAAACGGTCGAACGGATCACGAAGGACACGGACCGTGACTACATCATCAGTGCACAAGAAGCCGTGGAATATGGCCTCATTGACGACGTCCTGTCCGCCCGACCGTAGGTACCGTTTTTTGCTGTTTGCGCCTCCTAGGATGGTCGAGCGGAGGTCGTGTCGGAGGTTAGCGGTGTCAAAGTTGGTTGAATTAGACGACCTAGTGCGGTGCAGTTTCTGCTCAAAGGATCAAGAGCACGTGAAGACTATTGTCGCGGGTCCCGATGTCTACATTTGCGACGAGTGCGTCTCGCTGAGCGCCCAGATCATCGCGGAGCAACATCGTGGCTAAATTCGGCGAGAACAACGACCTCATCAAGTGCAGTTTCTGCGCCAAGGGTCAAAAGCAGGTGAAGAAACTCATCGCCGGCCCGAGTGTGTACATCTGCGACGAATGCATCGACCTCTGTAACGACATCATTGCTGACGAATTCGGGGATCGTCCGGAGTTCGTCCTCGAGGACCTTCCGACGCCGCGTGAAATCTCATCGTTCCTCGACGATTTCGTCATCGGACAAATCGACGCGAAGAAAATCTTGTCGGTGGCGGTCTACAACCATTACAAGCGGATACAGACCGGACCCCTGCACGACGAAGACGTCGAGGTCGCCAAGTCCAACGTCTTGCTGCTCGGACCTACCGGTTGCGGCAAGACGTTCCTGGCCCAGACGCTCGCTCGGTTGCTCAACGTCCCTTTCGCCATCGCTGACGCGACCGCGCTCACCGAGGCTGGTTACGTGGGCGAGGATGTCGAGAACATTCTCTTGAAACTTCTGTCGGCGGCCGATTTCGACGTAAAGCGCGCCGAGCGCGGGATCATCTATATCGACGAGATTGACAAGATCGCTCGCAAGGCGGAGAACCCTTCGATCACCCGCGACGTCTCGGGTGAAGGTGTTCAACAAGCCTTGCTGAAGATCCTCGAAGGCACCGTAGCCAGTGTGCCGCCCCAGGGAGGTCGCAAGCATCCGCACCAGGAGTTCATCACGATCGACACGTCGAACATCTTGTTCATTTGTGGTGGTGCCTTCTCGGGCCTCGAAGAGATCATCGAACGCCGACTCGGAAAGAAGTCGATGGGCTTCAATCAGCCCGTCGAATCCAAGCGCAAGGGTGACGTCGAATTATTTCGCCACGCCTTGCCCGAGGATCTGGTCAAATTCGGTCTTATTCCCGAGTTCATTGGACGGCTTCCCATCGTGGGCGCGGTCCAGCAGCTCGACTTGCACATGTTGATCAGTGTGCTCACCGAACCGAAGAACTCGCTCGTCAAACAGTTCCAACAGGTCCTTGCCATGGACGGCGTCGAGCTGGTGATCGAACCGGACGCGCTCGAAGCGATCGCCGAACTGGCGCTCGAGCGCCAGACCGGGGCGAGGGGGCTGCGCTCGATTCTCGAAAGCGTGCTCCTCGAGGCGATGTACGACGTGCCGGGGCGTTCTGACGTGCATCGCTGCATCGTCACCGCCGAGAGCGTACGAGAGAAGACCGCGCCTACCTACGAAATGCGAAAGGCGACGCGAACCCGTCGCGCAAGCTAACCCGTGCGCTTTCGGACGTACGTCGAAGCGCTGACCTGGCTGGAAACCCACGTCGACTTCGAGCGTCTCGCCCCGAACCGACAACCCGTACCCACGCTCCAGCCCATTAAGGACACGCTGGCCCTGCTCGCCGATCCCCAGTTCGACTACCCGACTGTTCACGTCACAGGCACCAACGGCAAGGGCACGACGACGACGCTCACCAGTGCCCTCCTCTCGGCGACGGGTTTGCGCGTGGGCACCTTCACGAGTCCCGACCTGCACGCCATCAACGAGAGGATTGCGGTCAACGGCGAACCAGTTGACGACGAAAGCCTCATCGCCCTGCTTTCTCGTCTCGCCGACGTCGAATCAGTGAGCGGTGTCGCGCTGACGAGGTTCGAGCTGCTCACGGTGGCGGCACTGTTGCACTTCTCGGACGAGGGCGTGGACGTGGCCGTCATCGAAGTCGGCATGGGTGGCACGTGGGACTCGACCAACGTCATTGACTCCAAGGTTGCCGTGCTCACCAACGTCGACTTGGATCACACGGCAGTACTTGGTCCCACCATCAGCGCGATCGCCAACGACAAAGTTGGAATCTTCCGTCCCGCTTCGATAGCGATTGTCGCCACGACCAACGTGGTCGTCGTTGAGATCGCCCAACGAAAGGCGAATGAACTCGACACCGAACTCTGGCTGTTGGATGACTCGTTCGTACTCGAACGCAACGAACTCGCCCTGGGTGGAAGGGCCATCACGGTCCAGACTCCCTTCGAGCGCTACGAGGAGGTGCTCGTGTCCTTGCATGGGATCCACCAAGGTATAAACGCGGCAACCGCGATCGTCGCCGCTGAGGCATTTCTCGGTCGCGCGCTCGGCGGCGACGTCGTACATTCGACGTTGCGTGCCGCGCGAATGCCCGGTCGCATGGAATTGATCGCCCGAAAGCCCATGATCGTCGTAGATGGCGCGCATAATCCCGCAGGCGTTCGTGCCTTATGTGCGACCCTCGACGGGGCTTTCTTCGTCCAGGGCGCGCGGCGCTGCGTCGTGGGAATGCTGACCGGTCGCGACATCGACGACATGGTCACGCCCTTGGTCGAACTGGGTTTCACCGAGTTCCACTGCTGCGCGCCCCAGTCGCCGAGAGCGGTGCCAGCCCATGAAGTGGCCGAAGCCGTACGTCGACACGGAGGCGTTGCCTTCGAGCATCCCAGTGGTATCGCGGCTTTGGCACACGCGCGTGAACGCTCGACCGACGAGGACCTCATCGTGGTCGCGGGCAGTCTGTATCTCGTCGCCGAGGTTCGAGGCGAGGTCATTCACGTCGCCTCGCGACACCTTTCCTAACACTGTTAGATTTTCACTTCGTGGAACGAACACTGGTCATCGTCAAACCTGACGCCGTTGAGCGGGGTCTCATAGGCGCGATACTCTCGCGACTTGAGGCCAAGCAGCTTCGCCTGACGGCGAGCGAACTTCGCACGATCGACGTCGCGACCGCGGAGCGTCATTACGCCGAGCACGAGGGAAAACCCTTCTACGCGAACCTCGTGGCGTTCATCACGCGTGGACCCTCGCTGGTCTGCGTGGTCGAGGGACCCAAAGAAACCTGGAAAGTGGTCCGAAACCTGATGGGAGCGACCGACCCCAAAGAGGCAGCGCCGGGTACCATTCGCGGCGATATGGCCATAAACATGGCTGAGAACCTCATTCACGGCTCGGATTCACCTGAATCGGCCCAGCGCGAGATCGAGATCTTCTTCCCAGATTTGGCGTAGTTAAGAATTGCGAGTGGTCTTGGCGGTCTTGCCCTAGCCTTGTGGGGGAATAGGGAGCGTACGTTGGGCTCTCGTTAAAGGGTTTTTATGGTAGATAATCGATTCTCGCTGCTCGGTCGTGACATGGCGGTGGACCTGGGCACGGCCAACACGCTGGTCTACGTGCGTGGTCGCGGCATTATCTTGAATGAACCTTCAGTCGTCGCGGTTGACGTGAAGGACGGCAAGCCGCTCGCCGTGGGGGCCGAAGCCAAGAGGATGATTGGCCGTACGCCGAGCAACATCCAAGCGATCCGACCTTTGAAGGACGGCGTCATCGCTGACTTCGAGATCTGCGAGAAGATGCTCCGCTACTTCATCCACCGCGTCCACCAGCGCCGCTTCGCCAAACCTCGCATGATCATCTGCGTACCTTCGGGCATCACCGGGGTAGAACAGCGAGCGGTCATGGAAGCGGCCGAGTTCGCTGGCGCGCGCAAGGCGTACATCATCGAAGAACCCATGGCCGCCGCCATTGGCGCCGGACTGCCCATTCACGAACCGACCGGCAACATGGTCGTGGACATCGGCGGCGGTACGACCGAGGTTGCGGTGATTTCCCTCGGTGGCATCGTCACCAGCCAGTCCATCCGCGTGGGGGGCGACGAATTGGACGAAGCGCTCGTTTCGTACGTAAAGAAGGAGTTCCAACTCGCCCTCGGAGAAAGGACCGCGGAGGAGATCAAGATTCAACTTGGTTCGGCTTTCCCGCTGGAACAGGAACTTCGTGCCGAGATACGTGGCCGTGACCTCGTGACCGGTCTGCCCAAGACCGTCGTCATCTCGACCGAGCAAATACGCGCGGCGATTGAAGAACCGCTTCAGGCGATCATCGACGCGGTCAAAGTCACCCTGGACCGCACGCCCCCCGAACTCTCCTCGGACCTGATGGAACAAGGCGTCGTGCTCACGGGCGGGGGAGCATTGCTCAATGGACTCGCCGTCCGTTTGGAATCCGAATGCAACATGCCCTTCATCGTCGCCGACGACCCGCTCAACTGCGTGGCCCTCGGTAGTGGGATGTGCCTCGAGGAACTCGACACCTTTGCGCGCTTGTTGAAGACCACGCCTACGCGCTAAGCCCTAAGTCATGGCCACCGATCGCTCGCGACGTAGGGCGCTGACTCTGGGCGCAGTGCTCACCGTCGTCGTGGTCGCGCTCTACGCGACCGGCGGTGTCTTTTCGGGGCTTCGAACTGCGGCGAACGCCATCGTGAATCCATTCAACTGGAGTGTCAACGAAGTGGCGCGCCCAATCGGCCACTTCTTCGCCGGTGCGGTGAACTATGGCGACGTCGTAGCTCAGAACCAGAAATTACGTTACGAACTAGGCAAGGCCCAACAGCAGGAGAATCAAGCGTGGCCCTTCGAACGGCAACTCGAACAGCTCACGAACCAACTCGATGTCCCCTTCGTGGGTTCGTTGCCCACGGTGAGCGCTCAAATCACTACGTTGTCACCGACGAACTTCGCCGCGACCGTGGACATCGATAAGGGACGCAACCAGGGTCTGCTCGCGGGGATGCCCGTCGTCGCCAACGGGGGTCTCGTGGGCAGCATCCTGTCGACCACCCCCAACGGCGCCACCGTGCGACTCATTAGCGACACCAGCTCGGTGATTGGCGTCACCTTCGGCAAGGGCACCACGGATGTCCTGGTGAGCGGGCAGGGAGTGAACAACGGGCTCGGCGCCACGTCGGTTCCTCTTTCGACGTCGGTGGGTCCGGGCACGTTGCTCGCGACCGACGGACTGGAAGGTGGACTCTTTCCACCAGGTTTGCCGGTAGCTCGAGTGTCCAAGATCAGTCTCACGCCGGGGGCCGCCACCTACAACCTCACGCTTCGACCAACGGCCGACCTGCGCCATCTGAGTTACGTTGACGTGTTGTTGTGGGAGCCCTCCACGTGAGAAGGACGCTGTTGCCCGCGACGATCGTCACGCTCTTCGTGGTCGCGATTCAACTCAGCGTACTGTCGTCACTTCGTTTCGCTGGCACCGTGGTCATGCTCGTGTGGTTGTGGCCCGTGGCGATGGGTCTCGCGGGTTTTACGAGTCTCGCGCTCTACGTCGCGCTTCTCGGCGGGGTCCTGGTTGACACGCACGCGACGACCCCCTTCGGGCTCACCGCAATCGTCGGTCTAGTGCTCGCGTACTGTGCGTCGTTGCTCGGACGCGAGGGAGTGGGCGATCTTGATTCGGCCGCGTACTGGGTGACGCCGGTCCTCGCGGCGGTGGCGGGATTCGCCGCCCCTCTCGTCTACACCTTCGGGGGCGTGTTCGCTTTCAACTTTGAATTGTGGCGTGGCAGCGTCGCCGCGATGGTGGTAGTTAACGCGCTGGCGTTTCTCGTGCTCGCGCGACCCGTCACTCGCGTCGCGCGCGGCGTCGCGTCGGTGGGTGAGCGGGCGCGACGATGAAGAACAATTGGCGCAACCGGCCGACCGGCACCTGGTTCTCTCGGTTGTGGCGACCGTGGGAGACGCTCAATCCCTTTCGCGGACGCGGACGGGTCATCAACGAACCCAAGTCCGTTGGGATTCGCGACCTCGTGGCGGGCCCCGAGGAGGTGGGAAGCCGACCGGTGTTGCGCTGGCGTTTGATCGGCGGGTTCTTCCTGGCGCTGCTCGTCATCGTTCTAGCGCGTCTGTTCATCCTTCAGGTCGTTGACTACAAAAGTTCAGTGGCGGCCGTGAACTACAACTCGCTTCGCGAGACCACGATTCCCGCGACCCGGGGACTGATTCTTGCGCGCGACGGTCAGCCGCTCGTCAACAACGTCACCACCGTTGAGATTCGCCTCTCGCGCGCCGAGGCGGCGCTCTATCCGCCGATCAAGGGCGCGCTTGCGTCGCTCACGGGTCTCAGCGTCAAGCAGATCAACGCCGACCTCTCCAACCCCCAGTACGACCCGTATCAACCCGCGCCCATCCTCGCCAACGCCCCCGCCACTGAGGTGGAGTTCATCAAGCTTCACCCCAAGGAGTTCCCTGGGGTGTCGGTGCTCAACGTGGCGACGCGTACGTATCCCAACGGCGGCAACCTGGGCGCCCAGATATTGGGCTACGTCGGTCCGATCACGGGCGCCGAGATCAAGGCCAATCCCAACGGGGGCTACCAGACCGACTCGGTAATCGGTAAGACCGGCGTCGAGGCCTACTACGAGCAGTACTTGCGCGGTCACGACGGTACCAGCACGCTCGAAGTAGACGCGTTCGGCAACATCCTGGGCTCGGTCAAGACCACGAACCCGACGGTCGGCGATTCAGTCGTGCTCAACGTCGACACGGGTCTACAAAGCGCGCTCGACGGTTATCTCGCGAACGACATCCTCGCGGTACGAAACTCGATCGATCCGACCACCAAGAAACACCCGCCGGCCCCCAACGGCGCGGCGGTCGTGATGAACGTCAACACCGGCGCGGTGCTCGCGATGTCGAGTTATCCGTCGTTCGACCTCGAGTCGTTCGTGAACGGACTTTCTGACGCTACGTTCCGTCAACTCCTCGCCGAAGGAGCGTTCAACAATTACGCCATCCAGGGTCTCTATACCCCGGGCAGCACGTTCAAGCTCATCACGGCGACGGCTGAACTGCAGACCGGCGTGTTTCCCGCGTACAAATACGTGGACGACACCGGCACCTTCAAGGTGCCCGGGTGTCTGCAAGGCGGTCACGGTTGCGTGTTCCACGACGACGACAACCAGGGCGCGGGCCTAGTGGACCTGCCGCTGGCCCTCACGGTGTCCTCGGACTACTACTTCTACAACCTCGGCTACTTGTTCTGGGCGAACCAGACGAGGTACGGCCAGACGCCCATCCAGAACGTCGCGCACGCCTACGGACTCGACCAGTACACCAACGTCGACCTGCCCAACGAGACCGAGGGTCGAGTGGATTCGCCGGCGGTGCGAAAGATCCTGCACGCTGAATCGCCACTGAACTTTCCCAACGTCGCCTGGTACACCGGTGACAACATCGAGATGGCCTTCGGTCAAGGTACTACCGCCGTGACCCCCATCGAGATGGCCAACGCTTACGCCACCTTCGCCAACGGCGGCACACGCTACGAGCCCGAAGTGGCGGCCGCCATCATAAACGCCCACAACAAGGTGGTGGTGCGCTACCAGCCGCGGGTGCTTGGTCACGTGAACCTGCCCGCGAGTATCCGCGATCCGATCCTCCAGGGGCTCGAAGGTGTGGTCGAGAACCCTCGCGGCACCGCGAGCGGGACGTTCGCGCGTACCGTCAACTTCTCGCTCGCGAGTTATCCGATCGCGGGCAAGACCGGCACCGCGAGCAACGCTCCGGGCCTGGAGCCAAATTCATGGTTCGTGGGTTTTGGACCCGCGACGCACCCGCAGTACGTCGTTGTCTGCGTTGTCGCCGAGGGTGGCTACGGTGCCGACGCCGCCGCCCCGGTGGTGGCCGAGACGTTCAACTACCTCGTCGCGCACCCGGTGGGCCCCGTGGTCTTAAAGGCCCAGCTCAGCCTGCCATCGGCGAAAACGACCACAACCACGAGTGCGAAAGCGCCAGGCTAAAGCGAAAGGCGAGTAGCCTTAGTTCCGTTGGGCGTAGTTGTGCAAAAGGCACGGTGCGCGATGAGAACGTAGCAAGGGCGCGGTCCCTACCCCGTCCCTGCAGGCATTGAGGACACAGTGGTACACGACAGTGAAGTGACCCTACTTATCTGGTTGGTGGTTCTTCTCGTCGTGTCCCAGTTCGCCCCATCTTCGTACCCGACCGGCGCGCCGCCACTCATCCGCGCCATTACCCACACCCACGGTGGCTCGACCCGACCCACCTTCCAGAACTCAAGGAGTACCCGTCGTGAGCGACGAAACCAACCCAGCAAATCAGTCAGTCTCATCCTCTAGTCCACGTATTGGCGATACCCGTCCCGCACCCCAGATTGGCGACACTCGACCGGGAACCGCAACCCCGCACGTGCCCAGTGGCCAGCCCGGCGGCGCCAATCGGCGACGTCGTGGCGGCCGCGGTCGCGGTGGCCAGGGTGGTCAGGGCGTCCCACCTCGTAATCAAAACCAGACCCGCAACGCCGACGCGCCCGTAGAGGCGTCCGCGCCCGAGGCGAGCACGTCAGAGAACGGAGCGGGTCGCGCGAAGGGCCGTCGACGTCGGGGAAGCGAACGGCGCACCCGTGCTCAAGGTCGCTACCTCATGTGCGTGCACACCACCAAAGAGGCCACGCACATCGCCACCCTCGAAGGCCGTTCAATGGTCGAGTACACGGTGGCCAAGGCCGCCGACGAGACCAACCAAATCGACGGAAACATCTACGTGGGTCGAATCCAGAACGTGCTGCCGGGCATGGAACTCGCGTTCGTGGACATCGGTATCCCTAAGAACGCCGTGCTGTATCGAGGCGATATCTCCTTCGATGACGAAGACGTCGAAGGACCGACCCACAGCGGCCGGCGAATCGAAGAAATGATTCGCGCCGGTCAGACCGTGGTCTGCCAGGTCACCAAGAACGCCATCGGCGCCAAGGGCGCTCGACTCACCCAGGAGGTTTCGATACCGGGCCGCTTCGCCGTGCTCGTGCCCAACTCTTCGACCATCGGCATCTCCAAGCGTCTGCCCGACGGTGAACGTCGTCGACTTCGCAAGATCATCGACGACGTCAAGCCCGAACGCCACGGGATAATCATTCGCACCGCCGCCGAGGGCGTCACGGCCGAAGACCTCGCGCGCGACGTGACTTCGCTCTCTGAGAAGTGGGCCGCTATCGAGGCCGAAGTCGCCAAGTCCAATCAGCCGCGTCTGGTGTACCGGGACCTAGACCTCGCCGTGCGCGTGCTGCGCGAGGAACTCAACGAGGACTACCGCGGGGTCATCATCGACGACCTGGAGCTCTTTGAAAAGGTGCGCGAGTACGTCCTCGCGGTCAATCCCGAACTCGCAGACCGTATCGAGTACTACGACCGCGCCAGCGAGGAACTTCCTTTGTTCGAGCGCTACTTCGTGCACGAACAGTTGCACCGGGCTCTGGACCGCAAGGTCTTCCTGCCTTCGGGTGGTTCGCTCATCATCGAGCGCACCGAGGCCCTGACGGTGATCGACGTGAACACCGGCAAGAACGTCGGTACGACCAACCTCGAAGAGACCGTCTTTCGCAACAATCTCGAGGCCGCCGAGGAAGTGGCTCGCCAACTGCGCCTGCGTGACATCGGCGGGATAATCGTGATCGACTTCATCGACATGGAGGCCAAGGCCAACCGCGAGGCCGTCGCCTCGGCCCTTCGCCAGGCCCTCTCGCGTGACAAGACCCGCACGCAGGTCTTTGACATCTCAGAACTGGGACTCGTGGAGATGACGCGAAAGCGCGTCAACGAGGGCCTTTTGGAGTCGGTGTCCTCGGTGTGCGCGGTCTGTGACGGGCGCGGTTTCGTGGTCGCGACGGGACTGTGACCAGCCGGAGTTTTGCTAGTATGGAAACCTTATGTACGCCGTCATCCGAGTAGGAACATCCCAAGAACGAGTCACCGAGGGTCAGGTGGTGCGCGTGGACCTGCGGCCCGAAGCGGTGGGTGATTCCATAGCTTTTGAGCCGGTTCTGCTGGTCGATGGCGACAGCGTCGTGGCCGGACCCGCCCTCAAGGGCGCCAGCGTCAGCGCGACGATCATCGGAGACGAAAAGGGCCCCAAGATTCGCGCCCTCACCTACAAGCCCAAGTCGATCCAGCGCAAGCGTTGGGGGCATCGCCAAAAGTACTCAACGGTCGAGATCACCAAGATCTCGCCCAAATAGGCCCAAGGAGCTGCGATGTCAAAGACCAAAGGTGGCGGTTCTACCCGAAACGGCCGCGACTCCAACGCCCAGCGTCTGGGCGTTAAGACATTCGACGGCACTGCCGTAAAGACTGGGAGCATCATCATCCGCCAACGGGGCACCCTGTTTCACCCGGGTAAGAACGTGGGCATTGGTAAAGATGACACCCTTTTCGCGCTCGCTGAGGGAACCGTGAAGTTTGGATACCGAGGCGGCCGAAAGCTCGTTGACGTTCTCGTTGATTGAGCTTTCCTCCTAAAACGAAAAACCCCCGGGTTCGCCCGGGGGTTTTTCGTTGAAAAGACGACTTACATTGCGGCCTTGACGGTCTTTTTGAACGTGGAGCCAATGGAAACCTTCGGCGCGCGCGACGCCTTGACCTGAATGGCTTCGCCGGTCTGAGGGTTGCGGGCGGTACGAGCCTTGCGCTCAACGCGCTCGAAGGAAAGAAAGCCCGAAAGTACGATCTTCTCGCCACCCGTCACTCCCTTTACCACCACTTCTTCAAAGGCCTTGAGGACCTCAGCTACCGTGTTCTTGGCTGCGCCACTCTCGGCAACAATTGCATCTACTAACTCGGCCTTGTTCACCGGTCGACTCCTTACTCTTCGTTGAAACGGACTGGGAGTGTTCCCAGCAACCGGAGCCATCTTTATCGCAAAAGTGTTGAAAAATGGGGATTTCTGGCCACTAATCACCCGCGGCGTTCGTTCGGGCACGTCGAAATCCCTGTTCGGAGGCTTTTTCGAATTTTCTTGGAAAATGCTGCTTTTGAGCCAAAAGTCTACGATGAACCCATGGATTACTTGAATCGAGAGCATTTGGCGACATTGGCGGCACAGGAGCGGCGTCGCTACCACGACCAGCACCCACGGTCGTTCGAATTGCACGCCAACGCCGAACATCTTTTCGCCCGCGTGCCCATGACGTGGATGAACAAGTGGCCGGGCGGATTTCCGCTGGGTTTT
Source organism: Acidimicrobiaceae bacterium (assembly GCA_003160115.1). GTDB lineage: Bacteria > Actinomycetota > Acidimicrobiia > Acidimicrobiales > RAAP-2 > RAAP-2. The sequence goes on from PLQL01000020.1 coordinate 15,303, forward strand.
TCGAGCGCGCACGGCGCAGTCGTACGTGATCTGGACGGTCACGACCTGGTGGACTTCGCGCTCGGCGACACCGGCGCCTTCGCGGGCCATTCCCCGAACGCGCTGGTGCGCGCCCTGGACAAGCGCGTCGGGATCGACGGCGGCGTGACGACCATGATGCCCAACGAGGACGCCGAGTGGGTCGCCGCGGAACTGTCGCGCCGCTTCGGGCTCGCCCAGTGGTCGTTCAGTCTTTCGGCGACCGACGCGAACCGCTGGCTCTTGCGCTTGGTGCGCCTCGCCACGGGTCGGCCCAAGGTCCTGGTGTTCTCCTACTCCTACCACGGTTCGGTCGATGAGACCTTCGTCGTGCTCGACGAATACGGTCGCTGCGTGAGCCGCCCCGGCAACGTCGCGCCCGCGGTGGACCCGAGCACCACCACGCGCGTGGTGGAATTCAACGACCTCGAAGGCTTGCGGCGCGAACTGGCCCACGGCGACGTCGCGGCGGTCTTGAGCGAGCCGGCGCTCACCAATATCGGCATCGTGTTGCCGGAACCCGGTTTTCTAAAGGGCGTGCGCGAAGCGTGCGACGCGACCGGGACGCTGCTCATCCTCGACGAGACGCACACGTTTTCTGCGGGTCCGGGCGGGGCGACGCGGCGATGGCACCTCGCTCCCGACGCGATCACCATTGGTAAATCGTTGGGCGGCGGCGTGCCCTGCGGGGCCTACGGACTGAGCGGGGACCTGGCGCGCCGGGTGACCGAAGCGCTCGGCACCGGCGCGGACATCGTCGACGTGGGTGGCGTCGGGGGCACCCTGGCGGGAAACGCCCTGAGCCTCGCCGCGATGCGTGCGGTGCTCGATGAGGTGCTGACCGACGAGTCCTTTGGGCCAATGGAGGAACTCGCGACGTTGTTCGCCCACGACGTGCGCGACGCCATTATCACCCACGACCTGCCGTGGTCGGTGAGCCAGTTAGGCGCCCGGTGTGAATACCGATTCGCCAGTCCCGCACCCACCACGGGTGGCGCCTCGATGCGAAGCGCTGACGCACTACTCGAGGAGTACCTGCACCTCTGTTGCGTGAATCGCGGCGTCCTACTCACGCCCTTTCACAACATGGCGCTGATGTCGCCCGCGACGACGCTGTCCCAGGTGCAACGTCACGCCGTGGTGTTCAACGAGGCACTCGACGAACTCGTTCGCTGAGAGTCCGTTTGAGGGTGGTCCTAGGATGGCTCCGTGTCCAACTTCGTCGATTCGGCCCAATTGCACGCCAAAGGTGGCGACGGCGGGGCGGGTTGCGTGAGTTTCCGACGCGAGGCCCACGTCGCCAAGGGTGGACCCGACGGTGGCGACGGCGGCAAGGGCGGGGACGTCTGGCTCGTCGCGGACAACAATCAGGCGTCGCTGCTCGGCTTTCGCGACCACCCGTTTCGACGCGCCACCGACGGTCAACACGGCACCTCCAAGCGCCAGCACGGCTCGCGGGGCAAGGACACGATCGTGAAGGTGCCCCAGGGCACGATGGTCTACACCCAGGCCGGCGAGATGTTGGTGGACCTGAAGGGCCCCGGTGACCGGTGGCTCGCTGCCGAAGGCGGTCTCGGCGGCCAGGGCAACGCGCGCTTCCTCTCGAATCATCGGCGGGCCCCGGCCTTCGCCGAACAGGGCGAGGTGGGCGAGGAACACTGGTTCAACCTGGAATTGAAGCTCGAGGCCGACGTAGCGCTCATCGGGTTTCCCAACGTCGGTAAGTCGACGCTCATCGCGCGCGTCTCGGCCGCTCGGCCCAAGATCGCCGACTACCCCTTTACCACCCTCGTTCCGAACCTGGGTGTGGTGCGCGTGGGCGAGCGAAGCGCTCGTCGCGAGGACGCCACCGAGTTCGTCATGGCCGACATCCCGGGACTGATCGAAGGGGCTGCCGCGGGTCGGGGTCTCGGTCACGAATTCCTGCGCCACGTCGAGCGCGCCCGCGTGCTGTGCGTCTTGCTCGACCTTTCGGACCTGGCGCCCTGCTCACCCGAGGAACAGTTGTCGGTGCTCTTGGGCGAACTCGGCGACTACCAGGCCGATCTGCTCGAACGTCCGCGCGTGGTCGTGGGCTCCAAGGACGACGTCGCCGCGTACGAGATGCCCGGCGTGCTGACGATCTCCTCGCTGACGGGCGTGGGCATCGACGAGTTGGTCGCGCGTCTGGCGGGACTCGTGCTCGAGGCCCGCGCCGAAGAGGCCAAGAAGCTCGAGTACGAGGTCGTCGTGCACAAACCCCTGCCCGACGAGATCAAGGTCACGCGCCAGTCACCGAACTCGTGGCTCGTCGAGGGTCGACCGGCGCTTCGTGCGGTTCGGTTCCAGGACCTCACCGACGACGAGGCGCTCGCCGAGATCGTGCGGCGTCTGCGCGCGTTGGGCGTGGACCGGTTGTTGACGCGCGCGGGGGTGCTCGACGGGGACGTCGTGACGATTGGTCCACTCTCCTTTGAGTGGTGGCGTGACGAGGTCGGTGCGGGTCTGGACCGCGGTGATCACCACCGGGCCACTCGGCGCGAACGACTGGCCCGTCACGGACGACTGGACCTGGGCGACGGCGATGAGTAAGAGCGTCGTCGTCAAGCTCGGCACCTCCTCGGTGACCGACGCCACGGGCGGGGTCGACTACGACGTCCTGGTGAACATCGCCGCGGACGTCGTCCAGTTGCGCCAGCAGGGTTGGCGCGTGGTCGTGGTGACTTCGGGCGCGATCACGGCGGGCTGGGCCGAAGTGGGCGGCGGCAAGCAGCGACCGAGCGACGCGGCGACGCTGCAAGCGGTCTCCGCGGTCGGCCAGCCGCTGTTGATGCACGCGTGGCGCAACGCCTTTGGCGAAGTGAGCACGGCCGTGGGCCAAGTGCTGCTCGCGCCCCTGGACTTCAGTCACCGCGGCCAGTACCTGCACGCGCGAGGCACACTCGAATCGCTCCAGTCCCTGGGCGTGGTGCCGATCGTGAACGAGAACGACGCNNGAGATTCGCTTCGGGGACAACGACCGGCTCGCTGCGCTCGTGGCGAACCTGGTGGGTGCGACGCACCTGGTACTGCTCACCGACACCGACGGACTGCTCACCGCCGACCCGCGTCTCGATCCTTCGGCGACGCTGATCGAAGAGGTCAACGCCATCGACGCCGACCTCGTGGGGGTGGCGGGCTCCTCGGGAACCGACGTGGGCAGCGGCGGCATGGCCTCGAAACTGGCCGCGGCGCGCATGGCAACCTGGTCGGGGATCACGACGGTGATCGCCTCGGCGAGGTCGCGCACCGCGCTGCAGAAGGCCCTCAGCCCCAAGACCGGTTTTGGTACGACGTTTCACCCGCGCGCCGAGCGTCTGTCGGCTCGCAAGTCCTGGATCGCCTTCGCGGTCGCGAGCCGTGGGACCTTGCGGATAAACCAGGGCGCGCTCGAGGCGCTGGAGAACGACGGACGCAGTTTGTTGCGCGTGGGCGTCGAGTCGTTCGAGGGGGACTTCGCCGAGGGTGACGCGGTCGACGTGCGGGGCCCCGAGGACCAGATCATCGCGAAAGGACTCGTTCGCACGAGTGCGGAGGGATTCGGCGAGGGCGAGGACGTGGTCGTGCACCGTGACGACCTGGTCTTGCTCCGCAGGGCCTAGACCCTCAATTACGCTGAGGGCATGACTATGGAAGAACTCACGACCCAGGGCCGCGCCGTGCGCGAGGCGTCCAAGGCCCTCGCTCAGGCCTCCGACGAGCAACGCCGCGGCGTCCTCGAGCGCGTCGCGGACTTGCTCGAGGAACTCCAGGACGAGCTGTTGGCGGTCAACGCCGCCGAGGTCGCGGCCTACGACGAGTCGGGACCTGGTCGGGACCGTCTCACCCTCACCAAGGGGCGCATCGAGGCGATGGCGTCGGCGTTGCGCGAGATCGCCGCCGCGCCTGATCCCCTCTTTGAGGTCGTGGACCGCAACGTGCGCCCGAACGGGCTTCGCGTCGAACGACTGCGCGTGCCCCTCGGGGTGATCGGTGTCGTCTACGAGAACCGTCCGAACGTGACGAGCGACGTCGCGGGACTGTGCATTCGTAGCGGTAACGCCGCGTACCTGCGTGGTTCGTCGTCGGCGTGGCGCACGAACAAGATGATCGTCGGGCTCTGGAATGAGGCGCTCGCCAAAGAGGGTCTGCCCGAGAACGCCGTCGCGCTCGTCGAAGACCCCAGCCACGAGGTGGCCACGGCGTTCATGCAGATGACCGACGTCTTGGACTGTCTCATCCCGCGCGGCGGCCCGAGTCTGATCAAGGCGATGCGCGAACACGCGCGCGTTCCCTACGTCCTGGACGGTGACGGTAACTGTCACGTCTACGTCGACGAGTTCGCCGACCTCGATAAGGCCCTCGCGATCGTCGTGAACGCCAAGACCTCGCGACCGGGGGTCTGCAACGCCGCCGAGACGCTGATCGTGCACGAGAAGGTCGCCTCGACGTTTCTGGTGGCGCTGAGCGTGGCGATGCCCGAAGTCGAACTACGCGTCGACGAGCGCGCCAAGTGGATACTGCCCGACGCGACCCCGGCGAGCGAGTCGGACTTCGAACACGAATTCCTCGACCTCATAATGGCGGTCAAGATCGTGAACTCGCTCGACGAAGCAGTGGCCCACGTCTCGCGTTACGGGACCGGTCATTCCGAGGCGATCGTCACCGAAGACCTCGCTCGAGGCGAGGAGTGGATTCGACGGGTCGACGCCGCCGCGGTGCTCGTGAACGCTTCCACGCGCTTCATCGACGGCGGCGAGTTGGGCCTCGGCGCTGAGGTTGGCATCTCGACCCAGAAGTTGCACGCGCGCGGCCCCATGGGGCTTCGTGAACTGACCTGTCTGAAGTGGGTCGTGCGAGGCGAAGGACAGGTCCGATGAGCGCTCTGGACCCGCGAGAGGAACTCGCGAAACGACTCGGGCTCTTGCACGTGCCGCCGGTACGCTTCGACTCACCCCACGAGATTCAAAAACTGCTCGCCGAGAACGACTACCTGAGCGACGAGGCCATCGCGTCGGTGACGTTCCTCGCGGACCGGCTCGCCAAGCCCGTGCTCGTCGAGGGTCCGGCCGGTACCGGCAAGACCGCCCTGGCCCAGGCGGTGGCGGATTCGATCGGCGCGCGGCTCATCCGACTCCAGTGTTACGAAGGGCTCGACGAGAGCAAGGCTCTCTACGAGTGGAACTACCGCAAGCAGCTGTTGCGCATCCAGGCCGGGCGACCCGAAGGCTCCGCCGAGGAGTGGGCCCACCTCGAAGAGGACATCTTCGCCGAGGAGTTCCTGCTCACGCGACCCTTGCTCGAGGCGATCACCGCGACCGATCCGGTAGTGCTGCTCATCGACGAGGTGGACCGGGTCGAACTCGAGACCGAGGCGCTGCTCTTGGAGATCCTGTCCGAATATCAGGTCTCGATTCCCGAGTTGGGAACGGTTCGCGCCAAGCAGATCCCGATGGTGTTCCTCACGTCGAACAACACGCGCGAACTCTCCGAGGCGCTAAAGCGGCGCTGCCTGTACCTCTACGTGGGTTATCCCACCATCGAGCGAGAACGCGACATCATCCTCGCGCGCGTGCCGGGCATATCGGCGGTGCTCGCCGAGCAGATCGCCCAGGTCGTTCGCTCTCTTCGCACGCTCGACTTGAAGAAGGCGCCTTCGGTCTCCGAGACCCTGGACTGGGCGCGCACGCTCGTGGTGCTCGGACGTGAGGAGATCGGCGAACAGGACGCGGCCGACACGCTGCACATCTTGTTGAAGTATCAGTCTGACATAGAGCGAGCCACCAAAGAACTCCTCGGTCGCTCGAAGCCCGTTGCTTAATCTCCTGGGCGACTTCATCGCAGAACTACGTGCCGCGGGCATCCCGGTCTCGATGAGCGAGCACGTCGACGCCGCGCGCGCGGTCCAGGTCATCGACCTGTCGGACCGAGCACTGGTCAAGAGCTCGCTCGCCGCGACGCTCGTGAAGGACGGCGACCACTTGCCGGTTTTCTCCACGGCCTTCGAGGTGTTCTTCGCGAACCGTGCCTTCGATTCGGTGGCGGACCTGATGGACGGTGTCGAGGCGCAGTCGCCCGAGGGCGCCACCGGCGCGTCGGGACCAGGACAGGCACCCGGTGAGGGTGGCGGGGCGTCTTCGTCGATGTCCGCGGCGGAGCTGGCTGACTTGCTCTTTCGGGCCCTTCGCGAGGGCAACCGTGACGACCTTCGTCGCGCCGCCGCCGAAGCGGTCACGCGTTACGCCGGCGTCGAGCCGGGCCGGCCGGTGGGTGGCACGTACTACCTGTACCGGACGCTTCGAAACCTCGAACTCGACGCGCTCGAACGACGCCTCAGTGAGGCGAGCCTGGCCGACCAGAACACCAGTGACGCGCTCGCCGAGCGCCTCAGTCGCGACGAGGCGCACGCGCGCATCGAACAGCTGAAGTCCGAGATCGAGCGCGAGATCCGCGAACGACTGGTCGAGGATCGCGGCGCCGAGGCGCTCGCCAAGTCGGTGCGCAGGCCTCTGCCCGAGGACATCGACGTCATGCACGCCAACCGCGACGAGATGGCCCAACTCGAACGGGCTCTACGACCCCTCAGTCGCAAGCTCGCCGTGCGCCTCGCGCGTCGGCGCCGTCGTCGCCGGCGCGGTCCGGTCGACCTTCGCCACACCGTGCGCCGGAGCTTATCGACCGGCGGGGTACCGATCGACCTTCGCTTCAAGCCGCCGCGTCCCGCCAAGCCCGAGATCATCGTCATCGCCGACATCTCGGGATCGGTGGCGTCGTTCGCGCGATTCACGTTGCATCTGGTGCACGCGATCAGCTCGCAGTTCTCCAAGGTCCGCAGCTTCGTCTTCGTCGACGGTCTGGACGAGGTGAGCCAACTCTTCGAAGGAGTGGACGACCCCGCCGAGGCGGTCGCGCGCATCAACGCCGAGGCCGACGTCATCGCCTTTGACGGCCACTCGGACTACGGACGGGCCTTTCTCACCTTCCACGAGCGCTTCGCGGACCAGCTGACCAAGCGCTCGACGATCCTCATCCTCGGTGACGCGCGCAACAACTACCACCAGGCCCACGTCGAGGTGATCGCGGACCTCAAGTACCGCTCAAAAGCCGTCTACTGGTTGAACCCCGAGCCGACGAGCTACTGGAATAGTGGTGACTCGATCGTGAGCCAGTACGCGCCCTACTGCGAACGCGTGGTCGAGTGTCGCACGCTGCGCCAACTCGAAGCCTTCGTGGGTGAACTGGCGTGAGCGCGGTCGAACCGCCCCCGGGCTTTCGCACGCGCGGGGACCAACCAACCGGGACGCGCTTGTTGCTCGTGCGCCACGGCGAGGCGCACTGCAACGCCCGCGGCGTGGTCGGTGGACCGCTCGGCTGCGGGGGACTCACGGACCTGGGCCGTCGTCAGGTGCACGCCTTATGCGACCGACTCGTGTACTCGGGCGAACTCGGCGAAGCGACGGCGCTCTACACGTCGGTGTTGCCGCGCGCGATCGAGACCGCGACGTTACTTCGCGCGGGACTGCCGGCCCTTAGCCCGGTCGAGGACTGCGACCTCTGTGAACTGCACCCAGGCGAGGCTGACGGTCTCACCTGGCAAGAGTTGGTCGACCGTTTCGGTGCGCCGGACTGGGACAAGGACCCCGACCAGCCCCTCGCCCCGGGCGGCGAATCGTGGACCCAGTTCTACGAACGTTGCGTCGGTGCCCTCGAGGACATCGTCGCACGTCACGAGGGCGAACTGGTGGTGCTCGTCGTCCACGGCGGGGTCATCGAACAAGCCATGAAACTCGTCGAGGGGCGAGCGGCGGGCGTGCGGCTTCGACTGAACACCGAGAACGCGTCGATGACCGAGCTCGAGTTCAAGGGCGATCGACGTCGACTGCTGCGCTACAACGACCGCGCGCCCCTCGCCGCGGAGTAGCCCTGCAGGAATTCGGCCACGTGAAAAGCCATGTCCAGACTCTGGGTGGCGTTCAGGCGCGGGTCACAGATCGAGGTGTAGTTGGTCGCCAGGTCCCCTTCGACGAGCCGCGATCCTCCACCCAGGCACTCGGTGACGTTGTCGCCGGTGAGTTCGATGTGCAGGCCGCCGGGCCAGGTGCCAAGGGACTCGTGGACCTGGAAGAACGACGCGACCTCGGACAAGATGTCATCGAAGCGCCGAGTCTTCTGGCCGCCCGAGGCCTTGAAGGTGTTGCCGTGCATGGGATCACAGGTCCACAGGACCCGGCGCCCCTCGTCGCGCAGCGCTTCGACCAGGGGGCCCAGCAGGTCGGTCACCTTGTCGTGGCCCATGCGCGAGATAAGCGTGAGCCGTCCGGGGACGTTCTCGGGATTGAGCACGTCAACCAGGCGCAGCAACTCGTCGCGCGAGACACTGGGTCCGACCTTGAGACCCAGTGGGTTCGAGACCCCGCGCGCGAACTCGACGTGGGCGCCGTCGAGTTGACGGGTACGGTCACCGATCCACAGCATGTGCGCCGAGCAGTCGTACCACAGACCCGTGAGCGAGTCGCGCCGGGTCAGGGCTTGCTCGTAGGGCAGGATGAGGGCCTCGTGACTGGTGTAGAACTCGACGGCCTGGAGGGCGTTGTCGTCGAGCAGGTCGATGCCGCAGGCCTTCATGAAGCTGAGGGCGCGCTCGATGTCGTCGGCGATCACCTCGTAGCGCTTGCCCTCGAGGGAGTTGGCGACGAACTCTTGGTTCCACTGGTGCACGCGACTCAGCGCCGCGAAACCGCCCGTCGTAAAGGCGCGCAGCAAGTTCAGCGTCGCGACGCTCTGGTGGTACGCGGCGAGCAGACGATCAGGGTCGGGACGTCGCGACTCGGCGTCGGGCTTCTCGTCGTTGACGATGTGACCGCGAAAGATGTCCAGTCGCACCCCGTCCACCTCTTCGAATTCCTCGGAGCGCGGTTTGGCGAATTGGCCCGCGATGCGCCCGACCTTGATGACCGGCACGCCCGCTGCGTAGGTGAGCGCCACCGCCATCTGCAAGACGACCTTCAACTTGTCGCGTATCGCGTCGGCCGAACCGTCCTGGAACGACTCGGCGCAGTCGCCCGCCTGGAGTAGGAACGCCTTGCCGTCGGCGACCATCGCGAGGTGAGTGAGCAGGCGGCGAGCCTCACCGGCGAAGACCAGCGGCGGCTTGGAGGCGAGTTCGGCCTCGACACGTTCGAGGTGCTGGGCGTCGGGCCACGAGGGGCTCTGGGCGATCGGACGCGAACGCCACGTACTCAGATTCCACTCATTCGTCGCCGACACCATCCTCCAAGGTTAGGGGTTCGGACAAGTCGCGGACAATCAAGGCGTAGGCTCAAGGGGTGACGGTCAGGCGCCTAGGGCTCTTCGGGGGCACCTTTGACCCACCTCACTTCGGTCACGTGGCGGCCTTGCGCGCGGCGGCGGCGACCGGCCGTTTCGAGGTCATCGAGGTCACCGTCGCGGGCAACCCGTATCAGAAGGTCGCCGCCAGCGTCGTGCGCCCAGCGGCGCTGCGCCTCGCCATGGCCGAGGCGGCCTTTAGCGGCCTCGATCTGGTCGAAGTCTCGGACCGTGAGATACGACGTGAAGGACCGTCCTACACCATCGATACGGTGCGCGAACTACTCGAGGGCTGTGACCAGGTCGACGTGATCGTGGGCGCGGACCTGGTCGAACAGATCGACTCCTGGCACGAGGCCGAGGCCCTGCGCCAATTGGTGCGCGTGGGCGTGGTCCCGCGACCGGGCGGATCGGGTCGGGTTTCGCCCGGCTGGGACGCCTACGACATCGACATGGAACCGGTGGACCTGTCGAGCAGTTTCATTCGCGAGGTCGCCCCGAACCCCGAAAACCTAAGGAAATACGTACCGCAATCCGTCATTCCGCTGTACGAAAGCTTCCAGGGATAGAGTTTTAGTTCAATGGCAGTTCGCATCTTCGAAGTCACCGAAACGGAGTCCACTCGACTCACGGTTTTGGAGCTGGCGCCCCTTCGGCGCCAAGACCTGCGACGAAGCAAACAGCGTTACGCCGCGCTTGGTGTGCTGTGTCTCACGTTGCCCTTCGCGGCCGCGCTCTTTGTGCTCGGAGTGGCCCACTGAGTGAAGCCCTGACGAGCGGCGAGCGTGCTCGCGGCTCCTTCAGCCCCTATGTCGCTACCCTGCTCGACGCCGCGCTCGAGGGCGCCGGCGAGAAGTTGAGTCTGGACAGCGTGGTGCTCGACCTGCGTGAGTTCGTCGATTCCTTTGACGCGTTGGTGCTCGCCGCGGGGCGGACCGATCGTCAGGTCCGCGCGATCGCCGAAGAAGTGGAACGTCGAGTGCACCAACACCTGGGCGTCACACCAATCCACGTCGAGGGCTGGGACAGTGCGCAATGGATCGCGCTCGACTACGGCGACGTCATCGTGCACGTCTTTGACGAGGAGACGCGCGACTACTACGACCTCGAGCACCTCTGGAGCAGCGCGCCGGCGTACCGACCCGAGCGGCTGCGCTAGGGGTTCAGCAGCGAGGCGAAGTCCGCGCGGGTCACGATCAGTTTGCGTTGCCCGTCGGGTAAGAGTGAGAGCCGGGGCGTACCCGCCACCGTGATCTCGATGCCGCCGGTCGCCCCGGCGTCATAGGCGGTCAGAACCAGCTGACCCAGGGCGAGAACCTGGTCCGTGAGCGAGAGCGACGTCAGCGGTGTGGCGATGTCGATCACCCCGAGTTTGCCGCTCAGCGTCGCGCCCACCAGCACGAATCCCTTGGGCAGGTCGCTCGTGAATCCCGCGAAACGCTCGATGGACGTGGGACCAACCAAGAGTTCACCGATCACCGAATCGAGGGTGGCGGGCGAGGCCACGATCCGACTCAGGGGCGAGAGATGGCCCGTGGCGTCGACGATGTAGATCGGTCGGGTGATGAAGGTGACCTTGCCGTTGTCGGTTCCCGGGATGGTCGGACTGAGCAGCTCGAAACCGACGTGGCTGATCGTCGAAGGGCTCTCGGTCGTGGGTACCAGCGTGCAACCGGCGAGCATCAGCGCGCCCGCGAGCACGAACAGGACGGCGCGTACGCGTTTCACGAGTGACCTTCTTCAACGACGGGAAGCAGGATCTGGAAACGTGCGCCACCCTCGGGGCTGTCGAGGATGCGAATGGTGCCACCGATCGCCAGCACGTGGTCGCGTACGAGGGCGAGGCCGAGACCGGTGCCGCGCGCGATCCCGCGGTCGTGGGCGGCGCGACCTCGAAAGAACCGCTCGAAGACCTGCTCGCGTTCTTCGAGCGCGATCCCCGCACCACCGTCGTCGATGTTGATCGCCAACTGCGAACCTTCGAGGTTGAGTCGAATCGCCACGGCGCCGTTGGCGTAGCGGTGCGCGTTGTCGATCACGTTGGTCATGACCCGCTCGAAGCGGCGACGGTCGACCTGGACGAGAGGGTCACCGGTGCCGGGCGCGACCTGGACTGGCGGCCTCGCGAGCCCGTGGCGGCGAGCCGCCGAGCGCACGGACTGACGCACGAGCTCCACGGACTTGACGGTCTCAATGGCGAGGGGTACGGCGCCCGCGTCACTGCGGGCCATTTCAAGCAAGTCCTCGACCAGGGCTTGGAAGATCGAGAGGTCCGCGAGCAGCAGGTTGAGGCTCTCCTGACCCGCGGGTGAGAGTTCCTCGCGGTGCTGTTGGAGGACTGAAGCCGTGGTGGCGAGCGTGGTGAGCGGCGAACGCAGCTCGTGACTGACGTCGCTCGCGAATCGGGCGTCACGTTCGAGCCGTTCGACCAGGCGGCTGACCATGAGGTTGAACGACTCGGTGAGCTGTTGGACCTCTTCGTCCGCGCGCGTGACGACGAGTCGCGTCGAGAGTTCGCCCTGGGCGATGAGTGCCGCGGCTTCGGAGACCTCCAGGAGCGGGCGGATCGCGCGCCGGGTCACCCACATCCCGCCACCCATTCCGATCAGGGTCGTCAGCAGGGCACCCGCGCCCATGTAGAGCAGCAACACGCGAAGGGTGTGTTCGAGGTTCTTCAGTTGGAAGACCTCGTAGACCTGGGTCTCCACCGCGGGTACCGGTAGGCCCACGACGAAGATGATCGTGTTGTTGAGGTCGATCGTCTGGTCGGTGGCGTGCCCGGCGTTGACGCTCGCGATGATGGCGTTCGAGACGTCGGCCGTGGCGGCGTTCGAACTCTTGGAGAGCCATTGGTGGTGCGTCTGGACGAGCACGTTGGACGCCGTCGCGCTCTGGATCGAATTGAGCAGCTTGGGCAGTTCAGGCGGCGACGTGTACAGCGTGCTGCGGATTAGGGCGGCGTTCTCGTAACTCTGGCGCAAGTCGGTCTGCTGCTGGTTCATGACCAGGACGTGGCGAACGCCGAGGTAGGTGAGCGACGCGAAGATCGAACTCAAGAGGAAGGCCCCGAGTCCGAAGGTGACGAGCAGTCGAAGTCGAAGACTTCGTCGGCGCATCAAAGAACCAACTTGTAACCGGCGCCTCGAACGGTGACGAGAAAAGTCGGGTTGGCGGCATCGGGCTCGATCTTGGTGCGCAAGCGCCGGATGTGTACGTCCACGAGTCGACTGTCGCCAAAGTAGTCGTAGCCCCAGACTCGCTCGAGCAAGTCCTCGCGGCTGAGAACCTTGCCGTTCATCGAGGCGAGATCGGTCAGGAGACGGAACTCGGTCGAGGTGAGGTGCAGTTCGGTGCCGTCGCTGTGGCGCACGACGCCTTCGTCGGGCACGACGTGCAGGTCACCCATCTTGAACGCCTTGGCACTCTTGTCGGGTCGTCGACGCAAGTGGGCTTTGACCCGTGCGAGGAGTTCCTCGGGAACGAAGGGTTTGGTCACGTAGTCGTCCGCGCCCGACTCGAGACCGAGCACGACGTCGACGGTCTCGTCGCGAGCCGAGACGATGACGATGGGCAGGTCACTCGTGTCGCGTAACTGCTGACAGGTCTCGAAACCCGACATGCCGGGCAGCATGACGTCGACGATCGCGACGTCGGCGGCCATGCGAGCGAACAGCGCGACGCCCACCTCGCCCGTGGGGGCGTCGTCCACGTCAAAGCCTTCGCCTTCGAACATCAGGCGAAGCGCTGTGCGAATGTGGTCGTCATCTTCAACGATCAGTATTCGAGCCACGAAGTCTCCTTAGAAATCATGCTCAACCTTAGTGAGGTGGCGGACGGTTCCCACGGGCCTCGGTAGCCTTGAGGCATGCAGCGAAACGAGCCCGGTGGGGCTGGTGACCCCTGGGGGCGCGAAGGTTTCACCTCGACGCTGCGCGCCCAGAACCAGAGTGCCGCGACCGTGCGCGCCTACGCCGGCGACCTCGAGCGCTTCGTCAACTGGACCAGAACTCAGGGCATAGTCGGGCCCGCGGGGGTCGACACCAAGTTGCTTCGCCGTTATCTCGCCTACATGACCGAAAAAGGCGACCAGCGCACCTCGATAGTCCGTCGAAGGGCGTCGTTGCGCACGTACTTCCTCTGGCTGGTCGAGCGGGGCCAGCTCACCGAGAACCCGGCGCAACGACTGTCGGCACCCAAGGCCCGAAGTGCCCTACCCAAGATCGTCGTGCGTGAACAGCTCGACCACTTGCTCGACGAGGACTGGGGCGACGACGAGTGGGCGACCCTAGACCGAGCGATCTGTGAGGTCCTCTACGGGGCGGGACTTCGCGTGAGCGAACTGTGCGGGCTCGACCTGAGAAGCGTCAACTTCGACGAAGGATTGCTACGGGTGATGGGCAAGGGACGAAAGGAGCGCCTCGTGCCCCTGCACCGGCGAGGTCTCGAGGCGGTTCGTCTCTGGATCGAGGACGCGCGCGAAGACGTGATGACCCGCGAATCGCCCCCCGAGGCCTTGTTCTTCAATCGGCGTGGGTCCCGACTGGGCCCGCGCGACGTGCGTCGCATCCTGGATAATCGCGTGGCCCGGGGTCACGTGCACCCCCACGCGTTGCGTCACACCTACGCCACCCACCTGCTCGAGGGTGGCGCGGACCTGCGAGTGGTCCAGGAACTTCTCGGCCACGAGAGTCTCACGACGACCCAGATCTACACCCACGTCTCNNCCTGCGGTTTCGTACGGTCGCCTTCGGGTGCACCGCAGGGTCCTAGTAACCGAACGGAAGGAAAAGAACGTGGCACTAGTCACTTTGCAGGAATTACTTGACTCGGGCGTGCACTTTGGGCACCAGACCCGTCGATGGAACCCGAAAATGCGTCGTTTCATCTTGGGCGAACGCAACGGCATCTACCTCATCGACCTTCGAAAGACCCTCGCGGGCATCGAGTCGAGCTACGCCTACGTTCGCGACCTGGTCGCCGACGGCGGCATCATCTT
>PLQL01000018.1 GCA_003160115.1 Acidimicrobiaceae bacterium
AAAGCAGTCCCAACGGGATTCGAACCCGTGCCTCCACCTTGAGAGGGTGATGTCCTAGGCCACTAGACGATGGGACCATGAAAACGACCTGCGTCCAACGCACGTCGCAATCGCTCGGGGGCAAGGACTCGAACCCTGAATAACTGGACCAGAACCAGTTGTGTTGCCAATTACACCACCCCCGAAGGGCTTGGCAATCTTATAGGACCCGCAAATATGTCGCCAGACGACTGTCCCGGCCTCGAAGTACTTCCCCTACGGGGATTCGGATCACAACTTGTGGTACACCTTGGGCGCACCCGTGGTCCACGAGCTCAGTCGCCCGTAACCGACGATGCGTCCGACCCCCACGTCGAAGGTCTCCTTCAAGTAGTACTTCCAGAGCGAGTGCTTGATCGTCGGCGAATTGGGTACCGGTGACGGAAGAGGCCGCAGGCCCTGGGACGAGGAGATCGCCATGGCGCGATACTCGTGAAACGGATCGGTCACCGTGAGCACGGAGACGACATGGTGCGCCTTCATCGTGGGCAGCGCCGTCGAGACGTTCTGCCAGGTGTCATCGCCGAAACCGTTGAGGATGTCGGCCGCCGGAACGCCGTGCTGTTCCAGGTACGTCGCGGACACGCCCGCCTCGGTGAAGTTGTCGCCGGGACGGTTCCCGCCCGTGACCACCACCCACGGTGCGCGCTGTTCTCGAAAGAGGTGCAGCGCGTGGTTGAGCCGTGCCTTCAGTTCGGGCGAGGGTACGCCATTGTCCTCGGTCGTACCGAAGACGAGGATTGCTTGCGCCTTGGCGCTCGAATGGTGGTGGCCCGTGAGCCAGATCTGCACGAAGGTGACCGCGAAGTAGAGCACGATCACGCTCAGCACGAGCGAGATGATGCGCAGCACCAACTTGAAGGGACCGAAGATCAAGCCGACACCCGCTCGAGCGCCTCGCGAAGTCGGCGAAGGGACTTCTCCTTACCCAGTATCTCGAGGGACTCGAAGAGCGGAGGTCCCACCAGCGTGCCCGTCACGGCACAACGGATGGGCGCTTGGGCCTTGCGCAAGTTGAGACCAAGTGCCTCGCCGATCTCGACGACCTCTTGGTGCAGCGACGCGGCGTCCCAAGGGGCGTCCGCGAGTCGCTCGATGCCCAGCGCGAGCAGGGCCTGGCCGAGCGGGTCCTCACCGATGGTCTTGGCGAACGCCGCCTCGTCATACGAGAGCGGCTCGCAGAAGAAGAAGGCGACCATCGCCGGTACCTCGCCGAGGGTCGCCACGCGCTCTTGGACCAGCGGGGCGACTCGAGTAAAGAGCACCTCGTCGAACTGCGCGGCGGGCCAGGGCGGCTCGCGGTCACGCGGTCGCCACGCGCAGTCTCCCGGTCGTACCCACGGCGCACACGCGTCGACGAAGTCCTCGACGCCCAGCGCTCGGATGTACTCGCCGTTCATGTGGGTCATCTTCTTCACGTCAAAGAACGCCGGTGAGTGCGAGACGTCCTCTAGACGAAACTGCTCGATCATCGTGGCGAGCGCGACGATCTCCTCGTCCCCGCGCGGGCTCCATCCGAGCAACGCGAGGTAGTTCACGAATGCGGACGAGAGATAGCCCTGATCGCGGTAGGACTCGGTCGCCACGGGGTCCTTGCGCTTGGAAAGCTTCTTTCGCTGCTCGTTCACGAGCAGCGGCAGGTGCGCGTACGAGGGCAGCGACACGGGTGAGTCGGACACGCGGTTGAGCGCCTCCCAGAGCAACATCTGCTTGGGGGCGTTCGACAAGTGCTCCTCACCGCGGATGACCTGCGTGATGGCGTCGTTGCGGTCGTCGGTCACGTTCGCCAGGGCGTAGAGCACAACCCCCGAGGACTTGGCGACGACGAAGTCGTCAATGGTGTTGTTGGCGAAGTCGACGTCGCCGCGAATGAGGTCGTGGACGATCGTGTGACCCTCGCGCGGCGTCTTGAAGCGAATCGCGGTGGTGGGCCCTCGTTCGAGTCCTCGCTCGCGACAGAACCCGTCGTAGCCGGGCGTCTTGTTCTCACCCTTTCGCGCCACGAGTTCTTCGGTCGAGCAATCGCAGTAGTAGAGGTCACCGCCCGCCAGCAGCTTGGTGATTGAAAGCGCGTGCGCAGCAGCATTGTCGCTCTGTCGAAAGGGACCCTCGTCTAGGTCCAGTCCGAGCCACGCCATGGCCGAGACGATGCCGTCGACCCACTCCTCACGGTTGCGACTCTCGTCGGTGTCCTCGATGCGAAGAATGAACACGCCCTCGGGGTCGTGACGCGCCACGAACCAGTTGAAGAGGGCCGACCGCGCCGAACCCACGTGGAAGTAACCAGTGGGCGACGGCGCGAAGCGGACCCGAGGTCCGGCCATCGACTACTCCTCGATGGAGATGGCGCCGTTAGGACAACTGGCGACCGCCTCGCGCAGGCGCTCGTCGAATTCCGGACCAGGATTCTCGTTCAAGACGTAGAGGAAGCCGTCGTCGCGAACTTCGAAGATCTCGGGCGCGATGCCCATGCACACGGCGTTACTGGTACACAGGTCGTAGTCAACGGTGACCTTCATCACGACTCCTTCGTTCTGACACCATCGTACTAGCCACTCTCGAGCGATTGAAACAACGTGATCCATCCTGCGTATGCTTCTTTTCGAGCAAAGGAAGGCAATGGACAAGCGAACAATCGGATCCCTCGAGGTCTCGGTGGTCGGTCTGGGATGCAACAACTTCGGATCGCGCCTCGACCACAAGAGCACGACCAAGGTCGTGCACGCCGCTCTCGACGCGGGCGTCAACTTCTTCGACACCGCCGACATCTACGGCGCCACCCGTTCAGAGGTGCTGTTGGGCAAGGCCCTGGGCAAACGCCGCAAGGACGTGGTGATCGCAACCAAGTTCGGCATGCCCATCGACGACACGCATTTCGGCGCCAAACCCGCCTACGTCAGGTCCGCCTGCGAGGACTCGTTGCGCCGACTCGGCACGGACCACATCGATCTCTATCAGCTGCACTATCCCGACACGACGGTCCCGATCGGTGACACGCTCAATGCACTCCAGGGCCTGATCGCCGAAGGCAAGGTCCGCGAGATCGGCTGTTCGAATCTGACGGCGACCCAGTTGTCCGAGGCGAAGACCGCGGCGGGCACCCGGGCCGGCTTCGTGTCGGTCCAGAACCAGTACTCGCTGCTCGCGCGCGAACCCGAGCGCGACGGGGTCCTCAAGGCCTGCAAGGAACTCCAACTCGGATTCCTGCCCTTCTATCCCCTGGCCAACGGGCTCTTGACGGGCAAGTTCCATCCCGGTGAACCACCGCCCGCCGGCACCCGCCTCGCCACCATGGCTTCGGACCGCAGCGCCCACTGGCTCAGCGACGAACTGCAGGCGAAGGTCACCGCGCTGCTCAACTACGCCGCCGAGATCGACGTGCCGCTGCTCACGCTGGCCTACTCCTGGCTGCTCAGCCACCCCGAGTTGAGTTCGGTCATCGCGGGCGCCTCGACGCCGGAACAAATCAGCGCGAACGCCGCCGCCGCCGTGACCCTCGACGTCGGCGTCATCACGAAACTGAACGAGTTAACTGATTAACTTTGCGTAGTTCGACCAAGCGAGGAACCAATGGCCAAGCACCGCGGCGAGCACGCGCTCGACGGTTTCGAGAGGACGTCCTTCAGCGCCGAGGGGCAGACCCACGACGTCNNGCGGCGTTCGGCCGCAAAGTCGCGGCCGCCGGCTTCACGGCCGTGCTGCCCAACCTTTTTGGCACCGCCGGCGAGGAGATGACCGTGCCCTACGCCTTGAGGTCAATGCTGCACGGCTGCGTCAGTCGCGAGTTCACCATGTTCGCCACCGCCAAGACCAGCCCGATCACGAAGTACTTGCGCGCGCTCGCGACCCACGAACACGCTGCGTGCGGGGGACCCGGGGTGGGTGCGGTGGGGATGTGTCTGACCGGCGGTTTCGCACTCGCGATGAGCGTGGACGAGGTCATGCTCGCGCCCGTGCTTAGTCAGCCTTCGTTGCCGATGCCGGTCAACAAATCGCGCCGCAGCGACCTGGGCATCAGTGACGCCGACCTCAAGGTGGTGAAGAAGCGTGTCGATGACGGACTGTGCGTGATGGGCCTGCGATTCACCGGCGACAAGGCCGCTCCCGCCGAGCGATTCGCCCGGCTACGCAATGAACTCGGCGACAACTTCATGGGCGTGGAGATCGACTCTTCCGAGGCCAACCCGTGGGGCTATCGAAAGGGTGCGCACTCGGTGCTCACCGAGGACTACTCCGACGCCGAAGGATCGCCAACGCGCAAGGCCTTAGAGGACATCCTGATCTTCTTCACTTCTCGGCTCAAGGCCACGTCGTAGTCCCTAGCCGGTCTTGACGGTGGCGAGAATCTTCGTGAGCGTGTCCTTCGCGTCGCCGAAGATCAGCGTCGTCTTGGGGTTGTAGAGCAGTTCGTTCTCGATGCCCGCGAAGCCCGGACGCATCGAGCGCTTAAGGAACAACACATTCTCCGCGAGGTCGGCGTGGATGATGGGCATGCCGTAGATGGGCGACGTCTTGTCGTCGACCGCCGCGGGGTTCACCGTGTCGTTCGCGCCCACCACGAGCGCGACGTCGGCGGTACTGAGCTCCGCGTTCGCCTCGTCCATCTCGATCAGTTGCTCGTAGGGCACGTTCGCCTCGGCGAGCAGCACGTTCATGTGACCGGGCATACGACCCGCCACGGGGTGGATCGCGAAGAAGACCTCGATGCCCTTGGATTCGAGCTCTTCGGCGAGCTCGCGCACGACGTGCTGGGCCTGGGCGACGGCGAGGCCGTAACCCGGGATGATGACGACCCGACTGGCGTAGTTCAACATCACGCCCGCGTCCTCGGGGCTGCCCGAGCGCACAGTGCGGCCGTCGTCGCGAGTGGTGTCACCCGACGCAGTGATCACCGAACCGAAGGCGGAGAACAGCACATTAGAAAGACTGCGTCCCATGGCCTTACTCATCAGGCGGGTGAGCAAGATACCCGAGGCGCCGACCAAGGTACCCGCGACGATGAGCAGGTTCGAGCCGAGCGTGAAGCCCGAGGCCGCGACCGCGAGACCGGTGAACGCGTTGAGCAGTGAGATCAGCACCGGCACGTCCGCGCCGCCGATGGGTAACACGAAGGCGATGCCCAAGACAAAGGCCAGCAGCAACAAGATCCACAGCAGCACTTCGGATCCCGTAACGAGGATGACGACGATGAGCACCAACGCACCCGCGCCGATGATGGCGTTGATGAACTGCTGGGCGGGGTAGGTGATCGGGCGCCCGGTCACCAACTCCTGGAGTTTCGCGAAGGCGATCGCCGATCCCGAGAAGGAGACCGTACCGATGAGGACGCCGAGCAGTACTTCGAGGGTGACGTAGGTCGCGGGGTGGCTGGCCTTGATGTGCACGAACTCGGTGATCGACACCAGGCACGCGGCGCCACCACCGACACCGTTGAAGATCGCCACCAACTGGGGCATCGCGGTCATCTTGACGAAGCGCGCGACTGGCACCGCGACCAACACGCCGATGAGCATGGCGAGCAGGATGAGCCATACGTGGTGCAAGGGGTGTCCGTCGACGTACTTGAAGAACGTCGCGACGACGGCGACGAGCATCCCGAAGGCGGCGACCATGTTGCCGTAGCGCGCGCGTTTGGGACTCCCGAGACCCTTCAAGGCGAGGACGAAGGTCGTGGCCGAGAAGAGGTAGAAGAGGTCGATCAGGGTTTCACGACTCATTGACTTACCTCGTCAGTGCTCTTGGGAGCCGCCTTGGGCTTGGGCTTGAACATCTCGAGCATCCGGTCGGTCACGACGAAACCACCCACCACGTTGAGCGTGCCGAGCAGGACGGCGAGGAATCCGAGGACCTCTTCAAGGTTCGTGTTGGCCGCGCCGAGGATGAGCATCGAACCCACGACGATGACACCGTGGATCGCGTTCGAGCCACTCATGAGAGGCGTGTGCAAAATGCTGGGCACTTTGGAGATGATCTCGATGCCCACGAAGATGCTCAGCATCAAGACGGTGGCGTACTGCAAGAGGGTGTTGCCCATCAGGCGTTCTCCTTCACTTCAGGGGTAATGGCCACGTGCTCGACACCGAGCGCCTCAGCCGTAGGGGCGTGATTTACCTTCCCGTCGCGTGCGACGGTGACCCCGATGACGACCTCGTCGTTCCAGTCCGGGCTCAACTGGCCCTTCGCACCGAACAAGGCGAGCAACTTCAAGACGTTGTTGGCGAACATGAAACTCGCCGACGCGCCCATCTCGGCGGGCGGGTTCGAGAGTCCCACGACGCGTACGCCGCGATGCTCGATGACCTCGCCGGCTTTGGTGAGTTCGCAGTTGCCGCCACCGTCAGCGGCCATGTCGATCACGAGCGAACCCTCGCCCATGGCTTCGACCATCGCGGTGGTGAGCAGGATCGGCGACTTGCGCCCCGGCACGGCGGCCGTGGTGATCACGACGTCCGCCGCGGCGACTTCACCGAGCAACGCCGCTTGTTGTTGGGCGCGCTCCTCGTCGGTCAATTCGCGCGCGTAACCGCCGGCGGCGTCGGCGGTGACCCCGAGCTTGACGAAGACCGCACCCGCGGACTCGGCCTCTTCCTTGGCCGCGGAACGTACGTCGTAGGCACGGACCTTGGCACCCAAGCGCTTGGCCGTAGCAATCGCCTGCAAGCCCGCGACCCCGACGCCCATGACGAGCACCTTGGCGGGACGAATGGTTCCCGCTGCCGTGGTCAACAGCGGGAAGAAGCGATCGAAGTGCTCGGCGCCGGCGAGCGCGGCGCGATAACCCGAGACCGTCGCCTGACTCGAGAGGGCGTCCATGTACTGGGCTCTGGAGATGCGTGGCAATAGGTCAAAGGAGAGGACGGTGATGCGACGGTCGTTAAGGGCCTTGACGATGTCCTGGGCGAGCAACGGCGAGAGGAACGACAGGTGCAGCGAACCTTCGGGCAGTGACTTCACCTCGTCGAGCGTCGGAGGGTTGACGCGGAGATTTACCTCGCCCGCGGGCGAGTCCGCGATCGTCGCCCCCACGGCCTGGTAGGCCTCGTCGGTGAAGTGCGAGCGAGCACCCGCTGCGCGCTGTACCACCACTTCCCAGCCGTCGCCCACCAGGGATTTGACGGCGTCGGGCGTGAGCGCGACGCGAGTCTCTCCGGCACGCGACTCTCTAAAGAGCGCAATTTTCATAACTCTGTTTCTAGCAGCCCTCTTCGACGCTACGAATCGAAAGGTCGCGACCGCCTAGGTACGAATGTCACAATTTGTTCCACGAGTTGCGCCGCGGCCTCGAGGGGGATCCAGTGACCGACGCCTTCGAGTCGCGAATAGGTGAAACCTTGTGCGCAGTACACGGCCGAGTCGGTCATCTGGCGCTCGCACAGCGCCGCGTCGCCGCTCGACCATACGCCCAGGGTCGGCGCCTGAATCGGGGGCAGCACGGGGGGTCGCGCCACGAACGCCTCGGGCGGGATGTTCGCTCGGTACCACTGCAGGTGGGCCGACATCTGACCATCACGTTCGAGTTCTTCGATGACCGCCTCGACACGGGGATGGCCCAGCCACTTTCGCATCGCCTCGTAATCGTTTTTGCGCAGGAACGCCTCACCGAGACCCTCGTGCGCGAAGAGCAGCGTGTACCAACTCTTGATCTGTTGCTCGAGACCCGCCGAGCGGAACGACGTCGGGTGTCCCACCGACACCGCGACGAGTCGTTCGACCATCGAAGGCTCGTACGCGGTCGTTACCCAGGCGAGATTGGCGCCCCAGTCGTGACCCACGAGACTCACCTTCTCGATCTCGAGCGCACGAACGATCTCGTTCAAGTCAGAGACCAGCAGATGCATGGCGTAGTTCGCGGTGCCCTCGGGCTTGGAGCTACGCCCGCAGCCGCGCAGGTCGGGTACCGCGACCCGATACCCGTTCTCCACGAGGGCGGGCGCCACCTGGTCCCACACGGCCGACGTGTCGGGCCAGCCGTGCAGCAACAGAATCGTGGGGCCCTCGCCGTCCACCTGGACCGATAGCGTGATCGCTGCGTTTTTCACCGAGATGTGTTCCACTTCTCGACGGTACTCGCGCTAGAAAGAGATTCATGAAACCCTTCCGGATGAACGTCAACTCACCCGTCGGCGTCTGGGGCGTCGAAGGCGACGACCAGGGCGTCACGCGTATTTGCCTGCCGCACGAACGAGGTCGCGCGAGCGCGGGCACGCCACCTCGCTGCGTGCGCGACGCCGCCAAGCAACTCGAACAGTTCTTCGCAGGCAAGCGCCGCGACTTCGACGTACGACTCTCGCCGGTCGTCGCCACGAAGTTCCAACACGACGTCTGGCACGCACTCGAGCGGATCCCTTACGGCCAGGTTCGCACGTACACCCAGATCGCGAGCGCCGTGAAACGCCCACGGGCCATGCGCGCGGTCGGCAACGCGAACCACGCCAACCCCTGGCCCGTGATCGTGCCCTGTCACCGAGTCGTCGCCATGGACGGCATAGGTGGCTACGGCGGGGGCGAACCCGTCAAGCGCTTCCTGCTCGAGCTCGAAGGGGCGAAGCTCGATTAGAGAAAAGGCTTGGTCTCCTCGTCGGGGATCATCATCTTGGTCATCGCCACGTCGTCGTAACGCACGTGTGAAATCTGGCGAATCGTGCGGCGCGTAAGCCAGAAGAGCACGATCGCCCACGGCAATTCGAGCAGCCCCGCGAACAAGATGCTTTGAACGACGTCACCGCGACGCGCCGTGGTGACGTCGAACCACGCGTCAATGATCAGCAGCGTCCCCGCGGAAGTGGCGAAGAGCGAAAGGATGGCGCGTCGCTGCCAGGCCGCCCAGGCCGTGGCGAACAACATCGTGATCTGAGCGACGTCCAGACCCACCCACGCGACGTTCCAATGGTTCGCCACGTAGTGGGGCGGCAGGTACAGACCGATGTAAATCGCCCAGAGGATCTCGACGGACCCGGCGGCGGTCAGTAGCAAGAGCAGACGGGACCGCGTCGAGCGAGGGATTCCCCGTACGTTCATGGACTAGACGGTCACCGCGACGGGATCCTGCAAGGCGGCGTTCATCACCATCGCCCCGTCATAGAGGGCCTGACGCTCTTCGTCACTCAAGACTTCAAAGTAGGCGACCTCGGCCATGGTGGTCAGCTCCTCGGCCCGCAATTTCTTCGCCTTCAACTCAGGGGTCACCTCGGGCACGTCGTCATCGCCGTAGCCATGGAGTTTGAAGATGAAGGGCTCTTGGAGGTACGCCGCCTGCGCGGGGGTGATACCCACTTCGTTCACCGCGTCGATGTGTACACAACCGCGCAACTCTCGCATCAAGATGGCACCCAGGTACGCCGCGTGCACGGGGTTCGGCGGCGCGTCGAACTGCTTGTAGCCGTCAAAGAGCGCGTGCTGTCCCGCGGGCACGGCGTTGGCCACCTTGAAGACGGCCCGAGCGAATCGGTCGAGCACGGCGACCGGAATCGCGCCGAACGTCTCGTCAGCGAAGGCAAAGGCGGCGAGCAGGTGGTCGTTGGCAACGTCCACGGGATCGGCCTTCTCGCGCGACTTGGACCAGAGCATGTCCATCGCCGAGGGTGAGAAGAACGTGAAGGCCTCGAAGACAGTGTCGAAGTCAACGTCACCGAGCACGCCACCGCGACCGAGTCCGTAGAACTCGAAGACGTTGAGCCCGTGGGCCTTGGCTCGCTCGGTGGTCGTGGGCGTGAAGTAGAAGCTCATGCCGAGCAACTGGATCGGATCGGCGAGGGCGAGAGATAGTTCAGTCGAGTTCATCTTCCCGACTCTATGTCCTCGTCGCTCGAATCGAACCTACGGCGCTCGACCGTCACGACGGATTCGCAACTCGATCAGCGTCCCGCGCGCCACGTTGACGAAGCGGGCGCTGCCCCCGTGGCGAACGACTATCTCCGCGACGATCGCGAGCCCGAGGCCCGTCCCACCCGAGTGGCGACTACGCGCCGGATCGGCCCGCACGAAACGGTCAAAGAGCCGGTCGCTCGTGTCGACCTCGATACCGTCGCCGTCGTCACCCACGGTCACCACCGCTTCATCACCTTCGAAGTCGCACGAGAACATGAGTCCCTCGGTGGCGTACCTGGCGGCGTTGTCGACGACGTTGCGGATCATGCGCTTGAGCATCGCGGGGTCACCCACCACCCTGGTCGGCGTCACGCGCGTCGTGTCCACGCTCAGTTCGCTCATCGCGCGCACTCGCTGGGACTCTTCGAACAGCAAATCGTCCAGGTCCACGTCGGTTCGCGTAGATTCCACCTGGTATTCATCGTTGCGCGCCAGCCAGAACAGGTCGTCGATCAGAACGTCCAATCGTCGTCCCTCTCGAAGGACGGTCTCGGCGGCGACCGACCAGTTGGCCCGGTCCTGGTCGCTCACCGCACGGTCGACCGTCGCGAGCAGCGTCGTCAGCGGACTGCGCAGTTCGTGACTCACGTTCGAAACGAACTCCTGTTGGAACTTCGACGCCGCTTCGAGACGCTCGAGCATCGCGTTCACCGTTCGAGCCATCCGCGCGATCTCGTCGTCACCCCCCGTCACGGGCACCCGTTCTGAGAGGTCACGCGCCGCGATCACGTCAACGCGACGTCGTATTGCTTCAACCGGTGCGAGGGCGAGACCGATGCCGAACCAGATGAGACCACCCGAAAGCAGCAACAGCAGCGGGAAGGAGATCGCCACGCTCGCCAGCAAGATGGTGACGCTGTGGTCAATCGGTCCGCCGTAGACGAAGCCGTAGACCAACGCCGGCCCTCCTTTGGTCGAGAGGGTCTGTACCTGTCCGAGGCTTATCTGACCGATATAGGGCGCGGTGCGGTTGCTGTGATCGAGCACCACGTCCAAAGCGTTGATCGCGGAGAAATCCGGCTCCGTGTGCGCGAGCACCGGCGCGTTCACGATCGCCGAGCTCGCCGCCCAAACCCGCGTGCCCGCGAGGTTGGTCACCTGGATCACGACGTCACCGTGCATGGGCAGCACGATCCGGTTCTGGTGCGCCAGTGGACCGTCAGTGACGCGCTGGTCGGCCTGGCTGAACTCGGTCTCGATCTGGTTCGACGCGCTCGTGACGAGGGAACGGTGCACGATGTTCACGAGTGCGAATCCGGTGAAGCCGAGGACGATCGCGATCGAGAGGACGAAGAAGAGGGTCAGCCTGGCGCGAATGGACAACTGACGGACATCGAACATCAGCCGGCGGACACGGTGTAGCCAACTCCTCGGACCGTACGGATGATCGAGGGTTGACCCTTGGGATCAATCTTGCGGCGCAGATAACCAATGTAGACCTCGACGATATTGGGATCACCGTCGAAGTCACCTCCCCAGACTGAACTGAGGATCTCGCTCTTGGCGAGCGGCGTGTCGGCGTTGAGCATGAGGAACTCGAGCAGGGCGAACTCACGTGGCGTGAGGGTCACCTCTCGCCCGTTCGACGTCGCCTTGCGGCGAAGCGCGTCGAGCGACACCGGTCCCACGGTAAGACGTTGAGGGCGATTGCGCTCGTAGCGACGAAGCAACGCGTGTATTCGCGCCAGCAGAATTGAGCGCTCGAACGGCTTGCGCAGAAAATCGTCCGCACCGACCTCGAGGCCTTCTACCTCGTCCATCTCGCCGTCTTTGGCGGTGAGCATGAGCAGTGGCGTGTTGACTCCGGCCGCGCGCAAGTCGAGACAGACGTTAAACCCGTTGCGACGCGGCATCATGATGTCGAGCACGATGACGTCGTAGTTCTCCTCACGGGCCCGAGCGAGACCACTCTCACCGTCGTAACGCTGGTCGACGAGAAAACCGTCGTCGGTGAGCAAGTCCGCGACCGCGCGCGAAAGATCGTAGTCGTCCTCAATGACGAGGACTCGGCGTGAACCTTCACTCATTTGAGGTAGAGGTTACCGTCATTCCCCTCGACGACATCGAGCTTGGTCAAACCACGTGGTGCCGGACCATTAATCACCGCACCGTCGCTCACTTTGAACTGCGAACCGTGGCAAGGACAGATCATCAGATTGGCCGACGGCGCGAACTGCACCGTGCAGCCCAGGTGCGGACAGACCGTGTCGTACGAGACGTAGTCTTTCGCGGCCAACTCGATCACGATTGCCGGGTCACCCGTCGAAGGAACGGTAAACGTCCCCGGTCTGCCGACCGAAATCAGGCTGGCCTTTCCCAAGAGCGTCCCTTGGTTCTGGGCAATCGTCGTGGTCGTCGTCGCTTCGGTCGTGGTGGTCACTTCACTCGTCGTGGTCGCGGGTCCGTGGGTCGTCGTAGTAGTCGGCGCGGTCGTAGTGGTCGAAGGTGGTGCCGTGGCGGTCGTAGTGGTGTCGCCGAGCGACAATTGCGAACTGGTCGACGATGCCACACTCGCGTGGTTCAACTGGGCACCAACTACCTTGACCCCGAGACCAAGCGCCACGGCGGTGACGGCCGCACCGCCGATCATCATGGCACGACGATCAACTTCGCCGGCACCACCGGCGCCATGTGACGGACCACCAATCAATACGGGACAGAACGCCGCGTCACACGCGGCGCCCGCGCGAGCTCGACACGTGTTCGCAGAGAAGTTACCGCACATGCGCTGGACGAGTGCGAACTCAATGGGCACAAACTGCGATGACTCAGAGCTGGCGCCCCGATTCGCTCGTCCGGCGAGCCATCCATCGATCGAAAGTCGCGAACCACCACCGGCGACGATGAAGGGCATCCACGCAAAGAAGAAGACGATGTCGGCCCCGGTGAAATAGGGCGACGAATGGAAGCTCACCGTGAGGAACAACATGAACGAGAGCAGCGCGCCTGCAATGGCGGCGACCCTCGTCCAGAGTCCGACCAGAATTCCCAGGCCGATCGCCACCTCGCCGAACGCAATCGTGTAGCCAATTGTCGCCGCGTAGTGCAAGAGCGGCGTCAAGAGACCGTGGACCGGACTGAAGCGTGCCGACCCGGCCATCTGAGCCTGGATTGAGTTCGCCGCCTTGCCGTCGAAGAAACCCGGGTTGGAGAGTTTCTGGAGTCCCGCGTAAAGAAAGGTGACACCGAGAAAGAGGCGCAGCGGCACGAGTGCCCATTCGGCGAGCAGCCAGGACCGAACCGGCGGTCTCTTGAAGGCCGTCGTGGAGGAGACGCGACGCGTTGACTTTTGCACGGCGCGGGTGTGTAGATGTTTGGCCACGATCAATGCTGCCACAGAAAAAATAGGTCTCTTCTTCCCGGCGGCAAGTGTTTATGAGATGTTTACGTACCTCGAGCTCTCGAAGACTCTGGTTCATGCCACCGTAAGGAAATGTGACGAACACGGCAGTCGATGTTGAACCATAAGCAAGAATGATTGGATGCTCGACGCTTCTATCGTCTCATTTTTCGTGGACAAGATCCAGAGTCTGCCGTCGGGCCTCGTCTACACGGTGGTGGCTCTCTTGGTCTTTGGCGAGGCCGCGCTCTTCATCGGCTTCGTGTTACCTGGTGAGACTTCGGTCATCGTGGCGGGCGTCGTCGCGAGCCAAGGTCGCGTGAATATCGTTGCGCTGTGCGTGCTGGTGGTCGTGGCAGCGATCATCGGCGATTCGGTGGGCTACTTCGTCGGACAACGCTGGGGTTCTCGAATCCTCGAGATGAAGATGTTGCAACGGCGACGAGAGGACGTGGACCGCGCCATCGAAGGACTTCGCAAACGCGGTCCGTTCTACGTCTTCCTCGGTCGTTTCACCGCGTTCCTGCGTGCCGTGATGCCGGGACTCGCGGGTCTGAGTCGAATGAAGTATCGCAAGTTCCTCGTCGCCAACGCGTCCGGCGCCGTCGCCTGGGGTGTTGCCTATTCGTTACTCGGTTACTTCGCGGGCACCGCGTTGACCAAGATCGAACGGTACGCGAGTTGGTTCGGCATTGCGATCCTCGTCGTCTTGGTCGTGGTCATCGTCACCATCTACTTCCTGCGCCGACGCCGTGACCTCGAGCGCGAGCACGAACCCGGTTAACCCAACGCCTCGAGGACGTCAGGCTCGGGCGCAACTCGCCATTCGCCACCGTGCTTGACGAGCAGTCCGTTGTTCGCGGCGGTTGGTCCCTTGCCCTTTACCAGTGCACGCACGTACACCTCGGTGACGTCTTCTGACAGCGCTTGGGCAAGGGCGAGCTGGTCGAGGTCGATACTGCGAGTGCGCCTCACCAGGCGAGGTCCGACCTCGGGATCGTCGCCCAGTTCGGCGTTGATCCGCTGCACCTGCTCCGACGCGCTCGCGAAGTCGAGTTGAGCATTGCGGCGCCAGGGTGGTGCGCTGGCTTCGAGGAACCCGCGCCGCAAGATGCTGTCTCGTTCGGCGAAGAGCACCACGCCGTCGACTTCGTCACCCAGTGACGCGACGACCCGACGCACGTAGTGGCGCACGCGAGGGGCGACCCAGGGCAGCAGCCACGCCTCGAGTCCCAGCCACGCCGGCCAGGCTTCACCGATCGTCGCCACGCTGACGCGCAGTCCCAGCGACCTCGCGTATCGAATGACCTCGAGGTAGCGCGCCATGGCGATGTCGTCGAACTGATCGCGATGCGGTTCGAGGCGAGCCCACTCGAGCCCGAGGCGCACCCCGTCGAGTCCCAGCGGGGCGGCCAGGTCGAGCACACGTTCGTAGTCGCGCCAGAGTCCGTCCGCGTCGCCCGGACCGGCGTGACGACCTAGGGAAACCGTGGGCGAGAAGCACGTCGCGGGTTCGTACGGCCGATCAAATCCGCCCTCGACGCTGTAGCCCTCGAGCGTGGCGAGGACGAAGGGGCGAGTGGTCACGGCGCCAGTTTCGCACGTTCGAATCGCTCTCAACTAGCGTCACTCTCGGTGCCCCGGGGCGCGAACAAAGGAGATCCCATGGCGAACGAACTACTGCGCGAACGGCGCGGACACGTAGAAATACTCACCATCAACCGGCCCGAGGCCCGTAACGCGATGAACCGCGCGGCCGCGCTCGCGCTCAGTGACGCCCTCGACGACTGTGAGTCCAACGACGACATCTGGGTCGTCGTCCTGACCGGCGCGGACAACAAGGCCTTCTCGGCCGGCATGGACTTGAAGGCCTACGCGACCGGTGAGTTCCCGATCACCGAGAAGGGTTTCGGGGGCCTCACCAAGCGTGACTTCCCCAAGCCACTCATCGCCGCGGTGAACGGTTCGGCGCTCGCGGGCGGTTTCGAGATGATGATCAGCTGTGACATGGTGATCGCGGCGGACCACGCCAAGTTCGGCATACCCGAGGCCCAGCGAGGACTCATCGCGGGTGCCGGCGGGCTCATCCGGCTGCCCAAGCGCGTGCCGCTCGCGGTCGCCTACGAGATGGCGCTGACGGCGGACCCCATCGACGCGCAGCGCGCCTACGAACTCGGGCTCGTCAATCGTGTCGTGCCCGGCGACCAGGTGCTCGACGCCGCGATCGCGCTCGCCGAGCGCATCGCCAAGAACGCGCCGCTCGCCGTGCGCACCTCCAAGCGCGTGATGCACCAGGCGATCGAACTCAATGAGGCGGCGGCGTGGGTCGTCAACGACGAGGCCTTCGGCGTCATCGGCTCAAGTGCCGACGCCCTGGAAGGGGCGATCGCCTTCGCGGAGAAACGCGAACCCAACTGGCAGGCCAAGTAGATGGGCCGGGTCTTGCTCGCCACGGCAGAACAGCTGCAACTCGCCTCGGGCCTCAGCATCGTTCGACTCACCTTGCACGTGCTCGCCGCCTCGGTATGGGTGGGTGGTCAATTCGTCGTGCTCGGACTGCTGCCCACCGTTCGCGAGTTCGGTGAAGGTGCCCCGCGAAAGATCGCCCAAGCCTTCGGTCGTCTGAGTTGGCCGGCCTTTTGGCTCCTGGTCGCCACCGGGGTCTGGAACTACCTGGCGATCAACCACGCCGACGCCTCTTCGAGTTGGAACGCGGTCTTCGGCATCAAGATGGTCTGCGTCGTCGTCGCGGGCGCGGGCACGTTCATGCACACCAAGGCCACGAGCCCGAAGAGTCGTGGAATTTACGCGGGCGTGGGCGCGTTGGCCTCGATCGCGGCACTCGTGCTCGGCGTGGCGATCGCCGGTTAGTGCAGGTGGTACACGAGCGCTGAGGTGACGGCCGCCGCGACCACCACCACCGGGAACGGCGCCTTGGCGAAGAGCGCCGCGAGCGCCACCGCGAGTCCCGCGAGACGGTGATCGATCACGACGTGGGTTTTCGTCACGAGTCCTTCGGCGATCACCAGAGCGCTCAACAAGGCAATCGGGATGAGCGCGTTGATGCGCTGGAGCCGAGCGTTGGCGAGCCACCGGTCGGGCACGCTGTGGCCGACGAGTTTTATGGCGAAACAGAAAGCACTGGTGGCGATCAACACCACCCAGAGCATGGTGGCGCTCATCGCTCGCGCCACCCGAACGTCACGGCGACCAGGGCCGAGGCGATGATCGGTAGCCCTGCGGGCAACCAGGGTGTCACCAGCAGCGCAAAGACCATGGCACTCGCGGCGACGATCCGAAGGAACGTCGTCTCGAGGCGCGGCCACACCAGTCCGAGGAACGCCGCGGGAACGGCGGCGTCGAGTCCCCACGAGGCCGGATTGCCGAGCGACTTGGCGCCGTAGGCACCGAGGAAGGTGAACACGTTCCAGAAGATGAACACGCCGGTGCCCGTGAGCCAGAAGCCGAAACGCATCGCCTCGGTACCGCGCGACGCCTGGGCGAGGGCGACCCCGGTTGACTCGTCGATCGTGATCTGAGCGGCGGCGGCGCGCTTTAGCCCCTTCACCTTTAACAGCGGGGCCATCTGAATCCCGTAGAGGGCGTTGCGAGTGCCGAGCATCGCCGCTGCGGCGATGGCGCTGAGACCCGCGCCGCCCGAGGCGACCACGCCCACGGCCGCGAACTGACTCGCGCCCGTGAACGTGAGCAACGAGAACAGACAACTCTGCAGGACCGAGAACCCCGCCGCCACGCTCGCCGCGCCAAAGGCCACCCCGTAGAAACCAACGGTCAACGAGACGCTGAGCGCGTCACGAACGGTGGCCGAGGGTGCTCTGGTCATCGAAGCATTCTGGCCTAAAGCGCCGTCAAAGCCCAGTCCGGGCCTGGCCGTACTGCTTCTCGCTCCACGGAGTACTGTGTCGATACGTGCGGTAAAGGAGAAGACAGTGTTTTTAGGCGAGATTTTTGGACCCGACTTGCTCATCGTGGTCATCGTGGTCGCGGTACTGGTCTTTGGCGGTGCCGCTATTCCGAAATTGGCCCGTAACCTCGGCTCGGCGAAGACCGAGTTCGAGAAAGGGCTAAAGGCCGGCAAGAACGGTACCGACGCGACCAACGCGTCTGACGAGTCGGCGGCCAAGGCCAGCGAGACCAAGCCCGAGGCCGACAAGTAGTTCTTCGTGGACGTCGTTGAACTCGCTGATCGCCTCTGGCGCGGCGAGGCCTCAATCAAGGATCATCATCCGATCATCTTCGGGGGCGCTCTCGCCGAGATAACCGACGACGTGGCCTTTCTTCCCACCTTCGGCAACTGTTCGGCCTTCGCGACCGATGACGGACTGTTCATGGTCGACACCGGCTCGTCGTTCACCGCACCCACGATGCACGCCGAGTTACGGCGCTGGTCGAACGAGCCCCTGAACACCGCCGTCTTCTCACACGGCCACATCGACCACGTCTTTGGCGTCGGGCTCTTCGAGGCCGAGGCCGAAAAGAACGGCTGGCGAGCGCCGCACGTCATTGCCCACGAACACTTGCCACGACGCTTCGACCGCTACGTGATGACCGCGGGCTACAACCAGACGGTGAACCGGCGCCAGTTCGGCCTGAAGGACCTGATCTGGCCCACGACCTACCGCTACCCCGACGAGACCTACGTCCACCAGCACCAGCTCCACGTCGGTTCACTCGAGGTTCATCTGCGCCACGAGAAGGGTGAGACCGACGACGCGACCGTTACCTGGCTTCCCCAAAAAAGGGTGCTCTGCACCGGGGACCTCTTCGTCTGGTCGAGCCCGAACGCCGGGAACCCCCAGAAGGTCCAGCGCTATCCACGTGAGTGGGCCCAGGCCCTTCGACGCATGGCCGAACTCGACGCGCATTTTCTCCTACCCGGCCACGGCCTGCCCATCATCGGACCGGATCGCATCCACCAGGCGCTGACCGAGACCGCCGAATTCCTCGAGAGCATCGTCGACCAGACGCTCGCGATGATGAACGCCGGTGCGCGTCTGAGCGACGTCGTGAGCGACGTCGTCGTACCCGCCCACCTGGCGGACCGGCCCTTCCTCCAGCCCGTCTACGACGAGCCGGAATTCATCGTGCACAACATCTGGCGCCTCTACGGCGGATGGTGGGACGGTAATCCCGCCACCCTCAAGCCGGCGAACGACCGAGCACTCGCGCGCGAGATCACCGAGCTTTCGGGCGGGGCCGGGCGACTCGCCGATCGCGCCCTGTCGCTCATGCGGAGCGGCTCGTCCAACGACGAGCGGCTCGCGGGACACCTGATCGAGATGGCCTGGCTCGCCACGCCCGACGACCCGGGCATCGCCGCGGCGCGCCAGCGCATCTTCAGTGACCGGGCCGAGCGGGCGAGTTCGACCATGGCCAAAGGCGTCTTCAACTGGGCCGCACGCGAGAGCACGGGCGACGAGTACTAGGGCGCTATCGCCAACGGGGATAAGGCGTTTCACAATTATGTGAGGTCTGCGACTTAAAATACTGGCTAGTGTCGTGGTGTGCAAACACCCGCCCTGCCCCCACAGGGTGCAACGGTCCGTGCGCGCCGGTGGCGCCGTCTACGGCGTACCGTTGCACTCCCATTGGCCGCTCTCGCCCTGTCGGGTTGTACCGTGCCCTCCTTTGGCGCGAGCGCCGGCGCGTCAACCAGTTCCAAGTCGGTCTTTCACCTCTGGCAGTGGTTCTCGATTCTCGCCGTCGTCATCGGTGGTTTCGTCTGCTTGTTGATCCTCTACGCGGTGCTGCGCTATCGGCGCAAGGGTGACAACATCCCCAAGCAGAGTCAGTACCACATTCCCCTCGAACTCGCTTACACGGTGGTTCCCATCCTGATCGTCTTTGGCCTGTTCGCCGCCACGCTGGTGGTGGAGAATAAGGAGACGGCCAACCCCACGACCAACGTCACCATCAACGTGAACGCCTTCCAGTGGGGCTGGAAGTTCACGTATCCCGGCACGAATGCCTTCGTCTACGGCCAGACCACGCAGAACCCTGAAATGGTGATGCCCGTGGGCGAGAACGTGCACTTCAACTTGACGTCGTCAGACGTGATCCACGGCTTTTACGTCAAGGCCTTCAACTTCTCTCGTTACGCACTGCCCGGGGTGAAGAACGAGTTCACGATCATGGCCCAGAACACCGGTACGTACTTCGGTCAGTGCACCCAGTTGTGCGGGCTCTACCACTCGCTCATGTGGTTTCGCGTGAAGGTCGTCAGCCAGAGCGAGTACGCGGCCTGGATCGCGACGTTCAACAACCCCGCCGACGCCGCCGCCGCCAAGGCCGCCGCCAAGACGACCTACCAGCAGACCTCCGCCATCGTCCCCGCCAAGGGCTCAACCACGAAGTTCGGGAGATAACGAGATGACCGACCTACTCGATCCGCCAGTCCAACTTCCTCCCGTTCCTCCCGCCCACGAGGCGATCGAAGAGCACGGCCACGACGAGCATCACGGTCCGACGGGCATCCTCAAGTGGATCACCACGACCGACCACAAGGTGATCGGCCTTTCCTACACCATCACCTCGGTGATCATGCTCGTGATCGGCGGCGCGTTCGCCGAGATCCTGCGCGCCCAACTCGCCACGCCCAACGGCACGCTCGTCTCGTTCGCCCAGTACAACGAGCTGTTCACGATGCACGGCTCGGTCATGATCTACCTGTTCGCCGGCCCCTTCGCCTTCGGCGCCCTAGCGAACATCATGGTGCCCATCCAGATCGGCGCGCCCGACATGGCTTTCCCGCGTCTGAACGCGTTGTCCTACTGGCTCTACTTGACCGGCGCCATCACCATGTTGTCGGGCTTCTTCACCGCCGGGGGCGCCGCCAACTTCGGCTGGGTCGCCTACGCGCCGCTCTCGAACTCGGTGAACACGCCCGGTGCGGGAGCGGACCTGTGGATAGGTGGCCTGCTGCTGACGGGATTCTCGGCGATCTTCACCGGGGTCAACCTCTGTGCGACGATCTTCTACCTTCGCGCACCGGGCATGACGATGTTCCGCATGCCGATTTTCACCTGGAACATGCTCGTGACCGCGATCCTGATCCTGTTGGCCTTTCCGGTCCTGACGGCCGGTCTGATCATGCTCTACTGCGACCGACACTTCGGTACGCACATCTTTTCGGTCCAGGGAGGTGGTGTCCCGGTGCTCTGGCAGCACATCTTCTGGTTCTGGGGCCATCCCGAGGTCTATATCCTCGCCCTGCCGTTCTTCGGCATGGCGACCGAGATCCTCGCGGTGTTCTCGCGCAAGCCCGTCTTCGGGTACAAGGGCATGGTCTTCGCGACGCTGTCGATCGCCGCCTTGTCGCTGGGCGTCTGGGCGCACCACATGTTCACCACCGGCGTCGTGCTCTTACCGTTCTTCTCGATCATGAGCCTTTTGATCGCGGTGCCGACGGGGATAAAGATATTCAACTGGATCGGCACCATGTGGCGAGGAGAGATATGGTTCTCCACGGCCATGCTGATGGCCATCGGCTTCGTCGTCACGTTCCTGATCGGTGGACTGACGGGCATCTACCTGGCGAGCCCACCGCTCGACTTCTTCACCCACGACACCTACTTCGTGGTCGCGCACTTCCACTCGGTCGTGATGGCGCTCGTGCTTGCGGGTATGGGCGCGCTCTACTACTGGGGTCCCAAGATCACGGGCTATCTGCTCAACGAGCGCATCGGCAAGCTCCAGTTCTGGTTCTTGTTCATTGGCACGCAGGTCTTCACCTTCCCTCTCTACATTCTGGGACTCGAAGGCATGCCCCGTCGCGTCGCGGTCTACCCGCACGATCCGCAGTGGAAGTTCCTCAACGACCTGAGCACCTTTGGTGCCGTGCTTATCGGCGTCTCGACGATCCTGTTCGTCGTGAACGTCGCCGTGAGCTGGAAGCGTTACCCCGCGGGCGACAACCCCTGGGACGCCCAGACCCTCGAGTGGTTCACCACGTCGCCGCCGCCGCACCATAACTTCTACCGTCTGCCCCAGATTCGTTCCGAGCGTCCGACCTGGGACTACAACCACCCCGAGCATCGATCGCTCGGCCACGGCACTCACCCCGAAGAACACCACGACGAGGTGTCGAGCTCATGAGGGTAGAAGCCAAGGTCCTGCTCGGTCTGGGACTGTTCTTCGGACTCATGTGCGCCGTCTACTGGAACTGGAGCCTCGAGAACGCGGGCGGCGTGATGATGTTCGCGGGCATGCTGCTCTGCTTCCTTCCCGGTAGCTACTACTACTGGTGGAGTCGGCGCATGCGGGCCCGCCCCGAGGACGACCCCAACGCCACCCAGGGCCAGGGAGCCGGTTTCGTGGGCACGTTCCCTGGCACCTCGATCTGGCCCTTCACCCTAGGCATGGGCGCGTTCTTCGTCGTCCTGGCCCTCGTCTTTGGGATCTGGTTCCTCGTCCCGGGACTCGGACTCGTGGTCTGGGCCTTGCTGGGCGGCACCGCCGAAGGGCGCCGCGGCGGTAAGTACTAGGAAAACCGCGTCGCTTGCGAGCGGCCCGCATTCGCCAGACCAAGGCGAACCTTAGAAAACAGTGAGAATCAACCCACACTGCTTGACCTACTCTTTATTACTACTTATTCTAGAGAAATACTAGAAAATACCCAACAAAGGAGCCAGCGTGTCACTTAGCTTTGTAGAACGAATCAGTGAGGCACCACACGAACGAGCCGAGGAACTCCACGAAGTGCTCGCGACGTTGAACCTGCCTCACGCGCGACTCAGCCCCGAGCAACTCGAACTCGTCGTGAACACCATCGCCGCGCGTCCCGATCTCTGGCAGGACCTGATCGTCGCCGACCACCAGAGTCGGTGGTGGTTGCTTCTCTATCGCACGCCCGGCTACGAGGTGAAGCTACTCACGTGGGAGAACGACCAGGAATCGGACTGGCACGACCACGGCGGATCCGCGGGAGCCTTTCGCGTGACTCAGGGGTCACTGCGCGAACACCACCGCGCGAAGGACAGCATCGGCGTCGACTCGGCGATCTTCGGACCCGGCGGTTACGGTTCCTTCGGCACCGACTACGTACACGACGTCGTGCACGAGACCGGCGACCCGGCGGTGAGCATCCACGCCTACTCGCCACCGCTCAGCGGGCTCACCTACTACGAGCGCACGAGCTTTGGTTTCGTCGCCCGCGAGTTCATCGAAGAGGAGCGTCGTTCGACCTTTCGCACCACGCAACCGCACTTGGACGAATAGCGAGCACCACCCCTCGTTGATCATCGCGTGACCAACCGGCGGCCCGCGAGGACGCCATCAAAGACCGCCCTCGGTTCGAGCGACGAGGGCGGTTTTTCACGGCGCCCCGGTCCCGTCATCGTGCTTCGTGCTCGCCAAAGACCAATGAACAAAGCAAAACAAGGACTTTCGTCTACGGGGGGCCTTGGAGCGATTGCCTAGTATGGGGAACGTTGCTGTGACGTGGCCTTTGCTCGTCACCACCGTACGAAGGAGTGGTTGTGGCGGTCATGGAGAGCACGACGAAGGTGGTCCTCGGCGGCGCGCGCGGTGGTCCCGGCGTCACCACCCTGCGCAAGGACCGTTGGTGGATCCAACCCGTGGTGACGATGTCGGTACTGACCGCCTTCGTCATCTACTCGACCTGGGCGGCCTTCCAGAACCGCTACTACTACGTCGGTGCGAACGTGCACCGCGACCTGATCAGCCCCTTCTACTCGCCGTGCCTCTCAGACCACTGCGTGGCCGGTTCCAAGGTCGGCTTCGCCTTTGGCGTCGGGTCGCTCTCGCCGGCTCTGTTGATCCTGATCTTCCCCTTGGGATTTCGACTCACCTGCTACTACTACCGTCGCAGCTACTACCGAGCCTTCTGGTGGTCGCCACCGTCGTGCGCGGTCGCCGACGCCCACGGGACCTACACCGGCGAGACGCGCTTTCCGCTCATCATGCAGAACCTGCACCGCTACTTCTTCTTCGCCGGTTTGATCTTCAATGTGCTGCTCACCTACGACGCCGTGCGAGCCTTTCAACAGCCCGGACTCGGGTTAGGTGTCACCGTCGGCACGATCGTGCTCTGCGTGAACGCCGTCTTGCTCTGGGCGTATTCGCTTAGTTGTCACGCCTGTCGGCACCTGTGCGGCGGGGGGCTCAAGAGTTTCTCCAAGCACCCGCTGCGCTACCGCTTCTGGAAGTTGCTCACCCCGCTCAACTCCAAGCACATGAACCTCGCCTGGACGTCGCTCATCTTCGTGGCACTCACTGACGTGTACGTGCGTCTGGTCGCCTCGGGTGCGCTCACCGACTACAAGATCTTCTAGGAACAAGGAAACATCGTGACCGACTACGAACACCACGAGTACGACGTACTGATCATCGGCGCCGGCGGCGCCGGGTTGCGCGCCGCCATCGAAGCCAAGCAGCGCGGCCTCAGCGTGGGCATCGTCACCAAGTCCCTGCTCGGCAAGGCCCACACGGTCATGGCCGAGGGTGGCATGGCGGCCGCCATGGGCAACGTCTATCCCGAGGACAACTGGAAGGTGCACTTTCGTGACACCATGCGCGGCGGCAAGTACCTGAACAACTACCGCATGGCCGAACTGCACGCCAAGGAATCGCCCGATCGGGTCTGGGAACTCGAACAATGGGGCGCCCTCTTTGACCGGACCAAGGACGGCAAGATCCTCCAGCGCGACTTCGGCGGTCACCGCTACGCGCGACTCGCGCACGTGGGCGACCGCACCGGGCTCGAGCTGATCCGCACCCTCCAGCAAAAGGTCGTCTCGATGGGCACCGACGTGTACATGGAGTGCAAGGTCCTCAAGCTCGTCCACGACGCCGACGGCCGGGTGGCGGGCTGTGTCGCCTACTGGCGACCGAGCGGCGAATTCGTCACCTTCGGCGCCAAGTCGGTGATCCTCGCCACGGGCGGAACTGGTAAGTCCTGGAAGTTCACGTCGAACTCCTGGGAGGGGACCGGCGACGGCCACGCGATGGCCCTGTGGGCGGGCGCCCAGTTGATCGACATGGAATGCATCCAATTCCACCCCACGGGCATGGTCTGGCCGCACAGCGTGCGCGGACTGCTCGTGACCGAGGGGGTGCGCGGCGACGGTGGCGTGCTTCGTAACTCCGAGGGCAAGCGCTTCATGTTCAACTACGTCGCCGACATGTTCCGCGCCGAGACCGCCGAGACCGAGGAGGAAGCGGACAAGTGGTACGACGACCATACCGCGGGACGCCGTCCGCCCGAACTGCTGCCCCGCGACGAGGTCGCGCGCGCGATCAACACCGAGGTGAAGGCCGGTCGCGGCAGCCCCCACGGCGGGGTGTTCTTGGACATCGCCTCGCGGCGCAGTCCCGAGTTCATCCGTCGTCGCTTGCCGTCGATGTACCACCAGTTCATGGAACTCGCCGGCGTCGACATCACGACCGACCCCATGGAGATCGGCCCAACGTGTCACTACATCATGGGCGGCGTCAAGGTCGACGCCGAGACCGCCGCGACCCTGGCGCCGGGACTCTTCGCCGCGGGCGAGGTCGCCGGGGGCATGCACGGGGCCAACCGGCTCGGTGGCAACTCGCTCAGCGACCTCGTCGTCTTTGGTAAGCGCGCGGGCATGGGAGCCGCGGATTACGTGGAGTCCGGCCAGGCCGCGACGACACTGGACATGGGCGAAGTGGAAGCAGCAGTGAAGGAGGCCTTGGCGCCCTTTGATCGCGCGAGCGGTGAGAACCCCTACGACATCCAACGCGACCTCCAAGAGATGATGCAGGTGAACGTCGGCATCATCCGCACCGCGAGCGAGCTCGAATTCGCCGCCACCGAACTCGATAAGTTCACCGAACGTGTGAAGAACATCGCCGTAAAGGGTGGCCGGGCCTACAACCCCGGTTGGAACCTCACGACGGACCTGCCCGCGATGTTGACGGTCTGTCGCACCGTCACCCGGGGCGCCACGCTGCGCAAGGAGTCGCGAGGCGGTCACACGCGAGAAGACTTCCCCGCGGCCGACCCGGCGTTCGCAAAGTTCAATTTCGCCCATTCGACCAACGGTGGCAATTGGGACAGCCCGATCGATACCGTCGAGTCGCCGCTGCTCGAGATGCCCGACGATCTCAAAGCACTGCTCGAGGAGGACCACTAATGGCCGAGGTCACGATGAAGGTTTGGCGCGGGGACGCGAACGGCGGCGACTTCGAGAGTTACACGTTGACCCAGAACGAGGGTGAGGTTGTCTTGGACGTCATCCACCGGATCCAGGCGACCGAGGCACCCGACCTNNGCGTGCCGATGGAACTGCAAGGCCGGCAAGTGCGGCTCGTGTTCAGCCGAGATAAACGGCAAGCCTCGACTCATGTGCATGACGCGTATGGACCAGTTGCCCGAGGGCGAGGTGACGGTGACCCCGATGAAGACGTTCCCGATCATCCGCGACCTGGTGACCGACGTCTCGTTCAACTACGTCCAGGCCCAGAAGGTCCCGGCGTTGTTGCCCCCGCCCATGCCCGAGGGGGGCTATCGCATGTTCCAAGAGGACGTCGAGCGCGGCCAGGAGTTCCGCAAGTGCATCGAATGCTTCCTCTGCCAGGACGTCTGTCACGTGATCCGCGACCACGAGGACAACAAGGCCTCCTACTCGGGTCCTCGGTTCTTCATCCGTTACGCCGAACTCGAGATGCACCCGCTGGACCAGAACGACCGACGCCACCTCGTTCGTGAGGAGATGGGACTCGGTTACTGCAACATCACCAAGTGCTGCACGGAAGTCTGCCCCGAGCACATCCACATCACGGACAACGCGATCATCCCGCTAAAGGAGCGCGTCGTCGACGTCGCGTACGACCCCGTGGCGTGGCTCGGTCGAAAGATTCTACGAAGGACGAACCGTTCGGCCGCCGACGCCGACGTGCAGCCCGCACCGTAGATTGTGGCCGACTTTCTCAGCGATTCCTGGTTCGATCGGCTCAACGAGACCCTGGCGAAGGCCGGGCCAGTCCCGGTCAAGCGCGACGTGGTCTTTCGCATCGTGATCGAGATGACCGACGCCCCCGGCGGAGCGCCGCACGCGCTCACCCTGACCATTCGCGAACGCGAGGCGAAGGCTGACCCCGGTGACAACCTGCTGGCCGACACGCTGCTGCGACTGAGTTACGCCGACGCGCGAGCTCTCTTTCGAGGGGACATCGACAGCGCCGGTGCACTGCGCGAAGGACGCATCAAAGTGCGTGGCAACATCAACGCGCTGGTCCCCTTGCTCGAATGGATGCTCAGTGCCCACCCGCTGGCCACTGAAAAANNCGCGAATCGGCAACCGCGCAGAGATTTGCTCGCCGATCAGCTGGTGAGCACCGCCACCCGATCATTCGAATAGGGCCTGTTCTTGAGTACTCCGCCGCTACGCCTACCGATTGTCACTGCGCCGTCACCCAGCGACACCAGTCGTTGGTGCAGGTACGCGGCGACCGCATTGGCCCGGGCCACGCCTATTGCGTTCGCGGCCCCACCTTGACTCAATGGGTCCGAATAACCAACGACGCTGAGCGCGGCGATACGCTCGTTGCGCACCGCTCGCGCGATGGATCCGAGCTGGGACTTTTGCGCGGCGCTGAGGACCGTCACATCCAGGGCGAAGTAGAAGTTCGCGCGAATCCGTGGCCGAGGCGCGAGTGTCGTCGTGGTGGTCGGCATAGTCGTGGTCGTGGTCGTAGTCGTGGTCGACGTCGTGGTGGTTGACGTCGTCGTGGTCGCTTCTCTGATCGGCGGTGCGCGGTACGTCGTGGTGGTCACGGCGATCTCGCCACCGTCGAAGGTACGCACCGTGTTGATTGGCGCGTCGGCCAGCACGACCGCGCCATTCACGTTGTCGATTGCGAGAAAGTTAGCTCCGGCACTGTTATTCCAAGCCCCCAAATAGGCCGACGTAGGTGATCCGTGCTCGCCGTAGGTGCCCGGGTTCGACGTGGCACCTCCGGCGAGGAGATAGATATCGCCTT
Organism: Acidimicrobiaceae bacterium; assembly: GCA_003160115.1. Taxonomy (GTDB): domain Bacteria; phylum Actinomycetota; class Acidimicrobiia; order Acidimicrobiales; family RAAP-2; genus RAAP-2. Next base: position 27,236 of record PLQL01000018.1, read on the forward strand.
GGTTGATGGTGGCGAGTCCGTAGGGGCAGTCACTCGAGCAACTCGACATCGCGAGCATGTCGATCACTTGGTACTGGTTATTGGCGAACAGGAGGTTGCCCTGGCCGTCGAACGTGTTCCCCGACGGAAAGAAAACTGCCGTATCGGTGCCCAGGCTGGGTGACCCGGCTGACGGCGAGGTTCCCGAGTTATAGGGATCAGCAGTCAAGACAAAGATGTCACCGGGCGTCCAGGCGCACGCGGTAGATCCGGTCCCGCAGTCGTTCTCTAATTGGTAGCCGGGATTCGTGGCGGACTCGGCGAGCACGACCAGCAGACCGTTGTCCGAGTCTGCGATGACGACGTTGCCACTCGAATCGACCGCGACACCTCGAGATTCGCAGAAGTTCCAGTCAATACCGGCCTGGCCATCGCTACCACTTCCGCAGCCGCTCCACGATCCGGCCAGCGTGAAGACGTCGCCCTGGGTCCAGACGCACGCAGTCGATCCGGTCCCGCAATCGTTGCCCAACACGTAACCGGGATTCGTCGCCGACCTTGCGAGCACCACGACGCCACTGTTGTAATCATCCAGGATGAGGTTCCCTGAGGAGTCAAGGCTCGCGTAGTCCGGCTTCTCCAGCGACGACGAGGCCGCCGTGCTTCCATCAGTCAAAGCCGCCGAGCTGCCACTCTGTCCAACGATGACGTAGACGCCGCCTTGAATCCACGAGCACGCAGTCGATCCATTCACGCAATCTGAACGCAGCGGATAACCAGGATTCGAGCCCGACACGGCGAGCACCAGCGCGTCGTTGGCGTCCTGCATCGGGATGATCACGTTGCCCGATGGGTCAACGGCGATTCCCGTAGGACGGGCGAGAGCGTACGTCAGCGCGCTGGCGCCGTCGGTGCCAGAACTGCCCCCGCCCGCAATCGTGAAGACGTCGCCCTGGGTCCAGACGCACGGTGTTGACGGGCCCCCGCAGTCGTCGCCCAACACGTAGCCGGGGTTCGTCGCCGAATTGGCCAGGACTTGTAGGTAGCCGTACCGATCCGCGATGACGTAATTACCTTCGGGATCCACCGCGACGCCCGATGGAGTGTCCAAGGTCGTCTGCAGGGCTGGCGTCCCGTCGGTCGGGACACCAGGGGCCAGAAACCTTCCCGCCACTGCCTCAATATCGACCGTCGGCGACGTCGCGCTGGCACTGAGAGCCAGACCCGTCAGCATCAGTGACAGCATGGCGATGAAGGAAATGATGACGACGAATGGCGACTTGATTCGATGGAACATCGATCTACCTCTCCCCTGCGTGTGGCTCGATCAAATAACTAGCCCCACGGCCATTTATGAGGTACACGCCCTCGACTTGCTTAGTCCGAGGCTAGGTCACGACGCACCAACGTGGTGCCAGTATTCGATCACTATTCCGTGTGAGGGAATCTAAGCAGCGTCCGCAATCGTACCTGGGCCGCGAGTCGTCACCTCGGAGAAGACTAAATCAGTCCGAGGCTTTGGACCTCGTCGCGCTCACTCAGTAGCTCCTCGGTGGTGACCTTGATGCGAGCGGCCGCGAACTCATTGATCGCGAAGTTCTCCTTCACCTGCCAGGCGCCCTTGGCGTCGGTACTTATCGGCAGACCGAAGGTGAGGCCTTCGGGCACGCCGTACTCGCCGTTGCTGGTCACGGCGACTGACGCGCAGTCGTCACTTGCCGTAGGGGTCGTGAGACTGACCACGGTGTCGATGGCCGCGTTTGCCGCGGACGCTGCTGAACTGAGACCACGAGCTTCGATGATGGCGGCGCCGCGCTTTTGGACAGTGGTGATGAAGTCACCCTCCAACCAGGCGTGGTCGCTGATGACGTCAGTCGCCTTCTTGGCCCCTATGGTCGCGTTAGCGAAATCGGGGAATTGCGTGGCGGAGTGGTTACCCCAGATTGCGAGGTTCTTCACGTCCTTCACCGCTGCGCCAGCCTTCTTGGCGAGCTGGGTCTCAGCGCGATTCTGATCGAGGCGCGTCATGGCGAACCAGCGATTTGCTGGCACCTCGGGTGCGTTCGAGCGAGCAATGAGACAGTTCGTGTTGCACGGGTTACCCACCACGAGAATTCGCACGTCACTCGCGGCGTTCGCGGCGATGGCTTGGCCCTGGGGCTTGAAGATCCCACCGTTCACGTTGAGCAGGTCGCCGCGCTCCATGCCGGCCTTTCGAGGAATCGAACCAACGAGCAGCGCCCAGTTTGTACCGTCAAAGGCGTGCTTCAGGTCGCTCGTCGCCTCGATGCCCGCGAGTAGCGGGAAGGCACAGTCATCGAGTTCCATCACGACGCCGTACAGGGACTTCATCGCGGGCTCGATCTCGAGCAAACGGAGCACGACCGGCGTGTCGGGACCGAGCAACTGACCCGACGCGATGCGAAACAGCAATTGATAACCGATCTGACCGGCCGCGCCGGTGACCGTGACGTTAACGGGGGTAGTCATGATGCTCCTTGTTGATTTTTACAGGTGGTCGACGATAGCCGAGGCGAACTCCGAGCACTTCACCTCGGTGGCGCCCTCCATCAGACGCGCGAAGTCGTAGGTGACGACCTTGTCCAAGATGGTCGCCTCCATGGCCCGAACGATGTCGTCGGCCGCGTTGTTCCAGCCGAGGTGTTCGAACATGAGCACGCCCGACAGCAGCACTGAACCGGGGTTCACCTTGTCCTGGCCAGCGTATTTTGGCGCAGTACCGTGGGTCGCTTCGAAGATGCCGTGACCCGAGACGTAATTGATGTTCGCCCCCGGTGCAATCCCGATGCCGCCCACCTGGGCCGCCAGCGCGTCCGAGAGGTAGTCACCGTTGAGGTTCATGGTGGCGATGACCGAGAACTCCGACGGGCGCGTCAGCACCTGCTGAAGGGTGATGTCGGCGATGGAGTCTTTGATGAGCAACTTCGAACCGGGCTCGCCTGCGCAGTCGTTCCAGCCGACCGCGACGTCGGCGAACTCGTTGCGTACGAGTTCGTAGCCCCACTTCATGAAGGCGCCCTCGGTGTACTTCATGATGTTGCCCTTGTGCACGAGGTTGACCGATTCGCGCTTGTGATCGAGCGCGTACTTGATCGCGGCGCGGATGAGCCGCTCGGATCCGAACTTAGAGATCGGCTTAATGCCCAGACCGCTCATCTCACGAATGTCCCAGCCGTAGTTGTCCTTTAGGAACTCGCGCAATTTATCCGCTTCCGCGGTGCCGGCCTCGAGCTCGTAGCCCGCGTAGACGTCTTCGGTATTCTCGCGAAAGATCACCATGTCCACGAGTTCGGGGTGCTTGACCGGTGAAGGTACGCCCTGGAACCAGCGCACCGGTCGCAGACACACGTAGAGGTCGAGAATCTGACGTAGCGCGACGTTGAGCGAGCGGAACCCGCCACCGATGGGCGTGGTAAGCGGACCCTTGATGCCAATGAGGTAGTCGCGAAAATCAGTGACGGTCTGCTCGGGCAGCCAGTCGCCGGTCTCGTTGAAGGCTTTCTCGCCCGCGAGAACCTCTTTCCACTCGATGGTCTTGCCGTACTTCTTCGCTGCCGCGTCCAGGACCAGCTTGGACGCGGGCCAGATGTCCACGCCGATGCCGTCGCCCTCGATGAAGGGGATAATGGGGTTGTCAGGGACAGTGAGGACGCCATCGGCGTTCATAGTGATTTTCTCGGCCATACGCTCATCCTACGGCGAAATCAAGTGGTCTCCGTAGGGCGAAAGTCCCATCGAGGGTGCTCAGCGCGACAGCGCAGCGTAGATCTCACGCGTCGCGGTCGAACGATTGAGCGTGTAGAAGTGCAAGCCCGGTGCTCCGCGATCGAGCAACTGTTCACACAATTCGACCGCCGCTTTGATGCCCTCGGCGCGCACGGACTGGGGTCCGCCACGGCCGTCGGCCGCCACGAGACGCGCGACCAGCTCCTGGGGTACCCGCGAACCCATGCTCGTCATGCGCTCGATGCCCCCCAGGGTCGTCACCGGCATGATGCCCGGTAGCACCGGCTTGCTCACCCCGAGAGCGCCCAGCTCTTCGACCAGGTGTGACCACTCCTCGACGAGGAAGAAGAACTGCGTCACCGCGAAGTCCGCCACGCTGAGTTTTCGAGCTAAGTAGAACCGGTCGCTCGCCAAGTCCGTCGAGCGCGGGTGGCCGAGCGGGTGCGCGGCGACGCCAATCGAGAAGTCACCAGTCTCGCGGGCGAGCTCGACGAGGTCCATGGCGTGGACGAATTCCGAGGCGACCAGGTTGGGATCTTCAGGGATATCACCGCCGAGGGCCATGACGTTGAGCACCCCAGCGTCCAGATAGTTCTTTAGGATGTCACGCATCTCGGCGCGCGAGTGGCCCACGCAGATCAAGTGCGCCATCGCGGTGAGCCGGCTGCCCCGCTGGATCTGGGTCACGAGATCGAAGGTGCGTTGACGCGACTCGCGCCCACCGCGGTACGTGACCGAGACGAATGAGGGATGAAGGGGCTCGAGGTCCGTCATGGTCCTCTCGAGCACCCTGCTCTCCTCGTCAGACTTGGGTGGCATGAACTCGAAGGAGTGCGTGGTGCCCCCGCGTAGCAACTCGTCGATGCGCACGAAGCTACTGCACCCGCCCAAAGTCATCCTCGAGTCGCACGATGTCGTCCTCACCGAAATACGTGCCGTGCTGGACCTCGATGAACACCACGGGCTTGGTGCCGCGATTCTCGCAGCGGTGTGCCTGGCCGATCTCGATGTCGATGTTCTTGCCGGGACCGAGCTCGTACTCCTTGCCGTCGAGCACGACCGTGGCCACGCCGTCGACGATGAACCAGTGCTCGGCGCGCTTCGCGTGCGTCTGGTAGCTCAGGCGCTTGCCCGGTAGCACCACGATCCGCTTGACCTTGTGGTCGAACATCTCGTCGTCGAGCACCGTGAAACTGCCCCACGGGCGCTCGTCATACTCTCGTCCTCTTGCGTCTTTGGTCGTCATCGCACCTTCTCAGCAGCCAGTACAGCGTTGCGTAACAGCATTGCACGGGTCATCGGCCCGACGCCACCGAGGCGCGGCGTGACCCAACTCGCGACCTCACTGACGTCATCAGCCACGTCACTGAGCAGTTTTCGCCCCACGAACGTCGTGCCGGCCCCCACGACCGCGGCACCGGGCTTGACCATGTCGCCGGTGACGATGCCGGCACGCCCGGCGGCGGCCACGATGACGTCCGCGCTGCGAACGATCGAGGTCATGTCGCGCACGCCCGTGTGCACCACGCTCACCGCGGCGTTGCAGTTCGCCCGGCGAAGGGCCAACAACAAGGCGAGCGGACGTCCAATGGTGATGCCGCGCCCGATGATCACGACGTGTTGGCCTTCGACCGGTACCTCGTACGAGGCGAGCAACTCGACGATTCCCGCGGGAGTACACGGCAGCGGCCCCGGGGCACCCATCACCAGTCGACCGAGGTTCGTCGGGTGCAGTCCGTCGACGTCCTTCTCGGGCAAGACCCGAAGCAGCACCTCTTGCTCGTTGATGCCCTCGGGCAACGGGAGCTGCACGAGGATCGAGTGCACGTTGGGGTCCTCGTTGAACCGGTCGATGACTCTTTCGATCCCCTCTTGGGTCACGTCCGCGGGCAGGTGCTCGTCGAAGGAGCGAATGCCAATCTGCGCGCATTCCTCGATCTTCATGGCGACGTAGCGCACGCTCGAGACGTCGTCACCGACGAGGATCGTGCCCAGGCCGGGGGTGCGACCAGCCGCACTGAGACGTTGGGCTCGGTCGGCGAGTTCCATCTTGATGCGAGCGGCGACGGGTTCACCGTCGAGCAGTTGTGCGGTCACGGGGCTCCTAATGACGAAAGTGACGCTCACCGGTGAGCATCATCACGATACCGGCCGCGTCGGCGGCTTCGATTACTTCGCCGTCGCGCACCGAGCCACCGGGCTGGACGACTGACGTCGCGCCCGCACCGGTCAACGATTCGAGTCCGTCGGCGAAGGGGAAGAACGCGTCAGACGCCGCGGCGCTGCCCCGGGCGAACTCGCCAGCCTTCTGCGTGGCGATGTTGGCTGCGACGACACGCGACTGCTGGCCCGCGCCGATGCCCACCGCGACGCCGTCGCGCGCGAGCACGATCGCGTTCGAGGTGGTGCGCGCGCAGACCCGCCAGGCGACACTCAGGTCCTCGAGTTGTTGGGCGGTGGGTTGTTTCTGCGTCACACAACGCCACTCGCTGATCGGCACGAGCAGTTCGTCGGCGTTCTGCACCAGGGCGGTGTCACCGAAGGTCCGCACCGAAAGTCCGAGCGGTTCGGGCGAAGGGGCGCTGAGCAGTCTCGTGGCCTTGCGACGCTTGACGAGGATCGCAATGGCCTCCTCATCCAATGCCGAAGCGATGATCACGTCGGCTTGGGGGCCCTGGGCGATCAACGACGCGAGATGCGCGTCGATCACGCCGTCGACGGCGATGATGCCCCCGAAGGCGCTCTGGGGGTCAGCGCGCAGCGCCTTTTCGAACGCGTCGGCGAGCGAACTGCCGAGCGCAGCGCCCGAGGCGTTGGCGTGCTTGATGATCGCCACCGCCTTCTTGTCGGGCGCGTCGAGGCGCAGTTCGTGCACGAGTCGCCAGGCCGCGTCCGCGTCGAAGAAGTTGAGGTACGACAAGGCGGTACCCGCGTGTTGGACGACGCCATCCCACCATGGCGTCGAACCCGCGACCCGGTACCGAGCGCCCACCTGGTGGGGGTTCTCGCCGTAGCGCGTGAGCGCGGCCCGCTCGAGGCTCAGGTGCAAGGTAGTTGTGAGCTGGGCATCGACACCGGTGGGCGCCTCGCCGATCTCGCCACCCTCGTCGAACCACCGCACGATCTGGGCGTCGTAACTCGCGGTGTGCGCGAAGGCCGCGCGCGCCAGGGCGTGGCGAGTCGACGCCGCGAGCACGCCGTGTTGTCCCAGTTCACGCAGGACGTCGCCGTACTGCTCAGGACTGGTCACGACCGCGACGTATTCATGGTTCTTCGCGGCGGCGCGCACCATCGAGGGACCACCGATGTCGATCAGTTCGATCGAGGGATTAGAGGAGAACGGATACAGGTTGCTCACCACGATGTCGATCGGCGTGATCTCGTGCGCTCCGAGAGCCGCCAGGTGCTCGGGCTTAGAGCGGTCCGCCAGGATGCCGGCGTGAATCCTGGGGTGCAGTGTCTTCACGCGTCCGTCGAGCATCTCAGGAAACCCCGTCACCTCCGCCACGTCCACGTGAGCGACGCCCGCCTCGGCGAGGGCGGCGGCGGTGCCCCCCGACGCGACCAATTCAACACCCAGAGCTTCGAGTCCCTTCGCGAACTCGACGAGCCCGGTCTTGTCGTACACGCTCAACAACGCCCGCATTCAACTCTCCTCTAACGTGCCCGCGACCGAAACAGGTTCAAAACCTTCGTCGAGTGACGCCATAACCCTACCGACCACCAACGGGTACAGTCGCCGCTCGACTTCTTTGATCCGTTCGTGCAGCGTCTCTTCGGTGTCGTCGGCGAGCACCGCGACCCGGCGCTGGGCGAGAATCGGACCGTCGTCGAGTTCCACTGTCGCCACGTGCACCGTGCAGCCGGTCTCGCTGACGCCCGCCTCGAGTGCGGCGCGCACGGCGTGCCAGCCCTTGAAGGCGGGCAGCAGGCTCGGGTGCGTGTTGAGGACCCGGCCCGGGTACGCCGAGTGGAAGGTGGCGGTGACGATGGTGCCGAAACCAGCCATCGCCACGAGGTCGATGTCGTGATCTGCCAGAGTCCTCGTGAGCTCGGCGCTGTAGGCCTCGCGGTCGAAGACCTTGGTGAAGCCTCCAAAGTCCGCCCGATCGATCAGCACCGCCTCTATGCGCGCATTCGTCGCCACCTCGAGCGCTCGACACGGGCGATCCGAAGCGACGAGCGCCACCGAGACGCCGGCGTCGAACATGGCTTCAAGAATGGTGCCCGATCCCGAGACCAGTACACAGAGACGGACTGGGGCCAAGGGGCTACAGGGCCTTTACGATCTCGACCATCTTCTCGCCGGCCTCGGTGGGGTTGTTGCAGACGTGCACGCCCGCCTCGGCCAACGCCTCCATCTTGGCTTGGGCGGTGCCCTTCGAGCCCGAGATGATGGCACCCGCGTGACCCATCTTGCGTCCCGGCGGCGCAGTGACCCCCGCGATGTACGAAACAATGGGCTTGGTCATGTTCAACTTGATCCATTCGGCGGCGCGCTCCTCCTCGGAGCCACCGATCTCGCCGATCATCATGACCGCCTTGGTTTCGGGGTCGTCCTGGAACGCTCGAAGACAATCGATGAAGTTGGTACCGGGAACCGGGTCACCGCCGATGCCCACGCACGTGGTCTGACCGATGCCCTTTTGGCTGAGCTCGTGCAGGGCCTGATAGGTGAGCGTGCCCGAACGCGACACGATGCCGACCGGACCGCCCGCCAGAGCGATGTCGCCCGAAGTGATGCCGATGTTGCACTTACCAGGACTGATGATGCCCGGACAGTTCGGTCCGAGGAGCCGCACGCCCGGGAACTCCTCGACGAGGCGGTTGTAGGTGATGGCCTCGTCGTGGGCCGGGATGCCTTCGGTGATACAGACAATGAAGGTGATGCCGCCCTCGGCCGCCTCGAGGATCGCTGCCGTGGCGAACTTGGGCGGCACGACGACAAAGGACGCTGTGGCCCCCGTCGCCTCGACCGCCTCCTTGACCGAATTGAAGACCGGCACGCCGTCGACGTCGGTGCCCCCCTTACCCGGGGTCACGCCACCGACGACCTTGGTGCCGTAGTCGCGATTGCGCAGTCCGTGAAAGCGCCCCTGGCCTCCGGTGAGGCCTTGGACGATGACCTTGGTGTTCTCATCTACGAAAATGCTCATGGTTCTTCCTTACGCGTTCGCGAACGCGACGGCCCGGCGGGCGGCGTCCAGCATGGTCGGTTCCATCATTAACTTGTCGCTCAGGTGTGGCGCGAGTATCTCGCGGCCCTCCACGGCGTTCGTTCCGTCGAGTCGCAGCACGACTGGTGACGAGATCGAGACTCGTCCCAGGGCCTCGAGGACGCCCTTGGCAACCTCGTCGACCAGCGTGATGCCACCGAAGATGTTCACGAAGATGACCTTCACCTTTGGGTCCGAGTTGATCACCTCCATCGCCGACGCCATGACGTCGGCGTTGGCACCACCACCGATGTCGAGGAAGTTAGCGGCGGTGCCGCCAACCTGATTGACCACGTCGAGGGTGGACATCGCAAGTCCCGCACCGTTGGCGATGATGCCGACGGTACCGTCCAGTCCGATGTAGTTGAGACCCTTCTCCTTGGCCATCTTCTCTCGAGGATCCTCGGTTTCGGTCGCGCGGAACTCCTCCCACTCGGGGTGACGGAACGACGCGTTCTCATCCAGCGTGACCTTGGCGTCGAGCGCGTGCACGTTACCGTCGGGCGTCAAAATGAGTGGATTGATCTCGGCGAGGTCGCAGTCGCCCGTCGTGTAACAGTCGTAGAGCTTCACCAGAAGTTCGGCCGCCTGCTCGCGCGCGGGCTGGTCCAACTCGGCTTCATCGACCCAGCGACGAGCCGTTGCCAGGTCCAGACCGCGAACGGGGTCGATGGACAAGAACGCGATGGCGTCGGGATTCTTCTCGGCGACGACCTCGATCTCGACGCCACCCTGGGCACTGAGCATGCCCAGGTGCACCTTGTTGGGTCGATCCAGCGTGAATGACGCGTAGTACTCCTTGGCGATTTCACTCGAGCGTTCGATCCACACTCGGTGCACGACGTGACCCTTGATGTCGAGTCCCAGAATGTTGCCCGCGTGCAGACGCACTTCGTCGGCGTCCTGGGCGAGCTTGACGCCGCCCGCCTTGCCTCGTCCACCCACCTTCACCTGGGCTTTGACGACCACGGGATAGCCGACACGATCCGCCACCTCGACCGCTTGATCGACGGTGTCGGCGATATCGCCGGGTGAGACCGCGATACCGAAGCGAGAGAAGTACTGCTTTCCCTGATACTCAAAGAGGTCCATTCACTTCCACTTTCATTGTCGTGCCGTGCGACGGCGCTGATTAGTGCAGTACTTCGCGAGAATCGAGTGCGGCTTCGAGCCACGAACCGATCTCGTCGAGTGAGGCGCCCGGCGTGAAGATACGCGCGACTCCCGCGGCCTCGAGTGAGGCGATGTCGGCGTCGGGGATGATGCCCCCCACGAGCAGCAGGACGTCGTCGCGACCCGCCTTTTTCAAGAGATCGAGGATGCGCGGCACCAACACGTTGTGCGCACCCGAGAGCAAGGACAGACCGAGCGCGTCGGCGTCCTCTTGGATGACGGCCTGGACGATCTGCTCGGGTGTCTGGTGCAGGCCTGTGTAGACGACTTCGAAGCCGGCGTCACGCAGGGTTCGCGCTATCACTTTCGCGCCACGGTCGTGGCCGTCGAGACCCGGCTTCGCTACTACGACTCGATACGTACGCTCCATCGTAGATTCAGCATAGAGGCCCTTGGAAGGTCCCTTCTCCAGACTGGTTCAGGTCACCGAGAGTAGCGTTGGTGGTCGTGAGCACAATGTCGGCCCCCACCCGAGGAACCGGTCGTGCCCTGCTCTCTGCGCTGCGTCCTCGCCAGTGGGTCAAGAACGGATTGATCACCGTGGCGCCCGGGGCGGCGGGAGTGCTCAGCCACGACAACGTCATTGGCCACGTGCTCGTCGCCTTCGTGGCGTTCTGCGCGGTCTCGTCGGCGATGTACATTCTGAACGACCTGCGCGACCTCGAGGCCGACCAGCACCATCCCACCAAGCAGTACCGGGCGATCGCTTCGGGACAGCTGAGTCCCGGCCTCGCCCGGGGGGCCCTCGTGGTCCTCTTGATCATCGGCTTCGCCCTGCCCTTCACCATCTACCGTCCGGCCGGATTGCTGCTCATCCTCGGCATCTACGTCGCCATTTCGATCCTCTACTCCCTGTGGGTGAAGGACATCGCCGTCATCGAACTGGTCTCGGTCGCCAGCGGTTTCTTCCTTCGCGCGTACGCGGGCGCGGTCGCGTGCCATATATATGTGTCGTCCTGGTTCCTCGTCGTCGTCTCCTTCGGTGCCTTCTTCCTCGTCGTGGGTAAGCGCTCGAGCGAGTTGTCCCACGTGGGTGCGGGTCAGAGTCGAAAGGTCCTCGCGGAATACACCGCCGAATTCCTCCATTCCGCCCTCACCCTGAGCGCGACCGTGGCGGTGACCGGCTACTGTCTGTGGGCCTTTGACACGTCTGCGACCGGTCTCTCCTCGATCCAGCACCACATCGTCCCCATCCGACTCACGGTGGTGCCGGTGGTGCTCGCCATCCTCTTCGTCATGCGCAACTCCGAGTCGACGACCGGCCAGTCGCCCGAAGACCTCATCTTGAAGAACCACACGGTCCAGGCGCTCTTGGTGGCCTGGGCGGTGCTCTTGGGTCTGGGGATCTACTGGTGACCCGCGCCACGTTCTACGGCTGGGGGCGCACGACGCCGAGCGTCGCGACGCTCTCGAACCCCGACAGCGAACTCGCGGTCGCCGAACAACTCGCGACAGGGGCGCCCCTCATCGCGCGCGGGCTCGGACGCAGTTACGGCGACGCTGCGCAATTGAGCGGTGGGCTCGTGATGAGCAACCTCGCCCTCGACGACATCGGCACCATCGACGAGCACGGCGTGCTAAGGGTCGGTGCGGGAGTCTCCATCGACCAGATACTCCACTCGTCGATCCCCCAGGGATGGTTCGTCCCGGTCACCCCCGGTACGCGCCAAGTGACCATCGGTGGTGCAATCGCCGCCGACGTGCACGGTAAGAATCACCACCGCGACGGAACGTTCAGCCAGCACGTGCTCGAGATGCGTTTGGTGACCCCCAGTGGCACCTTCAGCGTCTCACCCACCAGCGACGAGGCGCTGTTCTGGGCGAGCGCGGGTGGCATGGGCCTCACGGGCGTGATCACCTCGGCCACGATCCAGATGGCGCGAATCGAGACCGACAAGGTCCTCGTCGACACCGAACGATTCGCCAACCTCGAGGGCGTCATGGCGGCGATGAAAGAGCGCGACCACGAGTACAAGTATTCGGTCGCGTGGGTCGACTGCATGACGCGCGGCGCGCACATGGGCCGAGCCATCCTCACGAGGGCGAATCACGCCACCGCGAGCGACCTCGACCAGGTGACGCTCAAGGCACCAAAGCCGGCCAAACTCTTCGTGCCCTTTGACGCACCCAGCGGCCTGTTGAACCCGCTCAGCGTGCGCGCCTTCAACGAACTCTGGTTCCGTTCGGCACCCAAGCTCCAGGAGAACGAAGCACAAGAATTGCCGACGTTCTTTCACCCGCTCGACGGCGTGCGCGACTGGAACCGTCTCTACGGCAAACGCGGTTTCGTCCAATATCAGTTCTGCGTGCCCGATGACGCACACGAGACCATCGTCGCGGCGATCGCTCGCCTCTCGTCCTCGGGTGTGGCGAGCTTCCTCGCCGTGCTCAAGCGCTTCGGACCCGCGAACCCTGGCCCGCTCTCGTTCCCCTTGCCCGGGTGGACCCTCGCGCTCGACCTACCGGTCGGGCCGCACGCCCTGCCCGAGGTACTCGACGACCTCGACGCCCTGGTGCTCGAAGCGAATGGTCGGGTCTACTTCGCCAAGGACGCCCGGCTCGCGCCCGAGAAGGTTCGCGCGATGTACCCGCGACTCGGTGAGTTCCTCGAGGTAAAGAACCGCGTCGACCCCCACCACCAGATGACGAGCGACCTCGCTCGACGTCTTCAAATAGTAGGAAAGTGAACATGGACAACGCCTTCGGACAGCCCCAGAACGTCGTCGTACTCGGCGGGAGCTCGGACATCGCGCGCGCGATCACCAAGAAGCTCTGCGCGGCTCGGGCCCACACGGTCGTACTCGCCGGACGCAACCAGGAGTTGCTGGACGTCGCCGCCGCCGAAGCGCAGGAATACGGAGCGACCAAGACCGACACCGTCGTCTTTGACGCGAACGACGCCTCGAACGCCAAGCGCGCGGTGAGCGAGGGCTTCGAGAAGGTAGGTGACCCCGTCGACCTGGTGGTAGTCGCCATTGGACTCTTGGGCGACCAGCTCGCCATGGAGGACGACGCCGACGCGGTGACCTCGATGGTGATGGTGAACTTCGCCTGGCCGGTGGTCGCGCTCGCCGAGGTGCGTCGACGTCTCGTGGCCCAAGGCAGCGGTCGGATACTAGTGATCTCGTCGGTCGCTTCGGTGCGCGTGCGACGCAGCATGTACCTCTACTCGGGCACCAAGGCCGGACTGGACCGGCTGTGCGACGGGCTCGCGGATTCGCTCGAGGGAACCGGCGTGAGCCTGCAACTCCTGCGGCCCGGCGTCGTTCGCTCACGCATGACCCAGCACCAAAACGAGAAGGTCCCCTTCACCACGGGCGTCAACGAAGTCGCCGAGAACGTGATGCGCGGGCTCGCGAGTGGTGACCGGGTCATCTGGAGCCCCCCGGCGCTGCGTTACGTCTTCGCGGTCCTACGCCACCTGCCCCGACCGTTATGGCGAAAGGTCATGGACAACGAAAATCGTTAGCCCGCCGCCTTGGTCGACTTGACGAGGGCCGTGCTGCGAAGGTTCATGGTGAAGAAGTCGCGATTCCACCACGTCTCGAAGTACCGCGATCCCGTTGGCATCGATTTCAACAGCGTGGAACTGTTCGAGCCATTGAGTGACGTGCCGATCGGTCCTTGGAAGGCGGCGAACTGGACCCAGCCCGTGTTGATGTCGAGTTGCATCCCGCGTACCGCGCCCGCGAGCACCAGCACGTTGGCGAGGTCGCTGATCGACAGGGCTGGTCCACCCACGTAGACAATGGCGCCATCCTTGGTGACGCCCAGGCCCGAGCGCCAGACGTTGAAACTACCGCCCAGGGTCTTGCCCCACTTGGCCGAGTTCTGATCCGCGAGTCCCGCGACGGGCTTGGCGTCGTTGACGATCAGGTCCAGGTTCTGGCGCACCGAGGCGACCTGGTTGGACATCCAGACCTGCGTGCCCCACGCACCGAGGGTCATCGTGCCGTCCTTGTAGATCACGACCGAGGCGGCGTTGTTCACGAGTGGCGCCACGTTCTTGCCGTCGGTGTAGTAACCGCCGTTCGAGTCCTGGATGCGAAAGCCCGCGTTGAATGCCGCGACGAGCGTCTTGCTGTCCTTGGCGGAGATCGGCGCCGAGAACTTGTAGGGTCCGCCACCGGGGATGTACGAGCCCGAGTAGAGCTGGGCTTGGAGCAGGGTCGGATCCATCCACGCCACACCCACGACGTAACTCGTGTGTATGGCGTCGGGCCGCACGAACGCCTCGTACATCGTCGGGATGCCGTTGGCGGTCTCGCGCCCGACGACGTGCCAGACACCCTCGCCCGGAAGCGGCTGCTTGGCGGGTGACTTCATGTCCTTTGGTGCGGGCAGGTGCCCGCCCGTGGGGACCTTCACCGCGGTGGGGCCCGATCCGAAGGAGGAGATCGAAGGGGTGCCCCCGACCTTGGGGGGATTGAGCCGATACGCCTCGGCTTCGAGCCAGGTCACGACGGACCCGAGTCCGTGGCCGCGCCCCCACTCGGCCGCGCGAGCCGACATCGACGTGCCGTAGCTCGGATTGGCGAGCGCGAAGCCGAGGGTCACCACGTAGTAGCCAACGGTGACGATCAGCGCCAGTACGGCCAGCACGATGCATCGACGGATCCAGTACACCTTTGGGGGATGGCGAGGAATCGCGGGCGTGGCCGGTGGCCGATAGGCGGTCCTACGAGAAGCCATGGTCTACCATTCTGACACTTCGAGGTGCGAGGACCCAAACGGGGCCCAAGGCTACCTAATTGACACGAATCACGCTCGACGCAAGGGCGTCATCGCGAGTACGAGTTGCTTGGTGCCGTGCTCGTCAAAGTTCACGGCCGCGCGACTGTGCGAACCCGTACCGTCCACGCTCAACACCACGCCCTCGCCGAAGCGGTCGTGCACCACCCGGTCACCAACCACGAGACCCAACTTCTCGGCACCCGTCGACCTCACGGGCGGGGCGGTGCCAGCCCCGAAGGCCCGACCTTGTGTGAAGTCGGTACCGCGACCGACGAAGCCCTCGTCCTCGCGCTCGAAACTCGAGCGACGCGCGGGCAGCGTGGTCGAGACGTCGTAGACGAGTTCCGCGGGGATCTCGAGCAGGAACCGACTGGCGATGGCGTCCACGCGTTGACCCCACTTCGTGCGGCTCCAGGCGTGGGTGAGGACCAGGTGGCGCATCGCCCTCGTAATACCTACGTAGCAGAGGCGTCGCTCCTCTTCGAGTTCGGCCTCGTCGGCGAGGGCACGACTGTGGGGAAAGACCGTCTCCTCGAGCCCGGCGATCACGACCGCGGGGAACTCGAGACCCTTGGCCACGTGCAGGGTCATCATCGAGATCGCGCCGGCACCGCCGTCCAACTGATCCGAGTCGGCGACGAGCGCCATGCGCTCGACGAAGTCCAACAGCGTGTCGTACTGGGACGCCGCCGAGGCGAGCTCGCCGAGGTTCTCCAAGCGCGAGTACGCCTCGTCCGAGTTCTCCGCGCGCAGCGCGTCACCCATGCCGCTCTCGCGCACGATGGCGTCGATCATTTCACGCGGTGTCAAGTCGTTGGCCATCGCGCGAAGTTGGTCCAGGGTGAAGGCGAACTTCTCGGCGCCGCTCAACGCCTTCGCGCCCAAACCCGCGACCTTGGCGAAGTGGGCCGCCTCGGCGAAGGAGAGCCCGTGTTCGGCGGCGTAGGCACCGAGCTTCGCCTGGGCCGCCTCACCGATGCCGCGCTTGGGCTCGTTGATCACCCGACGCGCCGACGACTCGTCGCGAGGATTGACGATGAGTCGCGCGTAGGCCAGGGCGTTCTTGATCTCCTTGCGGTCATAGAAGCGCATTCCCGAGATCACGCGGTAAGGAATGTTCGCGCGCAACATCTCTTCTTCGAGGACTCGACTCTGGGCATTCGTGCGGTAGAACACGGCCATCTGGTTCCAGTTGAGCGAGGACTCGGTACGCAGGCGACGCAGTTCGCTCGCAATCCAACGCCCTTCGTCGTATTCGTCACCCGCGCGATAGAGACGGATCTTTTCGCCCTCGTCGCCCTCGGTGAAGAGGTTCTTCGCGTGCCGACTGGCGTTCTTCGCGATAACGGCGTTCGCCGCGTCCAGGATCACCTGAGTCGAGCGAAAGTTCTGTTCGAGCAAGATGACCGTGGCGTCGGGGAAACGCTGTTCGAACTGCAGGATGTTGCGCACGTCGGCGGCGCGGAACCGGTAGATCGACTGGTCCGAGTCGCCCACGACGCACAAGTTGCGGTGTGCGGAGGCCAACATGAGCACGAGCTCGTTCTGCACGCCGTTCGTGTCCTGGAACTCGTCGACGAGCAAGTACTTGAAACGGTCCTGGTACGAGGCGCGGACCTCGGGGTCACGACGAAGCATCTCGACGGTGTTGAGCAAGAGGTCGTCGAAGTCCATGGCGTTCGCGAGTCGAAGACGCTGGTAGTAGAGCGCGTAGATCTGCGCGACACGACGGTGGTGGGGGTCGTCACCGTGCCCCGACGCCTCATAGCCTTCGGGCGAGAGCATCTCGTTCTTCGCCGCCGAGATCGCGGCGTAGACGCTGCGCGGCGACAATCGCTTGGTGTCGAGGTCCAGCTCCTTCATGATGCGCTCGACCGCCGTCTCGGCGTCACCGGCATCGTAGATGGTAAAGCCCCGTTGGTAACCGAGCACCTCAGCGTGCGCGCGCAGCATGCGAAGGCACGCCGAGTGAAAGGTGGAGACCCACATACGCTGCGCGTCCTCACCGACCAGTTCGATCACTCGTCGGCGCATCTCGTCGGCCGCCTTGTTGGTGAAAGTGATCGCCATGATCTCGAAGGGCCGTGCGTCACCCGAGGCGAGGATGTGGGCGATCCTTCGCGTGAGCACTCGGGTCTTTCCCGAACCCGCGCCGGCGATGACGAGTAAGGGACCCCCGCGCTGGAGGACCGCCTCGCGTTGAGGCTCGGTCAGGCCCTCGAGCAGCGCCGCGGGGTCGAGCAGACCGGAGTCCGCAGGTTCGTTACTCCACAGCGACTCGTCAGAGAACGAGGAGCGGTTCACTCCCACTCAATGGTGCCCGGTGGCTTGCTCGTCACGTCNNGTCATGGCGTCGTCACTCGTCACGGCGCGGATCACGATCGGGTACGCGTAGGTGCGGCCGTCTCCCATGACCCCCACCGTACGCACCGCCGGTAACACCGCGAAGCTCTGCCACAGTTCGCGGTACAAGCCCGCCTTCTTGATCTCGTCGACGACCACATAGTCGGCGTTTCGCAGGATCTCGGCGCGTTCGCGGGTCACTTCGCCGACGATGCGCACGCCGAGCCCCGGTCCCGGGAAGGGCTGACGCCAGACGATCTCGGCGGGTAGGCCCAGTTCTTCGCCCACGTGACGTACCTCGTCCTTGAACAAGCTGCGCAGCGGTTCGACCAATTCGAACGAGAGGTCCTCGGGCAGTCCCCCCACGTTGTGGTGGCTCTTGATGTTGGCGGCATGGCCCGAGCCGGACTCGATCACGTCGGGGTACAGCGTGCCCTGAACGAGGAATCGCGGTCCGTCACCACCCTTGCCGAGTTCGCGCGCGACCGTCTCGAACTCACGGATGAAGAGTTCGCCGATGATCTTGCGTTTGGCCTCGGGATCGGTCACGCCCGCTAGGGCCTCGAAGAATCGGTCCTGGGCTTTCACGTGGATCAACTCGACGCCGAACTGGCGCGTGAAGGTCTCTTCGATCTGCTCGCCCTCGTTCTTGCGCATCAGACCGGTGTCGACGAAGACGCACGTCAGTTGCTGTCCCACGGCCTTGGTCACCAACGCCGCCGCCACCGCGGAGTCGACACCGCCGGAGAGCGCGCACAGGACTTTCTCGGTTCCCACCTGCGCGCGAATCGCGGCGACCTGGTCTTCGATGATCGAGGTGTTCGTCCACGTGGGAGCGATATCGGCGACGTGGTGCAAGAACGTCGCGAGCAACTCCTGGCCACGCTCCGTGTGGGCGACCTCGGGGTGGAACTGCACGGCGTAGAGGCGACGATCCACGTCCTCCATCGCCGCGACCGAGGCCTCGGGCGACGAGGCACTCACGACGAACCCCTCGGGGGCCCGCGCGATGGCGTCGCCGTGGCTCATCCAGCAATCGGTCGTCGAGGCCCATTCGCCCATCAGACGTGACGACCCACTTCGCGTGAGGGTGGTGCGTCCGTACTCGCCGGCTCCCGTGCGAGCGACGTCACCGCCGAGTTGCAGGGCCATGAGTTGCGCGCCGTAACAGATGCCGAGGATCGGGATCCCGAGTTCGTAGATCGCGGGATCGAGCGAGGGCGCGGGCACTTCGTAGACCGACTTGGGTCCGCCGGACAAGATGATCGCGGCCGGAGCCTTCGCGCGCACTTCGTCGGCACTGATCGTGCTTTGGACTATCTCTGAGTAGACGTGCGCCTCGCGCACTCGGCGGGCAATGAGTTGGGCGTACTGGGCGCCGAAGTCAATGACGAGGACGTTGGACGTCAATGTCCCATGCCTACGCCCTGGGAGCGCTGTAGTTGCTTGCCTTCGGTCTGGAGCGAGGGCGCGAGCATGACTTCGGCCTTCTGAAATTCCTTCAACGTCTCGTAGCCGCAGATCGCCATGGTCGTGCGCAACGCACCGAAGAGGTTCATCCTGCCGTCATTCTCGTGCGCGGGTCCGAGCAGGATCTCCTTTAGGGATCCGCGTACCTGCGTGCGCACCCGAGTGCCACGGGGCAGCGTCGGGTGGAAGGTCGCCATGCCCCAGTGGAAACCGCGCGCCGGCGCTTCGACGGCACTCGTCAGCGGCGAGCCGATCATGACGGCGTCCGCGCCGCACGCGAAGGCCTTGGCGATGTCGCCGCCCTTGCTCATGCCGCCGTCGGCGATGACGTGCACGTAGACACCGGTCTCGTCCAGGTGGCGCATACGCGCTCCGGCGACGTCGGCGATGGCGGTGGCCTGGGGCACACCAATGCCGAGCACCGCGCGCGAGGTGCAGGCGTTACCCGGACCCACGCCGACGAGCACACCGGCGGCGCCGGTGCGCATCAGGTGTAGCGCGGCTTGGTAGCTCGCACAGCCACCGACGATCACGGGTAGTTCGAACTCGCGGATGAACTTCTTCAAGTTGAGTGGTTCGACGGTCTTGGACACGTGCTCGGCGGAAACGACCGTGCCCTGGATGACGAGGATGTCGAGTCCCGAGTCCAGGATGGTCTTGGCCATCCATTCGGTCTTCGCGGGCGTCACCGAGGCTGACGTCGTGATGCCGGCGGCCTTCATCTGCTTGATACGTTCGGCGACCAGTTCGAGCTTGATCGGCTCGAGGTACATCTGCTGCATGCGAGCGGTGGCCTTGTCGTCGTCGAGTTCACGAATCTCCTCGAACAGTGGCATCGGGTCCTCGTAACGAGTCCAGAGTCCTTCGAGGTTAAGCACACCCAGCCCGCCGAGACGACCGAGCTCGATGGCGGTGTCGGGTGACATGGCGCCGTCCATGGCCGAACCGAGCAAGGGTAGCTCGAACTTGTAGGCGTCGATCTGCCAGGAGATGTCGACGTCCTCGGGGTCGCGCGTGCGCCGCGAAGGCACGATCGCGATGTCGTCAAAGCCGTACGCCTGACGAGCTGACTTGTATATGCCAATCTCTACTTCCGCCATCTGGTCCTCCGCCTAGGAATGCGCTGCCGCAAAATCGAGCGCGCTTTACCTCTAATCTACTGGACGCACCTAGGCCCATACCCGGTCTGCGTCGGGCCACTTCGCGCCGGTGACCACGCAGAGCAGTTCGGTGAGCACGCGAGCCGTGGCGCCCCAGACCACGTCGTAGGGCACTCGGTAGAAGTAGATGGGTAAGAATCCCTCACGGTCCGCGCCGGGTCGCGCGCTCGACCGCCTCCAGCGTTCCTCGAGGAAGGCGCCGTCAGCGGCGAGGTCGGCCAGCGCGACCGTGAAGACGCGCTCGACCTCGCCGGGATCGATGATCAAGTCGGGTCGGCGCTCGAGCACGCCCACGACCGGCCAAATGGCCGAACCCGAGGCGAAGGTGACGATGGGCGAGAGCCAGCCCACGGGGGTGACCAGCGCCGGGTCCAGGCCCACTTCTTCGCGAGCCTCGCGAAGGGCCGTCGCGACCGAGGTCTCGCCATGGTCGCTTCGCCCGCCCGGCAGGGCGATCTCGCCACGGTGGCTCGAGAGGTTCGCCGCGCGACGCGTCAAGATGACTTGGGTCTCCCCGTTCTCTTCGAACAGGGCGATCAGGACCGCCGAACGATGCTCGACCGGTCGCTCGGCGTCGCCGGCCCCGGTCGCCAGTTCCGCCGGTTCGGGTGGCATCGGTGCGACGTCGAAAGTCCGTCCGGCCTCACGCAGACGCTCTCGAACCAAGGACACCGTAAATCCCTCTCGTTCGCCAGGCGCGAGGGTCGCCCAGGGTGCCGGCGAACCGGTTTGAATCTCGTCGGGCTCGGGGATCACTTGGGGATACTCGTGATCACCGAAGCGAGCCGGTACCGCGCGGTCTCGGACCATTCAATCTCCCCTATTGTTGTGGTGTCGCGATTCACGCACATCCGAGATTTTACTCACCCCCCTTTCAATCACATCGGAGACCCCACTATGAAATCCCTCGCTCGATTGAGCGTTCGACGCCGATGGTTCGTGCTCATCGCCTGGATCGCACTCTTCATTGGAATCAACATCGCCTCGTTCAGCGTCGGTTCGTCGTATTCGAACTCCTTCAGCCTTCCCGGTACGAACTCCACGCACGCGCTGCACTTGCTCCAGGAGGGATTCAAGTCAAAGGCGGGCGACTCGGACGACATTGTCTTCGCCGTGACCAAGGGAACAATCGAGTCCCACGCATCGACAATTGACGCCATGCTCGCCAAGGTCGCGAAGCTCAAGAGCGTCGCCAGCGTCGTGTCGCCGTTTTGCACCGCTACTAGTGCGTCGTGTCCCGGGGCGCTGCAGTTAAGTCCGGGCCACAAGATCGCTTACGCGGTGGTGGACTTCACCAAACAAGCGAACCTGCTGAAGAAGGCCAACGTCAGGGCCGTACAAACGACGGGCGAGACAATCCGCTCGTCGAGCCTCGAAGTCGAGTTCGGCGGTAACGCGTTTGAACAACTGAACTCGCCCACCGGGAGCCCGGGCGAGGGACTGGGTCTGCTCGCGACGGCCATCGTGCTCTTTTTGGCCTTCGGTTCGCTCTGGGCCATGATCCTTCCCCTCGGCGTCGCGCTCTTTGCCATCGGCATTGCGTCTGCCGCGACGACGTTGCTGAGTCACGGACTCTCTATCGCTCAGTTCGCGCCCATCCTGGGTTCGTTGATCGGGCTAGGAGTCGGGATTGACTACGCCTTGTTCATCGTCACGCGCAGTAGACAGAACTTGCGCCAAGGCATGGACGTCGAGGAGGCGATCGTGTCCTCAGTGAACACTTCAGGTCGCGCCGTCATGTTCGCCGGTCTCACGGTGTGCATTGCCCTGCTCGGAATGCTGCTCCTCGGCTTCTCGTTCCTCGACGGATTGGGCATCGCCGCAGCGTTGACCGTCTTCATCACGATGCTGGCGTCGTTAACCCTGCTGCCCGCGTTGTTGGCCTTCCAGAAGCATCACGTATTGAGCCGTCGCGAACGCCGAAAGCTCGCCGCCCAGGGACCCGAGCCGTTGGTCGTCCAAGGCGGATGGCAGCGTTGGGCGAATTTCGTCGCTCGACGTCCACGTGAGTTGTCTATCGTCGCCGTCATCGTTATCGTTTCGCTCGGTCTTCCGCTCTTCTCGCTGCACCTAGGCATCTCGGACGCGGGATCAGACCCCGCGAATTCCACGACGCGCATGGCCTACGACCTGCTCGCGAAGGGCTTCACCCCCGGATTCAATGGACCCCTCGAAGTCGTTGGTTCCATCCACAACAGCGCGGACAAGAACGCGATGGAGAAGCTCGACGCGTCGCTGTCGAACAAGCCCGACGTCATATTCGTGACACCGCTCAAGATAAACCCTCAAGGCAACGTCGGTCTCATCACCGTGGTCGCCAAAACGAGTCCTCAATCGACCCAGACATCAGACCTCATCACCTCACTGCGAGATCGCTACATCCCCGACGCGACCGTCAACTCGCACACCGCGATCTACGTGGGCGGAGAGACTGCGCTCTCGAACGACTTCTCGGGCATCCTTGACGGCAAGATTCCCTTGTTCGTCGCAATCATCGTCATCTTGGGCTGTCTGTTGCTCATGGTGGCCTTTCGCAGCATCTTGATCCCACTGACCGCCGCACTCATGAACCTGCTCGCCGTCGCCGCGTCCTTCGGACTCGTGGTCGCGGTCTTCCAATGGGGCTGGGGCAACGCTCTCATAGGTTCGGGTACGGGGCCCATCGAGTCATACCTGCCGATCGTGATGATCGCGATTCTCTTCGGCCTCTCCATGGACTACCAGGTCTTCCTGGTCTCTCGCATGCACGAGGAGTGGGTGAATACCAACGACAACGAGAAGGCGATCATCCACGGCCAGGCCAACACCGGCCGGGTCATCACGGCGGCGGCACTCATCATGGTCTGCGTGTTCTTCTCCTTTGCAGTGGGCGGTGAGCGCATCATTGCCGAGTTCGGCATCGGACTGGGCGGAGCGGTCTTGATGGACGCCTTCATCCTGCGAACGGTGCTCGTGCCGTCGCTCATGCACTTCTTCGGCAAGGCGAACTGGTGGATGCCCAAGTGGCTCGACCGAGTGGTTCCCCACGTCGCGGTCGAAGCGAGCGACGCCGTGGTGTCGAAGTAAGCAAGCGGCCGACGAGCGCCGCACGGCGGCGGGTTCGACGACGCGATTGGCTAAGGGTTCAGTTCGCGACGAAGTCCGTCGCGAGCCCGGTCGCCGATCTTCTTGAGCGTCGAAGCGAGGAAGGGATTGGCGACCCGCAGGACGCCCAGGAGCGAGAGATTCGCCCGGTAGGTCACCGTCGAGCCCTCAGCCTTGGCCACCACGCGCACCTCGTCGACTGATCGAAGCGTCGACGTCGCCGCGGCGAGGACCAGTCGAGATCCTTCCTCGAATTCGGTGACGCGGTAGGTGAGCGGAATGCGCCGTTTACCGGTCTGGGTGAGCACTCGAAACTCCGTGCCGAGATGGACCGGTCCGTCCGTGAGACGCTGCGCCTCGAGCACACCCGGGTCCCACTGGGCCACGTTCTCGAAGGCAGCCATGTAGGCAAAGGCGTCCGATGGCGAAAGTGATGAGTCAATGCTCGTGGTGTAGAGGGCCATGGGCTCGACCCTACAGCGAGGGCGACGACAAGCGAGCGCCGGGCACCACGATCATCCTCGACGTCGCGATTGCGCTCAGCGCAAGGTCGGCATGCCCGCCGACTCGTCTAGCCCGCGCCACGTACGGCGCACCCACACTGGTCGACGGTCCCGTCCGGGTCGAAACGCTGCGAGCCACTCCTCTTCCATGGCGTTCGCGATCGCGAACGCTTCGCGCGACGAAGGCGGGTCCGCGATCCACTGCGCCTCCAGGGCGTCGCAGCTCTCGCGCCACGGTTCAACCAGACCGAAGTAGTCACGCAGCATAGAACGGTGCAATCGTTCGTGGCGCCACCACAATGACGCCGGTTCGAAACGATTCGTCGGTTCTGGGCCCAGGGCGACCGGCTGATCGACGCGCACGGGCTTGAAGATCGACGTGCACGGCGCCGAGGTACCCGTCGCCCATACCAGCGGCGTCGCGCGAAGGTCGGCGACCATTGACGCCGTCGTCTGGCTGGAAGCCACGAGTCCCGCCGCGTGCACGCAGGGCGCGTGCAGCGTGCCGTTGATGATCGACCACCGCGGTTCGCGTCGCTCGCCGTGATCACGCAGCGCCGTCATCATCGCCGCGGGTCCATGGGCGCGCGACGCGGACGCCTCGGTTCTCGCGCGTCGGATCCGACATCCAGCGATTGTCGATCGCAATCGTCTCGAGTACTGCTCGGCGAAGCCGGGGATGGTCAAGCCGTTCGAGATGGCTCGCACGCCCGAGCGGACTTCCTCGGTCGCCCATTTCTGACCCGCGGTCTCGAGCACGATCGCACTTTCTCGATCGGCGACCAGGAAACTGTTGTGGTACGTGAATCCCGGTCGCTCGTGACTGCAGGGGCCGCCCTGTCCGTGACTTTCGAGGAGTTGCACCATCACTTCAACGGCGCCCGCCGCGGTCATGGATCGTTCGAGCGCGAGTCGTAGCAGGTCCATGCCGAGCAACGCCGGCTCGCCCTGGACTTCGGTCGTGAAGACGGCCTCGTTACCGATCACCACGCCGTGCTCGTTGGCCCCCATCTCGGCACCCCACATCCACCACGGTCGCGACAACGTGACGGCGTTGGTCACGTCCACTTGGGGAATCTCGATCCAGGTGCAGCGAAGGGCCTGGGTGGTGTCGTGTTGCTGGCCCGGCAGCCATTCGAGGATCTGTGACTCGTTGGCGTCGCGGTCGCTGTTCTTGGCGAAAAGGACGCCATCGGCCGTCACGTTGACAAAAGTGTCACACACGAAACGTCACGATAATCGCACTAGAGGGTCACCCAGATAGACACGCCACCACAAGACGTAGCGGTTGATCCACTTCATTGCTCGCCGGACTTTCCGAAGCGACGAATTACTTCATCTTCTAGTTCGCTCCGTTGCTTCTGCGACACATGTTTGTTGGAAATGCGCCCGAGGGGAAAGAAGGGCTGGCTGATTTGTCGTAGTCCCTTTCGACGAACCTCCGGGCGAACCAAACCTACGATCAACAGCAACGCGATAGCGAACAGTGGAACAGAGATGACGAGCAGCAGAATGACCTAAATCATCGTTCGCTTGCTCTACCCGACATTCTGAGAACAGGTGGCGGCAGCATCGACACAGTCTCTCGCATGAGGGTAAAAGCAGGCACTTCTTGGTTCGCGACTAGCAAGGGCACGAGCAGCGAGGCGCCTAGGGCTTCTCTCGGCGAAAATAATGCACGATGGCCGTGGTCCGACTACCCGAGATACCGGGAATGAAGGCCGTCAGATCGATGATGGGTACCGCCATGAAGAGCTCCCAGCCCTGCGCCGGTAGTTCAACGAGCGCCGAACCCAATTCCTTCCAGCCCTTCTTGCGTACCGGAATGTATAACTCGGTGTATTCGTAGTCCATTGGGCAACCCTAACCGAGCACCTCTCGTACGACACAGGTTGCGCACGAGCGCAGACGTCGCGCACCAGATGACCAGAGCGAACGGGAACGGTTCGTTCGCGCCAAGTCCGCCGAGACACTGCGTACTGACAACACCTGAAGATGCACTCGGCAATGACAGGTTGATCCACACCATCGTCGTAGAATCAATCCAGTACTTAGCAACACTCAGTCGGTCTAGGGAGCGTCGTGATTGCAATCTGGCACTGGTTCCTTCAGGTCACGGGCACTGATAACGAGGCCGGCAAGTGGTACGCGTTCTGGAGTGGCTTCGGTGCTGACCTCGGCGAGGGTGCGATCTTTCTTAGCCTCTACGGTCTCTATCGACGACACAAGTGTCAGAGCTGTTGGCGACCGGCCCTGAAGGGCGGACTCGGCCGAGTCGAGGGGACGCACTACGAGACGTGCCACAAGCACACGAACAACCAAGTCCACGACGCGCTACGCGAACAGCACAAGATTCGCCATCCCGAGATGCACGAGCACTTTGCCAAAGGAACCGAATGATTGCTTCGACATTCTTTGATCGCTGGGTGTGGCCGGCGGGCGGTTCGGGTGGGATACCCGGTGACGTCGTCGCGACGCTCATCTGGGTCATTCTCGCCGGCATCGCCACGACCATCTTCTACCCACCATTACGTCGAGCGATCGAGAAATACGTAAAACGTCACTTCGAAGAGGGCACCGCCGAACTTCACGCGAAGTTGGACCACATCATCGAACACCATCCCGATATTCCTCCCTACCACTCAAAGAAGCAGGACTCCTAGATCGACGCTGGACGCACGAAAGTAACGATCAGTCGTAGTTGAGTTCTTCGGGTCGTACGTTGCGGTGATCAGGGTCCGGTTGCTCGGCGAATTGCACCGCGCGGACCGTCGAACGTCCTTCGAGCAACGCCTTCGCGACTCGGTGCATGCCATCCATCAACTGGCCGTCAGCCCCGAGTAGCACGGGAAACGAAAGATCCGCCTCGTTCACTAGTCCCATATGACGCACGAGGACCCGAACGGTCGCCGGCGAACCGTCGGCACCGAACCAGTAGACCGTGTCAATCTCAGCGATTGACGAAACGGGGACCTCCTTCACCGGTAAATCTGCCGAAAGTTCGACGAGTCGATGGACGTCCCAGGCGTCGAACGCGGAACCGTGGGGTTTGAAGAAATATTGTTTGCGCACGGTCTCAAGTATCGCGTACCGCGCGTTCGCCTACGAGCCCTCGACGGTTCGCGGTGAGGTCGAGACCTCAATCAAGTGCGCCTAAAGACGTGCCAGACCTTCCCCCTCCCTAGAATTGTCCAATGCATTCGCTCATCACCTTCGTGGGCAAGTACTTCATCTTCTTGAGCATCCTGGTCGCCGTGGTGTTCTGGCTTCGACTTGGCGTCAAGGAGAAGATTGCCCTCGGCTGGCGGGTCGTCGTGGGCGGCGTCCTCGCCGAAGGATTAGCGCAGATCGCTGGCCACCTCTTCTACGACACGCGCCCGTTCGTGACTGAGCACATCGCGCCGCTCATCGCCCACGCGCCGGACAACGGGTTTCCCTCTGATCACGCGCTGTTGGCGTCCTTCTTGGGTTTCGTCGTGCTGCTCTATTCACGTCGAGTCGGGCTCTTGTTGTTGCTGCTCGCGTTGCTCGTCGGCTGGGCGCGAGTGGCGGCCCACATCCACCACCCGATCGACATCATTGGTTCGTTCGTGCTCGCTGCACTCTCGGTGGCGATCGTGGAAATCGGTGCCCACTTGGGCCAGCGGTGGCGACACGACGTTCAGTCCTAGGGTCCACACCCGACCTCACAAAGCAGAAACCGGGTCCTCGAGGGACCCGGTTTCTGCGTCAACCAAATGACTGGCTACATCATGCCGCCCATGCCGCCCATGCCGCCGTCGCCCATAGGGGGACCAGCCGGCTCGGGCTTGTCGGCGACGATCGCCTCGGTCGTGAGCAACAGCGCCGCGATGGACGCCGCGTTCTGCAACGCCGAGCGCGTCACCTTGGCGGGGTCAATCACACCAGCCTTGACGAGGTCGACGAGTTCGCCCGTGGCTGCATTGAGTCCAATGGAACCCTTCGCGTCGGCGACCTCACGTACCTTAACGGCACCCTCGAATCCGGCGTTGGACGCAATGTGACGCAGTGGTGACTCCAGCGAGTTCGCGACAATGCGCGCACCCGTGGCCTCGTCACCGGTCAAGGTCGCAATCAACTTGTCAACGTCCACGCGTGCGCGAATCAGGGCCGTGCCACCACCGGCGACAATGCCCTCGTCGATCGCCGCGCGAGTCGCGCTGAGCGCGTCTTCGATGCGGTGCTTCTTTTCCTTCAGTTCCACTTCGGTGGCGGCGCCAACCTTCACGACGGCCACACCGCCGGCGAGCTTGGCCAGACGCTCTTGGAGCTTCTCGCGGTCCCAGTCCGAATCGGTGTCGTCAATCTCTCGCTTGATCTGAGCGACGCGTCCCGCGAGGTCCGCGGGCGTACCGGCACCGTCGACGATCGTCGTGGCGTCCTTGGTCACGACGATCCGACGCGCGCGACCGAGCAGGTCCACGGTGGCACTCTCGAGTTTGAGGCCGATCTCCTCGGAGATGACGGTCCCGCCCGTGAGGATCGCCATGTCTTGCAGCATGGCCTTGCGGCGTTCACCGAAGCCCGGCGCCTTGACGGCGACCGAGGTGAAGGTGCCGCGGATCTTGTTCACCACGAGCGTCGCCAGGGCCTCGCCCTCGACGTCCTCGGCGATGATCAGCAACGGACGCGCGGACTGCATGACCTTTTCCAGCACGGGCACGAGGTCGTGCACGGCCGAGATCTTGCCCGAGGTGAACAGGATGAACGCGTCTTCCAACACGGCCTCCTGTCGTTCGGGGTCGGTCACGAAATACGGCGACAGGTAGCCCTTGTCGAACTGCATGCCCTCGGTGAGCTCGAGCTCAATACCAAAGGTGTTGGACTCCTCGACCGTGACGGTGCCATCCTTGCCGACCTTGTCGATCGCGTCAGCGATGACCTCGCCGATGGAGGCGTCCGCCGCCGAGATCGTGGCGACCTGGGCGATCTGGCCCTTGTCGTTCACGGGCTGACTCTGCTTGTGGATCGACTCAACCGCAGCGTTCACGGCCTTCTCGATGCCGCGCTTGAGACCCGACGGACTCGCGCCCGCGGCGACGTTGCGCAGTCCCTCTTTGATGAGGGCCTGGGCGAGCACGGTCGCGGTCGTCGTGCCGTCACCGGCGACGTCGTTGGTCTTGGTGGCGACTTCCTTCACGAGCTGGGCGCCCATGTTCTCGAACGGGTCCTCCAGTTCGATCTCGCGCGCAATCGAGACACCGTCGTTGGTGATCGTCGGTGCGCCGAACTTCTTACCAATCACGACGTTGCGACCCTTGGGTCCCAGCGTCACCTTGACGGCGTCGGCCAACTTGTCGACACCGGCCTCGAGGCCGCGACGGGCCTCTTCGTCAAACTTCAGTAGCTTCGACATGTCGGCCTACTTCGAGATCGTTGCGAGTACGTCACGACTGGAGAGGATTAGAAGGTCCTCGCCGTCCACCGTGATCTCGGTCCCGCCGTACTTCGAGTAGACGACCGTGTCGCCGACCGAGACGCCGGTGGGGATCAGTTCGCCCGAAGTCTCGGTGCGACGACCGGGACCAGTCGCGATGACCTCGCCCTGCTGGGGCTTCTCCTTGGCCGTGTCCGGAATGACCAGACCCGACGCGGTGGTCGCCTCGGCGCTGTTGGGACGGACCACAATGCGGTCTTCTAGTGGGTGTAGCTTCATTATTTGTTGCCTCCTGTGCAATTAGCACTCGAAACCTGTGACTGCCAATTTAGCAGCCCGAGTGCCCGAGTGCCAACGGTCAGCGTCCCCGAAGGACAGATTCCTCGGTTCTCACCTAGGGATACAGGCGCTCTAGGCGCCACGCACCGGACTCGAGCCAGTAGAGGACCCGGTCGTGGAGCCGGTCCTGGCGGTGCTGCCAGAATTCGAAAAACGACGGGGTGAGCGTATACCCACCCCAGTTCTCGGGCCGGTCGATCTCGAGACCCTCGTAGGCGACTTCGAGGTCGGCGACGCGTTGTTCGAGGTCGCTCCGGCTCGCGAGGGGCTCGCTCTGGTGACTGGCGTGCGCGCCGATCTGGTGACCGCGGGGTCGCGAGGCGAAATACTGATCCGACGCCGACGAGCTCATCTTGGCCACGACGCCCTCGACGCGGATCTGGCGACCGAGGGGCTCGCAGTACCAAAGGATCGCGGCGTGCGGATTCTCCTCGAGTTCGCGCGCCTTTCGCGACTCGTAGTTGGTGAACCAGCCAAAGGACGTCTCGTCGACGTGGCGCAACAGCACCATGCGCGCAGACGGTCGCGCGTCTCGCGTTGCGGTGACGAGCGTGATCGCTTCGCGCTCGCGCACGAGCCCCAACGCCTCGTCGAACCAGCGGCGAAATTGCGTGAAGGGATCAGGGTCGCAGTCCGCCAGGTTGAGTGCCGTCCAACGTTCGCTCACGACACGTCGACCAATTGCCAGTTCGGTCGGGCCGAGAGGTCAAGTGAACTGGGTCCACTTCGTTTGATCCGGAAGATCCCCGCCGCGGCGATCATCGCCGCGTTGTCGGTACACATGGCCATCGTGGGCAGGTGAGCTTCGATGCCGAACTCGTTGGCGAGCGCGCTGACACCCTCACGCAGTCGAGAGTTGGCCGCGACGCCACCGGCGAGCGCGACACCACGAACGTCGTGGGCGACCAGCGCGGCGCGAAGCTTGCGCAGCAGCTGTTCGGCGACCGCCTCTTGGAACGAGGCCGCCACGTCCGCCAGGGCCACGTCGCGTTGCTTCTCGGTCGCGCGCACGACGGCCGTCTTCAGTCCCGAGAACGACAGGTCGAGGTCGTCGCCGATCATCGACACGGGTAGTTTCAGCGCGCCGGGCGATCCCTCGCGAGCGAGACGGTCGATCTCGGGTCCCCCGGGGTAGCCCAGGCCGAGCCAACGGGCGACCTTGTCGTAAGCCTCGCCCGCCGCGTCATCGATGGTCTCGCCGAGCACCCGATGGTCGTCCGGTCCCTTCTGCAAGACGAGCAGGCTGTGCCCGCCCGAGACGAGCAGCGTCACCATGGGCCAGGCCAGGTCGGGCCGTTCGAGCAACGGGGCGAACAGGTGTCCCTCCAGGTGGTTCACGCCGACGAAGGGGACGCCCCAGGCGAGGGAGTACGCCTTCGCGGCCGACAGGCCGACGAGCAGTGAACCAATGAGTCCCGGGCCGCTCGTCACGGCGATCGCGTCGATCGCGGGACGATGCGGATCGAGCCCGGCGTCCTCCAGAGCCCGGCGCACCACCGGTCCGATGGTCGTGACGTGGGCGCGGCCCGCGAGCTCGGGCACCACACCCCCGAAGGCGCGATGCTGGTCGATCGAGGATTCGACGACCGACGAGTACACGTGCAACGAGTCGTCCACGACCGAGGCCGCGGTCTCGTCACAACTCGTCTCGATGCCGAGGACCTTCACGAGTCCAGCGTAGGCCGGGCGGGTTTTGATTCGTCCGAAGCCACGACGTCGGCCCACAGCACCAGCGCGTCCTCGCGGGTTCGTGCGTAGTAGTTCTTGCGGATCCCCACTGGTTTGAAGCCGTAGCGCGAATAGAGGCGTTGCGCGCGCTGATTCGAAGCCGCCACCTCGAGCGTCGCGCGCACGACGCCGCGCTCGCGCGCGTCACGCCACGCGTCGTCCATCAACGACGTGGCGACGCCCCGACCTTCGAAGCCCGGCAGGGTGCCGATCGTGTTCACGTGCAGTTCGTCGAGCACGAACATCACACCTAGGTAACCTACGATCGCGCCCTGACGCACCGCGACGGTATACCGACGGGTCTCGGTATTGGTGATCTCGTCGAGCAACATGTTCTTCGTCCAGGGTTCGGGGAACTGAGCCTGTTCGAGACCGAGGAGCTCGTTCACGTCACGGCGCTCGGCCAGACGAATGGTCCAGTCGCTCATGGCTCACGTTCTCGCGTCGTGAAGTTTGCCACGGCGTCCGCCTCGCGCAAGTAGAGCGGCACCACGCGTTCGCTCGGCTCGCGCCGCTCGCCGAGCGCCAGCGCGGCCGCGACCGAGGGCACCGGCTGATCAAAGACCTGGCCGTTGGGCACCGCGGCGAAGTCGCTCAGGTACCGCTCGACGCCGTCGCCGGTGAAGACGACCGGCGCCCCGTTGGTCGCCCACTCGATCACCACATTGCGCGCGGTGGTCACCTGGGCCGGACCGACGGCGCTCACCCCCTCGTCGCCAACTCGAAACGTCTGGACGAAGACTTCGCCGCGCCTTCCGTCCACGGCCGCGACGACGATCGCGTGCAGTCCCGCGAGCGCGGCGCCGTGCGCGAGCAGTTCTAACGACGTGACGGCCACGAGAGGACATCCCAGCCCTTCGCCCAGGCCAATGGCCGTCGCCACGCCCACGCGAAGCCCAGTGAATAGGCCCGGACCCACGTCCACCACCACCCGCTCAAGGTCTCGTGGTCTCAGGCCCATTTCATGGAGTAGTTCTGAGATGCCCGCCGCGAGGACCTCGGTGTGGCGACGCCCCAGATCGAGCACGCGAATCTCCTGGCGCTGGGCGTTGGCGAGCCCCACGGCGCAGGCGCCCGTTGCGGTCTCGATGGCGAGGACGTTCACGTCGCGCTCCACTCGACGAGCACGGCGAGTCGTTCGGGTTCGATTGCGCCGTCGACGTCCAGAACGCGCACGTCGTCGTCGTCGACCGCGAAGTTCACGCGCACCACGTGGGGACCGAAGATCGTCGCGGCGAGATCACCCCACTCGACCAGGGCGACGCCGGCCTCTTCGACCAGTTCGCCCAACGCCAGGTCGAGCACCTCGTCGAGGGACTGCACGCGATAGACGTCACAGTGGTGCAGGGTCACGATGCCGAGGTTGTTGTGGCACTGGTGTTCGCGCACGACCGTGAAGGTTGGACTCGTCACCCGCTCTCGCACGCCCAGACCCTGGGCGACGCCCTGGACGAACGTGGTCTTTCCCGCGCCCAGGGTGCCCGAGAGCAAGACGATGTCACCACTGCGCAACAATCGCGCGAACTCGCGCCCGGCCTCGCGGGTATCGACCTCGCTGACGCAGCGTCGAGCGGGGCTCACTTCTCGCTCAAGAGTCTTTTGAGGACCCGCAGGTCATCTCGCATCACGTCTACGACGCTAGGTCCCCCACGCAACGCCGCCGCCGGGTGATAGGTCGCCAGACCCCGACAGGTGCCGAGGTCCACGATCCGACCGTGGGTCAGACCAATTCCGGCGTCGAAGTCGAACACCGACTTGGCCGCCGTGTTGCCGAGCGCGAGGATGACCCTGGGTTGGCACCGAGTTATCTGCTCGTCGAGCCAGGGTCGACACGAGGCGATCTCAATCGGTCGAGGCGTCCGATTGGCGGGCGGGCGGCACTTGACGACGTTGGTGACAAAACACTCCTCGCGCTCGAGGCCTAGTTCCTCGTGCACCAACGAAAAAAGCAGGCGTCCACTGCGCCCAATGAAGGGCTCACCACCCTCGTCCTCGCGCTGACCGGGTGCCTCGCCCACGATCATCAGGTGCGCGGTCGCAGGACCACTGCCCACGACCACGCGCTGACGCGTCTGGCTGAGTGCGCAGCGGGTGCAGGTCGACAGTTCGGCGAGGTCCACGTCAGGTCAACGTCAGTCCACGAGCACGCGCGGCACGCGCGCGCCCACGCCGCACAGGATCTCCCAGGTGATGGTCTGAGCGTGTTCGGCCCATTCGTCCGCCGTGATCTGTTCGTCACCCTGGCGCCCGAGCAACACCACGTCCTCGCCGATCACCACCGGGTCGTCGCCGACGTCGACGAGCAACTGGTCCATGGTGACGCTGCCCGCGAGCGGGTAACGACGGCCGTTGATCAAGACCTCGGCGCCGGCGTCGAAGAGTCGCCGCGGAAAACCGTCCGCGTAGCCGAAGGGAACGGTCACGATGTTCGCGTCTCGGGCGAGCGCCCGACGGCGCCCGTAGCTGGGTCGCTCGCCCGCCGCCACGCGTCGCACGGCCACGACCTTCGCGCGAAGGCTTAGGACCGGCGTCAACGTCACGTGATGCTCTTCGAGGGCGCCCGCGAGCCAGGCCGCGGGCAGATAGCCGTACATCGCCAGTCCCACGCGGGCCAGGTCGCGACGCGCCTGTTCGTAGCCGAGCGCGCCCGCGCTGTTGGCCAGGTGCGCGACGCGCGGGCGTCGGTGCACGGGCGTCGCCGCGAGTACCGCGTCGAACGCCTCGATCTGGTGGCGCGTGAAACCGCGATCGTCACCGCTGGGCCCGTCGGCGACGCTGAAGTGGGTGTAGATCCCTTCGACGTCGACGTGGTGCGAACTCGCGAGCAGGTCGAGCACCTCGTTGAGGTCCTCGGGCGCCACGCCCATGCGGTGCATGCCCGTGTCGACCTTGAGGTGCACCGGGTGGACCCCGGCGGCCTGGCTTGCGGCTTCGAGCACGTCGCGCGCACCGGCGAGCGAACCCACGGTCAACGTGAGTGAACTGGCGAGCGCGTCGCCCAGCGACGACGACGGTACTTCGGCGAGCAACAGGATAGGGGCCGTTACGCCCGCCTCGCGCAGTTCGACGCCCTCGTCGACGGTGGCGACCGCCAGCGAGTCCGCACCCGCCGCCAGGACGCCGGGCGCCACCAGTTCGACGCCGTGACCGTACGCGTTGGCCTTGACGACTCCGCAGAGCGCGGTCGCGCCGAGCACCGATTTCAGAGCGACGACGTTGGCTCGCAGTGCGGACGCAGAGATCTCCGCCCAGGCCGGACGGTGACTACTGGCCGAACTCATCAGCCCCGCTCGTCGAGTCCCACCACGAAGGCCGCCGCGGTGAGTGGCGTATGGGTCATCGAGACGTGCAAGTGGGCCACGCCACGACGCTGGGCGAGTTCGAGGGCGGCCCCGTGCAACTCGATGCTCGGCACCCCGTCACTGTTTCGGTGGATCTCGATGCTGCGCCAGGGCGCACCGCCGATGCCCACGTGCAAGGTCTTGAGGACGGCTTCTTTCGCGGCGAAGCGCGCCGCCAACCGTTCGGGACGCTGCCTCGCGTCCAGGCGCTCCTGGTCCGTGAACAGACGCCCGAGCAGGCGCGGATGACGCTCGAGGGCGAGGGTGAAGCGCGGTACGTCTACGACGTCCACGCCCACGCCGAGCGTCGCCACTACTCCACCGTCACGGTTTTGGCGAGATTGCGCGGGCGATCGACGTTGCGCCCGAGACCGTGCGCCATGAAGTACGCAAAGAGCTGCAGGGGCACGATGTCGACCATGGGCGTGAACATGGGCTCGGTCGCCGGTACGCGCAACACGAAATCCGCGACCGCAGCGATCGACTCGTCGTCGTCCGTCGCCACCGCGACGACGCTGGCGCCGCGCGCCTTGACTTCGGCGAGGTTGGAAAGGATCTTCTCGTGCATCGCCGGGTCGGTCGCCACCGCCACCACGACTACTCCCGGCTCGATCAACGCGAGCGGTCCGTGCTTCAGCTCGCCCGCGGGATAGCCCTCGGCGTGTAGGTAGGTGAGTTCTTTGAGCTTGAGGGCGCCTTCCATCGCCGTCGGATACCCGACGTGGCGTCCGAGGAAGAAGAAGTCGTGCGATCCGATCAACTGCTTGGCGACATCCTTGACGTGGTCGCGGCGCTCGAGCGCCTTGGCGACCTGGGCGCTGACCGCGTTGAGGCCGAGGAACAGTGCGTCGATCTCCGTCGGTGGCAACGTACCGCGAAGTTGGGCCAGGCGCAGGGCGAGCAGTTCGAGGGCTGCCACCTGGGCGACGAAGGCCTTGGTCGAGGCGACCGAGACCTCGAGACCGGCGCGGGTGTAGATCACCGCGTCCGCTTCGCGCGCGAGCGAGGAGTCCACGATGTTCGACACCGCCACCACCCGCGCCCCGCGACGCTGGGCCTCGCGGGTCGCCTGAATGGTATCGATGGTCTCGCCACTCTGGGAGACCCCGATGACGAGCGTGCCGATCTCAACGATTGGATCGCGGTAGCGGTACTCACTGGAGATGTCGACTTCGACACTGATGCGCGCCCAGCGCTCGATGGCGTACTTGGCCACGAGGGCCGCGTGGTGCGACGTGCCCGCCGCCACGAGCACGACACGCTTGACCGCTCGAAGTTCCTCGTCGGTCACACGCAGCTCGTCAAAGGAAATACGCCCGTCGCGGCGACGCCGGTCCAAGAGCGTGGCGAAGATGGCATCGGGTTGTTCGTTGATCTCCTTGGTCATGAAGTCTTCGTTGCCGCCCTTCTCGGCGGTCTCGAGGTCCCAGTCAATCTGGAGTTGACGGAGTCGGACCGGGGCACCTTCAAGGTCGATCGCGCGAAAACCCTCGGGACCGAGACGTACGATCTCGTCGTCGTTCACCGCGTAGAACGCCGTCGCCCGATCCAAGATTGCCGGCACGTCACTGGCCAGATACGTGACCCCCGGAGCGGTGCCCACCACGAGCGGTGAGATCCGCCGAGCCGCGACAATGACGTCGGGCTCGTTACAGTCCATGGCCGCGAGCGCGAAGGCGCCGCGCACGGTGTGCAGGCTCTGGCGCACGGCCTCGATGAGTTCGAAGCCCGACGCGCGCGACTCCTCGATCAGGTGGGCGAGGACTTCGGAGTCGGTGACCGAGGTGAACCGGTGGCCGCGCGACTCGAGTTGCTCTTGGAGTTCGGTGTGGTTCTCGATGATGCCGTTGTGGATGATCGCGATGTTGCCCGAACAGTCCAGGTGCGGGTGGGCGTTGGCGGCCTCGGGCGCCCCGTGAGTCGCCCAGCGCGTGTGGCCAATGCCAGAACTGAAGCCCGTCGGCGCGCTCGCGCACAGGGTTCGAAGCGCGGCGACCGACTCGGTGCCTTCGGCGGTCCGCGCTCGCCAGGTCAGTCCCGGGCGTACGAGGGCCACGCCCGCGGAGTCGTAACCGCGGTACTCCAGGCGTTGGAGTCCTTGGAGAAGCGTCTCGAGTGTGTCGGAGGATCCAACGACCCCGATGATGCCGCACATGCGACCAGCCTACTCGGGGCCAAATATCGCTCCTCGGCGAGTTCGTTTCAGGAGAATTGCGTTCGAATGCGCGACGCGAACGCCGCGACAAATCCTTCGTCCAACGCCTCGATCATCACGCGCACCACCGGTTCGGTACCCGACGGTCGCACCAGGAAGCGCAGCTCGTTCGGGTCGAGACCGAACTGGGCGACCAACTCGGCGAAGATCTCTCGAACGACGGCGTCGTCGTAGTGGTCGTTGGCCACGTTGATCAATGCCTGGGGCACCCGAGTCCAGGCCGCTTTGGCCAGTTCACTCAGCGCCCCGCGTCGCACCACGAGGTCGCTCAACAGCAGGCCAGTGAGCAGTCCATCACCCGTCGGACTGAGTTCACGAAAAATGAGGTGGCCCGACTGCTCACCGCCGAAGATCCAGGCGTGCTGTTCGAGGGCGAGCAGCACGTTGCGGTCCCCCACGTCCACTTCAACGATCTCGACTCGCGCACCCAAGGCTCGGTACAAGCCGAGGTTGGTCATCGAAGTCACGACGAGCCCGCCCCCCAGCGAATCGGATTCGAGCCGGTCGAGGCAAAACAGGACCATGAGGTCGTCCCCGTCGCGCACCACTCCTTCGTGGTCGACGGCGATGAGCCGGTCCGCGTCACCATCAAAGGCCAGACCGAGGTCCGCGCCCACTTCGGTGACCATGGCGACGAGGTCGTCGACGCAGGTCGATCCGCAGTGCTCGTTGATGTTGCGCCCGTCGGGCTGATCGTGCAGAATCGTGATCGAAGCGCCGGTGCTCTCGAAGAGTTCATGCGCGACGTGGCTCGCGGCGCCGTTGGCACAATCAATCACGATTGAAAGAGTTGAGAAGTCCCTCGGCACCAGTTGGCGAAGGTGAAGGGCGTAATCGTGCTCGGCCGTCTCGTCGATGGCGAAGGTCTCAAAGGCGTGACTCATGGGCGACGGCGCGGCGTTCAGCGCCTGGGTGACCGCCTCTTCGGTGGCGTGGTCGAGTTTCGAACCGCCCAGTCCGAGGACCTTCAGTCCGTTGTCGTAGTAGGGGTTGTGCGACGCCGAGACCACCACGCCCGCTCCGTGGCGCTGGTGGGCAATGACTGCCACTCCCGGGGTGGTGAAGTAGCCGATGTTGCGCGCCGGGGCGCCCCCGTCGCGAAGTCCGGTGAGGACCGCCGCCGCGAGTTGGGGCGAGCTCTCGCGAGTGTCGTAACCCACGAAGACCGGCACCGAGAACACCGAGGCGACCGCCCGACCGAGCCGGTAGGCCAGGTCCAGGGAGATCTCCTCGAACGCCCTTCCGCGGATGCCGTCCGTGCCAAAGCGCACGGGCTCGACCATTAGCGCTTCGAGTACTGAGGAGCCTTACGCGCCTTCTTGAGACCGTACTTCTTGGTCTCCTTCTTACGAGAGTCCCTCGTGAGCAGTCCGGCCTTCTTCAAAGCGGGTCGGACGTTCTCATCGATCTCGAGCAGTGAACGCGAGATGCCCAGTCGCAGTGCGCCGGCCTGGCCGGCCACGCCGCCACCCTCGATGGTCGCGTCGATGTCGTAGGTCTGCTGGGCGTCGATCAGGCGCAGCGGTTCCATGACCATCTGGCGGTGCGTCGCCGAGGTGAAGTAGTTGTCAAAGGCGCGCGCGTTGATAGTGATCGTCCCGGTAC
Source organism: Acidimicrobiaceae bacterium (assembly GCA_003160115.1). GTDB lineage: Bacteria > Actinomycetota > Acidimicrobiia > Acidimicrobiales > RAAP-2 > RAAP-2. Next base: position 65,271 of record PLQL01000018.1, read on the forward strand.
CGGGGCGAAGTCGGACGCGTGCTACCGCCTCTTTGCGACGGCCGGTGGTTTGGGTGAGCGGACTGGTCACGAGACTGTTCTCCTTAACCGCGGCGGATCGCCGAGGTGTCGTACTTCGTAGGTTGCTGGGCGGCGTGAGGGTGCTCGGCGCCGGTGTAGACGAACAACTTGTCCATCTGGGCGCGACCGAGACGGTTCTTAGGGATCATTCCCTTGACGGCTTCGTAGACCAGCTTCACCGGGTCGGTGTCGATCAAGGTCTGCCAGGAGACCGAGCGAAGACCACCGGGGTAACCCGAGTGATGGTGGTGAAAGTTCTGGGCGGCCTTGTTGGCGGTGACGACGACCTTGTCGGCGTTCACGATGATCACGAAATCACCGGTGTCCACGTGGGGCGCGAAGAAGACGCGGTGCTTGCCGCGCAGCAGTGACGCGGCGACCGTAGCGAGGCGGCCGAGCACGAGGCCCTCGGCGTCGATGACGAGCCAGTCACGGGTCAACTCGTTGACCTTGGGAGTGTAGGTACGCACAGTTATTCCTTCAGCGATCTTCCAGTCACACGGGACCAGAGGGACTCTCTAGCCTACAAAATCCGGGGTCCCGTGGGCAAATGCGGGGTAGCCGACCCCCACGAGGCAAAGCCCCGCCGCCGGCGCCGGTGGGGGTAAATGATCGCGTTTTAGGCTCTCCAGGCGCTCTTGGACGGTGTTCTCGGCCAGGCGACCCTGGCCTACTGCGACGATCGTCGAGACCAGACAGCGCACCATGTTGTGACAGAACGACTGGGCACGGATGTTCAGGCGCACTACCGGGACGTTGCCCGGGCTCATAGTCCAGCCGTCGGCGAGGCGCTCCCACTGGGCGAACTGGACCTCGCGCAACAGCGCCTCGCCCGGCTCGGCGTTGGCCGGACGTCGACAGAAGGCCCGAAAGTCGTGGGTGCCGAGCAGTTCAGCACTGACCGTGTTCATTTGTTGCACGTCGAGCGGACCCTCGACCGCCCAGGACCAGGTGTTCGAGAGCCCGAGCGCCGGTGGCGTGGACTCGAGTACGAGGTAGCGGTACTCGCGCCAGGTCGCCGAGAAGCGGGCGTGGAAGTCGTCACTCACGCGCTGGGCCGCCAGGACTTGGATCCGACCGCGCAANNTGCTTGTTGAGCGAGAGCGCGAGACGCTCGGGATCAGGTCCCCGGTGCTTTCTGAACAACGTGATCGGCAGGTCGACGTGGACCACCTGGCCAAAGGCGTGCACGCCGGCGTCGGTGCGACCCGCGCCGACGATCACTGGCTCTTGGGAGAGATGCAGCGTGCTCGCGAGGGTCTCACGCAAGACGCCCACGACCGTGGTGGACTCTGGCTGGTACGCGAAGCCCGCGAAGGCCGCACCGTCGTAGGCAATGTCGAGGCGCCACCGTTGGGTGTCGCCCTGGACTGGATCAGACGAACTCAATGCGCGCCATCGGGGCGTTGTCACCCTGACGCGGCCCAAGCTTCAAGATGCGCGTGTAACCACCGGGACGATCCGTGTAGCGCGGCGCGATCTCGGTGAAGAGCTTGTGGGTCATGTCCTTGTCGCGAATGAAGGCGACGACGCGACGCTGCGCGTTGACCGAGCCTTCGGGCGAGTTCTTCGCGGCGGTGACGACCTTTTCGGCAATCGGGCGAAGCGCCTTGGCCTTGGCCTCGGTGGTGACGAGTGATTCGGCCGCGATAAGCGAGGCAACGAGATTGCCCATCATCGCCTTTTGGTGGGCACTGTCGCCACCGAACCGCTTGCCCTTGGTGGGGGTTCCGCGCATGCTTAATCCTCCACTCGAAGTGACAGGCCGCGCTCTTCGAGACGGTCGGTGACGTCCTTCAGCGACGTGGCGCCGAAGTTGGTGATCGAGGTGAGGTCACGCTCCGTGGCGTTGACCAGCTGGGCGATGGTGTTGATGCCTGCGCGCTTCAAGCAGTTGCGCGAACGCTCGGTGAGGCCGAGCTCTTCGATGCGGATGTCCAGTTCGCTCGCCGCGGCCTGGGCGGTACCGACGTCGCCGAGTTCGAGCGACGGGGCCTCCTCGTCGAAGCTGCCGATGAGGCTGACCAACGAGCCGAGGGTCTTGCCGGCCGAGGCGAGCGCCTCACGCGGACTGATCGAACCGTCGGTCTCGATGTCGATCACCAGCCGGTCGAAGTCCTTGCTCTGCTCGACGCGCACCGGCTCGATCTCGAAGCTCACGCGACGAACGGGTGTGAAGATCGCGTCCAGGGGAATGACGCCGATGGTCGAGGAGCCCTTGTTTCCCTCAGCACCGACGTATCCCTTGCCGCGCTCGACGGTGAGCTCGAAGGTGAGCGCACTCTTGGCGTTGGTCAGGTAGGCCAGGTGCAGGTCGGGGTTCAGAATCTCCACGTCAGCGGTCGTCGAGAGGTCGCGCGCGGTGACCGGTCCCTCGGAGCGCTTGTCGAGGCGCAACGTGACGGGCTCGTCCGAGTGGACGATGAGCAGAAGGTCCTTCAAGTTCAGGCAGATGTCCTGGACGTCTTCCTTCACGCCTTCGATGACGCCGAACTCGTGCAACACGGCGTCGAACTTCACGCGCGTGGCGGCCGCTCCGGGGATCGACGAGAGCAGCGTGCGACGTAGCGAATTGCCGAGCGTGTGGCCGAAGCCGGGGTCGAGCGGACCGATGCCAAAGGACTGGCGGTGGTTGACTTCTTCGCCGAGGGCTTCGATGGTGGGGCGTTGGATGATCAACATGGGGACTCCTTAAAGATCTAAAAAACTGTGGTTACTTCGAGTACAACTCGACGATGAGTTGCTCTTGAATCGATTCGTCTATTTGTTCGCGCTGGGGTACGACGCGAACNNGTGACCGAAAAGCCGTTGTCGCCCTTCTCGAGCCAGCCCGGGACGGTGCGGTCCAGGACGTCGAGGTTGCGCTTGACGTTGAAGTTGTCGCGGGTCACGGCCTTGAGGGCGACGACCTCGCCGGGACGCACGCGGTACGAGGGGATCGTGACGCGCTTGGCGTTGATCGTCACGTGACCGTGACGAACCAGCTGACGCGCTTGGGCGCGCGACGCGCCCCAACCCGCGCGGTAGGCGACGTTGTCGAGGCGGCACTCGAGGAACTGCAGTAGGTTCGTACCGGTCATGCCCGGACGACGGCTCGCCTCCTCGTAGAGGTTGCGGAACTGCTTTTC
>PLQL01000032.1 GCA_003160115.1 Acidimicrobiaceae bacterium
CGCACCGGCGAGCCCTACGTGACCCACCCGATCGCCGTCGCGGACATCACGGCCGATCTGGGCATGGACGAGCCGACGATCGCCGCGGCGTTGCTGCACGACGCCGTCGAGGACACCGGGGTGACGACCGAGTGGCTCGCTGGCGAATTCGGCGAACAGGTGGCCGCGGTCGTGGACGGCGTGACCAAGCTCGACCGGCTCGAATTCGACTCCAAAGAGGCCCAGCAGGCGGCGACGATCCGCAAGATGTTCATCGCCATGGCCCAGGACTGGCGGGTCCTGTTGATCAAACTGGCCGACCGACTGCACAACATGCGCACGATCTCGGTGATGCCCATGAACCGGCAACGCGCCATCGCCCAGGAGACCCTCGACGTCTACGCGCCGCTCGCGCACCGCCTCGGGGTCCAGCAGGTCAAGTGGCAGCTCGAGGACCTCAGCTTCGCCACCCTGCACCCCAAGCGCTACGCCGAGATCGAGCAGATGGTCGCCGCTCGCCAGCCCGAGCGCGAGGCCTACCTCAAGGAGGTCATGGAGACGCTGCTCGACAAGCTCGAGACCTTCTCGATCAAGGCCGAGGTGAAGGGACGACCGAAGCACTTCTGGAGCATCTACGAGAAGATGGTCGTGGGCGGCAAGGAGTTCGACGAAATCTTCGACCTCGTGGGCATCCGGGTCATCGTCGAAGAGGAACGTGACTGTTGGGCGGTGCTGGGGGCGATTCACGCACTCTGGTCGCCGGTCCAGGGTCGCTTCAAGGACTACATCAACTCGCCCAAGTTCAACCTCTACCAGTCGTTGCACACGACGGTGATCGGACCACGCGGCAAGTCCGTCGAGGTCCAGGTGCGCACCCAGGAGATGCACCGCCGCGCCGAGTTCGGCGTCGCCGCGCACTGGAGCTACAAGGAAGGTGCCTCGGGTCGCGAGATCGCCTGGATGCAGCGCCTCGCGGACGTCGAAGAGGAAGAGGCCGACCCGATCGCGTTCCTCGAAGCCCTCAAGCTCGACCTCGGTGGGGACGAGGTCTACGTCTTCACCCCGAAGGGTCGCGTCATCGCGTTGGTCGAGGGAGCGACGACCGTCGACTTCGCCTACGCGGTGCACACCGAGGTGGGTCACCACTGCGTGGGCGCCAAGGTGAACGGTCGTCTAGTCCCCCTCGAGACCGTCTTGCACTCGGCCGACGTGGTCGAGATCGTCACGTCCAAGAACGACTCGTCGGGTCCTTCGAGGGACTGGCTCAACCTCGTCGCCTCCTCGCGGGCCAAGTCCAAGATCCGTCAGTGGTTCCAACGCGAACGGCGCGAGGACGCCATCGAGGGTGGACGCGAGGAGCTCACTAAGGCCCTGCGTCGCGAGGGACTGCCGATCGCGACCTCGTTGTCCTCGAGCGCCCTGGACGCGGTCATCAGCTCAATGAACCTCGAGGACCTCGACGCGTTGTTCATGGCGATTGACTCGAATCAGATCTCCGCGCTCGCGGTCGTTCAGCGCCTGCAACGTGAACTGCACGGTGGCGACGCCGAGCAGTTGCCCACGACGGTCACGCGCGCCCCGCGCGCGAACCGCACGGCTCGTCGTTCGGCGGGGGTCTACGTCGAGGGTCTCGACGACGTCATGATCCACCTGGCCCGGTGTTGCTCGCCGGTGCCGGGCGACCCGATCATGGGTTTCATCACCCAAGGGCGCGGCGTGTCGATCCACCGCGACGACTGCTCGAACGCGGTCGCGCTCGCGCACCGCCTCGGCGAGCGCATCATCGACGTCGAGTGGGACGGGTCGACGGGGGGCCAGTACCGCGCGGTCCTCGAGGTCATGGCCTTTGACCGGTCGCGGCTGCTGCTCGACGTGTCCAAGATCGTCGCCGAGTACCACCTCAACATCATCTCGAGTTCCACGACGACGTCGGGTTCGCGCATTGTTCGCATGGTCTTTGACGTCGAACTCGCGGACCCCGCGCACCTCAGTAGTCTCTTGGCGGCACTCAAGAGCGTGGACGGCGTCTTTGACGCCTTTCGCCAACTACCGGGACAGAACAAGACTTCATGAGCGAACCCTCGCAGTTCCAAGCCCCCGTGGGGACCCACGACGTCCTGGCCCCCGAGTCGGCGCAGTGGGAGGGTCTGCTCTCGACGTTCGCGGACTGGGCGCATCGCTACGGCTTCTCGCTCGTGATCACGCCGGTCTTCGAGGACGTGGGCGTCTTTAATCGGGGCATCGGCGAGGCCAGCGACGTGGCGCGCAAGGAGATGTACGTCTTCAAAGACCGCGGGGATCGCACCTACGCGCTGCGCCCCGAGGGCACCGCGCCGATCGTGCGCGCCTTCATCCAGCACCAGCCGACCACGCCCTTTAAGGCGTGGTACTTCACGCCGGGATTCCGTTACGAGCGCCCCCAGGCCGGTCGCTACCGTCAGCACCACCAGTTGGGCGTCGAAGTGCTCGGCACCGACGACCCGGCCGTCGACGTCGAGGTGATCACCCTGGCTCAGCGGTTCTTCGAGGCCGTCGGCCTGACCCGGTTCCGCCTGCTGATCAACTCCATGGGACATGCCCAGTGTCGCGGCGCCTACGTCGAACTGCTCCGCGCGCACCTCGAGGCGCACGTCGGCGAACTCTGTGACGAGCACCAAAAGACCTGGCGTGAGAACCCGCTGCGCGTGCTCGACTGCAAGAACGCGGCCTGTATTGCGGTGACCGAGCGAGGTCCGATGCTGATCGACCACCTCTGTGACGACTGTCGCGCACACTTTGACGCCGTCCTGGACGGTCTGGGCCGCCTGGGCGTCGCCAGTGAGCTGAGCCCGCGCCTGGTGCGAGGCTTTGACTACTACTCGCGCACGACCTTTGAATTCGTCGCCGACGCCCTGGGCGGCGCCCAGAACGCGATCGGTGGGGGAGGACGCTACGACGGCCTAGTCGAGCAGCTGGGGGGCAAGCCCACGAGCGGGATCGGCTTCGGCAGCGGGGTGGAGCGGCTCTTGCTCACGCGCGAGGCCGAAGGCGCCGCAGCGTTGCTCTCACGCCACCTCGACGTGTTCGTCGTCGACACCACGGGCGACGCCGCCGCGGTGTTACTCGACCGCTTGCGTCGCGCGGGGGTGGCGAGTGACCGGGCCTACGACCATCGCTCGATGAAGGCCCAGATGAAGGTCGCCGATAAGTCCGGCGCTCGCCTGGCGCTGTTGATCGGCCCCCAGGAACTCAGCGCGGGCGAGGTTACGATAAGGGACCTGCGAAGCGCGGACTTCGAGCAGCACCAGAGCCGCGTCCCCGACCAGGACGTCGTCTCGACGATTCTGCGACTACTACAAGCGAAGTGAGCATGCCGACGAACTATGAAGCAACGAGCTTGCGCGACTACTTGTGCGCCTCGGTGAACTCGGCGATGGTGGGCAACCGCCTCAGCGTCTGCGGGTGGGTCGCCAAGCGTCGCGAGCACGGCGAGCACCTGGCGTTCCTTGACCTGCGCGACCGCTCGGGAGTACTCCAAGCCGTCGTGGAAGGTTCGGTCGAGGTGCGACCCGAGTTCGTCGTGCGCGTGACCGGAACCGTGACGCCGCGTCCCGAGGGCACCGTCAACGATCGTCTCGCCACCGGCGAAGTCGAGCTCACCGACTGTCGCGTCGAGGTGCTCGCCATCGCCGAGTCTCCGCCGTTCCAGCTCGACGACCGCGTGGACATCGACGAACAGGTCCGCTTGCGCTACCGCTACTTGGACCTGCGCCGAGAGAACATGCAGGCGAACCTGCGTTTGCGCGCCAAGGTGAACGCGACGCTTCGCGCGGCGATGGACGAGCAGGGCTTTTGCGAGGTGGAGACGCCGCTACTCTGGGCGCCGACGCCCGAGGGCGCGCGCGAGTTCGTGGTGCCGTCGCGGCTGCACCCCGGGGAGTTCTACGTCTTGCCCCAGAGTCCCCAGATCGCCAAGCAACTCCTGATGGTGGGGGGTTTTGATCGCTACTACCAGATCGCGCGATGCCTGCGTGACGAGGACCTGCGCGCCGATCGCCAGTTCGAGTTCACCCAACTCGACCTCGAGGCGAGCTTCGTGACCCAGGACGACGTGTTGGGCTTCGTGAGTCGCGCCGTGCTCGACGCCGCCCAAGCCGCCACGGGCGTGCGTCCCGGACCGGTTCCCTCGATGACCTGGGCCGAGGCGCTCGACCGCTACGGCACCGACAAGCCCGACCTTCGCTTTGGCATGGTCCTCCAGGACCTGTCGTCGGCGTTCGCCGCGACCGAGGTGAAGGCCTTTGGCGCGTCGACCGTCAAGGCCATGCGCGTACCGGGCGGCGCGAGTTTCACGCGCAGCCGTCTCGACCAGTTGACCGACCACGCCAAAGAACTCGGGGCGAAGGGCCTCGCGTGGTTCAAGATCACCCCCGACGGACTCGACTCACCCCTCGCGCGTTTCCTCTCTGCGAGCGAGACGGCCGCGGTACGCGGCGTCGACGAGGCCGAGGTGGGTGACATCATCTTCTGCGTGGCCGACGAGTACGCGCCCGCGTGCAAAGTGCTCGGGACGCTGCGAGTGGCCCTGGGTTCGCCGCCGGTGGGCGAGGGGCCGCACCACTACGTCTGGGTGACGGAGTTCCCGATGTTCGAAGGCATCGACGAGGAAGGCCACCTAATGGCGGCCCACCACCCCTTTACCATGCCCCACCCCGAGGACCTCGAACTGATCGAGACCGATCCACTGAGGGTCCGCTCACAGGCCTACGACCTGGTGCTCAACGGATGGGAACTAGGCAGCGGCTCGGTGCGAATCCACCGCGCCGACATCCAGTCGCGCATCTTTTCCGCGCTCGGTATCACCGACGAGGAGGCCGAGAGCCGCTTCGGGTTCCTGCTCGGGGCCTTTAAGTACGGAGCGCCACCGCACGCCGGCTTCGCGTTCGGGATCGACCGTCTGGTGGCGATCTTCGCCGGGGTGGAGAACATCCGCGAGGTCATTGCCTATCCCAAGACCCAGTCGGGCGCGGACCTGATGACCGGCGCGCCCAAGGCCATCGGCGAGCGTCAACTGCGCGAGCTGCGCATCAAGATCCCGCCGAAGGGTTAGTTACGTCGCTCTTTGACGATGCCCTCGCCCGACGCCTCGCTGAGGCGGCGCCCCTGGCCGAGGCGTTACGGCCCCGGACCCTCGACGAGGTGGTGGGTCAGGACCACCTGGTGGGCGAGAACGGCCCGCTGCGTCGTTTCGTCGAGGCCAAGCAGCTCACCTCGATGATCCTCTGGGGTCCCGCGGGCACGGGTAAGACGACGCTCGCGCGCATTGTCGCCAGCTCGGCCGGGTACGCCGAAGAGAGCCTGTCGGCGGTGAGCGGCGGCGTGAAGGACGTGCGCGACGCGATTGGCCGGGCGCGAGAACGCCTGGGCGAACGCGGCCAGCGCAGCGTCTTGTTCATCGACGAGGTCCACCGATTCAACAAAGCCCAGCAGGACCTCCTGCTGCCCGCGACCGAGACCGGCGAGATCGTGCTCATCGGGGCCACCACCGAGAACCCCTACTTCGAAGTGAACGCCGCCCTGATGAGTCGCTGCACGCTCTGGCGCGTGCGCGCGCTCGGCGAGGCCGACATCGCGGTGCTGGTGGCGCGCGGAGCTCGACTACGCGGCGTGGAGGTGAGTGAGGACGCACTCGCGGCACTGACCAGTTCGGCCGACGGCGACGCCCGCTCGGCGCTCACCACGCTCGACACCGCGATCATCCTCGCGCGCGGCTCGGACCCCGACGCCACGCTCGTGCAACTCGAGCACGTTACCCAGGCGCGCGACGGGCGCATCTACCACCAGTCGGCCGACTCGCACTACGACCAGGTGAGCGCACTGATCAAGTCCATTCGCGGCTCGGACCCCGACGCCGCGCTCTACTGGCTCGTCACGTTGCTCGAGAGCGGTGAGAGCGCGCGCTTACTCGCGCGACGTCTGGTCATCCTCGCCAGTGAGGACGTGGGCCTGGCGAACTCGAACGCTCTGCTCGTCGCCGAAGCGTGCGCGAGGGCCGTCGAGTTCGTGGGCCTGCCCGAGGCACGACTTAACCTGGCCCACGCCACGCTCACGCTGGCGCTCAGTCCCAAGTCGAACTCGGCGACGCGCGCCCTCGGTGAAGCGACGGCCGCCGTGCAGCGCGGTGGTCTCGTCGAGGTGCCCGAACACCTGCGTGACGCGCACTACGCGGGCGCGGCTCGCGAGGGCTTCGGTCGCGACTACCTCTACCCGCACGACTTCCCCGGCGGGTGGGTGGACCAGAGCTACCTGCCCGCGACGTTGCTCGGTTCGCACTTCTACGACCCTTCGCCCTACGGCGCCGAACGAGCGCTGGTCGAACAGTGGCGCGATCGGACCGAACGTGAGGACCCGGGCGTCATTGACCCCCCGGTAGAGTAAAGGCCGTGGAAGCCGCCGAACTTCGCTCAATTTTCATTGATTACTTCGCCCAGAACGGCCACACGGTCGTTCCCTCGGCGAGCCTGATCCCTCACGACCCCTCGCTGTTGTTCACCGTCGCGGGCATGGTGCCCTTCAAGCCCTATTTCTTGGGCGAGGAGGTGCCGGACTTCAACCGGGCGGTCTCGATACAGAAGTGCTTTCGCGCCGCGGACATCGACCAGATCGGTACCACGCAGCGGCACTTGACGTTCTTCGAAATGATGGGCAACTTCTCCTTCGGCGACTACTTCAAAGAGGGCGCCATCAAGTTCGCCTGGGGGCTCATCACCGAGGGCTTCGGCATCGACCCCGATCGTCTGTGGGTGACGGTGCACACGAGCGACGACGCCGCCGAAGAGCTCTGGCGCGACATGATCGGCGTGGCGCCCGGTCGCATCCAGCGCCTCGACGAGGACAACTTCTGGGACATGGGCGAGACGGGACCCTGCGGGCCGTGCTCGGAGATCTTCTTTGACAAAGGGACCCAGTTTGGCGCAGACGGGGGCCCGGCGTTCGGTGGCGAGGACCGCTTCGTCGAGTTCTGGAACCTGGTGTTCATGCAGTACGAAAAAGGTCCCGGCGGCTCTTTGACCGAACTGCCCAAGCAGAACATCGACACCGGCGCGGGCTTTGACCGCATGCTCGCGCTACTAAACGGCGTGGAGTCGGTGTTCGCGACCGACCTGTTCCATCCGCTGCTCGAGACCGCCGCGCGCTCGATCAACGTGGCCTACGGCGCGAACGAGCACACCGACGTGGCCATCCGTCGTATCGCCGACCACGGTCGCGCGATGACGTTCCTCGTTTCGGACGGTGTGCTGCCCTCGAACGAAGGTCGCGGGTACGTGCTTCGACGCATCATCCGTCGCGCGATCCTCGCCGCGCGCCGAAGCGGTTCGGAGGCCAAGTTGTGTGGCGCGCTCGTCGACGCCACCATCGAGAAGATGGGCTCGGCGTACCCGGTACTCGTCAAGGACCGTGAGTTGATCATCGAGGTCCTCGAGCGCGAGGAGGCCGGCTTCGCGCGCACGTTGCGCACGGGCATGTCCCTGCTCGAAGAGGCACGCGACCAGGTCGTCGAGTCGGGCTCGACGGTGTTCCCGGGCGAGGTGGCCTTCAAGTTGCACGACACCCACGGGTTCCCGGTCGAGTTGACCGACGAGATCGTGGCCGAGTCGGGTCTCACCGTCGCTCGCGAGGACTTCGACACGGCGATGTCCGAGCAGCGCAAGCGCGCGCGTGCCGCCGCTAAGACCCTCAACGTCGCCGATGAGGCCCAGTACCGCGACCTGGTCGAGCGCTACGGCACGACGGAGTTCGTGGGTCGCGACGTGGCGCGCTACAGCGTCGAGACGACGGTGCTCGCGTTGCTGGTGGGCGAGGACGGCACCAGCGAGCTCTTCCTCGACTCGACGCCCTTTTACGCCGAGTCCGGCGGCCAAGTGGGCGACGTCGGCACCATCGTGACCGAGACCGGTCGATTCGAGGTTTCCGACACCCAGAACGTCGCCGGGGGACTCTTCGCGCACCGGGGACGCGCGACCGGTGAAGTACTGCCGGGCCAGGTGGCGATCGCCACGATCGATCCCGTGCGACGCGAGGCGACGCGCCGCAATCACACCGCGACGCATCTCTTGCACGCGGGACTTCGCCAGGTCCTGGGCGACCACGTGCGCCAACAAGGTAGTTACGTGGGGCCCGAGCGGCTGCGCTTTGACTTCAGCCACGGATCGCCCGTGGCGCCCGAGGAGTTAGGCGAACTGCTCACGTTGGTCAATTCCGACGTGGTGGAGAACGACGGCGTCGAGACGGTCCAGACCTCCAAGCAGGACGCCGAGAAGATGGGCGCGATCGCGTTCTTTGGTGACAAGTACGGCGACCGCGTGCGAGTGGTGCGCGCGGGTCGCCACAGCCTCGAGTTCTGTGGTGGCACGCACGTGGACCGCTTGGGCGACATCGGCCAGGTGCAGGTGCTGAGCGAAGCGTCGATCGGCTCGAACACGCGCCGCCTCGAAGCGGTGAGTGGACTGGGCGCCCATCGTCACACGCTCGAGCTCGAACGCGCGCTCGGCGCCGTGGCGACGCTACTCAAAGTCTCGAGCGACGACGTCGTGCCCGCCCTCGAGCGGCTCTTCGAACGACAGCGCGACGTGGAGAAGGAAGTCGCCGCGCTGCGTCAGAGTCAACTCTCCTCGGTCGCGGAGCACTTGCTCGCTTCCTCGGATGCCCCGGTATTGGTCGCGCGCGTCGACGGCTACCCCGGCGAGCAATTGCGCACCCTCGCCGCCGACGTGCAACGTCGCGGAAGACGCGCCGTGGTGCTGGTGGGTGCCGCCGACGACAAGGTCTCCATTGCCGTGGCGAGCGACGAGTCACTCGACGCCCAGGCTACGGTCAAGTCGCTCGCCGGGCTCGTGGGAGGCGGCGGTGGGGGCTCGGCTCGGCTCGCGCTCGCGGGTGGACGCGACGCCTCGGGCATTGATCGCGTGCTCGCCGCCGCCGCGGACCTCTAGGCGATGTCGCGAGTCCTCGGTCTTGATCCTGGCACGAAGCGCTGCGGGGTCGCGGTCTCCAACACCCAGCGCACGATGGCCTTTCCCCGGCCCGCGTTCATGGTCAACGACGCCTTGCTGGTGCGACTCGCGGCATTCGTGGACGAGGAGTCCATTGGTCTGGTGATCGTGGGGCGCCCCGTCGCGCTCGCGGGCCACGAGACCGCCAGTACGATCGAGGCCGACGCGCTGTATCACCAAGTTGGCGACACGTTACGACACGTGACGGTGTTGCAGTGGGACGAGCGTCTCACCACCCTCGAGGCGCAGAAATCCCTCGCCGCCGCGGGTATGCGCGCGCGAGAACAGCGAGATCACGTCGATTCGGCGGCGGCCGTGATCATGCTGCAAAACTATCTCGATGGCCTTCATGCTCCTTAAGCCCCTGGGCCGAGTGATCGCGCTTGGCGTCGTCGTCGTACTCGTGGTGGTGGTCTGGTTCGTGCTCCAGGCCTATCCGCTGGGCGGCTCGGGCCGCGAAGCGTTCGTCACCGTGCACTACGGCGACTCGCTCGGAACAATCGCGGGCGACATGAAGCACGAGGGCGTCATCAGTTCGACTTTCGCCTTTCGCGTCGACTTGACGCTCTTCGGTTCGCCGACGGTCTTCCCCGGCACCTACGGCATGCCCCAGGGAGCCTCGTTCTCGGAATTGAAGTCCATCCTCTCGAGCCCGCCCAACGTCGTGAGCATCCCTTCGGGCTACACCCTGCACGAGATCGCACAGGAGGTCGCCACGCACACGTCCAACTCCTTTGGCGACCAGTTCGTCGCCGACGAGTCGGTGCTCGCCAAGCAGAGCGCGTTCGCTTCGGCGGGTTCGCTCGAGGGTCTCGTCGGACCCGGGGACTACGTGCTGACGCCGAATGAGTCGCCCCTGGAACTGCTCGACCAGATGACCGCTTCGTTCTCCAAGCTCGCGGCGTCGGTGGGGTTCAAGCCCACCACCACGGTGAACGGCCTGGATGCCTACCAGCTGCTCATCGCGGCGTCGATCGACGAGAAGGAGGGTTATTACCCCGAGAACATGCCCAAGGTGGCCCGGGTGATCTACAACCGTCTCGCGCGAGGCGGACCCCTGCAGATGGACTCGACGGTCGAGTACTACTTCAATCAGGACGGCGGCACGGTCACCCCGGCCATGCTGGCGACCGTGACGCCCTACNNGCAGATGGACGCGACCGTCGAATACTACTTCCACCAAGACGGTGGCACGGTGACCCCGGCGATGCTGCAAACGCCGACGCCCTACAATACGTACCTCAACGCGGGGCTCACCCCGACGCCCATCTGCACGGTCTCGAGGTACTCCTTGTCGGCGATGCTGCACGCGCCCGCGGGCTCGTGGCTCTACTTCGAGCTGGTGAACAAGAATGGCACCATGCAGTTCTCGACGACGTTCCAGCAGCAACTCGCCGCCGAGGCGCTCGCGGCGAAGAACGGTATCGCGTGAAGTGGCGCCTCGGAGTGGTGGGCTCTCCCATCGAGCACTCGATCTCGCCCCAGTTGCACGAGGCCGGGCTGACGATGGCGGGCCTGAAGGGCACCTCGACGCGCGTCGAACTTCGCGAGGCCGACGCCAAGAAGCTCGCCAAGTGGATGGGCAAAGACTACGACGCGTTGTCGGTGACGATGCCACTGAAGCGCGCGGCCCTGACTTACTGCGTCGAACTCGACGAGGCCGCCTCACGTACCGGGGCGGTCAATTCGTTGCTCTGGCGCGACCAGAGGATCGAGGGAGCGAACACCGACGGCGCGGGTTTTCTCGACGCGTTGCGCGCGGCCTTTGGTGTCACGGTGGACAACTTGCACGTGGTGGTCTTGGGTTCGGGAGGCGCGGCGCGCGCCATCGTCGACGCCCTGGTCGGTGACGGCGCGAGTTCGGTCGCCGTGCACGCGCGTTCGAGCGACCAGGTTGAGAACCTGAGTGGTCGCTATACCAACGTGTTCGGGCACATGTTGGTGTACCGCCCGGTGGACCTGATCGTGAACACCATTCCCGAGACGGGGCGCAACAATGAGGCCGCGGTCATCCAGGGCGTCACGCCCGAGACCATCGCCGTGGACATCACCTACGCCCCCGCGCTGTCGGCCTGGCGCACGATGTACCGAGCGGCGGGCTGTCGCACCCAGAACGGTCTAGGTATGTTGGCCTACCAGGCGGCACGCCAGATGAGCTGGTGGTTCGAGACCGAGATCGACGGCGCCGAACTGATGAAGGTGATCTCGTGACCGACACGCTGGTTGCCTGGACCTCGAAGCTTCGTAGCTCGGACCGGATGGACTACAGCCTCTTCGTGGGCATGACCGCGCTCGGAGTGATCGGCGTGGGCATGATCTACAGCGCCACGCGCCAGGCGCTGGTGAACGCCGGGTACAACGGTCACTACTACCTCGAACGCCAGGGCGAGTTTTTCGTCGCCGGCGTGATCGCGATGTACCTCGTGTCACTGATCGACTACCGGCGACTCGAGATCGCCGCCACGCCGCTCTACGTGTGCTCGCTGCTTGGACTCGCGGGGGTTTTCGTCCTCGGCCAGAGTGCGCTCGGCGCCCAACGCTGGTACAACCTGGGCTTCGTCCAGATCCAACCCAGCGAATTCACCGTGCTCGCGATCATCCTCGCGATTGCGACGTTCTGCGCGCGAAGACCCGAAGGTCTCACCATGTACGACGTGTCGCGACTGCTGGTCATGGCGATCGTGCCGTTGGCCCTCATCATCAAGCAGCCCGACCTAGGTACCTCGACGATCATCGTGCTGTGCGTGGCGGCAATGATGGTGGTCGCCGGCGTGCCGCCGCGGTTCATGACGTTCTTGGCGATCGCCGGATCCATTGGTCTCCTGGCGGCGACGTACCTTGACCTGTTGAAGAAGTACCAAGTCGACCGATTCGTGTCGTTCCTGCACCAGAACTCGACGAACCCCGCCCTCCAGGCGCTCATCTACGAGGTGAACAACGCCAAGAGCGCGATCGGCTCAGGGGGCATCCACGGCGCGGGCCTCTTTCGGGGTCTGCAGACGGTGCTCGGCTACGTGCCCGAACAGCGCACCGACTTCATCTTCACCGCCATCGGCGAGCAGCTGGGCTTCGTGGGCGCGGCCTTCATCGTGCTCCTGCTCGGTTTCGTGGCGTTTCGAATCTTCATGATCGGACGCAACGCGAAGGACACCATGGGTCGGTTGCTCTGCCTGGGGATCTTCATCTTCTTCGCGTTCAGTTGCTTCGAGAACATCGGCATGACCATGGGCATCATGCCCGTCACCGGTATCCCGCTTCCCCTGCTCAGTTATGGCGGATCGGCGGAGCTGGTGTTCTTCGTCGCGGCGGGCGTCGTGCTTTCGGTCTCGCGTCGTAGCGGCAATTAGTCTTGGTTTCGATGAGCGACGCCGACGTGACCCCCGAGGTCGATGACACCCCAGTTCAAGTGTCGGTTCCCGACAACCACCAGGCCGACCACGAGGAAATCCACGAGGCTGACCACGAGGCCGACGGCGAGAGCGACCTCGAACAGGGTGAAGCAGTCGAGGAAGCGAACGAGTCGGTCTTTCGCGTGATGACCGTCGAGTCGGTGACCTTCGACCTGGGCGACACGTCGCCCCATGTTCACCTCATGGAGAGCGAGGCGCCCTACCGACACCTCAGCGTGCCGATTGCCCTACCCGAGGCGCAAGCGCTGTACGCGGCGTTGACGTACATGACGGGTCGACGCCCCTCGACCCACGAACTCGCTTCGGCGATCATCCGCCAGTTCCAGGCCGACATCATCGCGGTGCGCGTCACGCGCTACGAGGCCGGTGTGTTTTACGCCGAGCTCGACGTCATGACCCCGCGGGGCCGAGAGGTCTTTGACGCCCGGCCCAGTGACGCGTTCATCCTGGCGCTGCGTCAGGCGGTGTCGGCGCCGATCCTGTGCGACGAAGAGGTCCTGGGACAGTTCTTCGTCAGTTGAAGTCGAGCTCGAGCACCTGTCCGCCGCGGAACTCCATGGCGTTCTCGTCCGAGATTCGCAGCAGTATCGCCACGATGAGGTAGTTGGCCACGAGCGAACTCCCACCGTAGGCCATGAAGGGCAGCGTGATGCCGGTAAAGGGAAGGATACGCAGTACGCCCGCCATGATGAAAAAGGCCTGGAAGCCCATGGTCGCGGTAAGGGCCGCCGCGGTGAGTCGCACGAAATCCGAGTGGGCTTGTTGGGCGATACGAAATCCCTCACCCACGAACGCGACGAAGAGGCACAGCACGAGGATGATGCCGAGGAACCCGAGTTCCTCGCCGACCGCGGCGAAGATCATGTCCGAGGTGATGAAGGGGATGTTGCCCGACTGACCGAGTCCGAGACCAGTACCGGTGATGCCACCCGCGGCGAGCGAGAACCAACCGAGGCCTAGTTGATTCGAGATGGCCCAGTGCGCGGCCGACCACGGGTCGAGCCAGAAGCCGATGCGCGTGTGCACCTGGGTGAAGTAGCGCGCGGCCACGTAGGCGCCGCCCGCGAAGAGCCCCATGCCCAGCACGACGTAGGTCTTGAGGCCGGTGGTGACCCAGAGCAGTGAGATGAACAACGCGAACAAGAGCAACGCGAAGCCGATGTCGTTCTCGGCCCCGAGGATCGCGAGCGAGAACCCCCACGCGGCGACGATGGGCAACAGCGTGCGCGGCGGTACGATCAGTCTCGGACCGAGACGCTGGGTCGGCGTCGAGAGCAGTTCGCGGTTCGACGCGAAGTAGGACGCGAAGAAGAAGGCGAGCAGGATCTTGGCCAGTTCGATGGGCTGGAACGAAATCGGTCCTACCACGACCCACAGGCGAGCGCCGTTGATCTTTTCACCCACGTGCGGCACGAGCGGCATCAGCATCAAGAGGATCGCGGCGCTGAGGGTGAGGTAGCGGTATCGGTCGAGGTCACGCACGCGCCGCACGAATTTGAGGGTGAGCACGACGCCCACCGCACTCACGAGGAACCAGAGCGACTGGTAACTCGCGTTGGTCGGGTTCCAGCGTGCGATCTCCACGTAGCCAATGCCGTTGAGCAACGTCGCGATTGGCAAGAGCACCTGGGAGGCGTGTGGCGCGTAGTGGCGGATCGCCACGTGCATTCCAAGTGAGATCGCGACGATGCTGGCGAGAAAGAGCCAGATTCGAGGTGGCATGTGACCCTGGGCACCGTAGGACGCCAGCACGTAGAACGCGGTCACGATGATCCAGGCGAGCGCCATCAGTCCCAACTCGGTCGAACGTGACGTGTTGGTGACGGTTGTTTGACTGTAGGGAGGCGGGCTTTTGCTCAAGGATTTCGCCACGAATCAACAGTAGCCGTAACATGTTCGCTACGACTTTCATTGAATGAGAAAGAGAACGCCATATGCCGATCGACCTCCTCGCGTACGGACCCGAGCGGTTCTCGAGTCGCGAGCTGTCGAGGCTCGAGTTCGGCGCACGTCTCTTGGACCTCGCCGACGACCAGCGTCTGCCGATCCTCGAACGCTTCAAGTTCGTGGCGATCTTCGCCGACATGGTCGACGAGTTCTTCCAGGTGCGCGTGGTGAGTCTCGAGGACAAGGTCGCCGCCGGCGTGCAGACCCCGTCGGTCGACGGTATTCGACCACGTCAACAACTCTCGGCCATCCGAGAACGCGTGCTTTCACTCGTCGAACGTCAAGACCGCATCGTGCTCGATACCTTGTTGCCGGACCTGGCCCTACACGGCATCGAAGTGATGCACTACCGCGACCTCGACGACGTGGAGAAGAAACGTTTGACCAAGTACTTCGACGAGAACGTGTACCCGGTTTTGACGCCGCTCGCGGTCGACCCGGGTCATCCGTTCCCCATGATCTCGAACCTCTCGCTCAACATCGCCGTGACCGTCCGCGACGACAGCACCGGCGAGGAGCGCAGCGCGCGCGTGAAGGTCCCCAACTCGCTGCCGCGCTTCCTCCAGGTCGCCGAGAATCGCTGGTGCCTGCTCGAGGACCTCATCATTGAGAACATCGGCCAGCTGTTCCCGGGCATGCGCATCGGACGAGCTGACTTGTTTCGGGTCACGCGCAACGCGGACCTCACGCTCGAAGAGGATGAGGCGGACGATCTCCTGGTGGCCCTCGAGGTCGAGTTGCGTCGGCGCCGCTTCGGCGAGGCACTGCGCGTGGAGATCCAGAGTGGCATGTCGCCCGACTACCTCGAACTGCTCGTCGCCCAGCTAGAGCTCGACCCGTCGAACGTCTACGTCACCGACGCACCGCTTGGTCTGCACGACCTCTGGACTCTCTACGCCATCGACCGTCCGGACCTGAAGGGCGAGGGGTGGTCGCCCATCACGCCCAAGCGTCTGCTCGACGGGGACCACGTGGGCGACATCTTCGCCGCGATCCGCGAGGGGGACATCCTCTTGCACCACCCCTACGAGTCGTTCACCGACTCCGTGGAGGTCTTCATCGCCCAGGCGGCGAACGATCCCAAGGTCGTGGGCATCAAGCAGACGTTGTACCGCACGTCGGGTGACTCACCGATCGTCGCCTCGCTCATTCAGGCCTCCGAGCGTGGCAAGCAGGTCGTGGCGCTCGTCGAGCTCAAGGCGCGCTTTGACGAAGCGGCCAACATCGAATGGGCCAAGGCTCTCGAAGACGCGGGCGTGCACGTGGTCTACGGCGTGGTCGGGCTGAAGACCCACTCCAAGACGGCCCTGGTCGTGCGCAGCGAGGGTGACACGACCGCTCGCTACGCCCACATCGCGACGGGTAACTACAACGCCACGACCGCGCGACTCTACGAGGACTTCGGGTTGCTGACCTGTGACCCCGAGATCACCCACGACGTAGGCGAGCTGTTCAACTTCCTCACCGGCTTCGCGCGCAACGGCGCCTACGAGAAGCTCATCGTGAGTCCCACCTCGACGCGCACGCGCGTGATCGAACTCATCAACGCCCAGCGCGACGTCGGCGTGAGTGGCCGCATCGCCATAAAGGTCAATGGACTCACCGACCCCTCGATAATCGACGCGCTCTACGAAGCGAGCGCCGCGGGCGTGGAGATCCGACTCGAGGTGCGCACGCTGTGCTGCCTGCGACCAGGCGTGAGCGAGCTCTCCGAGAACATCACGGTGCACAGTCTGGTGGGCGAGTTCCTCGAACACTCGCGCGTGTTCATCTTCGGTCGACCCGGGTACGGGTCGTACTCGGTGTTCATTGGTTCGGCGGACCTGATGGAACGCAACCTGGACCGTCGCGTCGAGGTCATGGTCCCCATCGAGGACCCGCTACTGCAGGCGGAACTCCAGGACGCCTTCGAGATCACGTGGCGCGACGACTTGTTCACGTGGGCGCTCGGCACCGATCGTCGCTGGCGTCGTCTTCAGCCGGTCAATCTCTTCTCAGCCCAGGCCGAGTTCAAGCGTCTGGAGACGTCGCTGTCCCGTACGGTCCCTCAGCTTTGAGAGGTCCTCGTCGCCACTGGAGACTCGCGTAGGCCGCGCCGCCCACGGGAATCGGGATCCAGAAATTCACGAGACGGTAGGCGAGTACCGCAAGGATCGCTCCGCTGCGCGGCACGCCGAAACCAGCGAGCGTCGCGATGAGTACCCCTTCGATGATGCCGAGTCCACCCGGGGTGATCGGGATGGCGGCGAAGATGTTGGCGAGTCCGTAGGCGACGAGCAAGTCGATCGGCGAGATGACGGTGCCGAAGGACCAGACGAAGACCCACAGGCACGCGGCGTCGAGCACCCAGTTGAGACCCGCCCAGGCGAAGGCCCACCAGAGCGTGCGACGGTTGTTGATCAGCAACGTGATGCGCTCGGCAACCTTCTTCAGCGCATCAGTGACCTTGTCGGGGTTGAGCACGGGAATGTGTCGCGCGCCGGCGCGTAGCCATCGGTCGGCGTGACGCTGACCTCTCGTGATCAAAAGGATCGTGCCGAAGAACGCCAGCAGCAAAAAGACGCCCGCGAGCGCCGCAAATCCATACGCGGGGTTAAAACCGTTGAGGGGAATCGAGATCACCAGTGCGAACCAAAAGATGAGGTTCAACACCACTGCGGACCCAGCGCCCTGGGCTGCGAGCCCGAAGACGTTGGTCTCCTTGGGCACGCCGAGTTCGTTGAATATCCGGTAACTAAGCGCACCCGCTGGTGCCGTGCCGCCGGGCACCACGTGGCCGATCGCGAGTCCGGCGAGGTCGACGCGCAGCGTGTTGTAGCGACTCGGGGCGTAGGGGTACAACACGGTTCGGGTCAACTCCACGTAGGCGAAGATCGCCGCCGCCTCGCACAAGATCGCGAAGACGACGATGAAAGGGTTGAGCTCGGCGAGTAGGTGAATGGCGGGTCGCGCTGAGGCGAACTGGGGTAGGACTAGGTACTCGAAGACGAAGACCAGACAGCCGACACTGAGGATGATGCGTATCTCTCGGGGCATGACAAAGTGCTTCTTAGGGACCTCGCTGCTCATAAGAGTTCGCTAAACGCGTCGCTTTCCTTGGGCTGTTGGCGTGCTTCGACCATTGCAGTCTACGTGAACTCACTAGAATCCTCTGGTGCGCACGCTCGTGGTATTGCCCACGTATAACGAGATTTTGAACGTTGAGTCGATGTTGCGCGCGCTTCGTAACTCGGTGCCCGCGGCGAACATCTTGGTGGTCGACGACGGCAGCCCCGACGGGACGGGAAAAAAGGCGATCGAACTCGCCGAGGAACTCGAGTGCATCGACGTGCTCCAGCGCGGCGAAAAGAGTGGACTCGGCGGCGCCTATCGCGCGGGTTTTGCGTGGGGAATTGAACACGGTTTCGACCATTTCGTCGAGATCGACTGCGACTTCAGTCACGATCCCGCGACGTTACCGACCTTGCTCGCCGCGGCCGAAACGCACGACGTCGTCATCGGGTCGCGTTACGTCAAGGGGGGTCACATCCCCCAGTGGACGTTCCTGCGACGATTCATTTCGCGCGGAGGTAATCAGTACGCGTCGATCATGCTTGGCCTCAAGGTGGCGGACTCGACGGCGGGCTATCGCGTGTATTCGAAGGACGCACTCGAGAGGATCGGTTACCAGACCGTGAGTGCCAACGGGTACGGTTTCCAGATCGAGATGACCTACCGGGCCCGTCGCGCGGGTGTCTCGATCATCGAGGTGCCAATCTCGTTCACCGACCGCGAACTCGGCGAGTCCAAGATGTCCGGCGCCATAGTGGGTGAGGCATTGTTTCTGGTGACCGAGTGGGCGCTCTTTCGCCCCTTCGGTCGCATGCCGCACTAGACGCGGTCGACGAGCACCGAGGACAGCACGCTGGCGAGTTTGTCCTTCGTCTCTTCGCGTTCGGCGATGGGATCGGATTCACTGACGATTCCCGCGCCCGCCCACGCTTCGAATTCGGTGCCACTCACCATCACGCCGCGGATGCCGACCCACCATTCACCGTCGCCGTTGGCGTCGAGCCACCCGACGGGCCCCGCGTAGTGACCGCGGTCGTGCTGCTCGAGTCGACAGATCAAGTCGTAGGCGCTCGCGCGCGGAATGCCGCCGACCGCGGCGGTGGGGTGCAGGAGCCGAAGGACCTCGAGCGCGTCGGGCGCCGTCGTGCTCGTCGCGTGTCCGCGGACCCAGGTGCCAAGATGCGCCACGGTACGAAGTGACACGATCGATGGTTCGGCGTCGGCGGTGATGTCGTCGTAGTGATCAGAGAGCGTCGTGACGACGTCGTCGACCAGCACGGCGTGTTCGTGAAGATTCTTCGTGCTGCCGAGCAGCCAGTTCTGATAATCGTCGGGCGCGACATTGGGCGGCAGTGAGATGGTTCCCGCGAGCGGGTGGCATTCAATGGAGGTACCCTCGCGACGAGCCAACAGTTCGGGACTAGCACCCACGAAGCGGCGGCCGTCGGCGGTGGGCATGGAGTAGATCGTGCAGATCGGCTCGCGTTGGCGAAGCCGCTGGGCGATGGACGCGGGGTCGAGCGGGTCGGACACCGACCCCAGGACTGCACGCGCGAGGACTACTTTGTCAATCTCCTTTCGGCGAAGGATTTCAACGGCGAGCGCGACGTTGTGCGCGTATTCCTCGGGGGTGGGCTGATACGTGATCGAGCGGACGTTCTGGGTCTCCTGCATCGCCGGTGCCACGTCAGTGAGCAGCGCGCGAAAATCGTCCGAGCCTTCGAGTTCGCACAGCCAAGCGTCGCCGTCGCGATTTTGGGTGATGGTGTAGCGCGGCACGTCGAGCTGTCCGCGGGCGTTGCGGTCGAAGGGCAATGAACCGAACGCGACGACGCCGGTACCGGTGGGACCGTCGTCACCGCTCAAGTGATAAGCGCGTAGTAAGGCAACCGCGTCGGTGGGTTCGTCAAGGTCGTTCAGGGTGATCGAAGCCGCGACGCCCCCGAACCCGACGCGCAAGGTGGTCGTCGTCTCGATTAGCCATCCGTTACGTGCTCCCACGGCGCGCAGGGCCTCGCGCGACTGCGGCTCGATGAGGGTACGACGGAACCTCACGAGGATCTCGTGGCGATGAACTGCTGGCTGAGACCGCCCATGACGCGTCGATGGTTCACGGCACTGAAACCCGAGCGGTTGAGCATGCGCGCGATCTCCTCGCTGCTCGGCAAGTAGGCGGTCGACGCGGGCAGGTAGTGATAGGCCGCGCGGTCCGAGACGAGCGAACCAATGAAGGGCACCACCCGGTGAAACCAGATCCGAAAGCCCGTGCGCAAGAGTCCCGAGCGCGGCTCGGCGACCTCGAGCAGTGAGAGGCGTCCGCCACTACGTGTGACCCGGGCCATCTCGTCGAAGGTGGCGGCGAGGTCGGAGAAGTTGCGCAACGCGTACCCGCAGGTGATCCCGTCAAAGCCAGCGTCGCGGAAGGGGAGGTGAGAGGCGTCCGCCTGGACGGGGTACTCGAGGGACCGGCCCGCGTGCAGCATCCCGAAGCTCAAGTCAGTGGCGACCGCTCGCTGGCCCTGGCGGCGCAATTCGCGCGTGAAATCACCGGTGCCCGCCGCGATGTCCAGTACCAAACTCGCGGGCGGTAGGCGAAGGTCGGCGACGGCCCGGCGTCGCCAACGAGCGTCCAGACCGAAGGTCATGAGCTTATTGACGAGTTCGTAGCGCCCCGCGATGGCGTCGAACATGGCGCGGACTTGACGCGTCTTCTCCTCGCCCTGGGGAAGTTGAGTGTTCGTCACGGGCTCAGAAGTAGTAGCGAAAGACGACTTGGGCGACGCAGCTGGGCTTGACCGTGTCCTTCACTTCGACGGTGACGTCTAAGGCGACCTGCACCCCTCCGGTGACGTCTTCGACCGAGGCGAGCGTGGCACCCGCGCGAATCTCGGAACCCACGAGCACCGGACTGGTGAAACGGACCTTGTTGGCGCCGTAGTTGACGCCCATCTTGACGTTGTCGACGTGCATCACTCCACCGAGTAACACCGGGATCAGCGACAGCGTCAGGTAACCGTGCGCGATGGTCTGGCCGAAGGGCCCGTTCTTGGCGTGTTCGGGATCGACGTGGATCCATTGGTGGTCGCCGGTGGCGTCGGCGAACAAGTTGACTTGTTCCTGGGTGACCGTGATGTACTCGGAGTACCCGAGGTGTGAACCAACGAGTGACTTCAGTTCCTCGCTACTCGTCACGTGCGTGACCATAACTACCTCCCAAGAAACTCTACCTTTGGGTGGTCCGTTGACGGACGCTGACGCCGTACCCCTAGGATTGCCCCGTGAGCGCCGGACACCCCGAAGAGCATCACCGCCAAATATCTGGAGGATGGATACGCGCGGCGATCTTTGGCGTGAGTGATGGTCTGGTGACCAACATCTCGTTCCTCTTGGGATTCGCCGGCGCGGACCCGGGTCACAACGTCGTGCGACTCGCTGGACTCGCGACCCTCGTCGCGGGAGGGTTTTCCATGGGCACCGGCGAGTACTTGTCGATGCGCGCCCAAAAGGAGCTCTTCGAGTACGAGATCGGCGTCGAACGTCGCGCTCTGGCCGAGAGTCCCGAAGCGGAGCGACTAGAGCTTCGTGACTTGTTCGTCTCTCGGGGCATCGATGCCACCCTGGCCGAGCGTTTGTCAGTGGATCTGATGCGCGACCCCGATATGGCCCTGTCCACCCACGCCCGTGAGGAACTAGGCGTGGATCCCACGGCGACCGGCAAGCCGATCGCCGCGGCCTTGTCCTCACTGGGTTCGTTCGCCGTCGGCGCGTTCATCCCGCTCATCCCTTGGCTCTGGGGCACGACGGGTAACCCGATCCTCTGGTCGGTGTTGTTCGCCGCCGTGGGCTCAGTCCTTGTGGGCGGGGCGATCGGCAACATGACCCGACGCGGCACGCTGCGCTGGGCGACCCGCCAGCTCGTCATCACCGCAATCGCGGCGGGCGTCACCTACGGCGTCGGTCGTGGCGTCGGCACGCATTAGCGAGTGAAGCGCAGCAGGCGATCCTCGCGACGCAGCTGAAAGCCCAATGATTCGTAGAGTTTTCGCGCGCCCGCGTTGGACTCGTCCACGAAGAGCACGGCCTCGCCGACGCCCTTCTTTCGTAAGGCCGCGAGTCCCTGGGTCACCATAACCGTGCCCAGCCCGCGTCCCTGGAACGCGGGGTCGACCGAGACCACGTAGATCTCGCCGAAGCGGTCAGGGTGCAGTTCGTGGACCTTGGTCCAACACGACGCAGCGAACTTGCCGTCGATCTCGAGCAGCAAGAAACCCGAAGGGTCGAACCAGGGTTCGTTGGTCCTCTCGTCGAGGTCCACGCGCGACCACGCGCCCTGCTCGGGGTGGTCGGCGAAGGCCGCGTTGTTCTGGGCGAGCCAGGCCTCCTCGTCTCGGCCCGGCTCGAAATTACGAAGCACGGCGCCTTCCGGTACGTCGACGGCCGGAACCGGTAGGCGCAGCCCGAGCAGTTGCAAGGTTCGTATGGGGTCGCCGCGGTCAGCGCGATTGAGTCCGCGCGTCCACCAGTCGACAGATTCATGTCCCTTGAGCACCGCCGCCAGTAGTTCGGCGTCAAAGCCGCCGCCACACATCTCGACGGTCACGTGCTTGACGCCGTTAACGACCGCGAACTGGACGAGGGTGCCATTCTGGTAGCGCAACCAGTGCTCACCCGGCCACCCGTGTACGACGATGCGGCGCCGACCTTCGTCCATCGCTTCGCGTCCGAGTTCGGCTTCGGTGCGGTTGAGCAGGTTGAGGACCTCGAGGCGTTGTTCGCCCGACAGCACGGTGGTGCATTGCCACGGATCGCCCATGTAGGCAGGTTATCGGTCCCTACTTGACCCGACTCGCGACACGGTTGAGTCGACGCAACAGGGCGCCCACCGTTCGTTCGGCCGCGACCAATTCGGTGTAGACGTCACCGTCCATGCGCGCGCCCTCGGTCTCGACGAGGTGCGTGATGCGCGCGGAGAGCTCATTCATCGACGAGGTGATGGTGTTCAGTTCGTTCTGCATGGACACGGTGTTGGCCTCTGGAAGCAATTTGGTCGCTGGCGCCTACTGTAATGGTCGATGAGTATTGAACGCATCTTCGAAGAACAAGATCCCTTTCTCTGGTCGCGCCTCGCGGTGCAGGGACCGGCGAGCGAGACGTTTCTCCAGGGTCAGCTCAGTCAGGACCTCGTCGTGGTCGGCGAGTGCGGTGGGTGGTCCGCGTTGCTCGAACCAAACAGCGACGTGCTCGCCACGTGCTACGTTCGCGCGATCGCGGACGGTTACGAACTGCTGGTGGCGCGGTCGTTGGGTGAACGGGTGCTCGCGCGACTGCGCCGTTTTCACCTGCGCGTGCAGTGCACGATTGAACTCGAGGACGCCGCACAAGGACCCTTCAACACGGTGGGTGAGCAGGTCGAACAGCGCGAGCCCGGTCCCGATGAGTTCGTTGGTCTCAGCCCCCAGTGTTACGGCGAATCCTTCGTCGAGCGGACGGTGTCGTTTACCAAGGGCTGTTTCACCGGCCAGGAACTCGTCGCGCGCCTGGACGCGCGTGGCGCGAACGTACCGTGGCGCTTCGTGCGCGCCCAGGGTCCCACGCTCGAGGTGATCGATGCGGTCCTGAGCGCCAAGGGCCCCCCACGCCCCCACGGGCTGAGCGGCGTGACCAGCGCGGTGCGACGTGTCGCCGGTCTGGACGCGATGGGTTTCATCCACCGCAGTGCCGTCGAGGGCCTGGACGACGTCGATGGACGCGTGAAGGTCACGGTCATTGACTAGGGCGAGCATCGGCGCGGAATTAACCTTGGTCAAGGAGGCACGACGTGCGTTTTAACACTGAGGGACTCTTCATCAAGGTTTCGGGCATCACCAGCGAGCAGGACGCGCTGTTCGCAATTGGCCTGGGCGCGAGTGCGGTGGGTTTCGAGTTCGGCCCCACGCCACGACGGATCACACCCCAAGAAGCCAGTGACATCGTGCGTCGTCTGCCCCAGGGAGCGATCTCGGTGGGCGTCTTCGTGCACGAACTGCCCCAGAAGATCGTCGAGGTGGCCAACACCCTGGGACTCTCCGCGGTCCAACTCGACGGTCCGATCAGTGCGGCGTCGCTCGCGTGGGTCGCCGAGCGTGTCACCACCGTCATCCGAACGTTGCCCAACGCCGAGGTGCTACGTGAGACGAGGTCGATCGAGGGCGTGGACTATTTCTTGTTGCCCGAGGACGATGACGTCGAGCGCCTGCGCGACTGTCTCGAGGTCTTCGCAGACCGCAGCATCCCGACGCCGCTGATCGCCTCGGGAGGGCTCGACGCGTCCAACGTCGTCGAGGTCGTCCAGAACTACCCAATCTGGGGCGTGGACGTGCGCGCGGGCGTGGAAATCGAACCCGGACTGAAGGATCCTGCGCTGCTCGGTGACTTCATCGCGAACGCGCGCTGGGCGAACGCCAACGCCTACGTTGAGCGACAACGCGAGGAGTGGCGAAACTTCTAGGCGACGTAGCGGCGAAAGAGCACGCAGCCGTTGTGTCCGCCGAAGCCAAAGGAGTTGGAGAGCACGACCTCGATGTCCCCGTGACGTGGCGCACCGGTCACGACGTCGAGTCCGACCTGGGGATCGATCTCGTCGGTCCCGGCCGTGGGTGGCATGAGTTGCTGTTGAAGGGTCAGGACCGACGCGACGCCCTCGAGGGCGCCGGCGGCGGCGAGACTGTGGCCGAGGTGGCCCTTGATCGAGGTGACCGGCGGCGATTGCTCGCCGAAGACCTTGCGCACGGCCACCGCCTCGGCGAGGTCGTTGAGGGGGGTCGAGGTGCCGTGGGCGTTGATGTGCGAGACCTCGGCGGGGGTGATACCCGCGTCGGCGAGAGCGATCTGCATGCAACGTATGGCGCCATTGCCCTCAGGGTCGGGAGCGGTGATGTGGTGCGCGTCAGCCGTCGATGCCGCGCCGATCACCTCGGCGAAGATGGTCGCGCCGCGTTCGTGCGCGTGATCCCAGTCCTCGACGATCAAGATCCCCGCCCCTTCGCCCATGACGAAACCGTTGCGGGTGGCGTCAAAGGGACGCGAGTGGCCTTCGTTGCTGAGTGCGGTCATGTTGCGAAAGCCCGCTTCGGCGATCTCGACGATGACCGCCTCGGCGCCACCGGCGACCACGACGGGACAGCGCCCACTGGCGACGAGACGCGCGGCGTTGCCGATCGCGTGGGTGCCCGCGGCGCACGCCGTGGTGACGGTTTCGCATGGTCCACCGAGTCCGAAGCGCATCGACACGGCGGCCGTGGCGGCGTTGGGCATCATCATGGGAATCATGAAGGGTGAGATTCGGTCGGGACCCTTCGCATTGAGCACACCTACTTGGTCGAGGATCGTTTGCAGTCCGCCGATGCCCGTGGTGACGATGCTGCCCGCGTCCACCATCGGCCCTTCGAGGCCACTCTGCCTCCAGGCTTCGTCGGCGGCGATAAGCGCGTAGAGCGTGAACGGGTCAAGACGACGAAGCTCCTTGGGTCCGCCGATGTGCGACGCGTCAAAGGGCGCGATGCGTTTGGAGAGGGGAGCGGTGTCCTTGATCAGCGCCGCCCACAGTGCGTCCACGCCCACGCCCGCGCACGTCAGTGCACCAAGACCGGTGACGGCAACTCGGCGACCTTGCACCGGACCCGAGGGGGTCGTGGCGACGTGCACTACAGCTTGGCGTAGATCAGTTCGAAGGCCTCGCCCACGGTACGGATCTCCTTGAGCTCGTCCTCGGCGACTTCGATTTCGAAAGTCTCTTCGAGGGCCATGACGAGTTCAACCAGGTCCAAGCTGTCGGCACCCAGGTCCTCGAAGGACGTCGTGAGGGTCACTTGGGACGGGTCCACGGCGAGGACTTCGACGGCGTTGTCGGTGAATTTCGTGAGTGCTTCGTTACGATCCATGGATACCCCTTAATTTCTGTCGCTTCATGGTACTAAACGCACCGAATGACTCTAGTGACCTACTGGCCCAGTGAGAGTCCTCCGTCGGCACACAGCACCGCGCCGGTGATGTAGCGGGCGTGGTTACTCGCGAGAAACCCCACCACACCAGCGATATCGGCGGGCTGACCGATGCGGCCCATGGGGATCATCGCGGCCATCGAATCCTTCGCCGCGCCGAGCTCGCTGGTCATCTCGGTCTCGATGAGTCCCGGCGCGACCACGTTGACCGTGACGCCCCGCGTGGCCACTTCCTTGGCGATCGCGCGGGCGAGCCCAACGAGTCCGGCCTTGGCGGCGGCGTAGTTGGCCTGGCCCGGGACACCGATGAAGGGACTGATCGAGCCAATGAAGATGATTGAGCCTTGACGAGCGCGCACCATGGACGCCATGGTCGCTCGTGCGCAGTAGAAGGCGCCGTCGAGGTCGGTCGAAAGCACCTCTCGCCACTGCTCGTCGGACATACGCATCGCCAGACCGTCTTTGGTGACGCCGGCGTTGATGACCGCGACGTCGACGGGACCCAGTTCGCCCACCGCTCGCTTCACCGCTTCGTTGACGGCGCTCGAATCAGTCACGTCGACCGCGAGAACGAGCGCACAACCCTCGGGACCAGTGCCCGAACGTGACAGTGCCACCACCCGGTCACCCGCGGCGATGAAGAACTCGGCGATGGCGGCGCCGATACCTCGACTAGCTCCGGTGACGATGACGTGGCGGCTCACAAGGGGATCTCCTGCAGTTCGGTTCGAGAGGAAGGGGCGTACTGGAAGTCGAAGGGTCGGATGCGCTTGGTCAGACCCGTGAGCACCCCGCCGGGTGGCATCTCGATGGTCGTGGTGACACTCGGCGGAAGGGCCAGCGTGGCGTCGAGGAATTCGACCGGCGAGGTGAGTTGTCGCGACAGTAGTTCACGCCATTCGCTGGCGTCCTGGTGGACCTTGGCGTCGACGTTGGCGATCAGGACTGAATCGGTCGTGCCCCAGGTCACGTTCGCGAGTGCCTCGTCGAGCTCCTTTTGGGCGTGGGCCATCAGCGGTGAGTGAAACGCGCCGCCGACCGCGAGCGGCGTCGCGCGGCGCCAACCGAGCGATTTATGAATCGCGAGGAGGTGATCGAGTCCCTTTGTGGACCCGCTCACGACGAGTTGACCGGTGCCGTTCACGTTGGCGATCCACACCTCGTCTAGGGTCGCCAGGGCTTCGCGCGCTCGATCGTCGCCACCCATCAACGCGACCATCGAACCTGGGTTCTTGGTTGCGGCGCGCGCCATCGCCGCTCCTCGCACCGCGATGAGACGAGCTCCGTCTTCAAGGGCGAGCAGACCCGACGCCACGAGGGCACTGAACTCGCCGAGACTGTGACCCAGCAGGTACTTGGGTCGCACCCCGCGATCGAGCAGTTCATGGAATCCGACGAGCGAGAGGGCGTAGGTCGCGATCTGGGCGCGGTCGGTACGCACCACGTCGGCGTCACTCGCGTCAAGCAGCAGGCTCGCCACGTCGATCGAGCTCGCGTCGCTGACGCGTTGGACGATCGACCAGTGAGGGCTGTCGCGCCATTGCATGCCGGCACCACCGGTCAGCGAACCTTGACCGGGGAAGAGCGCCACGCAGTCGTCGCGGTAGGAAACGTGGGGCTGATTCGACATGTTCTAAAGGTACAGCGTGCCCGGAGTGGGACTTGAACCCACACACCCTTTCGAGTAAAGGCTTTTGAGGCCTCCGCGTCTGCCGATTCCGCCATCCGGGCTGCGGCGACAACGGTAGCAGGGACCGTAGGGTTGGTGCGATGAAGCTGACGCTCTGGCGAGTTGACGAAGAATTGCGCCAGTCGGTCGCGGCCTCGCGCCAACGCCACGTCGCGCGCACGCGCCTGCTGCTCGAAGTCGAACACGAGGGCGTGTCGGGCTACGGCGAAGTCGACCCTCAGCCGTTCTCTTTGCACGGCGATCCGAGTGTTACCGACGTCATCCAAGAGCTCGACGGCGTGGTGCTGTTGCAGGTGCACGGGGCCTTCGAGCGCGAGCGTGACGTGCCGTCGTGGACGCGACTCGCCCGCTTCGCCGGGTCACGCCACGCGAGCGCGCCCGCCGTCACGTTGGTCGAGATGGCGCTGTTGGACCGCGAGTTGCGTCGCGCGGGGACGACACTCGTCGAACAGTGGCCCGCCCGTTTCGCTACGCCACACCAGGTGACGACGTCGCTGCTCGACGAGACGCTGTCGAATTTCGATCCCGTCGACGCGGCGCGGGTGCGGGTCAAGACCGCACCCGGAGCGCTAAGCAGCCGTGAGATCGGGTTCTTGGAGTCCCTCGGCCGCCCGGTACTCTTGGACTTCAACTGCTCGGCTGATTCGTACGCCGACGTCTTGGAACAACTGGCGAGCATTCCGAACAGCGTCGACGTCGTCGCCCTAGAGCAACCCTTTGCGCCCGGTAACGTCGTGGACCACGCGCGCCTCGCCGAACAGACCGAGGTGCCGATCAGTCTTGACGAGGGGGTCCGCAACCTTCGCGATCTCGACCAGATCGTTCGCTATCAGGCCGCGAGCCTGGTGTGCGTGAAGCCCGCTCGCGTTGGCGGCTACGCGAATGCGCGAACGATGATTGAACGTGCCAAGGAACTGGGTCTGCGGGCCTACGTCGGTGGCTTCTTCGAATCTGAGCTCGCTCGTTCGGTGAACCGCACCCTGGCGCGATACACGACGGACGAACCCAGTGACATCGGCGCGGTCGCCGCGGCCCTCGCGAGGCCCGAAGCCGGTTATTCGCCGTCGTCAACGGGTTTTGGTCTCGTGCCGGACAAGGGATTACTGGAGAGCAGCGTGCGGGTAGTCTCGCTCGGCTAGGTCTGGATTTACACTCAAGGGCATGTCCCCAAAGGTGCAGCGAAGGTTAGAAGACCTCCAACGGCGCCTGATGGCGGCCCGCGAGAGTCTGAGCGTGCTCGAAGAGCAGGTCCAGGTCTGGAACGACGCCCTCGAAGACGCCCGAATCCGCTCGCTCGTCTCCGAGACCCCGCTTCAGCAGCAAGAATATGGCGAGTTGTCACGCCACGTGTCCGCCGCGAACGCCGAGATGACACGGCGTTCCCAGGAAGTGCGAGCATTGATGACCGAGCGTGACGAACTCTTGCGTGAGTGGAAACCAAAGGATGAAGATGGATAAGCGAGTAGTGATAGCCGACGACGAGTCGATCATCCGTCTCGACCTCAAGGAGATCCTCGAAGGCGACGGTTACTTGGTGGTGGGCGAGGCGGCGCGCGGTGATGACGCGCTCGCGATGATCCGCGAACTCGAACCCGACCTCGCGCTGCTGGACATCAAGATGCCCGGACTCGACGGCATCGAGGTCGCGCGCCAGATCAAGGGTGGCTCCACCGTGGTCGTGCTGCTCACCGCCTTCAGCCAACGAGCACTCATCGAGAGCGCTCGTGACGCTGGCGTGGTGGCCTACCTGGTCAAGCCGTTTCGAAGCAGCGAGATCCTGCCCAAACTTGCCGCGATCGTCAATCCACTCTTGACCGAACCGATCGAGGCGCCCGAGGTCTCGCACGTGGACGACAAGATTGAGACCCGAGAGATCGTCCAGCGCGCCAAGGAGTACCTCATGGAGCATCGCGGCCTCGACGAACCGGCCGCCTTCGAGGTGATCCAACAGTCCGCGATGCGCGGGCGCACGCGCATGCGTGACATTGCCCAGCAGATCTTGAAGGGCGAGTTCGTTGGCTGAGACCGCGCCCGACCAACGGCCTCTCGTGCTGTTAGATGGGATGTCCCTGGCCTTTCGCGCGTTCTTTGCGCTCTCGACGGACATCAAGACCTCCGAGGGTGTGGTGACCAACGCGCTGCACGGCTTCGCCTCGATGCTGCATTCGCTCGTGCGCACCCAGCACCCGCGCGCGCTGTGCGTGGCCTTCGACCTCACCGGGGGCACGTTTCGCGACGCGATGACTGAGGATTACAAGGGCGGTCGCGCCGAGACGCCCCTCGAGATCGAGCATCAGTTCGATCTCATCCGTTCGCTCTGCGAGGTCTTGCACATACCGGTGCACGGCGTGCCCCAGTTCGAGGCCGACGACGTGCTCGCGACACTCGCCACCTGGGGACGAGAGGCGAAGATCCCCGTCGTGGTCGTCTCGGGGGACCGCGACACCTTCCAACTCGTCGAGGACCCCTACATCAAGGTCCTCTACAACCGGCGCGGCGTCTCGGACTACTCGCTCTACGACGAAGCGGGGATCTTCGAACGCTGTGGCATCGAACCCCAGCGCTACCAACTACTGGCGGCCTTGCGTGGTGACACCTCGGACAATCTGCCCGGCGTACCGGGCGTGGGCGAGAAGACCGCCGCGAAGTTGTTCGCCCAGTACCGGGACTTCGACGACCTGTACCAACACCTCGACGATCTGACGCCCAAGTTGCGTGAGAACCTTGCCACCTACGAGGTCCGCGCTCGCAACAACGCCGACGTCATGACGCTGATACGCGACGTGCCGCTCGACTTCACGCTGGCCGACCTCACCATCGGGGGTTGGAAACGAGAGGAAGTGGCCGCCTTCTTCGACCGCTTCGAGATGAACGCCATGCGCACGCGCTTCGAGAAGCTGATGCGCGAGGGTCTCCTGGGCGAACCCGACGCCGCCGGCGTGGCGAGCCCCGCGCCGGCGGCTTCCGCCAAGGCCGCGTCGAAGCCCCTGGCCGCGGCGCCATTCGCCGACGTCGTGCGTCCCGGGGGTGCCTACGTCCTCGCCTACGCGCGGGACCGCGTCGCGGTGCTTGACGCCAAGAGTGGTCGCGTGGCGATCGCGAACGAACCGGAGTTCTTTCACGCCGCCCGGGAATGCTCGTTGAGCGGGCACGACCTCAAAGAGCTCTACCGCCACGCGAGCGAGGCGGGCGTTACGCTGCAAGAACCCACCGACGATACCTCGATCATGGCGTTCTTGGTGGACGCGACCAGTGGCCAGTACGAACTGGCCGACGTCGCCCAGCGATTCCTCGGTGAACGAATCGCCGAGAACGCGCGCTCGCTCTTCGACGAGAACACCGACGACGAGACGCTGGTTCGCGACGCGCAGGTCACCGCGCGACTGGTCGACGTCTTGCGCGCCGAGATCACGCGCTGGGAGCTCGGGTTCGTCTACGAGAAAGTGGAGTTGCCGCTGGTGGCGGTGCTGGGTCGCATGGAAGCACGGGGGATTTGCGTGGACGTGGCGATGCTGCGCACGATCAACGACGAGTTCGCCAAAGAGGCAACCGCGCTCGACGCGAAGATCCAAAAGGTCGCCGGTCACGAGTTCAAGGTCAACTCGCCCCAGCAACTCCAGACGGTGCTCTTCGACGAGCTGGGTCTGACTGCGGTGAAGAAGATCAAGTCCGGTTTCTCGACCGACGCGGCCAGTCTCGAGGCAATCCAGGACGAGCACAAGATCGTGCCCTTGATCCTTCGCTACCGCGAGGTGGAGAAACTGCGCAGTACCTACGGGGCGCCGCTCATCGACGCGGTCGGTCCCGACGGCAAGATTCACGCCGAGTTCCGTCAGACCGTCGCGCGAACCGGGCGGCTCTCCTCGGAGAACCCGAACCTGCACAATATCCCGGTGCGCTCCCAAGAGGGTCGGCGACTGCGCTACGCCTTCGTGCCGAGTCCGGGTTGGTTGCTGTGCGTGGCGGACTACAACCAGATCGAACTGCGCATCCTCGCGCACCTCAGCCAAGACAGCGGACTGCTCGCGGCTTTCGCCTCGAACGAGGACGTACACCGCACGATCGCGGCGTCGGTCTTTGGCGTTGCTGCTAAGGACGTGAACCACGAGCAACGCGAACAGGCCAAGGCCGTCTCCTACGGCCTCGCCTACGGCATGGAGGCCTACGGGCTGAGCCAGCGACTGGGCGTGCCGGTCTCCTCGGCCAAGGAGATCATGGACAAGTACTTCTCGGGCTTCCCTTCGTTGCGCGCTTACATGGACGCCACCATCAAGGACATCCGCAACAAGGGCTACTCGCGCACCGAGTTCGGTCGTATCCGTCCGTTCCCCGACCTCGCCACTGCCGTGGGGCCCCAGCGTCAGGCGGCCGAGCGTCAGGCCATGAACGCGGGCATCCAGGGTCTCGCCGCGGACGTCTTCAAGTCCGCGCTGGTTCGCCTAGACCGCGAGTTGAGCGCCGCCGCGCTCGAAGCACGCTTGATTCTCCAGGTGCACGACGAGGTGCTCGTCGAGGCGCCACCCGCGGAAAAGGACCGCGTCGAAGCGATCATTCGCGACGCGTTGACCAACGCGGCCCGATTGACGGTGCCGCTCGAGGTCTCACTCTCCTGGGGCGAGAACTGGGCGGCGGCCAAGGGCTGAGGGCCAAAAGCCGAGTGATAGGGTTGAAACCTGGGTTTACACCGGCGACCCAGACCCCTTATTGCCTAGAGGACCCCGGTGTGGTCGTATGAAAGAAGTACGTATGTCGGACGGCACGAGCCTCCTTTCCTCCCAGCAAATGGGAACCTTCGACGCCGACGGAAATTACGTTCCTCGCGTCATTACCGAAGACGACATGGTCGGCACCGACCTCGCCACCCTGGTGGGCGACAGCGTGCTCGAGTTCGAGGACGGTGACCTGGTCACGGGCACGGTCGTCAAGATCGACCACGACGAGGTNNCTGCTCGACATCGGTTTCAAGTCCGAGGGCGTGATCCCCTCGCGTGAGCTCTCGATCCGCAACGACGTGGACCCGTCGGAGATCGTCTCGCTGGGCGAGCGCGTCGAGTGCCTCGTCCTGCAAAAAGAGGACAAGGAAGGTCGACTCGTCCTTTCGAAGAAGCGGGCTCAGTACGAGAAGGCCTGGAGCAACATCGAAGAACTGAAGAACCGCGACGAGGTCGTCAAAGGCGTTGTCATTGAGGTCGTCAAGGGCGGTCTCATCGTCGACATCGGTCTTCGCGGCTTCCTGCCCGCCTCGCTGGTCGAGTTGCGTCGCGTGCGCGAACTCCAGCCCTACATCGGCAAGACCGTCGAGGCCAAGATCATCGAACTCGACCGCAACCGCAACAACGTGGTGCTCTCGCGTCGCGCCTGGCTCGAAGAGACCCAAAAGGAGCAGCGAGGCGACTTCCTCAACAACCTGAAGCCGGGCGAGCGTCGTCACGGCGTCATCTCCTCGGTCGTCAACTTCGGTGCTTTCGTGGACCTGGGTGGCATGGACGGACTGATCCACGTGTCAGAGCTCAGTTGGAAGCACATCGACCACCCGAGCCAAGTCGTCGCGGTGGGCGACGAGGTCGACGTGGAAGTGCTCGACGTCGACTTCTCCAAGGAGCGCATCTCGTTGTCCTTGAAGGCCACGCAGTCCGACCCCTGGCAGGTCTTCGCCGATAGCCACGCCGTCGACCAACTCGTCTACGGCCGGGTCACCAAGTTGGTGCCTTTCGGCGCGTTCGTCCAGGTGGGCGAGGGCATCGAAGGTCTCGTGCACATCTCGGAGATGGCCGCGCACCACGTCGAATCGCCTGACCAGGTCGTGAGCGCTGGCGAGGAGCTCTGGGTCAAGATCATCGAACTCGACACCGCCCGTCGTCGCATCAGTCTGTCGATCAAGCAGGCCGCCGAGGGTGGCGAAGTCAGCGAAGAGTACCGTGAGGCCTTCGGCAGCCACGCCTACGACACCGAGGGTAATTACATTGGCGGCATCGAGTACGGCGAGTTCACACCCGAAACCGAGGCACAGGCCGCCTGGGCCGAATACGCCACCGGCACCGCGGGCAAGTCACCCGAGGACGAGGCGAGCGACCCCAAAGGCGCCCCCGACGATGCCGTCGCGAGCGACGTGACCGAAGCCCCACCCGCGAGCGACGTGACCGAAGAGCCTCCCGCGAGCGAGTAACGCGTAGCGCTACGTCGTCGTGCGCGGTGCGCGCTTTTGGGGTGTCTTTACGTTGAGTGGATAGTGACAGGCCACGCTGTGGCCGGGGGCGACCTCGGACAACAGCGGTTCCTCGTCGGCGCACTTCTGGGTCGCGAAGGGACAGCGCGTGCGAAAGCGACAGCCGCTGGGCGGGTTCATCGGGCTCGGTGGCTCACCCGTGAGCACGTCGCCGTGCACGGGCGAGTCGGGGTCCGCCTCGAGGGCCGCACCCAGCAGGAACTTCGTGTACGGATGCGCCGGTACCTCGTAGAGGGTGTTCGACGGTCCGATCTCGCATATCTTGCCCAGGTACATTACGGCCACGCGGTCACTGACGTTCTTCACCACCGCGAGGTCGTGCGCGATGAACAACAACGTGAGACCGTATTCCTTTTTGAGGTCCTCTAGGAGGTTGAGGATCTGCGCCTGGACCGAGACGTCCAAGGCCGACACCATCTCGTCGCAGATCAGCAACTTGGGCCGCATGGCGAGCGAGCGGGCGATCGAGATGCGTTGGCACTGGCCGCCCGAGAACTGGCGTGCGTAACGGTTGCCGTAGACCTGGGGGTCGATTCCGACCTTGACGAGCAGGTCGCTCACCACGGTGTCGCGTTCGGTACCGGTCACACTCTTCCAACAGTCGAGGGGTTCGGCAACGATGTCCTTGATGCGTCGACGCGGGTTGAGCGAACTGATGGGGTCCTGGAAGATCATCTGCATGCGCGTGCGAATGTTGCGCAGCGCCTTACCCTTCTGCGCGCACAAGTCCACGCCGTCGAGTTCGATGGTGCCGCTCGTGGGTTCGACGATACGCATGAGGGCCTTGCCCGTCGTGGACTTGCCGCAACCCGATTCGCCGACCAGACCGAGGGTCTCACCCTCGAAAATGTCAAAGCTCACGCCGGCGACCGCTTGCACTTCGTGGTGGCCCATGCCGAAAGACACCTTCAGGTCGCGAATCTTGAGGAGCGGCTCTGCGCGGTTCATGTGGTCTTCACCGTTCTCTTGCGGGTCTTGGGCAGCGGATTCCAGCACGCGAAGGCGTGACCCGGTTCGTCGGCGGGTTGGAGTTCGGGTCGCTCCTGGTGGCACCGATCGGTCGCGTACGAGCAGCGCGGCGCGAAGCTGCAACCCTGGGTGAGCTTCAACAAGTTGGGTGGGCGCCCCGGAATCGTCACCAGGCGAGTGTGCGGGTCATTGGACACCTTGGGCGAGCTCTCGAGCAGCGCGCGCGTGTAGGGCATGCGGTGTGCGCTGAAGACCTCACGAGTGCTACCGATTTCGACGATTCGCCCGGCGTACATGACGATGATGCGTGAAGTGCGCGTCGCCACCACGCCGAGGTCGTGCGTGACCAGGATCACCGACATGTGCAGACGTTCCTTCAAGTCGTCGAGCAGGTTTAGGATCTGGGCCTGAATGGTCACGTCCAGACCCGTCGTGGGTTCGTCGGCGAGCAACAACTTGGGCGAACAGGCGAGCGCGATGGCGATCACGACGCGTTGGCGCATGCCACCCGAAAGTTGTCCGGGGTAGGCGTCGTAGCGATGCGCGGGCGAGGGTATCCCTACCAGTTCGAGCAGCTCAATGGCACGGGCCTTGGCGTCGGCCTTGGACATACCCACGCGCACGCGCAATGACTCGTCGATCTGCTTACCTACGCGCATCACTGGGTTGAGCGATGTCATGGGGTCCTGGAAGATCATGGCGACTTCCGAGCCCCAAAGGGCGCGCTTGTCCATTTCGCTGGCACCGACCATCTCGTGGCCGTCGAGCAGGACCGAACCGGTGACCGTGACGTTGGTGCGTTGTTGCAGGCCCATGATCGTGCGCGTGAGCACGGTCTTGCCGGATCCGGACTCGCCGACGACGCCGATGGTCTCGTTGCGCTTGAGTTCAAATGAGACACCGCCCACGGCGGGCAGTGGCCCGCCCGCAGTCTGGAAGGTGGTCGCCAGATCGTTGACCGCGAGCAGGATTGGGTCGAACTCGCTCACAGTTTCACCTCGGTCACGTCGAAATGGTGGCGCAAGCGGTCGCCAATGAAGTTCAAGCAGAGCAGGAACAGACACATGGCGAGGGAAGGAAATATTGCGAGCCACGGGTTCTGTTGGAGGATGGTGCGTGACTCGTTGATCATGTTGCCCCACGAGGGTGTGGGGGGCAGGACCGACAGACCGAGAAAGGCGAGCGACCCTTCGAGGGCGATTACCGTCGCCACGCCGATGAGAAGAAACGAGATCCCGATGGGCGCGATGTTTGGCAGCAACTCGCGAAGAAGGATGCGTCTATCCGTCGCACCCTGGACCTTCGCCGCGATGATGTAGTCCTTCGTGGCGACGTTCAAGGTGGCGGTACGAATGACGCGGTAGACCAGAGGGATCGACGCCACGCCGATCACGATGATGATCTTCAAGAGTGATCGCGGTGTCCAGAACGAGAGGATGGCGATGGTAGCGATGATCGCGGGAAAGGCCAAGAAGACGTACATGACGTTGGTGAGGATCGAGTCGAAGCGTCCTCGACGGTAGGCGGCGAGCATGCCCAGTGGCGCGCCGAAACCAAAGCCAATGAGCATCGCGCAGCCCGTGAGGAAGTCCTGCGCTGCTCTGGTACTCANNGCCCGCGCCCGCCGAGAGCGAGATGCGCGACCCGTAGACCACTCGCGAGAAGATATCGCGACCGAGGTCGTCGGTGCCGAAGAGGTGATGAAGGGAAGGACCGGCGTTGAGCGTGTTGTAGTTCTGGTAGAGCGGATCGATCAGGGGAAGGAAGTTGGCGAGGATCGCGCCAATGATGTTCAGTCCGATCCAACCAACGCAGAGCCAAAAGAGCAGCCCGAGGGGCTCGCGCTTCTCCGGCTTCTCGACCCGGGCCAGTTCCTCTTCGACGAACATTTGGCTGAAGTTACTCACGGCTGA
>PLQL01000017.1:0-55978 GCA_003160115.1 Acidimicrobiaceae bacterium
CGACGAAACTGATTGACATCGTTGAGATTGGCAAGCAGTTGCTCATCACGCGTGGCTCCTTGACGACGTTCTCGATTGCAAACGACATCGCGAAGTACTTCGCGATAATTCCTGCGCTCTTCGCGGTCTCGTATCCCCAACTCAAGGCGCTCAACGTCATGCACCTGCACAATTCCCAGAGTGCAGTTCTTTCAGCGGTCATTTTCAACGCCCTGGTGATCATTGCGCTTATCCCGCTTGCCTTGCGTGGCGTGAGATTCCGCGCCGCCAACTCGTCGGCGATCCTACGGCGCAACGTCTGGATTTACGGCGTGGGTGGCGTCATCATTCCCTTCGTTTTCATCAAGCTCATCGACCTCGTGCTCGTCGCGTTGCACGCTTACTAAAGAAAGACTGACATGCTCGTACATCTACGACGTTCACTAGTAATGGCGGTAATCTGCCTCGTGCTCTTTGGCTTCGTGTATGCCTTGGCCGGCACCGGCGTCGCCCAGTTGTTCTTCAAGAACCAGGCTGATGGTTCCATCACGGCCCACGGTTCGACGTTGATCGGTCAGAACTGGTCCAGCCCCAAGTTCTTCCACGGGCGACCTGACGACACGGGACCTTACGCGGCGAACCCGAAGCAGAACGTTTCGGGTGGGGACAACCCACTCGTGGCCAACGGCGTCAGCGGCGAGTCCGCCGCGACGAACCTCGGACCCCGCTCGAAGACGCTCCTGGCTGACACCAAGGCCCTGGTGGCCTACTGGCACAAGCTCGGTGTCAATCCGACGCCGGACCTGGTGACCACCTCGGGCAGTGGCTACGACCCGGACATCTCGGCCCAGGACGCGATCGTGCAAATCCCCATGGTCGCTAAGGCGACCGGTCTGTCGCCCAAGGTGCTGCGCGCGCTCATCGCTAAGGAATCGAACTCCGCGGAGTTGGGATTCCTCGGGTCGAGTTACATCGACGTGCTCCAGTTGAATACCGCTCTCGCCAAGCTCGAATAGGCGAAGGGCAATGAGCACTTCGCCGCGACGTCGAGACACCGTGCGACGGGAACTTCACGAACGCCGTCTGGTAGTCGTGGGCGCCGCGGCGTTGGTGGTCCCTTACGGCTTCGCCCTGGTGCTGGTTCCCTTTCGTGGCACGTTCGCCAATGCCGCGGCGGCGTTAACCTTCGTCGCGGTGATCACGTCCATCGCCATACTCGGTAACCGCGTCAGCGGGGTGCTCGCCATTGCGTCCTCGGCGATCTGGTTCGATTTCTATCTGACCAGGCCCTACGACCTCTTGACGATCAGCCATCGACCGGACTTCGAGACGACCATCTGCATCGTCGTGGTGGGACTGTGCGTGAACGAACTGGCGGCGGCGAATCGGCGGTCGCATCAAAAGGCCAGCCAAGGGTCAGATTATGTCCGAATCATGCATGAAGCAGCAGTCATGGTGAGTCAGGATTTCGCCGTCGAGCAGGTCATGGAGTTCGCCCGCCGGGGCCTGCGCGAGGTCCTGCAGCTTCGCGATTGCACGTTCGAGCCGGTGCCCTCGGGTCTTCCCTACGCGCGCATCATCGCCAACGGGACGGTCGTGCACGTGGGTCTGCAATGGCCGACCAAAGAACTCGGCATCCCCGGTCCCCAGGCTGAAGTGCTCGCGCAGTGGCGAGGTGAGACCCTTGGGCGCTTCGTGCTCACCCCGACGCCCGGCCAGCCGGTTTCGATCGACCGTCGCGTGGTCGCGGTGTCGCTGGCGACTCTCGCGGCGGGCGCTTTAGCGAGTGAACAGCGAAGCGTGAATCACTCGGGCTCGAACGACGATACTTAGGTTATGTCTCGAGGCACCCTTCGCGTCTACTTAGGTCTGGCCCCGGGCGTCGGCAAGACATTTCGAATGCTCGACGAGGGTTGGCGGCGTAGGGAACGTGGCGCTGACGTCGTCGTGGGTTTCGTCGAGACCCACGACCGACCTCTCACTGCGGCCCAGATCCGCGACATGGAGGTCGTTCCGCGCAAGATCTACGACTATCGCGGCACCCAGATCCAAGAGATGGACCTTGACGCAGTCCTGGCTCGACGTCCCCAAGTAGCGCTCGTCGACGAGTTGGCGCACACCAACGCACCAGGTGCGAAGAACGAAAAGCGTTGGCAGGACGTAGAGGTGCTGCTCGAGGCGGGTATCGACGTCATCACGACGGTTAATATTCAGCACCTCGAGTCGGTAAACGACGTGGTGGAAAAGATTACGGGTATCGTCCAGCGCGAGACGGTGCCTGACGCCATCGTGCGAAAGGCCGAACAGATCGAGCTCGTCGACATCACGCCCGAGGCCCTGCGTCGTCGCATGGCCCACGGCAACATCTATCCGGCCGAGAAGGTTGACGCTTCATTGTCCAACTTCTTTCGATCGGGCAACCTTACGGCGCTGCGCGAACTCTCGTTGTTGTGGCTCGCGGATCGTGTCGAAGACTCGCTGAAGAAATACCTTGATGATCACGACATCAAGGAGAGTTGGGAGACCCGAGAGCGCCTGATTGTCGCGGTCACGGGGTCAGAGACCGACGAGGCGTTGTTGCGTCGCGCCGCGAGGATTGCGTCGCGCACGGGCGCCGAGCTCTTTGCCGTGCACGTCATCGATTCGGGGGCACTCCAGGAGCGAAGTGCGGACACGACGTTGGCCCGCGAGCTCACGGTCGAGTTCGAGGGGACGTTCCAAGAGATTATGGACGAGGACGTCGCGTCGGCTCTAGTGGCGTTCGCCCGATCCGAGCGAGGCACCCAGATCGTCATGGGTTCGAGTCGTAACCGTAAGGCGGTCCAACGCACCGGCGTGATCGAGAAGGTATTACGTCAGGCGCGAGACCTGGACGTGCACATCATTGCGGTCGGCGGCGAGAAGCCGAGACGAACGTGGCGACGACGAAAAATCGGCACGTATTCGTGGCAGCGTCAGGTCGGGGGACTGGTTGGTGCAGCCGTTCTCCTGCCGCTTCTGACGTTGGCATTGACACAGGTTCGCTCGAACGTGTCGGTGTCCACGGTGTTTCTGGTGTACCTGGTGGTCGTGTTGGGCGTGGCGAGTTGGGGCGGCGTTGCGGTGGGTCTCGTTGCGGCGATCGCTGCCTCGGGGCTCGAGAACTACTTCTTCGTCAAGCCACTGCACACGCTCGAGGTGGCGCGACCCGACGACGTCGTCGCGATTATCGCGTTCCTGGTCTTTGCCGTCGGGGCCAGCATCGTCGTCAACCTTTTCGCCCAACGCTCTTCCGAAGCAGAGCGATCCAAGGCGGAGGCGGAGATTCTCGCTCGCGCGGCCGCCACGGTCGCCACGACTCGTGATGACCTGGTGCCGTTGCTTGATTCGCTCCGGGCGATCTTCGCGGTGCCTACGGTGGCCTTGCTCGAACGCCGCGAAGGCGACTGGGCTACCGAGTTGCTAAGTGGCGAAGAGGTCGATCTGGCGTCATTGAACGCCCGTTTTGCGATTGACGACAATCACGTGCTGGTGATGGCGGGTTCGAGTCTGGACTCGCAGGATCGCCAACTGATTGGCGCCTTCGCGGGTCGAGTGGCGGCCAGCATCGAGTCCCAGCGACTCGCTCACGAAGCCGCCGCACGACAAGCGATCGCCGAGACGGACGCGCTGCGCACGGGGTTGCTAAAAGCGGTGTCGCACGACCTACGCACGCCGCTCGCCACCATCGAGGCGAACGTCTCGTCGCTCTTGCAGTCTGACGTGGCCTGGACGTCGAATGAGCAGCACGGCTTCCTGGTTGCCGTGGACCGCGAAGTACGCCGACTTACGCGCTTGGTGACGAACCTGCTCGATGCCGGAAGGCTCGAGGCGAACATCATCACACCGCGTTACCTGCACGTGGCCCTCGACGACCTGGTCGCGAGCGCGCTCGAGACAATCGACACGTACGGCCGCGTCCTCGCCATCGATCTGCCCGACGACCTTCCGCTCATCGAGACCGACCCCGACCTGGCCGAAAGGGTTATCGCGAACGTCGTGAGCAACGCCTGCCGATTCGGTCCACCCG
This sequence comes from Acidimicrobiaceae bacterium, assembly GCA_003160115.1. Taxonomy (GTDB): domain Bacteria; phylum Actinomycetota; class Acidimicrobiia; order Acidimicrobiales; family RAAP-2; genus RAAP-2. The sequence goes on from PLQL01000017.1 coordinate 4,028, forward strand.
ACCAACCGATTCGTATCAACGGGGGCACCACCGGACACGGCCTTGAGCTGCTCGTCATTGACCGAGGGCCGGGTATTCCCGAGAAGAAACGCGCCGCCATCATGGCATCCTTCCAGGACCTCAACGACGAGCGCTCAGGCGCGGGACTCGGGCTCAGCGTGGCATCGGGCTTCATGGCCCTGCTCGGAGGAGAATTGCGTTTTGACGACACCCCCGGCGGCGGTCTCACGGTCGCGGTTGAACTCGCGCGCAAGGAGCTGGCATGACCCAGCGCGTTCTCATCGTTGACGACGAAGTACAGATCCTGCGCGCCCTGCGCATGAATCTCGAGGCGCGTGGCTACTTGGTCACGACGTCCCAGAACGGCGAGGAGGCCCTTCGCTTCGTGCGCAACGAACCACCGGACTTGGTGATCTTGGACTTGGAACTGGCAGGAATGAGTGGTCTCGAGGTCCTCGAGTCCCTGCGGGCGTCGAGCGACCTGCCGGTGATCATTCTCTCAGCGAGGAGCGGGGATCCCGAGAAGCTGCTGGCCCTGGACGAAGGTGCGAATGACTTTCTCGCCAAGCCGTTTTCCATTGGTGACCTGGTCATGCGGGTTCGTGCGCTGCTGCGCGGCGACGTCGAGGAGCTCACCACGCTCGCGACAACGGACTTCACCCTCGATTTCGTCGCCTCGACGGCGAGCCGAGGGGGTGAACGCCTGGCCTTCACCGAGGTGGAGTGGAAGATTCTTCGGGTACTTGTGCGCTCGGGTGGCCGACTGGTGACCGAGCGGCAACTGCTCGAAGGCGTCTTCGGCGACGGTCCGCCCGAGGATGGGGCGCATCTGCGCCACCACGTGACGCGTATTCGACGAAAGCTCGAGCCCGAACCCGCGCGCCCACGTTACGTGCGCACGGTGCCCGGCATTGGCTTCCGCTTTTACAATGCGATCGTCTGACTAACGCGAAAGGCCCAGGGAGCGAAGGATCGCGCGCGTCGCGGCGTTGGTTTTGGCGTAGGACTTGCGGCGCACGTAGCGCTTGGCGTACGCGCCAGGACCCTTCGCGGCTGCTTGCACGTTGCCCATGATCCGCGCGTCGCGATAGAGCTGGGAGCGAAGGCTTCTCTCTCGGGACACGCGTCCTCCATTCAACCCCTCGGATTTTAGCAACGCGAGGTACACGAGGGAGAGAACCACCTATCGTGAGGAGAAACACTGGAGGATCATGATCAATCGTCAACTCATATTGTCCCAACGCCCGTCGGGTCTCGTCGATGACACCACGACCACGCTGGTGGAGTCACCGCGACCAGAATGCGGTGCCGACCAGGCGCTCATAAAGGTTGGCATGCTTTCGATTGATCCCACGATTCGCACCTGGATGAATGACGCGCCCGGTTACCTGCCGCCGATCGCGATCGGCGAGGTGGTGCGCGCGGGTGGGGCGGGTGTTGTCGTCGAATCGAACTCGTCGCGCTACCACGTGGGCGACATCGTGAGCGGCATCACCGGGTGGCAGGAGTGGGTCATCGCTGACGAGAACAATCGCTTCTCGGTCATCCCTTCGGGCATGGGTCTCGACCTCGCCACGGTGATGAACGTCGTGGGGCTTACGGGCATCACGGCCTATTTCGGACTCCTGGAGGTGGGCCAGTTCCGTGAAGGTGACGTTGTCGTCGTGTCGGCCGCGGCGGGCGCCACTGGTTCGGTGGCGGGCCAGGTCGCCAAGGCGAGGGGCGCCAAGAAGGTGATCGGTATCGCGGGCGGCCCCGAGAAGTGTGCCGAGGTCGTCGAGAAGTACGGTTTCGACGAATGCCTCGACTACCGCGAAGCTCACCTCGCACGCTCGTTGCACGAGTCGTGTCCCCAGGGCGTGGATGTCTATTTCGACAATGTGGGTGGCGAGATCCTCGACGCGGTGCTCTCGAACATCGCCATCCATGGTCGCGTTGTTCTCTGTGGAGCGATCTCCCAATACAACTCGATGGGCAAGCCCCAGGGTATCGCTAACACCTCGATGCTCATCATGCGTCGGGCCCGCATGGAAGGGTTCATCGTCTTCCAGGACTTCGGTTCGCGCCTGGCCGAAGCGCAACTCGAGTTGGCCACCATGGTGCACCACGGCACCCTGGCGCACCAGGAGCATCTCGTACACGGCCTCGAGCACGCGCCCGAAGCGCTCAACCTGCTCTTCAACGGTGGTAACCATGGCAAGACCCTCGTGGTCGTGGACGAGAGTGTCCAGTTGGCTTGATCAAGCGGCCGCGTGGTCCCACTCGACGTCCGCCACCAGCGCCAGATGGTCGCTGCCGCCGTCAGTGGCTGACCCTCCACGACCCTTCCAGGGGCCGCGCCCGAGAATGTGGTCGATCTGACTGTGCGGAAATCGCGCGGGCCACGTGCGCGCACGCACCAGCGTGCGCCATCCCGGCAGCAGGATCCGAAGGAGTGGGCGCCAACAGTTGAAATCGCCCGCGAGGATAGTGGGCAACGCTGGCTCGAGAGCGCTCGCGAGCGCGTTGAGTTGACGGTACTGGCGAAAGGACCCGTGACTGAGATGCGCCCCGTGCACGCCTAGCAGATAGAAGGGTCGCCCGTCGAGTGAGAGGCGCGCGACGACGACGGCGCGATTGACCTTCTCCTTGGAAAGTCGTCCGAGCGGTTCGGCGTGGATCTGCTCGATCGGCAGGCTCGTCAACAAACCGAGCCCCCACGCACCGCTCTCGGGTACGCCCTGCGAGGACCGTCGCGCGCGTTGGCGCTTCGTGAGTTCGCGGTGCTCTTGGAAGTAGAGACCGTGTTCGCCGGTGAAGTGGGCGAGCCACGGTAGCCACCCTCTTCGTCCACTCGAGGCGATGACTCGTTCGCCGCGGGCCAGCGGCACGAAGAGGCCCTTCATCGCTAGGCGTTCGCATAGTTCGCCAAATTGGTCGGGGCCCTCGTCGCCTCGCCAGAGTTCGGGGCACACGAGCACGTCGGCGCCGAGTTGACTCGCGTGATCAAGAGCACGAGTCGGTCGGCCCCAGCCGTCGATGCCGGCGTGCAGATTGAACGACGCGACACGCACGTCAAAACCCTACGCCGTGGCCTACTAGCGATGTGGCAGGCTCTAGTCGTGGAATCGGTCAACGTCAGCTTCGGTCACCGACTCTGGTGGGTCGACGCGTTCATCGGAGCGGCGGAACGAGGAAATCCCGCGGTCGTCGTGCTGCTCGAACGACCCATGGAGGACCACGAACTCCAGCAGATCGCCTTCGAACTCGGTGTTTCGGAGACCGCCTTCGTCCGTCGCGTGGGCGACACTTGGTCGCTGCGCTGGTTCACCCCGACCGTCGAAGTGGACCTCTGCGGGCACGCCACCTTGGCGACCCTGCACGTGTTGCTGAGCGAACTGGGCGTGCCCGGCGGCGAGTTCTACTTTCAGACCCGTTCGGGAGTCCTCTCCGGGCGTCGCCTGCGCGACGGCATGCTCGGGGTTGATCTTCCGCGTTCGTACATCGAGCCCCTGGACGAGGCGGTGCTCAACGGCACCTTGGGACCCGTGCGCGAGGTCTACCAGGCGGGTGCTCAGAGCGTGCTCGCGGTCGTCGAGGACTACGACACGTTGTGCGGACTGGCGGTCGATCCGATGAGCCTGTTCCTCGTGCCTAGTTCGATGGTGATCGCGGCTTGTCACGGGGGACCCGACGTCGACGTGTCCATCCGGGTCTTCGCGCCGCGACTCGGTCTCGCCGAGGACCACGTCACCGGCAGCGCGATGTGCGCGGTCTCACCCTGGTGGGTCGAGAAGGTGGGCTCGCCGGTCGTCTCGGTACGACAGGCTTCGGCACGCGGTGGGGTCATGCACGCACGCCTCTTCGAGAAGAACGTCGAGGTGGCCGGGCTCGCGCGCACGTTCTTCGGCGGTGATCTGCGCGCATGAGTTCTCCGAACCTCGGTCCCGGGCCGAGCACGAAGATTCGCCGACTCCCTGATAAGGCCACGTACGACTCGGACGCGATCTTCTCGATTCTCGACGAAGCGCGTTATTGCTACGTCGCCGGCATCGTCGACGGACTCGCGATGGCGCTGCCGACGTTGCACGCGCGCGAAGGGCGCACGTTGTACCTGCACGGCAACCGGTCCAACGCCATCATGAAGGCAGTGCTTGACGCGGGGCGCGCCTGCGTGAGCGTCACGATCTATGACGGCATGCGACTCGCGCGAAGTGGTTTTGAGTCCTCGATTGCGTATCGCTCGGTCGTCGTCGTCGGATCGACGCGCTCGGTCGAGGACGAAGCGGAAAGGGCGAGGATCCTGGATCTTTTCGTTGACATGGTCCTGCCGGGGCGCGCGAGCGAAGTGCGGCCCATGACCCAAAAAGAGACACGGCTCACCCTGGTCGTCGCGCTCAGCATTGACGAGGCCTCGGCGAAGGTCTCCCAGGGACCCACCGAGGACGACACCGATGACCAGGAACTACCCATCTGGTCCGGCACCGTGCCCGCTCATCTGAGCTTCGACGAGCCAGTCCCCAGTCGCGACGGCGCCATGGCGGCAGGTACGGTGCCCTTGCCCGCGTCAGTGCGCCGACTCCTCGATCTGCGGTGATGGACCGCTACGGCGAGCTTCGCTCCGCGATTCGAGCCATCACCCCCGTCGACGAGCGCGAGGCCCAGTCCATCCGCGCCACGTTGGACCGACTCGACTGGCCGGCCAATCCCTACGACGAGCGGCTGAAGGACCACCACGTCACCGCCTCGGCTTTCGTGGTCTCGGCGCGTGGGGTGATCCTGCATCGACATAAGCGCCTCGGCATCTGGGTCCAACCCGGTGGACACATTGACTACGACGAGAGCGCCCCGCTCGCGGCCCTGCGCGAGACCTACGAGGAGACTGGTCTACCCGTGCGCCACCTCGAGCCGCCGTTGCTCTTTCACGTGGACGTTCACCCTGGACCACGGGGTCACACCCACTACGATCTGCGCTACGTCCTGGTGTCGCCACCCCAAGAGCCGAGTCCGCTCGCGGGCGAAAGTCGTCAGGTCTACTGGTTCAGCTTCGAAGGAGCACAGGAGCGCTGCGAGAAGTCGCTCGCTCCGGCGCTTGCGAAGCTTGGACAGTGGTACGCACACAGTGACGTGAAAGACTACGAGCCGTGAGTGAGACCGAAGCGCTGCGCGCCTTGATGCAAGCCGATCGCTGGATCGACCGCGTCGCGTCCCAGCGCAACCACCTGCCCGAGAAGACCGAACTCGCGACGCTCGAGGCCGAATTGCGCGCGCTCTTGAAGGCGCTCCAGGAGGCCCAAAGCGACATCGAACCGATTCAACGCGCCTACGAGGACGCCGCCGCCGAAGCGCAGCGACTGCGAAAGCGTGAGAACGACCTCGCCACCACCCTGGCCACGTCGACCGCGAACGCTCGCGAGCTCGGCGCGATACACACCGAACTCGATCACGTGCGAGAGTTGCTCGGCGCGAGCGAGGATCGCGAACTCGAATATCTGCTCGCCCTCGAGCCGCTTGAAGAGGTGGTCGCGGCATTACGGGCCAGAGCACAACCCGACGTCGCGCGACGTGGTGAATTGCAGGCCCGGATCGCCGAACTCGAGGTTTCACTCGATGAGGAATTGGCGTCGCTGCGCGAGGGACGTCGCGACTGCGCGTCCGCGCTGTTGCCCGAGCTGCTGGCGCGCTACGACGCGGCGCTCGTGCGAGCAGGAACGTCGGGCGCGGCCGAGGTCGACGCGGGTCGTTGTGACGGCTGTCGCATCGCCCTTTCGCCACTCGACGTGGACCGTTGGAAGGCACAGCCAAGCGGGACCTTCTTGCCCTGTCCCGAGTGTGGGCGACTGCTGCTGCCGTGATCATCTTTGTCCGCCACGGTCAGACGACCACGAACGCCAAGGGTCTGCTCGTGGGTCGAAGTGACCCTGGACTCACCGAACTCGGCAAGCGCCAAGCGTGCGCCCTGGCTCCGTTGCTCGCCGGCGTGAAGGAGGTCTGGACCTCGCCGCTTCGTCGCGCCCGTGAAACCGCACAGTTGGCCCTGCCCGACGTCACGGCCGTCGTCAGAGCGTCCTTCATCGAAGTCGACTACGGCGACCTCGAGGGCCAACCTCTCAGCATCGTGAGTGGCGAACAATGGGAGGCTTTCGAGACTGATCACGAACTGGCCCTGGGTAACGGCGAATCACTCGCGTCGGTGGACGCTCGGGTCCACGCCGAACTTGATGCTCTGTTGACTGATCCGACGAGCCTGTTGCACCAAGCTCACGAACACCTGGCGATCGTGAGCCACGTGTCGCCCATCAAATCGGCGACCGTCTGGGCGCTTGGGGTACCGGGGTCGGTCGCGTGGCGTACGCGTCTGGACAACGGCTCGATCACCACGATCGCGACGCGTCGTTCCGCGCCTACTCTGGTCCACTTCAACATGGTGCCGCCGCTTCTTTGATTAGTGAAGAGCCACGTACAGCGCGGCGAAGTGGAGTCCCGCGCCCAGGATCGTAAAGGCGTGAAAGAGCTCGTGGTAGCCAAAGACCCGCGGCGACAACTTGGGCCGCTTGGTGCCGTAGAAGACGGCGCCCACTGAGTAGGCGAGGCCGCCCGCGACTACCAACGCGAAGCACTGCGATCCTCCGCCGCGATAGATCTGGGGCATGACCGCGACCGCGGCCCAGCCCACGACCAGGTAGGGGAGCGTGTTAACCCATTTGGGAGTGTCGAGGGCCAATTGACGGATGGTGATGCCGATCGCGGCACCCGCACCGATGACGACCATCAGTACGACGCGAATCGTGCCGTGCATCGTGAGTCCCGCGATGCCGAGGTAGCTGCCCGTGATGGCGAGGAAGATCGCCGAGTGGTCCGCCCGTTTCCACGCGCGACGTTGCGTGGGCGTCCATCTGCCACGGTGAAAGAGCGCACTCGTCGTCATCATCGAGGCAACCCCGAACACGTAGCAAAGGACCCAACCCACCTGGGCCCAGGTGTGCGCACGCAGCAGCAGCATCGGTGAACAGCCCAACAGGACCACCACGCCCCCAGCGTGCAGCCAACCTCGCATCAGTGGCTTCTCGCCGGGTGCCGGTCGATCGGTCGTGCGGGCGTGACTGCTCACGTTCCCACCCTACGTTGGTGTCACCGGTGGAGTCTTCTGGACACAACGAAGCCCGCTCATTCCGTCGAGCGGAACAAGCGGGCTCACGATGTTTGGCCCCCCCAGCCAATAGAGAAGAAATTACCCTGCGTGCAACCAGTACTCTGGCAAAAGAAGCCCCGAAACCAAGGGTTGTGCAGAATTTCACAAAGAAGGAGCCCGCGTGGAGCGACGGAAGCTAGGACAAGGGCTCGAGGTTTCCGCCCAGGGACTCGGTTGCATGGGCATGAGTGAGTTCTACGGCGAAGGTGACGACGGCGAATCGATCGCCACGATCCACGCCGCGCTCGACCACGGCGTGAACTTTCTCGACACCGCCGACATGTACGGACCGTTCAAGAACGAAGTGCTGGTCGGTTTGGCAATCAAGGAGCGGCGGGGCGAAGTCGTGCTCGCCACCAAGTTCGGTAACCAACGCGGCGAGGACGGCGCGTACTTGGGCATCAACGGGCAACCCGAGTACGTCCGACAAGCCTGTGACGATTCCCTGCGTCGATTGGGCGTTGACGTGATCGACCTCTATTACCAGCACCGCGTCGACCGCACCCTGCCGATCGAAGAGACCTGGGGGGCCATGAAAGAGTTGGTCGAGGCCGGCAAGGTCCGTCACCTGGGCATCTCGGAGGCCTCGTCGGCGACCATCGAGCGAGCTCACGCGGTGCATCCGGTGACCGCGCTGCAGAGCGAGTACTCGCTTTGGACGCGCGACCCCGAGGACGACGTGCTCGGGACCTGTCGACGTCTGGGCATTGGCTTCGTCGCCTACAGTCCACTCGGCCGGGGTTTTCTCACTGGTGAAACCGCGAACCGTAGTGCGTCGGACCCGAAGGACTTTCGCAGCGTGAATCCGCGCTTCGTGGGTGAGGCGGGGGCCAGTAACTTGAAATTCGTCGCGAACCTCGAGTCGATCGCCGACGAGAAGCACGTGAGCGTCGCTCAGTTAGCGCTGGCCTGGGTCCTCTCACGTGGTGCCGACGTGGTGCCCATTCCCGGGACCAAGCGGCGCAAATGGTTGCTCGAGAACATCGCCGCGAGTGACATCGTGCTGAGCGAATCTGACCTCGCCGCCATCAGTGCCGCCGTACCGCGCGAAGCGGTCCAGGGAAAGCGTTACGCCGAGCGGGCAATGGATTCGCTCAACGGTTGAGTCGACGCAACTGGCCGTCGGCCAGTTCGTAGGTCTCGTCACACCAGAGCACGACGTGCTCGTCGTGGGTCGCCACCACTATCGTCGCGTCCACGGTGGCGAGAAGTTCGAGTACCTTGTTCGTCTCCTCGGCTCCGAGCCCGCTGGTTGGCTCGTCGGCGACGAGCACCTGTGGACCCGTCACCAGGGCGCGCACTATCGCAACCCTTTGACGTTCTCCACGTGAGAGTTCGTCGAACCTGGTCGTTTCATCGGTGAAGAGCCCGAGATCGGAGAGTTCTTGGAGCGAGTCTCGAACACCCGCGCGCCCCAGGTGCAACACGTCGCGCGCGTAACCTTTGGTGAGACCAGGTTCACTGGCCACGTAGCTGAGCATGGAGCGAAGCTGCGCCTCGTCGATGTCGCGCACTTCGACGCCGCCGATGCTCAGTCGTCCCGACGAGACCGGATCGAGACCAACAAGCGCACGCAAGAGTGTCGACTTGCCCGCGCCCGAGGAACCGATGATCGCGATACGTCGTCCTGGGCTGATCACGAAGTCCGCGTTCAGCACCAACTCGGCGCCGTCCTCGCGCAAAGTAAGTTGACGCGCGCGAATTGTGGCGTCGACGGGCCAGTTCGCACCGACGCCAAAAGGGCTCTCGTCGAGTTCCTCGAGTCGTTCACTCGATCCGCTGACAGCGACTGCGGTGTCCAGGGCGAGGCGAATCGTCGCGAGCGAGTCGGCGGTGGCGACACCGAGCAGCGCCACCACGACGAGCCAGGTCGGCGAGCCGTGCGCTCGAGCCACCCAGAGCACCTGGAGTGCGAGTAGACCGGCGACGAGAGGCAACAGAATCGAACGACGCGCGACGAGGTGGGAAGTCTCCTCAGCGTGTTCGAGTGACTCGCGACGCTCGTTGAGGCGCGAGGCCGCGTAGTCCTCTCGTCCGAGCAAAGTGAGTTCGGGTACGACGGCACTGAGTTCGACGAGTGCGCCCTGGTAGGCACCTCGTGCGTGGCGCAGCGTCCTCTGGGCTCGCACGAGTGGTCCTACGTTCGTCACGAGCAGTGTGACGGCGGTAATCTGGATCAGCGCGAACCAGAATGCAACGTGCAGCCACTTCGCGTGCGGTGGAAGCACGGCCACCACGACGTCGCCTAGCGCCATCGTCACGAGCGTACTGATGACTGGCAGCGCGAAGCGAAGCCAAAGATCCTGGAGTTCGTCGGTGTCGCGCAGCGAGCGCTCGAGAAGGTCGCCGGCCGCGTGCACTCGCCAGCGTGAGTAATCCCAACGCCCCACGGTCGCCACGAGCCAGCGTCGCCATCTCGTCACGGCTTCGAAGCCCAGCCGGTGAGCGCTCACGCGCTCGAAGAACCGCAACGGCGAACGCAGGAAGGCGAGGACTTCGATGATGATGAGCACCCCCGCTACCGCCGCCAGACCTGGTCGTCGGGCGCTCTCGACGAGCAAACCGATGGCCCCCACGAGCAGGCCCACGCTCGTTATCGTGGCGACGCTGCCCGCAAGGATCGCGCGGATCAGTTCACCGGAGGGAGGCTGAGCCCGCCGAAGCCAACGCAGAAGACGGCGCAAGTCGCTGTTCATCCGGGCACCTCGAAACGTTGATGCGCGTGGTCGAGCAGCGGCGTGTCAACTGTTGCTTCGACGACCGCGACGTCGTTGAGTGAGTCGAGAAGCGAGCGAATAGACCGACGGGCGTGCACGTCGACGACGCCAGCGATGTCGTCGAGCACGAGGAGTGAAGGTTCCGCCAGTACGCAACGAGCGAGCGCGAGACGTACCTTCTCACCAGTACTAAGTCCCCGACCGTCCGCGAGCAAGGACACGGCGAGATCAGAAAAGCGCGGGCCCGTGAGGTCCAGGGCTTGGAGCAGGGTCTTGATCCTCTCGGAATCCACGTCGCGACCGAGACTGAGGTTGTCGTAGAGCGTCCCAGCGACCAAGGCACTTTCGACGCTCACGTAACCAATCACGACGTCGCCGTGAGACGCCCGTCCCGACGTCGACGCACGCCAACCGAGCAGTGTGTGCAACAACGTGGTCTTGCCCGCACCCGAGGGTCCGGTGATCAATACCCGATCACCGCGCGTCACCGTGAAGTCATAAGAGGTGGAACCGGCTTCGGTGACGAGATGTTCGGCCCGCAGGAGCGTTTCGTTCGCGCTGGCTGGCAATGACGCGGGCACCGAAAGGAGGGCGAGTGACTTCTGGGCGTTTTCGCGTCGATGGAACTCGACGCCAAATCGCCTGACGTTCACGAAGATCTCGCTAGTGACGAGAATTGCTATCAGGGCGTGCTCGAGTGAGAGGTGGCCCTCCAAGAGCCCAAAGCCGACCACCATCGCCACCAACCCAATACTCACGCCGCTAAGAAATTCGGTGATGAGTGACGATTCCAATGCGACACGTATGGCGCGCATCGCAATTGCGTGTTCGGAGTTCGAGATCGCCGCGATCTCCTCGGCACCGTAGGCGACCGCCCCGAGTGCGCGAAGTTCGGGCGCGTGATTGAGCAGTTCGAGTTGACGCGCCTCGAGCAAGGATCGACGCTGTTGGTAGTCCTCGGCGAGCGTTTCACTTCGGCGTCCCGCGCGTTGGTAGAGCGGCACCGCGAGGCCCATGAGGACCACGGTTATCAACGTGCTCAACCAGCCGACGGCCCAGAACACCACTCCCAGACCGAGCACGCTCACGCGGGCGCTCGTGGCGAGAAGCTCGAGCCCTGGACCGTCGCTGGCGTGGTCGATCGCGAGCGCCAGATCGCCACGACTTCGCTCACCTTCGCTGCGCGGTACGCGAAGGTGGCTTACGAGATGACGGCGCCAAAATTGCTTGATCGCACGCGAGGTCGCCGTGTTCCATTCGACGAGCGCGTTGGCGAGTAGCCATCGCCCGGCGAGCACGACCGAAAGCAGCACCAGTCCCGTGGACGTTGAGTCGTGAGCCAGCCTGGTCAGGGCCACCGCACTCGCCACCGCGAGCGCAAGCGACAGCATGACGTTGACAACGCCAAGCGCGCGGGCCGAGAGCCGATAGGAGGGCTCTGTTGAAGTCGTCGACATTCCAGAGGCCACCGTGCAATGCTAACGAGCCCGCGAGAACCTAGAAGGGGTCGTCGCGGTGAGCCAGCACCTGTGCCGGGCCGTTCAGCCAGTCGCGCAGCGCCTTGGTCGCTCGACAGTCGTCCTCGTTGTACTCGAGCAGTCGCTGGCGCGACTCCGCGGCGTCTACGGCGCCGGAGACGGCAACTTCGTACCAGAGCATCGACGCCTCGCCACTGGGATTCTGGTCGCGCCAGCGAAAGCCACTCATCGTGGCGAGTTGTTTGAGACCGAGCGGGCCCGTGGTTTGGATCTGCTGTTTGGCGAATTGGTGCAAGTCGATCCATTCGGGCGGCTGTGAAGTGCGAAACGCGTCCAGGTCCGCTCGCGTGGGACCACCGGGGATGGGTGTCGCCACGGCGCGATTCATCGCGCCGTCTTCGGCCTGGGCCCAAAAGCAGTAGGCGGCGAAAGTCCGACCATCCTCGTGACAGGTTCGCCGTAGTTCGTCAAACCACTTCCAGAACTTCGCGAAGATCTCGGACTCTGCTCGAGGCGTGAGATCGCCCCATTCGGCAAAGGAGTGGTAGCCGCCCTGAATGTCGGGAACGGCAACGTTGAGAGTGACGTGCGCTCCCCAAAGGTAAGTGGCTTCGTCGTAACTCTCCATGTCGACGTCAATCTCCACGTCCGCGGTGGGACACCCCATGTCGCTGGTAGAGAGGATTCGTAGCGAACTCCCACGTTCGTGCGCTCGGGCACGGTAGATGAGGTCGTCGAGTTTGTCGATGAGACGTCCCAGGTGGTCCTCGGGACGCGACTCCTCACGTGGGACGGGCGTTTTGGCTCGGGCGGCTTGAGCGCGTTGTGGGTCGAGTCGCGCCAATTGTGCGCGGGTGTCGATCCCGTGGTCGTGCAGGATCATTTGCTGATCGATGTTCGTATAGCGCGTGAGCGAGACGTCGTCAATGTCTTCGAGCTGTGCCTCGCAGTAGTTAGCGTACGGACACTCGGGACACTCGCGGTGCCAGTAGGGCTGGGTGGGAAAGGGGCCGCCGGTCGCGCGCCATTCGTCGTGGGCGGCGAGCAACGTCAGACGCTCCTCGTACGCGTCGTCGTAGGTCGCCAGATTGAAACGGGGATAGTCCTTGGTCGCGAGCTCGAACCACCAGAGCCGCCGGTGCCGGTCGATCATCGCGGCGCGTCCCGCGGCATCGCCGTGACCGAGGGCCTGAAGGACTCGGGTCGCGTGGGCGAGTCCGATGCCGTTGCGAGTGACCGTCGGAGAGCTTCGGGGTCCGAATCCGTCGGTGTAGGTCGCCTCGCTCGGCATGAGACGAGGTAGCGACCCTTCGAGCAGTCGGCGGGTACTCGCCGGTTCCACGATCTCGTTGTTCTTGATCACAATCGGCGCGTAGATGAATCGTTCGTCCTCGCGCCCTACGCGCAAGAGCAAGTGCGCGACCGCTCGACGCCGCCCTTTGACGTCGGCGGGCAGGCGCGGTCGCACGAGTAACTCGACGCCCGAGCGAAGTAATTCCATCGTCTCCTGGGTGCCCGTCGGCATGACGGCTTCGGGGTGGTACGAGATGATCTCTTCGAGGGTGCTCAGGCGATGTTGCTCGGCGTCACGCCGGCGACGAGCGAGTTCGCTCGACGTCTCGGGAGCCTCGAAGTCAAACGGTCGACCACGGTTCAGTGCGACGCGGTGCGCGCACGCGAGGATTTCTTCGCTGCGCAATAGTTCGGCCACAACTGGAGCCTACGAGTCGAGAGGAATTTCGTTGCGCCAGCTTCGCCAGAGCGACGCGTACTCACCGTTGAGGGCCACCAACTCATCGTGCGTGCCCAACTCGCTGATGCGCCCTTCGTTGACCACGCACACCCGGTCGGCGTCGTGCGCGGTGTGCAGACGGTGCGCGATGGCGATGACCGTTCGGTCCTTGAGTACCGCCGCGAGCGAACTCTCGAGGTGGCGCGCCGCGTGTGGATCGAGCAGTGCGGTCGCCTCGTCCAGTACGAGTGTGTGCGGATTGGCCAGGACCAGGCGAGCGAGCGCGAGCTGTTGGGCTTGTGCGGGGGTGACCGGGTAGCCCGTGGTGCCGAGTTCGGTGGCCAGCCCTTCGGGCAGCAGTTCGACCCATTCGAGTGCGTCGACTGCGGCGAGGGCGGCTCGGATCTGTTCGTCAGTGGCGTTGGGCTCGGCGAGCGCGAGATTGTCACGCACGGTTCCGATGAAGATGTGGTGCTCCTGGGTGACCAACGACACGTGTCGACGAAGCATCGCCAGGGGCATCTCGGAGAGGTCCACGTCACCCACGCGAACCGAACCGGTTCGTGGCGCGTCAATACCCGCAAGGAGCCGTCCAATGGTGGACTTACCCGCGCCCGAGGGGCCCACGATGGCCACCCGCTCGCCCGGCTCGACCGTGAGCGATACGCCCTTGAGGACGTCGTGCCCGCTTCGGTAGGCGTAGTGGACGTCACGCATGGTGAGCGACTCGTTCGATGGAGTCCGCGAGGTCCCGGGCCGAGTGTCACGCACGACCGACACGCCAACGAGGCGCGCGAGCGAGGATTGGCCCATCTGCAACTCGTCGAGCCAGGAGACGATTCGGTCGATGGGATCGTTTATTTGAACGACGTAGAGCGTGACGGTGGTCGCGGCCCCGATGGTGATGCTGTGCTGGAGCACGAGCCAACCACTCCAACCCAGTGTCACCGCGACCGATAAGGCGAACGAACTCTCGACGATCGGGAACCACACCATGCGCAACAGCATCGTGTACATCTCTGAATAGAACGACTCGCGAATGTTCCCTTCGATGCGCGTCGCTTGACGACGGCCGAGTTGATGCGCGTCGACGGTACGCGCTCCTTCGGCGGTCTCCGAGACGGTACCGGACAAGCTGGCGTAACTGATGCGCTCGCGACGATAGCCGGGCGTCGCGTAGCGCAAGTAATAGCGGGTGGAGAAGACGAGAAAGGGGATGGACACGAGCGACGCGACACTCGCGAGTGGACTGACGATAAGCATCGCGACGAACGTCAACGCCGTCTGAATGAGGGCGACGAGCCATTCGGGCAGAGCGAAACGAACCGTACGCGACAGCGCCTCGATGTCGTTGGTCGTTCGACTAAGCAGGTCGCCCGTGCCCGCGCGCTCCACTTCGGTGAGCGGAAGGTCCAATACGCTGGCGAGGAATTCCTCTCGTAGCTGGGCGAAGATGGTCTCGCCCAGTACGTAGCTTCGTCGACGCGCCAGGAAGGTGAACAGAGCGTAAGAGAGCGATGACCCAAGAAGAATTGCGACGTACAGGATGATCCGCGCCGAGGTGAGCGCGTGGTCGTTGGCGAAGTTGGTGAACTTGCCGATTACCCAAGCGGGCACGAGGCTCATCACGGCCGCCACCGCGTAGATCGAGAGCATGCGAACGAACGCGGCTCGATGCTCGGTGAGCACGCGTTTGGCGTATACCCGAACAGTGGTGAAATCGGCGATAGGTAGCGAACTCATCAGGAGTCCTCTCGAAGAACGATCTCTCGGTAATCGGACGAGTTCGCGAGGAGTTGCGGATGGGTTCCTTCGCTGACTACCCGACCCGACCGGTAGACGTAGACGTGATCCATGTGCTGGAGCATCAAGGGACTGGTGGTGGCGACCAGCGTGGTGCGCTCGCGGCGCACGTCACCCAATCGTGCCGCGATACGACCCTCAGTGTGGGTGTCGACCGCGGACGTGGGGTCCACCAAAATCAGTACTTCGGATTCCATCAAGATTGCGCGAGCCAGACTGAGTCGCTGACGTTGTCCGCCGGAGAAACCGCGACCTCGCTCCTCGACGTTCGAGTTGAGACCGTCTTCGAGTGCGTCCAGGATGTCCAGCGCGCTCGAGGCCTCGAGGGCGTCAAGGATACGGGCGTCGGTGGTGGCGCCATGGGGTACGAGCTCGAGTCGAAGTTCCCCGGAGAACAGTCGCGGTTCAATCTCGCTCACGACGATGTTCGAACGGGTATCGCGCACGGAGAATGCCGTGAGCGCCACGCCGTTCAAGAGAACATCGTCGACGTCGGCAACGAATCGACCCAGGCGATCGGCCAACACCGTCGCGTCGTCTGCGTTGTCAGTCACCAGACCGGTCATTGTGCCGCGCGAGAGTCGAATGCCGGTGCGAGTGTCCTCGAGGATCTCGATGCGTGCAGGCCACGGCGTGGGATGGTCGGGATCACGGACGAGAGGAACGACGTCCAAAATGCGAAGGACCCGTCCTGCGCCCACGAAGGCCCTCGTCGTCGAGATCACGTATTCGATCGCCGTGCGCAGAGGTGTGGTGAGGAAGGTGGCGTAACCGAAGAACGCCACTAACTGACCTGGCGCCAGCGTTCCGCGCATGACGTCGCGGGCGCCGAGGAAGGTGACGATGGCCGTCAGGATCGCCGGCAACAGGACCTGTCCCGATTCGAGCGCGGCTTGGGGCGTGGCAATGCGATTTCCCGCGAGACGCACGGTGTTGCTCTGTCGGCGATAGTTTCCGAGGAACACGTCCTCGCCGCCGATACCGCGCAGGATCCGAAGACCGGCGACGGTGTCCGATCCGAGGGCGGCGAGGCGCCCGGCCGCCTCGCGTTGGGCCGCCTGAGCGGCGTGCAAGGGGCGCATGAGTGGGACCGTCAATGTCGCGAGCAGCGGTACGCCCACGAGCACGATCAAACCGAGTTCGACGGAGGTTGAAAGAAGTATGAATGACACGACGATCCAGGCGACGATTGATCCGACGAAACGCGCGAGGACGTCGTACGCGCCGCCTATTCGCATCGCGTCCGCGGCCACCGTGTTGACGACGTCACCTGACGGAATCTCCTCGGTGAGAGCCGTGCCCGTGGTGGCGATGTGATGGCCTATGACTTGGACGGTTCGGTACGCGGCGTTCATCCAGTTGGTGACGGCGAGTTGATGACGCAACGATCCGCACACCGCCTGGAAGAGCCCAAGGGCCATTACGACGCCCACCCAGCGGAACAACTGGGCTTCATTGTGGTCGGCGATGCCGTGGTCGATCGCCGCGCCCACCGCGGCCCACAGCAGGGCCTGGCTCACCATCCAGCCGATCCCGAACAGAGCGTTGAGAACGAGCAGACTCTTTTGGAATCCCGCGAGCCACATCAGATAGCGCAGGGGGGATCGCGTGTCGGGTGTCCCCGGTTCGTCGACCGGCAGTTCGCGATAAGGAAGGTGCAACATGAATGGTTCTCCAAAAGAAAAAGGTGGATAGTGAGTTGACCTATAAGCGGGGTTCTGTCCACCCTTCGTGAGAAGGGATGGGTAGCCATCCATCTAAGCGATCTACCTCGGGAGTGCCTTGTTTCCAAGACATGCGGGCCACGCGCTCCCACGTTTGATCTTGCTCCGGGTGGGGTTTACCAAGCCGCCCTGATCGCTCAAGGCGCTGGTGCGCTCTTACCGCACCGTTTCACCCTTACCTGTACCCGACTAGCGGGCCATCGGCGGTCTGTTCTCTGTGGCACTGTCCTGCACGTCACCGCGACTCACGTCTCGTGAGCACCCTGCCCTTTGGAGCCCCGACTTTCCTCACGTCTCCTAAGAGACGTGCGGCCACCCAGCCAACTCACTATCCGGCTTCGATTCTGACATACCGACCTATTACAAACAAATGACGATTTCACTTTGGCGACGAGCGGTAGCCTCGCCACGTGGTGCAAGACGAATCGACGGCCGACGAGCCGATACTCGAAGTAGGTCAGTTCTACGATCTCGTGACCGCGCACCTCGAGGCGGCCCTTGGTCGCCGGCACCCTCGCTGGGTGCGCGGCGAAGTGGCGAAGGTCTACGAAAAGACGCACTTGTACCTCGATCTGGTCGATGCCGGTTCCACGTCGAGTGACACCAAGCGTCCGGTGCTGAACGCGCACTGCTGGGCCTCACAGTGGAATCCGCTCAAACGAAAACTGGCCGAGGACGGTATCACGCTTAAGCCGGGCGTCATCGTGAGCTGTTTCGGGTACGTCGACCTCTACGCGCCCCAGGGCCGAATCGGTTTCACCGTGACGGCCATAGACGTCGAGGGATTGCTCGGTGACGTCGCGCGTCGGCGTCAAGAACTCATTACGCGCTTGCGAGAAGAGGGCCAACTCGAAGCCAACAAGAACCGGCCGCTCTCGCCCGTACCGCTTCGTGTGGGACTCGTAGCGAGTCCAGGCACCGAAGGGTACAGCGACTTCACGGGTCAACTACTGAAGTCCGGTTACGGCTTCGAGATCCTGCTCGTCAAGACCGCCGTGCAAGGAGAGGCGGCACCGGCCCAGATCGTGAGCGCCTTGGAAGCACTCGATCAGAGTGGCGTGGACGTGATCTGTCTCGTGCGCGGTGGAGGTTCCAAGGGCGACCTCGCGTGCTTTGACGACGAACGGGTAGCGCGGGCCATCGCGGCGGCGTCGACCCCGGTCTTCACGGGGATCGGCCATACCGGTGACGAGTCAATCGCCGACCTGGTAGCGCACACGCGAGCGATCACCCCGACCAAATTAGGAGAGGACATCGTGAACATGGTGTCCCAGTGGCACGAGCGAAACGTTCGACTTCCCGCCCGGCGAGTGCTCAGTGCGAGCGAAGCGATCCTCGACGAGGCCACCGAATACGTGGGCGAGCGGCGCCGTACCATGATCTTCGCCGTGCGCGATCGACTGCGCTTAGAGGAGCGTCATCTTCGCGCCACGCGCGAACGGCTCGTGCTGCAGAGCAGCCATCTGTTGAGCGCGGCCCAACAGATGCTCGCGAGTGCCCGTCAACTCTTGAGTGCGTACGACCCCGTGAAGCGACTCGCCCAAGGTTGGGCCATCGTCACAAACGGCGATGGTCGGGTGGTCAAGCAGCTCGATGACCTGTCGCCGGGTGACCTCGTGCGGGTCCGACTGAGTGACGGTTCGTTCGAATCGACCGTGGAGAAGAAGGATGGAGAAACGTCATGACGATTGGTGACTGGAACGAGGCGGCGAACGAACTTAACGAGATCGTGGCGTCTTTCGACGAAGGTGAGGTCTCGGTCGATGACTTGTTCGTCAAACTCGAGCGGGCCACGCAGATCATCGAGTCGTTGGAGTCCCGTCTTGATGCCACGAAGGCGAAGGTCGAGGAACTGGCACCGCGCATTGCGAGAGTGGCCGAGCAAGAGTGAGCGATAGATTCTATTTTCGCCAGTTCCTCTCCGGGCGGGATTTCGCTCGCGACGACGAGGTGGCGCGAGCGATGGTGAACTTCGTCTACGCCCTCGGTGATCGAATCACGGGCGAGGCGTTGCTCGTGGACCCCGCGTACTCACCTGGTGAGTTGGTGGCACTCGTCGAAGCGGATGGAATGAAGGTGAGCGGGGTCCTCGCCACGCATTTCCACCCCGATCACGTGGGTGGCGACCTGATGGGAACGAAGATTGACGGCATTGGCGAACTCCTCGAGGTCATCGACGTGCCGGTGCACGTGCACGATGACGAGGCGCCTTGGGTGACATTGGTCACCGGCGTCGACCAAAGCGCGTTGGTGACCCACGAGTCGGGCGATCACGTCCGGGCCGGTGAAGTGGACGTGACCCTGATCCACACCCCCGGGCACACGCCGGGCAGTCAGTGCTTCTTGGTCGACGGTCGCCTCTTGAGTGGCGACACCCTTTTCATCGACGGTTGTGGGCGAACGGACCTGCCGGGAGCCGATCCCGACGAGATGTACCGGACGTTGAGCACTCGTCTGAGCGACATCAGTGACGACGCCGTGCTCTATCCCGGTCATCGCTATTCGCCCGAGTCCAGTGCGCCGATGAGCGACGTGCGCCACCACAACTTCGTGCTGGCTCCGACGACCCGTGAGCAATGGCTCGCCATGTTCTCGTGAAGAACCTGAC
The DNA here is from genome assembly GCA_003160115.1 of Acidimicrobiaceae bacterium. GTDB lineage: Bacteria > Actinomycetota > Acidimicrobiia > Acidimicrobiales > RAAP-2 > RAAP-2. Next base: position 23,261 of record PLQL01000017.1, read on the forward strand.
GGCGAGTGACCACGTCGTCGTGGTCGGTGCGGGTCTCGCGGGGTGGCGCTTCGTCGAGGCGCTGCGCCGCGAGGGATTTTTGGGAAAAGTCACCCTGATTGGTGACGAACGACACGCGCCCTACGATCGTCCGCCGCTTTCGAAGAGCGTGCTGGTTGGCAAATGGGGTGCCGAGAAGACGACGCTGGCGACTCCCGAGCACCTCGATCAGAACGACGTGACGCTGCGCCTCGGAGTCGCCGCGACGGGCCTCGACGTCGCCGCTACCACGGTCCACCTGTCCGACGGCAGCTCAATACAAGGCTCGTGGGTCGTCGTCGCCACGGGCAGCCGCGCGAGGCTTCTCGGTTACAGCGCTGACTCGTTGTTGCACACCATTCGAAGTCGCGACGACCTCGAACGGCTCGAGACCGCACTGGCCGACCTCGGCGAAGGCAGCACGATCGCGGTGATCGGGGGTGGCTTCATCGGCGCCGAAGCGGCGACGGCGCTGCGCACGAGGGGCTTTGAACCCATCGTGCTTGAAGTGGCCCAGCGACCCCTGCTCGGCGTGCTCGGCGCTGAAGTGTCACTGTGGCTCGAGGGGCTGGCGGCGCAGGCGGGTGTCGAACTTCGGACCTCGCAGCGCATCGAGGACGTGAAGTTCGTCGAGGGGGACTACGTGGTGTCCTTCGAAGACGACGTCGACTTGCTGGCGCGAGCGGTGATCGTGGGTGCGGGAGCGATACCCAACGTCGAGTGGCTTGCGACGTCGGGGCTGGAGATCGACAACGGTGTGGTCGTCGACGAGAACCTTTTGGCGGCCAGTCGCGTGGCGGCGATCGGTGACGTCGCGCGTTTTGCGTGGCCCAACGTCTTTGGCAGCGAGCAGGTGCGTATCGAACATTGGCAGGTTTCCAACGACCACGCGGCGCACCTTGCGCGTGTGCTGGTCACCGGCGAGGCGCCGTCGGCGCCCTTGATCCCGTATTTCTGGTCTGACCAGTACGGCAAGAAGATCCAAATGCTCGGTCATCCCCGAGTGAGCGACCGCGCCGAGATCGTGAATGGATCCGTTGAGGAGGGCAAGTGGATGGCCCTCTACTCGAGAGACGGCGTCGTCAGTGGCGCCGTGTCGCTCAGTCAGCCTCGCGCGTTGATGCTCACCAAGGCGCTACTCGAAGAACGGACGTCACTCGAGGACGCGCTCGTTCGCGCCCCGTGGCGGGCGTAGGCGATTTGCGAGCAACCGTTAGAACTGGACGGCACTGAGGTCGGGAATGGTCCGTTCGACGCGCGCGGCGATGTCTGACCAGGTGGCGCGACGCCGTTGACGCTGTTCCTCGTCCAATTCGGGCCAGAAGACCTCAAGCGGCTCCCAAAGTCGCGCCACGTCGGTGGGCTCGAGGTAGCCCCCGGCGACGAGGGCCATCAATCCGGCGCCGCGGGTGGTCGCCTCACGTTCGGGTGACACGGTCACTTTGATCCCGGTGAAGTTCGAGAAGGACTGCACGAAGAACTTATTGGCGGTCATGCCACCATCCACTCGGATCTCGTCGATCGTCGTGCCGGTCTCGCGCTGGGCGGCCTCGATGAGGTCTGCTCCCCGGTGAGCGATACCCTCGAGCACCGCGCGCACCAGGTGCGCTCGGGTCGAACCGCGCGTGAGGCCGAAGAAACCACCGCGCGCGCCAAAGTCCCATTTCGGTGTGCCGAGACCTGACAGGGCCGGCACGAACCAGACGCCGTCGCTGGTGGGCACCGACGTGGCGAGAATCTCAGATTCTTCGGCACTCGCGATGAGCCCGAGCGAATCACGTGTCCACTCGATGCACGATCCTGCCGCGAGCGCAATCGCCTCAATACCCCAGACCGTCGCGCGTGCGTTGCTTCGCACCACGATGGGAAAACATCCCGATGCGAGTGCGGTCATGGTCGTAGGAGCGCGTTTCGCGTCAACCATATCGAGCATGGCGCCGGTGCCAAAGGTGATCTTCACGCCGTGCTCGACGCAGCACTGGCCAAAGAGTGACGCGGACTGGTCACCCACCAGGGCGAAGATTGGGGGCGAGCCGTCCAAGACCGAGGCGCGCGCGTGCAGGCCCATGGTGGGAACAATCGTGGGCATCATCGAAGGGTCGAGTCCCAGGAGCGTGAGCGCGTTCTCATCCCAGGAGGTCGCGTCCAACGTAACGAGACCGGTGACCGCGGCGTTGGACTGGTCGGTGACGTGAGCCGCTCCGTTGCTCAAGTGCCACGCGATCCACGTTTCGATGGTCGCGAACTTGAGATCCTCGGCGGCCCGCCCCGAATGCTCGACCAGCCACTTGATCTTGGTTGCCGACTGATTGGGAGCCAGTCGGAGCCCTTGGCCTTGAAGGATGAGGCAATCGATCACCGTGCGAAGGTCCTGCCAACTCAGAGCGGGTCCGAGCGCTTCGCCGCTCTCGGGGTCAAAGACAATGGTCGTGGCCCTTTGGTTGGTGATTCCCACGACGTCGCAGCGTCCGCCGTCGGCCAACGTTCGCGTCGCGAGGAGCGTCACGAGGTCGCGTACTTCGCGGGCGTCGAGTTCGATCTCACCCGGGTTGGGCGTCGACACGGTCAGTGGCGCCTGATGCTCGCTCGAGACGAGTCCCGCGTCGTTGACGATGGCCGTACGCACTGAAGTGCTGCCGACGTCAATGGCCAGAGCCCTCACCACGGTTCAGCGCCGATTCCCAGAGCACCGGGGTTCAAGATATTGAGTGGATCGAGTTCGTTCTTCATCGCCACTAGTACGCCGTATCCCGAACCGAGGGCCTCGCGAACGAAGCGTGCCCGATTTCTTCCTACGCCGTGGTGGTGGCTTAGGGCGCCACCGTTGGACAGCACGGCCCGGGTGGCCTCATCCCACGCGTGGCGGTAGAACTCACTCGGATCATCTTCGGGCCGACCGGCGAAGGTGAAGTACAGACACGCACCGTCAAGGTACGCGTGGCTCTGGTGCACCGACGCCACCAGCACGCCCTCGATGGCGCTCAACGCGTCGGTGACGGCGTGGTACATGGATGCGAGACAGGCCCACGGTCCCACTACCTCGAGCGTGTCGACGACGAGACCGTGTTCCCACAACGGCGCTAAGGCACTGACGTCGTTGCGATGCTCGAGCCACGTCGACACGAACGCCACGTCCAGACCGGTCGCCGCCGCGCATTCCTCGTCGACGACGTGCATGGTCGCTTCGACGAATTCTCGTTCGCCTTCGTCAAGGACGATGAGGGCACAGGTAGCGGCGTTGAAGTTCCTCGTCGACTCCGCTTGGTCGTAGAGGCGAAGCACGGCGGGCGAGGCGTCGCGCTGGAGGATTCGCCGACAGGCTTCGAGACCGTCCTCGAACGTCGCGAAGCCGTAAGCCGCGCGTTGCTCGAAAGTGGCGCGTCGGCGAGCCACGAGGGTTGCCTCGGTGATGACGCCGAGCGTTCCTTCGCTGCCCACGAAGAGTGCGAGCAGGTCCGGGCCCACCGCTTGGCGCGGTCCGTGCCCTCCGAGCTCGAGAACGTCGCCGTTGGCGAGTACGACGGTGAGTGCGCGTACGATGTCCTCGATTTTGCCGTATCGATTGGAGAACTGGCCCGCGCCGCGACACGCGATCCATCCCCCCACCGTTGCCAGGTCAAAGGACTGGGGGAAGTGACCCACGGTCCAACCGCGCTCAGCTACGTACGACTCCAGTTCGGGGCCGAAGACACCCGCCTCGACGCGCACCGTGCCCGAGACCTCGTCGAGGCCAACCACTTTGTTGAGGTGCGTCAAGTCAAGTGCGACGCCACCGTCGGGTGCGACCGCCCCTCCCAGCACGCCGGACCGGCCACCTTGGGCCGTAACCGCCAATCGATGCGCGCTCGCGATGCGAAGGGCTGCGCTCACCTGATCGGTGCTCGAAGGGTAAATCACCGCTCCGGGCCAGTGTGGTACGTGTCCGCGCGCGACGATACCAATTGAAAGGGGCCACCAATCGCGTCCGTGGTCGGCCCTAACCGCGTCGGCAATCTCGAAACTAATGCCCGCCGCATGGAACTCGTCTAACACGCCAAGGCCCAAGGGTGCTGGCACGTCAGCGTCCAGGGAACCCGCGGGATACGCGTTGGGCATGATCGGCTTGGTCATGGTCGAACCTTAGGTAGCGAGGCCGGCGGCAGACAATTCCTTCTTTACGAGCTCTTCGTAGCGGCGTAGCTCCAGGTCGCGGCGTTCGTCGTCCCAGCCGAGTTCGGGACCCACGAGTTCGGCGATCGCCGCAGCGGCCTTTCGCGTCGCGCGAGCGTCGAGCAGGTGGGCTCGAGTACGACGGGTCAGCAAGTCCACGAGGGACGTCGCCATCTCTCGACGAACGCTGAAAATGAACTCGGCCTTGATGTAGGGCTGGTTGTCGATCACCGGCTCACCGAGGGTCGGATCGATCCGCACCAGGTCAAGGATGTCTTTGGCTTCGGTACCGAAGCGCTGGTAGAGGTGGGTCTGGGTGCGGGTACTCGGCCGCCAGGTTCCGGAGCCGTGCAGGCGCAGTCGTTTGGTCTGCACCTTGCCCAGGCGAGCGAAGTACGGGGCGAGGGCGTCGACAGTGTCCTCGGCCATCTGTCGATACGTCGTCCACTTCCCTCCGGTGATGTGGATGACGCCGTCCTTTGAGTCGGTGACCTGGTGGCGCCGCGAAAGGTCGGCGGTGCGCTCGCTCAGGTGCTTGCCTTCGTGCGGCGCCAGCAGCGGACGCAGCCCCGACCACACCCCCGTGACGTCGTGGGGACCAAGGTCCGAGGACGTCCATTCGTTCACGGCGTTGAGCAAGTACGCGACGTCCTCGGGCGTGCAGTCGGGTTGGTCGAGGTCGCCGTCGTACGCGGTATCGGTCGTACCGATGTACGTATAGGGCGCTTCTTCGAACGGAACGACGAAGATACTTCGACGATCACCTGGCACGGTGAGCACAGCCGCCACGTCAACGGGGAGACGGACGCGGGGGACTGAGACGTGCACGCCTTTGGCGGGCGTGATCCGGTGCGACGTCTCGTGCTCGGCCATGGCGAAGATGCTGTCGGCCCATACCCCCGTCGCGTTCACGACCGACCGGGTCTTAAGAACCACGTCGGTGTCGTGAATCTCGTCGTGGCAGAGCACTTGCGTGGCCCGTCCTGACGAATCGTGGGTAATTCCCGTGGCGCTCAGGTAATTGGCGGCCACGGCGTCGAAGTCGAGCACGGCGGTTCTCGCCAACGCCAGCGCGACGCGCGCGTCATCACCGCGCGCGTCCATGTAGAGGAACCCCGCCACCAGGGTCTCGGTCTTCAGTGTCGGTAGGTGCCCGAGCGCCTCTGCCTTGTTGATCCTCCGGTACCTCGTGCCAATGCGCCAGCCCCCGGTGAGGTCGTAAAGACGCAGTGCGGTCGAATAACCCTTCACCAGAGTCTTGGACGCGACCCCGTTTTTGCCGAACAGGGGTATGAGAAAGGGGAGGGGACGCACGAGGAACGGCGCATTCTCGAGGAGCCGCTGGCGCTCACGCAGGTTCTCGTAGACGAGGCGGAACTCCTTTTGTTGCAAGTAGCGAATTCCTCCGTGCACCATCTTCGATGACTTTGAACTCGTGCCCGACGCGAAGTCCCCCGCGTCAATCAGTGCGACCTTTAGACCGCGCGACGCGGCATCAACGGCGACACCAGCGCCGGTCATGCCCGCGCCGATGACCACGACGTCGAAGGTCGTTTTGGCCATGGTGGCGAGTGACTCATCGCGGCTGAAGTGGCTCACTCGCTAATGTTGTCACACCGTCAGGACTAACTTGAGTGCCATGGACTTTGCACTCAGTGACGAATTGCTCGCGCTTCAAGAAAGCGTACGAAAACTTGCCCAAGACAAGATTCGACCTCGCGCCCGAGAGATCGACGCGACTTCGCTCTACCCCCAGGACATCTTTGAAGAGTTCAAAAGAGCCGACCTGCTCGGTCTGTGTATACCTAGCGAGTACGGGGGTTCGGGCGCGGGCATACTGGGGCTGACCCTCGCGATCGAAGAAGTGACGAAGTACTCCAATGTTCTAGGTCTCATGTTGTTATTGACGCGTCTGCCGACCGGGCCGATCATGATCGCGGGCACCGAGGACCAGAAGCAGCGCTATCTGCCCGGCATCGCCAACGGCTCGACTCGCGCGGCGTTTTGCCTTTCCGAACCGGGAGCCGGCTCGGACGTCGCGGGCATGCAGAGCAGGGTGGTGCCCGACTCGTCGGTTGAGGGCGGCTACCTGCTGAGCGGTACCAAGTGCTGGATATCGGGCGGGATGCAGGCTGATTGGTTCGTGGTCTTCGCCAAGTACGGCGATCCGGCGTCGCGTTTGCACTCGGACATCGGTGCGTTCATCGTCGACGCGAACAGCCCCGGGGTGACGAGGCCTCGGGTCGACAAGAAGATGGGCGTCAAGGGTATTGACACCACCGAGATCAATTTCGAGCAGGTCCCGGTGGCGCCGGGCAACGTGATCGGCGGGAGCTTCGCCCTGATCATGCAGTCGCTCAACGCGATGCGGCCAATCGTTGCCGCGAGGGGCATCGGTCTCGCTGAGGGTGCCCTGATGTATGCCACCGAGTACGTGAAGAACCGTCCAGCTTTTGGCAAGACGATCGCCGAGTTCCAGGGTATTCAGTGGGAGATTGCCAAGTGCGCGACGGAGATCGAGGCGGCCCGCTTGCTCACGTATCGCGGCGCGTGGTTGGCGGACCAGGGCAAGTTCTCCAAGGAATACGTACCGATGCTCTCGATGTGCAAGTACTACGCCACCGAGGTCGCGGTGAAGGCGTCGGGACTAGCCGTGCAGTTGTTGGGTGCCGCCGGGTACATGGAAGAGCACCCGACCGAGCAGTTCTACCGAGACGCTCGACAGTTGACGATCGTCGAAGGAACGAGTCAAGTCCAATTGGGACTCATCGCGAGAGGCGTGCTGGGCCACGACTTGTGGTGGGACTGAACATCGCGTAACGACGACGAACGTACACTGACAACGTGAGTGGGCCACTGCAGGGAGTAAAGGTAATTGAGTTGGCGGGCCTCGGGCCGGCTCCCTACGCCTGCATGCTGCTCGCTGACATGGGCGCTGACATACTGCGCTTAGAGCGCGGTGATGCCGAGGCGAAGAGCGAGGAGAATTGGGACCTTCTGAATCGATCTCGTTACTCGGTCGCCATTGACTTGAAGAACGAAGCGGGACGTGATCTGGTTTTGGACTTGTGCGCACAAGCGGAGATATTCATCGAAGGTTTTCGGCCCGGGGTCACCGAACGACTGGGACTGGGACCGGGCGACGTGTGGGAGCGCAACGCTCGACTCGTGTACGGGCGCATGACGGGTTACGGCCAGGAGGGCGTCCTTTCTCAACGAGCGGGCCACGACATCAACTACATCGCGGTGTCCGGGGCCTTGTGGCCCGTAGGTCGTGCGGGCGAGCGTCCGGTGCCGCCACTCAACTTCGTGGGTGACTTCGGCGGCGGTTCCTTGTTCTTGGCGTTAGGGGTCATGGCGGCATTGGTGCATGCACGCGCGACCGGTGAGGGTCAGGTCGTTGACGCCTCGATGGTCGATGGTTCTGCTTCGCTTTTGTCGATGACCCATTCGTTTTTGAGCACTGGCCTCTGGCGTGAGGAGCGGGGTGTCAACATTCTTGATAGCGGTGCGCACTTCTACGAGGTCTACGAGACCGCCGACGAGAAATACGTCGCGGTGGGGGCGATCGAGCCAAAGTTCTACGCGGAACTCTTAATGGGCCTCGGGCTCGAAGGCGCGCCGTTGCCCGCCCAAATGGACCGTGAACACTGGCCCGCGATGAAGGCGCGCTTCGAGAGCATATTCAAGACAAGGACGCGCGACGAATGGACCGCGGCCTTCGTGAACACCGACGCGTGTGTGGCGCCCGTGCTCTCACCTCGCGAGGCCGCCCATCATCCCTACAACGTCGGGCGACGGGTTTACTCGACCGAGGGGAACGTGCAACCGAATCCAGCGCCGCGCTTTTCCAAGACTCCCAGCGCGATTCGCATGGCGCCACACACGCCAGGGTCGGGCACGAACCAGGGACTGGCGAACTGGGGGGTCAGTGACGAACGTCGTCAGGAATTGAAGGTAGAGGGAGCTTTCGGTTAGATGTTGACTACGGGGCAGGTAAGGGTACGGGTGATGCCCGGCACCTTTTGGATAGCGCCCACGATGAACTTGCCGAGGTCGTCCACACTGTCCGCACCGCACCGCACGATCACGTCGTAAGGACCAGTGACCTCGAAAGCCTCCACGACACCGGGTACCGCGCGCGTGGCGTGCACCACGGACTCGCTCGAGCCAATTTCGGACTGAATCAAGATGTACGCCTGGACCGACATGGTGAACCTTTCGTTTCGGCTCATTCTATAGCGCCCGGTGGCGTGGGATTTCCCTAATCGTCGCGGAAGCGTTTGCCAATGTGCCACTGATGGCAGAAGTCGCATCGGTACGAATTGAGGTCCACGCCGTTGAGCGTCCACGCCAATTGTGCGGCGCTCTTGGCTTCGGCCTGGGTGCGGTACGAGGTCTTGGGCGTGCCTTCGCGAGTGAAGTGCGACGCGACGCGTCCCACCGGCCTGGTGGTGGGCGTGACGCGCTGGCGCTTCTTCATGGCACTACGACCTTACCTATCTCACTAGTGTCGTAGCCGTGAGTACCCAGGCCGATCTTGACGTCAACGTTGAAACAACGCCCCTGATCGACGAGGGCGATCACGAACGCTTCACGCACATCGTGCTCGAGGGTTACACGCCCAAGGACGGTGAGTTCGTGCCGCTCGATAATTCGGTCGTCGGCGGCATGATCAACGCCACTCCCGTCAAAGCGCTGTGCGGAAAAGTGTGGGTACCTGGCCGTGATCCTCAGAAGTATCCGCTCTGTCCTACGTGCAAGGAAATCGCCACCTCGATGGGCTGGTCACTTCCGAGCGGATGATCGATCACGTGGTCGTTGGTCGCGGTCGTTCGCAGTGTTGCGTGTTCGGTAGAGTCGTTGCATCATGGGTAACGTCCTATTCGTCCGTCACCATCTCGAGGACAATCCCGGTTTGATCGGCGAAGCCTTTCGTGCGCGTGGCTACGTCTGTGATCTGGTGATGATGGACGAGTCGACCCCCACGCCCACACTGGACGGTTACGACGTACTCGTTATCCTGGGATCGAAGGAGTCGGTCTACGACGACGCGGTCGAGGCGGCCTGGTTCGGTCGCGAACTCGCGTTAATGGGCGACGCCGTCGACGCCAAGGTACCGATCCTCGGTATCTGTTTTGGGGCGCAGGCGCTTTGTCGTTTCCACGGTGGTCGCGTCGAGTTGTCCGATACCCCCGAGATCGGTTGGTACGAAGTCGTGGCGCACAATAACGCCAAGATCGAGGCGGGCCCATGGTTTGAGTTCCATTACGACCGCTGCGTCTTGCCCCCTGCAGCGCAGTTATGGGCGACGTCGCCGGGTACGGTCCAGGCCTTTTGCGTGGGCCAGAACGTTGGGGTCCAGTTCCACCCTGAAGTCGACGAACGCCAACTTCGCGACTGGTTCGAGGCCGATCTGGTCGATCATCCGCGTGAGTTCGCGTCGCGCGAGGAATTACTCCTCCAGACCGCCCGCGAGACGCCGGCGGCCCGTGATCGAGCGCTCGGGCTCGTTGACGTCTTTCTCGCGCATATCGCGAGTTGAGCGCCACTTTCACAAAACAACGACGTCAGTAGGCTGCGGTGGTGAAGAAAGGTTCCTACGACAACTCGCACGACGCGGTACGTATCGAGCGGCCCGCCACGGGGGGCGGTGTCGGGCGACTAGCTGATGGACGGGTCGTCTTCGTACGCCACAGTCTGCCCGGCGAGCTCGTCACCGTCGACGTTACTGAGTCGACCGCCTCGTTCTCGCGCGCCGACGTCGTCGAGGTTCTCGAATCGAGCGCCGAACGCGTGAGCGCTCCGTGTCCGTACGCTCATCGGGGAGGTTGTGGAGGTTGTGACCTCCAGCACGCATCGCTTAGCGCGCAGAAGTCGTGGAAGGCCGCGCTCGTCCAAGAACACCTGGCTCGTATTGCTCGAGTGACGAGGACCGTCGAAGTCGTTTCGCCACCTTCACCGGCACGGGGATCACGCACGCGGCTGCGCTGCGCGGTGGACGAAGAAGGTCGTTTGAGTCTTCGAAAAACACGCTCGCACGACCTCGTAGCCCTCGACGCGTGCTGGATCGCCGACGAGACCTTTTCGCCCGCGTTCGCCTCCACCTGGGAAGGTGCCGAAGAGGTGGAGTTACGCGCCATCGGTGACGGTGAACCCTTCGCGGTGGTGCGCCGCGACACGCACCGAGGAACCATGATCGAATTGTGTTCGCTGCGGGGCGAACCGCTCGAGCCCTCGATCCAGTCTCGGGTCAAGGTCGAAGGACACGTTTATTCCGTGTCGCCGCGTTCTTTCTGGCAGTCACACCGCGACGCGCCGGCTCTGTTGGTCGAAGCGGTTCGCGACTACGCGAACCTTCAGGCCGGCGACCACGTCGTTGACCTCTTTAGTGGCGTAGGTCTCTTCATCATCCCTCTCGCCCGAGTGGTCGGACCCACGGGACGAGTGTCGGCGGTGGAGTCATCGGCCTACGCCGTGCGCGACGCGCGACAGAACGCCGAAGGTCTGGGTCAAGTCAAGGTGCGCGAGTGGACGGTGAGCCCTCGTGCGATCAACGACGCAGTCGGGTCCGGCGACGTCGTCGTGCTCGACCCGCCGAGAAGCGGCCTCGCCAAGGGCGTGACCGAAGCACTGTTGCGTCGAGCGCCACGACGGGTCGTCTACGTATCTTGTGACGCCGCGACGTTCTCGCGGGACCTAAAAGGTCTGCTCGCGGGTGGTTTCGATCTGGTCGATCTCAAGGCGTTCGATCTGTTCCCCATGACCGAACACGTCGAATTGGTGGCGCTCCTTGACATGGGCCCCCAGAAGGTGGAGAGTTCCTAAAAGGGCAGAACAGCTCGGCCCTTGTGAAGGGGGTTGACCATGTCAATCAAGTTGGACCATCACCACCGGCTCACCGCNNCTGCTCGCTCGATTCGGCGAGGTGCACGAGACACACCGCGGGAACTGGGCGGTTACCGTCGAGGGTGAGACCGTCTCGTTTGGTTCAACTCGTACTCGGGACCTCACCGAGGATCAGGTCATCAAGGTTCGCCATTTCCTTCGAACACTCGGACTCACGAAGGAGCATGTGAGGGCCGCGTAGTTGTCCGGGCGCGTCTATCGGGGCCGGGAGTGGCTACCTTCACGGTCCTCGCTTCGATTGGGTGCTAGGGGCCACAAGTCGGTCATGTCGAGGAGTCGCTACGGATGGGTTCGCGCTCGTCGATTCTCACCTCGCAGTTCTCGGGAGAGTTTTCGCAGTTCTTAAGGCCGGACACCGTTTCTGTGGTGGCGTCGCTCGCGGGTCCGACATCCATTGCTCGGACGTAGTCGGTGGTGAGACGTAATCTGTGCGAATGGGAGCATCGTCGATCGTCCTGGAACAACGTCTTCGTACGGCGAACCCGGCTATCGTGCTCGGCCTGGTCGTGGCTTTGGTGGCCAACGTCATAGTCGTCGTCGTCGATTCCTCGCACGGCCGCTCGATACCTGGATTCGCGCTCGGCGTGATTGTTCTCGTCTTCGTGCTCATCGCGTTCTTGTTCTTCATCTCGTTTCGGGTGGACGTGCGCGTCGTCCAGGAGTCGAAGGGCCGCAGCCTCGCGATTCGTTACGGCCCCGGCGGCCTCATCCGACAACGCTTCGCCGGTGAGGAGATCCTCGCGGCGACCTGCGAACCACTTAGTCCGCTCAAGTCCGGCGGGTGGGGCTACCGCGGAAGTCTCCGCTTCTTCAAACGCGCCGCGCTCGTGACCCGTCACGGGGACGCCCTCGTTCTCGCGTTGAAGGGTGGGCGAACGTTCTACGTGACGGTCGAAGGTCCCGACGACTTCGTGCGGGCTCTCGGTCCAGCCGTGACCAAGTCGTAGAGGGCGAAGGGGAGCCTCGTGACGAGTCGGATCGGCATCTTGATGTTCGACGAAATGGAAGAGTTGGATGCCGTGGGCCCCTGGGAGGTGCTCGGGTATTGGACGAAGTACTTCCCCGAGGACGGCTACGAGATCATGAACTTCTCTCGTGACGGCGGCGAGGTCACCTGCGCGAAAGGTCTTCGTATCGCGACACAACACTCGTACACCACCGTGCCCGACCTCGACGTCATCATCTATCCCGGAGGATTCGGCACTCGTGGTCATCTGAAGGACCACACCCAACTCGAGTGGTTGCGCACCCAACGCTCGCGGGTTCGCGTCGTAGCGAGCGTCTGCACCGGATCGCTGGTCTTGGCGGCGGCGGGCCTATTGACCAATCGTCGAGCGACGACGCACTGGGCTTCAATCGAACTCCTGGCCGAGTTGGATCCCACCATCGACGTGCGACCAGACGACCGCTACGTGGACGAGGGCGACGTCGTGACCAGCGCGGGCGTCTCGGCGGGCATCGACATGGCGCTCCATCTCGTTCGTCGTTTTACCAACGACGAACGAGCACGCCAGGTACGACGGGGAATCCAGTACGATCCACAACCGCCGGTGTAGTCACTCGCGCCGAGAAATTCGGCGCTGGTCGCCGATCACGTTCATTCGCTTCCTGGCGGTAGCGGGCTCACGACCGCATCGTACGTAAAGGAAGTTTGCGGCCCGAGATTCCGATAGCCGAGTAGGGCAGCGGCAAAGAGCAGGATGCTGATAATAACGCAGACCCGGTGGAATCCTTGCATGAACACCGAGAACACCAGGGTATGGAGTTGGGTACCTAACGGGCCACCGAGGTGCCTGGCGATCGCGAGGGCGCTGACCGCCGAGGTCTGCGCGTGCGTCACGATGCTGTGCGAGAGTCCGTGAGTTCGAAACGCACTCGCCACACCCGGTATGAAGGTGGAAGAGAAGATCGAACCCATGACGGCGACGCCCATCGTGGCGCCGAGTTGCACGGTGACCTCGTTGACGGCCGAGCCCGACTTAATCAAGTCGGGTGAAAGGGACGTCATCAACGTCGAGGTGAGTGGCGCATTGCTCAAGTTCATCCCTCCCGACGAGAACACCTGGACGACGACGATGAAGCCGAAGTACGACGAAAGTGGTGTGCTGAAAGCCATCATGAGAAATGCACCGCTGGCGAGCAAGATGCTGATCGTCACGACTCGGCGAGTGCCGAACCGAAGGGCGGCGAAGGCGCCGAGTGGCGTCAGGGTCATGCCGCACAAAGCCGGTGGTATTGAATGCAGTCCGGCCGAGAACGGCGAGTAACCCCGGATGATTTGAAAGTACTGGGTGAGAAGAAACGTGTAGCCGAAGATGCTGGCATAGACCAGTACCCGGATGAACGAGGCGGTGGCGAATCGACGAGAACCGAAGAGGCGAACCTGGAGCAACGGATCGCGGTGCGCGCGTTCGTGGCGCACGAAGGATGCCCCGAGCAAGAGGGCGGCGCCCAGGAGACTCAGCACGAGCGGACTGGACCACCCCCATGAGGGTCCCTGGATGATTGCGAGTACCAGCAGGGTGACGCTCGCCGTGCCTTCGACGAGACCAAAGACGTCGATGGGCGAGCGAGTGCTCTCATCGAGTTCGGGCACCGCCACTTGCACGGCCACCAACATCACCGCGATGATCGGGACGTTGATGAGGAATATCGAGCCGTACCAAAAGTGCAGCATTAAGGCGCCGCCGACGATTGGACCGGTCAGGCCCGCGATGCCACCCGTGCCGGCCCAGGCACCGTAGGCCTTGGCCCGCTCACGCTCGTTGGTGAACGCGGCCGTGACCAGCGAGAGGGTTGAAGGCACCGTCAACGCGGCGGACACGCCCATGAGCGCGCGAGCCGCAATCAGCGTCTCAGTCGAATGCGACCACGCCGCGACGGCGCTGAAGAGGGCGAAGAACAAGAGTCCCCACTGCATGGTCCTTTTTCGACCGACCCGTTCCGAGATCCCCGCCGCGGCAAGAATGCAGCCGCAAAAGGGCAGACTGTAGGCGTCAATCACCCACTGCAACGACGTGGTGGAGGCATGTAGTTGGCGCGAGATCGTGGGAAGCGCGACGTTCACGATCGTGTTGTCGATGACGACGATAAGCACGGCGAGGCACAGAATTGGAAGGATGAACCATCGGCGGTTCTCCAGCGTTGTCACGTTCCCGTCCCATCTCCATGCGTTGACATTCCCTTGACCAATTGGTCAGGGGGTGACGCGGGCTTCGAGTTCGATGTCGTGCTTGAGATCGAGGGCTACCGTCAGCGACGCAGGAAAATCCTAGTTCGAGTATTTCGAGGTTCCAAGAAGAGGGTGAGTGTGAAGGCGGCAGGAGTAGGCGCTCGCCGGCATCGGTCGTTGCGACGCGCCGGGTCACCCTGCGATACTCGGACGGTGGGTAACTACATTGAAGTAAATAGAGCCAATTGGGATAGTCGCGTTCCTCATCACCTCAAGGGCTACGACCTCGAACGGTTTCGCAGCGACCCGACCTTCCTGTCCGACGTGGTGCGCTTCGACCTACCCAGACTTGGCGACATCGCCGGACTCGATGTGGCCCACCTGCAGTGTCACATCGGCACCGACACCATGTCGCTCTCGCGCCTCGGTGCACGAAGCGTCACGGGACTCGATTTCTCTCCTGCGGCGGTGCAGGCTGCGCGCCAGCTGGCCAACGAGTACGGTGCGAACGTCAGGTATGTCGAAAGTGACGTGTACGGCGCAATCGAAGCGCTCGGCGCCGAGCGNNTTCGATCTCGTGTTCACTGGAATTGGAGCACTTTGTTGGCTGCCCGATATTCGACGTTGGGCTGATGTCGTCGCAGGGCTTCTTCGACCCGGTGGTCGACTCTTCATCCGCGAGTACCATCCAATGCTCTGGGCATTGTCGGATGCTCGCCCCGATGGCCTGCTCACCCTGGAGTTTCCATATTTCGAGACCGAAGGTGTGCTCTTTAGGGAAACTCATACCTACGTGGAACATGAAGAAGCGCTGACTTCGCCGGATTTCCTGTCATTCAACCACGGTCTCGGCGAGATCGTCACGGCATTGATGTCGGCCGGACTCGAGCTCGTAGGTTTGGCGGAACATGACAGCATCCCATCGAATCCATTCGGCGAGGAGATGGAAAGTATCGGTGGCGGGGAATATCGGCTCCGCGAAAAACCTCTTCGACTCGCGGCGTCATACACGCTCCAGGCGGTCAAGCGCTAGCAACAGGCGACGTATCGAGTTGCAAGATAATCGCGAAGTGATTTCATCTCCAACAACCACCGAAGCGAACGTCGGTGATCCTTGGAGATGCTGGGAATCGAACCCAGGTCCATCAGTTCCTCAATGACTATTCTCCGAGCGCAGCCAACAGGAGGTTGTAGGGAAGGTCGCTGCTGTTGGCACCTGCGACAATCCTTAGTCAGCTGAAGTGTCCCGACACAGTCACTAACGAACCATGAAGGTAAGCCCTACATTATGACGCCCGATATCTGAACCGCAGGGCTGGGTCCAGGCGGACGTTGCTACCTAAGCAGCAAGCGCAAGCTGAGGCTTGGCGTTTATTTATTGTTTCCGGCTCTTTTTCGTGGCTCCGGAGACCACGGCTCGCTTCTTTCACCTCGACAACTGATGTCGAAACCAATCATCCCCTCGTTGTTTCACGACTCATCTAGTCGATACTCCAGCGTACCCGACGGCGACGCGAATCGCTCAGGTGAACTTCTCGGCGTTGCGCACGGCTCGAGCAATCTCTCGTTCCGCGTCGCGTTTGGCGAGGGCTTGGCGGCGATCCTGTTGCTTTTTTCCTCGCGCGAGAGCCAATTCGACCTTGGCCCGTCCGCCCTTGAAGTAGAGCTTCAGCGGGACGATGGTGAGCGGCTGGGTCTGGGTCTGGTCGTGGAGGTCTTTTATCTCGTGTCGGTGCACGAGAAGTTTGCGCTTGCGATCAGGATCGTGACTGCCGAATCCCACTGCGAAGGCCCAAGGGGGTATGTGCATCTGGAAGAGCCAGAGTTCACCGTCGTCGATTCGCGCGTACGCGTCGGCGATCTGGGCGTTGCCCTCGCGCAGCGATTTCACCTCGGAGCCAGTCAACATGATGCCGCACTCGAGTGTCTCGAGAATCTCGTAGTCGAAGCGGGCGCGGCGGTTCGTGGCGACCACTCGGTCACCACCGGCGGCTTCGCTCTTGGCTTTGGCGCGCCGTTCCTGCATCTGCTTGGCTCGTGCCATGGCAACAGGCTAGTGACCAAGCCTGGGTGCTCATCGGGCTCTAGGGTGAACGTGTGCTTTCCCTCGAGCGGCATCTGCGCGACGCCATGATCGCGACGTGCATCAGGGCCCTGCCCGACGAAGGCTGTGGGCTCTTGCTCGGCGTGCGCGAGAGTGAGCGATCAGTCGTCCGAGACGTGATTGCGAGCGAGAACGTGCTGCACTCGGCCAAGGTCTACGAGATTGACTCCAAGGTGTTACTGCGCGCGCATCGACGCGCGGACGAAGAGGGTCTTGAGGTCCTCGGTGTCTTTCATTCGCACACGCACACCGAGGCGTATCCCAGTCCTACCGACATCGCCCAGGCCCCCGATCCCGCGTGGCAATACGTCCTGGTCTCCCTGCGCGACGTCCCCACGGTGGTGCGAACGTACCGAATCGTGGACGGTGCCGTGAGCGAAGACGAAGTGGTGGGTCACTAGGCTTTGGTCACTGGTTCTAGCACCTCGCGAGAGAAGATCGGTTGACCGTGACCCACACCATTATCTATTCGTCGTACGGCGCACCGGTCGCCCTCGTGTTGCTCGCCGTGCGACTCTTCCTCGGCTTGATGATCTTCGCGCATGGCTACAACAAGGTCTTTCGTGGTGGCGGACTCGCCGGCACCGCAGGTTGGTTCGATTCCATGGGAATGCGTCCGGGCAAGCTCAACGCCACCCTCGCGGCGGGAACCGAGATGGGCGTCGGAGCTCTGCTGAGCTTCGGGCTCCTGACGACGTTCGCCGCCGCGGGACTCGTCTCGGTGATGACGGTGGCGATCTTGACCGTGCACCGCAAGAACGGCTTCTTCATTATCAACAAGGGCGGTGGCATCGAGTACTGCCTGGGCATCGCGGTCGCGGCACTCGTGCCGGGCGTGCTGGGCGCCGGCCGGTACTCCCTGGACTACGCCTGGAACGTCCTGACGTGGACCAAGGGCACCGACCTGTTGATCGTGTTGCTGCTGGGCGTGGGCGGCGCCCTTCTTCAGTTGGCGATCTTCTACCGTCCGCCTAAGTCCACCCCGTGACACACCGCGACCGTGGCGCACTAAAGTTGATGTAGTTAGTCAGGTTTTAATCCCCGAGTCGAAAGCGAAAGTATGAGCGCAGTGCTTCGAATCCCCACCGTCTTGCGACCCGCGCTGGGTGGCGCGGTGACCGTGAGCGTTGAGGGCCACACCATTGGTGACGTGCTCAGCGAGTTGACTAACGCCTACCCGGCGGTCAAGGGTCAATTGCTCAACGATGACGGCACCCTGCACCGATTCTTGAACGTCTATATCAATGACGACGACGTGCGCTACCTCGGTGGCGTGAACGCTCCGGTCGCCAACGACGACGAAATAACACTCCTGCCAGCGGTCGCCGGTGGAGTCGCCTAGTGGCGCGTTACGCGTCAGTGCTGGATCTCATTGGCGACACGCCGATCGTGGACGTGAGCGCGTTGTCGCCGAGTTCCAACGTGACGATCCTCGCGAAGCTCGAAGGGCGTAACCCCGCTGGCTCGGTGAAGGATCGCGTCGCATTGTCACTGGTCGAAGCCGCCGAGGCCGACGGCATCTTGATCCCCGGCAAGCCCGACCAGATCTTGATCGAGCCGTCGTCGGGTAACACCGGCATCGCGCTCGCCATGGTCTGTCGGTTGCGGGGCTACCACCTGAAGGTCGTGCTCCCCTCGAACGTGTCGCCTGAACGTCGCCAACTCCTGGTCGCCTGGGGCGCGCAGATCATTGACTCGCCCGGCGCCGAAGGTTCGAACGGAGCGGTGCGGCTCGCTCAAACGTTGTCACTGGAGCATCCGGAGTGGACCTTCTTGTACCAGTACGCCAATCCCGCCAACCCCGCGGCCCACTACCGCACGACGGGTCCAGAGATCTTGCGCGACGTGCCCGAGATCACGCATTTCGTGGCGGGACTGGGAACCTCGGGCACGCTCATGGGCGTGGGCAAGTACCTGAAGCAGGCCAAGCCGGGAGTCCAGATCTGGGCGGTCGAACCGCCGAGTGGTGAGATGGTCGATGGACTTCGCAGTCTCGAGGATGGCTACATCCCGCCAATCTTCATCGAGAACCACGGCGCTGAACTCCTCGACCGCAAGGTCGTCGTGCGTGCGCGCGAGTCCATCGAGTGGACGCGCCGGTTGACCGAGGTCGGGCTCTTCGTGGGTCTGTCGTCGGGTGCGATCATGTCGGGCGCGGTCAAGTGCGCCAAACTCATCCCCGAGGATGAGACCGCGACAATCGTGACGATCGTGTGCGATGACGGTTGGAAGTACCTGTCGACGGGTGCGTGGAGCGACGACATCGACGACGTCGTCGAACGAGCGAAGAAGATCATCTACTTCTAAACCCCCGGCAGCGTCCTCCGCTACCGTTAGGGGACACGCGAGGTGAAGGAAGTGCGATGTCCGAACTGCGAAAAGACGGCCGAACCCCGGACCAGGCGAGACCGCTCAACTTCGAGCGCGACTTCACGCAGATGGCACTCGGATCGGTATTGGTGAGTTTTGGCCGGACCCGGGTCCTGTGCACGGCCTCGGTCGAAGAAGACGTCCCGCGATGGCTTCGAGGTACCGGAAAGGGCTGGGTCACGGCCGAGTACTCAATGCTGCCCGGTTCGACGCCCGAGCGAGCGAGCCGCGAGGCGGCCAAGGGTAAGCAGTCGGGTCGCACCCAAGAGATCCAACGCCTGATCGGACGCTCACTTCGCACGGTCACGCGACTCGATCTTTTGGCTGATTTCTTGATCACCGTCGACTGTGACGTCCTCCAGGCCGACGGCGGCACGAGGACGGCGTCAATCTGTGGGGGCTACGTGGCCCTGCACGACGCGATCACCCGACTCGTCCAAGCCGGCACCGTCAGGGAGCACGCGCTCAGCGACCTGGTCGCGGCGGTGTCGGTGGGCATCATCGACGGCGTGACGATGCTCGACCTGCCCTATGAGGAAGACTCACGAGCCGAAACTGACATGAACGTCGTCATGACCGGCGCCGGTCACTTCGTCGAGGTCCAGGGCACGGCAGAACTCGCTGCCTTTACGAGGACGGAACTCGATTCGTTGCTGGACCTCGCGAGCGCGGGCATCGCCGACATCCACGCCGCCCAGCGTCAGCTCCTCGCCACGGCCCCCGCCGTTCGTGTGGCGTGACCACGTTCGTCCTCGCTACGGCGAACGCCCACAAGGCGAACGAGATGCGAGCAGTCTTGGCGGACCTTGACGCCACACTTCTGCCGCGGCCCGTGGACGTGCCCGACGTCGACGAGACCGAGGACACCCTCGAGGGCAATGCCGGTTTGAAGGCACGGGCGCTGGTCGAGGCGACGGGTTATCCGGCGCTCGCCGACGACACCGGGCTCTTCGTCAGCGCTCTCGGGGGGCGACCGGGCGTGTTCAGCGCTCGCTACGCCGGTGACGAGGCGAGTTACGAGGACAACGTGCGAAAGCTGCTCGATGAACTGCGGGACGTGCCGCTCGAACGACGCGGCGCTGAGTTTCGCACGGTCATCGTCGCCGAGTTCCCCGGTGAGGGGCCCTTCGTGGTACTGGGAACGCTTAAGGGAACCATCACCGTGAGCCCGCGGGGGGACCGGGGATTCGGCTACGACCCCGTGTTCGTACCCGAGGACGAGAACCGAACCCTCGCCGAGATGTCCCCCGAAGAGAAGAACGCCATTTCGCACCGGGGCAAAGCCCTGCGGGCACTCGCCGTCGCGCTCGCGAAACGCCCCTCAAGTTAGGCACGTTCACCGAACGTTCACCTTTAGGGTGGAGGCGTGAAGAAGCACCAGCTCGCGATGTTCCCGTTGGGCATGGTGGTCTTTCCACACCAGGTCGTGGGCCTGTGCGTGTTTGAGCCACGCTATCGCCAAATGTTGAGTGACGTCGCCCAGGAGGACCAGTTCGGTACGTGTCTCATAGAGCGGGGCTCGGAGGTCGGTGGCTACGACCAGCGCACCTCGGTGGGAACGGTGGTCCAGATTCTCGGTGCGCACCATTTGATTGACGGCAAGACCCTGATCATGGTCGAGGGGATCAGCTGCGTGGAGGTTTCGACGTGGCTCAACGACGACCCGTACCCGAGGGCGCTCGTGAGCGAACGGTGTTGTGACGACGTGGCGATCGAACCGGCGCTACTCAAATCCACCCAGTCCGCGGTGCGAGCGCTTCGCAACCTTCAGAGTGAACTCTTCGCCGACCAATGCCTTCAGATCAATTGCGAAATGGACGTCGACCCATGGGTGCGTAGTTGGCAGCTCTGTTCGATGACCCCGATGTCAGTGCTTGACCAGTTCAAGGTTCTCAGCTTGAGCGACCCTAATGATCGGCTGCGACTGCTTGCCGAAATCTGCTGTGAGCGTTACGGTGATTATCAGCGAATGCTCGCGACTGACATATCGGCGCCACCCTTCGTCTAGCGCAGTTCCACCAGATCCACGACGAAGATCAGGGTCTCGCCGGGCGCGATGACACCACCGGCGCCTTGATCCCCGTAGCCCAAGCGCGCGGGTATTACCAGGCGACGTCGTCCGCCAACGCGCATGCCCACGACACCTTGGTCCCAACCCTTGATGACGTAACCCGCGCCCAAGGGGAACGTGAAGGGCTCGCCACGGTTCCACGATGCGTCGAACTCCTCGCCGCTCGACACACCGACGCCCACGTAGTGCACGACGGCGGTCTGACCAGGTCGCGCCTCGCCACCGGTGCCCACGACGATCTCTTCGACCAGCAGTTCGTCCGGCGCTGGTCCCAGGTGGGGATCGACGAAGGGTTTTTCGGGCATGGAGGGCGACCTTAGTAGCGTCGCTCGCGTCCCGCGCCGACGACGCGGACGTTGCGAGCCTCGCGCCCCTTGGGGCCGGTTGCTTCTTCGAAGGTGATTTTCTGACCCTGGCTGAGGGACTTGAAGCCGTCGCCCACGATGTTCGAGAAATGGATAAACAAGTCATCGCCCTTGTCGTCGCTCGCGAAGCCGAATCCCTTTGAGTCATTAAAGAAGCTCACGACGGCCTCGCGACCCGACCCGCGCGAAGACGTGGGACGACTGGACCCGCGTACTTCGCGCTCGACGCGCGCGGTACGCTCAATGGAAGTACGGTCGCTTCGAGGAGCTCGATCCGATCGCGCGGCCCTCGCGGGTCGAGTATCGCGGTCGTTGACCACACGATCACTGAAACTGCGCTCAGTGCGTGGGGCACGCTCGGCACGCGGTGCGCGGTCGCTGAAGCCTCGAGCGGGTCGGTTCGATGCGCTGGATTCACGCGGTTCGCGACGCTCAAAGGATCGAGGACCGCGCTCGCGTTCGACCGGTCGCTCGGAACGGCCCCTGCCGCCTCGGTCGTCGAGACGTTCAGCGGCGACGGCGTCGTCGACTGCACCGAGGCGAATGGCCTGGGCGTCACCTGGTGATTCGATCGAGGCCGAGATGCCCAGCGCCTTTTGGAGGCGCTTCACTTGGCCGATGACGTCTTCGCCCACAAGCGAGATCACTGCGCCCGTGGCGCCAGCGCGCCCGGTACGACCAGAGCGGTGCAAGTAGTCGGTGGCCTGGGCCGGCGGGTCGTAGTGTACGACGACCGGCATCAAGTCGATGTGGATGCCGCGCGCGGCGACGTCGGTGGCGACGAGTACGCGCACCTGTCCGTTTTTCACGCTGCGCAGCGCGCGCTCGCGTTGGGCTTGCGAGCGGTCACCGTGGAGTGGGACCGCGGACACACCGCGTTCTTCGAGTTGACGCGCGAGTCGGTCCGCACCGTGCTTGGTGCGCGTGAAAAAAATCGCACGATCGTATTCTTCGGCGATATCGGCGGCGAACTGGGGACGCTGGTCGCGTGGTACGCGCCAGAAGAAGTGGTCGACGTCGCTGGGCGCCTCTTCACCGACGACGTCGTGGATCACCGCGTCGTGAGTAAACTCGCGCACCAGTGACTTGACGTCGGGTCCCATGGTCGCCGAAAAGAGCATTACGTGACGGTCCTGGGGGGTGGCCCCCACGATTCGACGCACACACGGCAAAAAGCCCATGTCGGCCATGCGGTCCGCTTCGTCGACTACCACCGTGGCGACTGACGAGAGGTCGAGCGCACCCTGTTCGAGCATGTCCTCGAGACGGCCCGGACAGGCGACGACGACGTCGACGCCGAAGTTGAGAGCCTTACGAGCCACGCTGTACGAGGTGCCACCGTAGATGCAGATGACCCGGCGTCCGCGGTCGTCGGTGAGGTTGGCGAGCTCTTTTTGGACCTGGGCGGCCAGTTCGCGAGTGGGTACGAGCACGAGGCCCACGGGCTTGCGGGGCCGGGCCTTGGTGAGGCGCGCCATCAGGGGCAGGCCAAAGGCGAGCGTCTTACCCGAACCAGTGACGGCCTTTCCCACGACGTCGCGTCCGGCGAGGGCGTCGGGTAGTGCGGCCTCTTGGATGGGGAAGGCCTCGAGGATGCCGCGTTCGCGCAAGCGCTCCACGAGGTTGGCGGGCACGCCGAGGTCGGCAAAGGACACAGACATATGACTCCTACAAGTTGAGATGAGCCCAACTCGAAATGTCTCTGTCGAATCGGTCTCTACCGCGAAATGCGGCAATAGCGATGTTCCTATGCTAGCAGGTGACGCCACGACCTCAATCAATACCCCGCCGCGCGGTGCGGGCGGAGGGACTCGAACCCACACTCCGAAGAACTGGTACCTAAAACCAGCGCGTCTGCCAATTCCGCCACGCCCGCAAGAGACTCCACTCTAGGTGCTGGCTCGAGGTGTTCGCAGTCGCACACGGTAGATTGGCTGCATGATTAACTCCTCAATGGCCGAAGGCTTCGGCGCGAATGACCTGAATCAGCGGCTTCTCCGCGAACGAATCGTGTTCTTGGGTTCACAAGTGGACCAGAACACCGCGAACCGCATTTGTGCGGAATTGCTGCTGCTCGAAGCAGAGGATCGTGACAAGGACATCAGCCTTTACATCAACTCACCCGGAGGATCGGTTACTGATGGTCTGGCGATCTACGACACGATGCAGTACGTCAATTGCGACATTCGCACCATCTGTGTGGGCATGGCCGCTTCGAT
The DNA here is from genome assembly GCA_003160115.1 of Acidimicrobiaceae bacterium. Taxonomy (GTDB): domain Bacteria; phylum Actinomycetota; class Acidimicrobiia; order Acidimicrobiales; family RAAP-2; genus RAAP-2. The sequence continues at coordinate 46,638 of PLQL01000017.1, forward strand.
GGGCCAGTTCCTGCTCTGTGCGGGCGCGCCGGGTAAGCGATTCTCTTTGCCCCACAGCCGTATTCTCATGCATCAGCCTTCGATGGGTGGCATGCAGGGTCAGGCGTCGGACATCGCCATCCAGGCCGAGCAAATTGTCTACATGAAGACCCAACTCGCCGAGCGCATCGCCTTTCACACTGGCCAGAGCATCGAGCGCATCGAGGCCGACTCGGACCGCGATCGCTGGTTCACCGCCCAAGAGGCGCTCGAGTACGGCTTTATCGACGCGGTGATTGATCGTTCGGCGCTTCGTCAAGGGGTCTAGTGAGCGACGCCTCACCGGCGAGGGTCAAACGCAGGTCCCTGGAGAACGCGCCGGTGCGCGTGGTCAGCGCACGGGCCAACCTGCCTACGCGACTTCGAAACCTCTGGTCGCGTCACGAACTGCTGACGAGCCTGATCTTCTCCGACATCCGGATTAAGTACAAGAACTCCACGCTCGGCATCTTCTGGTCGATGCTGTCGCCCGCGTTGACCCTCGGTATCTATTACCTGGTCTTCTCGGTGATCACCAAGAACGGCTATCCGAATTTCGCGCTCTATCTGTTCTCGGGTCTGGTGGTCTGGAACATGTTCGTGACCGCGGTCAACATGGCGACCGGTGTCATCGTCGACCGGGCCGCACTGGTGAAGAAGGTCTCGTTTCCTCGCGAGATCCTCGCTCTGGCCAACGTCGGCGCCTCGGTGGTCTATTTCGCGATTCAACTGGCGGTGCTGTGTCTGTTCCTGCTCGCGTTGGGCCACGCGCCGGCGTGGAACTTCTTGTGGATCCTGCCCATTTCCTTTGTCGCGCTGTATCTGTTGACCGCGTCGGTCGCCATTGTCATGTCGGCGGTGACCGTGTATTTGCGCGACATGCGACACCTGATGGAGGTGCTGCTCCAACTCTGGTTCTGGCTGTCGCCGGTGGTCTACTCGTATCAGAACACCATCTCCCAGCGACTGCACGATCACGGTCTGACCTGGATGTACTTCCTCAATCCCATTACGCCGATCATCATGACCTTCCAGCGGATTTTCTACGTCAAGACCACCGTGATCTCAACCAATCCACCGCACCCCGTGCTGCAAATCCTGCCCCAGTGGTCGATGTCGTCGTTCGCCATGATGAATCTCACGTTGCTCGCGATCACGATCGTGCTGTTCTTGCTCTCGCTGACAATCTTCGGTCGTCTCGAAGGAAACTTTGAGTCAGAGCTGTGACCACCGTCATCGACGTCGAAGACGTCTCCAAACAGTTCAAGATCCACCACGAGCGCAATCAATCGCTGAAGGAGCGCCTCCTACACCCCAAGGCTGGCTCAACCGAATTGTTCAATGCGCTCAAGGACATCAGTTTCTCGGTCTCGAGCGACGAGACGGTGGGCATCCTGGGCCACAACGGGTCGGGAAAGTCGACCTTGCTCAAGTGCATCTGTGGGGTTCTGCAGCCCACGAGCGGCCAGATCCGACTTCGCGGGAACCTGGCGGCGCTGCTCGAACTAGGAGCGGGATTTCAGACCGAGCTGTCGGGTCGCGACAACGTCTATCTCTACGGTGCGATGCTTGGACTCTCCAAGAGGAGCGTGGACGCGATCTTCGACGACATCGTTGCCTTCAGTGAGATTGAGCACTTCATCGACACCCAGGTGAAGTTCTACTCGAGTGGCATGTATGTCCGTCTCGCTTTCGCGGTGGCGGTTAACGTTGATCCCGACATTCTCGTCGTCGACGAGGTCCTCGCCGTGGGTGACGAAAGGTTTCAGGCGAAGTGCGTCGACCGGATCCGCACCTTCCAGGAAGAGGGACGCTCGATCTTGTTGGTCACGCACCAGGCCGACCAGGTGCGGGCCCTCTGTGACCGCGCCATCGTGCTCGACGGCGGCCTGATGATCGCGAACGGCCCCGTCCAGGAGTCGCTGCGGATCTTTCGCGAGCACCTGCTCGAAGACGCCGTCGAGCACGACCGCGCCGGTCATCAGGCCGAGGTCGCCATTGACTCGGTGACCACGCCCTCGGGATCCTTTGACGTGCGTAGCGGTGCGAGCATCCACTTCGACGTGCACATCTCGTCACACACTGCCTACAGTGGCAACTTCGTGATGGAACTCTTCACCCGAAGTGGCATGCTCGTCAGTCGTAGCGACGCTCAGGGCTCGCCGGTCAATCTCAAACCCGGCGCCAACCAGGTCGGCGTGGATCTGCCCAATCTTCCTCTACTCGACGGGGTCTACGACGTGAACGTGGGCGTCGTCGACTACCACGGCACGGTGATCGCGTGGAAGGAACAGGCCGCCTCAATTCAGGTGACCTACGCCGGACGCGAAGGCGGCATCGTCGAACTCGGCGCCTCGATCCAACAGCTCTAGGCGTCGTTGGTGGAAGGCAGTCGCGGATACTGGCGCAGTGCTCCGAAGGGACCGAGTTTTCCGACATCGTAGGGATGTGAGGCCCCCTTGAGCAGTCGTCGGTCGCCACGAGAATTGCCGTAGGCGTATATTACGGGAGGGTCGGTGAAACCCTGCTGGTCTATCCACTCACTCAGTCGTCGCATCTTTTCGCTGCCCCGGCAATTTCGACCGAGGTAACTGCCGGTGAGGTGTCCGAGTGGGTCGACGGCGAGGCGTGTGCCGATGGCGCCGGTCGCTTGTAACGCTTCGCCGATCACGTCGACGTAGATCTGAGGTGAGGCCGAGACCACGACGACGAGGTGGCCCTGGGACTGGTGCCAGTGGAGTCGTTCGAGCACTTTGGCGCGCCCGCGTTTCTCGAGATGTCTAAGCGCGAACGTTCGCGACTCGTCGCGCACTTCTTCGAGGTCGCGTCCGGTGAGCAAACGTCCAAAGAGTCGTTCCTTGGCGTGGTCGGCCCAGGCACCACTTCGCATCGCACCCACGAGTAGCGGCACCGTGAGGGGCAGCGCCGCTCGAAAGACGGCGCCGGTGCCGGCGAGGTAGCGCAACCAGCGCCAGACGCTCCCGCCTTCAGTGAGCGATCCGTCCAGGTCGAAGGCGGCCACGACGGCAGGAAGGGTTTCGCTCATGGCTCCAGTCTCACAGGCGACGGTCCCGTCGGGCAATTACCCATAAATCAAATAGAGTTTTGCAACAATAAATACTTTTGTGGCTAAAGTGGTGGGGTTCAGTCAAGGGACTGGCAATTGCACGCGAAGGAGCAAACACATGGCGATCCGCCTTGGTGACGTGGCCCCGGACTTCACCGCCGAGACCACCGAAGGAACAATTCACTTTTACGACTGGCTCGGCGACAGCTGGGGCATCCTCTTCTCGCACCCCAAGGACTTCACCCCGGTGTGCACCACTGAACTGGGCGCGTTCGCCGCACGCAAGGGTGACTTTGACAAGCGCAACACCAAGATTATCGGTGTGTCAGTGGACGACGTCGCTTCGCACGACAAGTGGAAGGCCGACATCCAAGAGACCCAGGGTAGTGCGCTTAACTTCCCGCTCATTGGTGACCAGGATCGCAAGGTCGCGGACCTCTACGACATGATCCATCCGAACGCAAACGACACGCTCACCGTGCGCAGCGTTTTCATCATCGGGCCCGACAAGAAGGTGAAGCTGACGTTGACCTACCCGGCTTCGACGGGACGCAACATCGACGAGATCGTGCGAGTGCTCGACTCACTACAGTTGACCGCGAACTACTCGGTGGCGACGCCGGTGAACTGGAAGGATGGTGGCGACGTTATTATCGTGAACTCCGTCACCGATGAAGAAGCGAAGACGAAGTTTCCCAAGGGTTTCAAGAAGCTCAAGGACTACCTGCGCGTTACGCCACAGCCCAACAAGTAATTTCGTAGTTCTTCAAAGCGGCGGTCGCCCAGGGCGGCCGCCGCTTTGACGTGTCGCCCTAGGGTTAGCAGAGGAAAGGACACCATGAAAAACCCCACTACCTTCACCTTTGGCTCCCAGACCGTCCAGCGTCTCGGTTACGGTGCCATGAAAATCACTGGACCCGGCGTTTGGGGATACCCCAGTGATCACGACGGCGCGCTCGCCGTACTTCGTCGAGCGGTCGAGCTCGGCGTCGACTTCGTCGATACCGCCGACGCCTATGGTCCCTACGTCTCCGAGGAGCTCATCTTCGAAGCGCTGCATCCCTACGGTGCCGTGAAGATCGCCACGAAGGCTGGCCTGGTGCGAACTGGTCCGAACGTGTGGGCGACGTGTGGCGTACCCGACTACTTGCGTCAAGAGTGTGAGATGTCCCTGCGCCGGCTCGGTCAAGAGTCGCTCGATCTCTTCCAGTTGCACCGGATCGACCAGCGAATTGACCGCGACGAGCAGTTCGGACTTCTTCGCGCGTTGCTCGATGAGGGCAAAGTCAAAGCGATTGGACTCTCCAACGTGAACGTCGAAGAGATCCAGGCCGCGCGAAAGATCGTTCCGGTCGTCACGGTCCAGAACCGCTTCAACCTGACGGACCGCACCAGTGAACCGGTACTCGAGTACTGCGAGTCTGAGGGCATTGGCTTCATACCGTGGCACCCCGTCGACTCAGGTCAACTCGCGCGACCGGGTGGACCACTCGACTCGCTCGCGACCCAGCACGGCATCAGTGTCGCGCAACTGTCACTCGCGTGGTTATTGCAACGATCGCCCGTCATGGTGCCTATTCCTGGCACCACCAGCGTTGCGCACCTTGAGGAGAACTGGGCCGTGCGCGCGTTAGAAATCGACAAGGCCACCCTTGACGCCGTCGAAGCCGCGGCGCGCTAGGCCTGGATCTGCATCTGCTCGTGGAGCGACTCGCGTAGTTCACGTTTGAGAACCTTGCCCTGGGGATTACGGGGCAGGGCGAGCGTGCGAAAAAAGATCCTGGTGGGAACCTCGAACTTGGCGAGTCGCTGGGCGACGTGGCGCGAGATCTCTTCGGCCTCGACGACGCGTCCCGGACGCAGCACGATCACCGCGGCGACCTCCTCGCCCAGCGTGGGGTGGGCAACGCCGACCACGGCGCAGTCGGCCACGTCGGGGTGCTCGAAGATTGCCGCCTCGACGATCACCGAGTAGACGTTCTCACCGCCGCGGATGATCATGTCCTTCGCGCGGTCCACGATGTAGACGTAACCGTCTTCGTCGATGCGCGCCACGTCGCCGGTGTGCAGCCAGCCATTGGTGAACGACTTCGCCGTCGCCTCGGGCTTGTGCCAATAACCGCGCACCACGTTGGGACCCTTGACCCAGAGTTCGCCCACGACGTCGGGTCCGGCGGGTAGATCGGGCGAGGGTTCGAGCCCTTCGTAGTCCTCGGGCACGATCGCCACCTCACAGACCGGTGAGGCGGTCCCGCAACTGCTGGGTCGCTCGACGTAGTCAGGTCCGCTGTTAAGACACACCGCGGCCGACGTCTCGGTGAGACCGTAACCGTTGCCTGGTTGGCCGACTGGAAACGCCGCTCGGATGCGTCGCACCAGATCAGGCGGTGCCGGCGCGCCACCGTACGAGATCGAGCGCACGCTCGAGGTGTCGAACTTTCGAAAGTCGGGGTGGTCGAGAATCTGCATGGCGATGGTCGGCACGCCGCCGATGTTCGTAAGGCGCTCGCTCTCGATGAGCGCCAGCGCCTTGCCGGCGTCGAAGTGGTGCATCATCACCAACTTGCCACCCGAGGCCGTGCTCACGAGCATCGTCGCCAGACAGCCCGTCGCGTGAAAGAGCGGTACGTTGAGCAAGCTCGCGTTGGGGACGCTCTGACCTTTTTCGTCGAGGTTGCCGGTACCAAAGCGCAGCGTGCTGCTCTGGCCAATGAAGAAGAGGTTCATGAGGTTGGTCACGGCGTTGCGGTGCGAACCCACGGCCCCCTTGGGCTTGCCGGTCGTACCCGAGGTGTAGAACATCGTCGCGTCGTCCTCGGGCACGAAATCGATCGGCGGCGGCGTCGCCGCGGCGTCGACGCGCCCAAGGAAATCCTCGTAGCCCACGAGTTGGATTCGGGCGTGCTTCTTGTCCACGTGTGCGGGACGCTTGGGCTCGTCGCTGATCACGACGATGGTCTCGAGCTCGGGCAGGTGGTCGAGTTGCTTGTAGAGCCGCTCGAGACGTTCCTCGTCGACGAAGAGCACCGTGGAACCTGAGTCGGTGAGTCCGTACGCGAGTTCCTCGCTGGTCCACCACGCATTGAGTGGCACGACCACCGCACCCGTGACCATGGCACCCCAGAAAGCACAGACCCATTCGGGCAGGTTGCGCGACGCGATGGCGACGCGGTCGCCCTTGTTCACGCCGAGGTTGACGAGGCGCTCGGCGATGGTCGAGGCGATGCGGTAGTGCTCGTCGAAGGTGATTCGTTCGTCCTCGTAGACGAGGAAGTCGCGAGTGGCGTGATTGAGTGACAAGTCCAGTATCTGGCGCAGGTTCGCCGGAGCGTGTTTCCAGACGTTCATCTCGATGCCGTTGATCGTCGCGCGTTCGGTCTCGAACATCTGACCGGGGGCGGTCATCTGGGCGGTGGCCTGGGCGATGGTGAGGGGTGATTCAGCCATGATGTGCGACGTTACTTGGTGGTGGTGGAGGGTGAAAAAAGCGTCTGGCGGTAGTGGACGAGTTCGGCGATGGATTCGCGGATGTCGTCGAGGGCGCGGTGATTGGTTTCCTTGTCCCCTAAGGACTCGAGGACCTCGGGATTCCATCGGCGAGCCAACTCCTTGATGGTCGAGACATCGACGTTGCGGTAGTGGAAGAACGATTCCAAGTTCGGCATGTACTCCTGGAGAAAACGCCGATCCGTCCCGATCGAATTGCCGCACAGGGGCACCGAACCCTCTTCGTCGATGTGCGATTTCAGGAACGCGAGAGTTTGGGCTTCGGCATCGGTCACGCTCACCGTCGAGGCTTTGACCGCGTCGAGAAGTCCGGACCTGGCGTGCATCTCGGTGACGTAGTCACCCATCTGTTCGAGCTGCTCGGGCGTGGCGTGGATGACGAGATCGGGGCCTTCGGCGACGATGTTGAGCTGGTCGTCGGTGACAACGGTCGCGATTTCGACGATGACGTGTCGTTGCGGTTCTAGGCCGGTCATCTCCAGGTCCATCCACACGAGCACAGTGTGAGACTAGCGAATCCTGGTTCGTCGTCTGGAGCCGGGTAGCCTTCCGCCTATGGAAATCCTCGTCCGGGCGCTACATCCCGACGCAGTGTTGCCTAACTACGCGCACGAGCACGACGCCGGATGCGACCTGGTGGCGATTGAAACGTGCACGCTCGCCGCTGGCGGTGGTCGAAACATGGTCGGCACGGGTCTCAGCATCGCCATTCCGGAAGGTTACGGAGGACTCGTGCTGCCGCGAAGTGGACTGGCGTCCAAGCACGGCGTGACCTGTGCGAATTCACCCGGGCTGATCGACGCGGGGTATCGAGGCGAGGTTCGCGTCGCCCTGGTGAATCTGGACCCCGAGATTGACTACGTAGTGCACAAAGGCGACCGCATCGCCCAGCTGGTGGTGGTGCCGGTCGCGTCACTGCACTTCAGCGTGGTCGACAAGTTGCCCGAGGCAAAGAGGGGACCGGGCGGTTTCGGGAGTAGCGGACGTTGACCCACTACCTCGACCCGCTCGACAGTGCGTTCCTCCTGCTCGAGACCCCGGGCACGTCGATGAACATTGGCGCGGTCATTGAACTCGAATTCGGTGACTTGCTCGATCCCGAGGCGAGGTTCGATCTCATTTCGTCGAACATCGCAGCGCGGGTGCACGAAATCCCAATCTTCACGAAACGTATCGTGCGCTCACCTTTCGACATCACGTGGCCGATTCTGGTCGAGGACAAGAACTTCGATTTTTCTAAGCACGTGTTGCGCGTGGCGCTTCCGGCCCCGGGGACACCCGACCAGTTTGATGCACTGGTCTCGCAGTTCTTGTCCCAGCCCCTTTCCCAGCGCCGTCCGTTATGGCAGCTCCTTATCATCGAAGGACTCGAGGACGGGAGGGCGGCGGTCGCGCTCAAGGTGCACCACGCGCTCGCTGATGGTGTTTCGGGTGCCGAGACGTTCGCCAATCTTTTCGACATCTCTCCCGAGGTGCGCGCGCCGGCGCCCAAAGTCGTGACCTCACTTGAAGGTTCGGTGATCACGAGTTCGTGGGGGCTGGTTCGACAGGGCCTTCAACGACTTCGAAACCGTCCGATGTTGGCGGTGGAGAACGTTCGTTCCTGGCTGACGCGCATTTTGGAGGTCGTGAGGGCGCTCGTTCGATTCGTGGTCATTCGTCGTAGCAAGAGTGTCACGCCCGATCAGCCGTCGATCTTTCAAGCGCGCCGATCCTCGCTCAACGGCGCACCGGGCGTGGAGAAGACCTATCACCGGCTTCGCGTGTCGCTGGTCGATGCCAAGCGAGCGGCCAAGAGCCACGGCGCCTCGGTCACCGACTTCGTGATGGCGACGACGGGGGGAGCACTGCGCAGACTCCTCGTCGACCGCGACGACCTGCCCAAGAAGGACATCATCGCTTTTGCGCCGATCAACGTTCGTGGTGACGGCTCGACCGCTGAGTTGGGCAACCAAATTTCGGGCATGCTCGTCGCGTTGCACATCGACATCGCCGATCCCGTGGAGAGACTGCGAGCCATCGCGAGCGACTCCGCCAAGACCGTTGGCTTTCAACGCGAGCACCGAGCCAAGATCTTCCAAGACGTACCGAGGGTGCTCGGACCGACCGTGCTTTCACTTGGAGGTAAATTCATCTCCGCGTTCAGTCTCTTCAATCGAATTCCGCCCATGGCCAATCTCATGGTCTCGTCGGTGCCTGGCCCGCCCATCCCCCTCTGGCTGAGTGGGCACCGGGTCACGTCCGCGGCCCCGGTCGGGCCCCTCTTGGGAACGTTCTCTCTCAACATCACGGTGCTCGGTTTCGAGGAGCATCTTGAATTCGGTTTACTCGGGTGCGCCGAGCAGATGCCCGACCTGGCGACCTTGCGTGACTACCTCTACGACGAGGCGCGGCGACTCATCGCGAGCGCCCCTCCGACCTAGAGGCTGGACGGCGCGCGAAAGTCCGCTAATATTGGTTTTCACGCGGACGTAGCTCAGTNNTCGAGCCCGGTCGTCCGCTCCATTAGGAGTTCTTCCAGGTCATGGCGACCTCTTGGTCGCACCTACTCGATTCTTGTGCGAGAGCGCCGTCCTTGAACGCGGCATTGAAGTTCGAGAGCAAGGCGTGGGATCTGACGCCGCGTCGCTGCAGTCGAAGCCAATGACGACCAGATCGCCGACGAGGTTGCGCCGCGCGCGACTCTGGTCGCGTCAGGAACTAGGAATAGGGATGGCGCTCGTTCAAAAGCTCGATTGCCAGCACGATG
>PLQL01000017.1:55999-56430 GCA_003160115.1 Acidimicrobiaceae bacterium
TCTCAGTGGCGAAGCCGTGACGACGGTTGGCAGTTGACCTCGTCGCCCCGTTCGACGCGGAGTTGCTGACGCGACTGGCGCCAGTGAATAGTCTTTGCGAAGGAGGTTGCCATGCTTCACCCCGCCCTTGAGCCCTACGTCCGTGGTGTGCAGTCGAACCCAGGGCCGCCTCTAAAGACCCAGACCATGAGCGAGCGTCGGGACGCCTATCTCGAACTCGCCCAAGCCATTCGAGGCGACGATGAGTTGGCGGTGGCGACCACGGACTTGACCGCGCGACTCGAGACTGGCCGGTCCTTGTCGACGCGTTTGTACGTGCCCGCCAACGACGAGGACAAGGCCCTCGTGCTCTACTTCCACGGTGGCTCCTTCGTGGTGGGGGGTCTCGAGACGCACGACGCCCTTTGTCGGCGTCTGAGTGCAGACACGGG
>PLQL01000033.1 GCA_003160115.1 Acidimicrobiaceae bacterium
GGATACGCACTCGTGAAAGACGTCGCTGATTTCTCTGGTGTTGAAATACCTCCGGGCACCTTGTATGAGGCGCTTGCACGACTCGAGCGATCGGGCTTGATTGAAGCAATTGCGATCGAAGATCGACGTCGACCGTATCGACTGACGGCCGTCGGCGCTCAGGCACTGTCTGACTATCTTGCGGCTCAACGACGAGTAGTCGAAGTAGGACAATCGCGGCTCTCCGAGGGCTGGGCCTTCGCATGAACTCTTTGATGACGCCAGGTCGCCGGGCCAAACGACTACTGATGTTCTATCCGCAACCATGGCGAGATCGATACGGAGCAGAATTCATTGACTTCATGGAGCAATCAATCGATGAAGTTCCGCACAACCCGAAGCGAACGGCGAACATCATTTATAAGAGTCTGAAATCGCGTGTAGCTGAAGTTGGATTTATGGGTCCGCCCTTGGACGCTACGAACGCATCGAGAACTGCACTCAGCACCTCGACTGTGCTGACGACTTTCTTCACAGTCTTTGCACTTTTCTACTGGTCGTGCGCGATGGTCTCGTGGAATTCCAACCCGAGACTGGCTACGTCGCTAGCCGTATCACTATGGACGGGCGCCATCACGGTGTCCACCATGATTTTGGCGTTGACACTTCTGCTCATTGGCGTCATCTTCGTCATCCATGCTCTGAGATTTACCTTCTTTAGACGGGACAAGAAGTACGCGTGGCCTCTCATGATCGCTCTTTGCTCGGTGGTCGTCGTCTTGAATGCGATTCATCAGTTCACGAGATTGACCATCGCACGAGGTGGTATTCAGTGGACGCAGTGGGTTACTCAAAGCTTGATCTGGGGACCTTCGTGACGGGTCAGAGCGACTTTTCACAAGCCGTGCTTCACATCAGCTCAACTGGCCGTAAAAGAGATCGCGGTCGCAACTGGCAGAAGCAACTGTCTTCACATTTCTGAATTTGTGTGTAGAAATGACAGAATTATTCTGCTGGCGCAGACTTGATTATTCATCTTTTCTAATCGATGGTGCCCTTCTTCGAGTCATTGACACTAAGTCGCGACTGTTCCATTTACTAACTCGCTAAGGCAGGACCGTTCGACCAGTGACCTTAAGGATCTCGCCTCCGCTAAATTCACTTGCAATGCCTTGATGTAACTACTATGGTTACATTAAAATCACGAAAGGGAACCAATGTCAGATCTTCACTACGAATCACTCCTCATACGACGCGAAGGGCTTACAAGGGACTTGCCCGAGGGCGACAACGAGGACCTGCGCTGGGTGACCAACTCAGCCACACTGATCTTCGGCGACCACGAAGCTGTCCTCGTCGATACCTTCACTACGGTTGCCCAGAACGAAGAACTCATTAAATGGGTTAAGGACCACAACCGCCGACTCACTCACGTGTACCTCACCCATGGTCACGGTGACCACGTCTACGGAATCGGCCAACTGGTTGAGGCGTTTCCCACGGCACGAGCAATTGGAACCTCGGGGACCGTCGCCGAGTCGCGTCTTCAAGCTCGCGAAGAATACCGTGACGGGTTTTGGGGGCGACTATTTCCCGGACAGATTCCAGTACCCGTACTGCCCGAAGTATTCGAGGATGACCACTTCATGCTCGAAGGCCACGAACTCCAGATTGTGCAGACTGGACACACGGATACTGAGGGCACGACCATTCTTTGGGTGCCCGACATTCGCCTCGTCGTCGCTGGTGACGTTGTCTACAACGAGACCCATATGTACATGGCCGAATCGACTCCCGAGTCGCGTATGGAATGGATAGCCTCTCTTGAGTTGGTCAAGTCACTTGATCCGATCAACGTTGTCGCCGGGCACAAATATCCAGGGCGTACGGATGACCCGGCAACGGTTGACGACTCCATTCAGTATCTGACGGACTTCATTGAAGCGGAACGCACCACCATGACGGCGCTCGAGTTGTATGAAGCAGTTCTGCGGCGTCACCCTCGCCGGGCCAATCCAGGCTCCTTGTGGGGTGCAGCGAAGAAGATCAAAGGTTCTCCCATTACATTGCCTAGGAAGTGATCGATTGAGCGCAAATAGCAGGTTGACGATCGCGGTGCACGCACTGGCGTGGGTTCAACTCCACTCAGAACTTGGCGGTGGTCCAGCTACTTCTGAGAGCATCGCCGCGAGTGTTCGAACTAACCCAGTCGTCATTCGCCGCTTGCTTGGCAGGCTACGTAAAGTGGGTCTCGTCGAGTCACACCGAGGTACGCCGGCGGGATGGACATTATCGCGACCAGCCACTGCGATCTCGCTTCTGGACGTCAAGAGTGCGCTCGAGGAGAGTCCAATGTTCGCCCTACATAGTTCTACGCCGTCGGAGAACTGTCCCATCGGCTTAAGCATCAGGCCCGTCCTCTCCGACGTCTATGCGACAGCCGAGAAGGCGGTGGACGACGCACTCGCGCATTTCACGATTCAGCAAACTCTCGACGAAATGCTGGCCCGCTCTAATCGGAATAAGCCAGAACTTCTAACCAATTTCGCCAAAACAATTCAAGTATCTCCTCAGTAACAAGGAAAGTCGGCTCTCAAGAGTGCGCGCAGATTCTCGGCGAATCAAAGAACTAATGCGTGAGGGAACATCAAGCCCCAGGTGCGATGTCGACTCGATTTGATGGACGTTCCATGAACTCACGTCGACTCGATTTTGCCCATGGATGCTAAAGTTCGAGATCTTTCAATGCATGACTTATCAAAGCAAGTCTTGACCAGGTTCGATGACTGCTTCGCTTGAGAACAGCGGCCAACTCATCAGGGTGGTTGCTGCACGATCCAGGATTCCAGGCCGTTACGCACCGAAAGGTGCGGAGCGATCGATGAGTGAATCTTGCCAATTCCACGTGGAATGACCAGAAATGACGGCCCCTTCACAATCTGCCGGGAACTGACTTTCCTTGGAATTACATGTCCAAAAACGGAAAGCGCCAGGGAAATGCCTCTCGTAGATTACGCGTTATGAATAATCTCGACGAAAGCAGGTGGCGCGCCGTGGAGAGCGGTAACGCCGACGTCGCCGACGTCTTCGTCTACGCCGTGACTTCGACTGGCGTCTTTTGCAAGCCGGGGTGCAGCTCGCGTAGGCCACTACGGCGCAACGTGGAGTACTTCGCCACACCGTCAGACGCCGCCATGGCTGGCTTTCGAGCCTGCCGACGGTGCCGACCGGACGAGAGTCACGTCATTGATCCGTCCTTGGCCTCAGTGATCTCGCTCTGTCGTCGGCTCGAGGAGTCGGGCACTGTCGTTGACGTAAAAGCGTTTGCCGCTCAGTGTGGCTACAGCGAGCGCCATCTTCGTCGGCGGTTCACCGAAGTGGTGGGAGTGCCGGTCGCGAGTTACGCCAGATCCCAGCGGGCCGAGCAGGCCCGTCGAGCGCTTCACTCGGGAGTACCCGTGACCGAGGCGATTTACGGGGCCGGGTACGGGTCGAGCCGAGCCTTCTACGAGCACGCTGCTCCTCGACTAGGCATGGCACCTGGAAAGTACAAGGCCGGCGGACGTGGAGAAAGGATTGCCTTCACCTTGATCGCAACGTCGATTGGCCTTGTTCTCGCGGCAAGCACCAACCGGGGCGTCTGCGCGGTGCGGATCGGTACCTACGAGGATGCACTCGAGGACGAGCTCGCCGCCGAATTTCCTCACGCGAACCTCGAGCGCGACGACGACGGACTCGCCGAGTTAGCGCGAGTACTCCAGTGTGCTGTGCGAGGTGAAGTCGAAGCGGCATTGTTGCCCGTAGACCTGAAGGGCACCGCGTTCCAAATGCGCGTATGGGACGCCCTACGCACAGTCCCCTCCGGCACGACGCTCACGTATTCGCAGCTGGCGTCAAAAATCGGAGCGCCCAGATCGGTTCGGGCCGTCGGTTCGGCGTGCGCGGCGAACCCCGTTGCGCTCGCGGTGCCTTGTCACCGAATAGTCCGCCTCGACGGATCACTTGGTGGTTACCGATGGGGGTTAGGGGTAAAGGAGGCGCTCCTCGAGGTCGAAGGCGCCCGTCAATGCCCATGAGTGAGGTGGCCGACACGCAAAGTGTCAGTATTGGCCGCGGGCGCGTGGTCGTAGCGTGGCAGGTGTGGTTCGTATTACTTGGAGCAATCTGGGGTTGCTCGTTCTGGTGGATCAAACTCGGGTTGCGTTCGATGTCGCCCGTGGACGTCGCCTTCACGCGACTCGTCGCCGGTTCAGCCACGCTGCTGGTGATCGCGATGTTCACCCGCACGCCTCTACCTCGCAAACTGGCAACGTGGGGCCACCTGTTCGTTCTCTCGGTGCTCATCAACAGCGTCCCTTTCACCCTCTTCTCCTATGGCGAAACGCACATCTCGGCAGTGTTGGCGGGACTTATCAATGCCATCACCCCGCTCGCGACGGTGATCGTCACACTGTTCATACTCCGCCAGGAAGCTTTCAACGCCAAGATCGTCGGTGGTCTGGCCATTGGTTTCGTCGGCGTATTGGTCGTTATCGGAGTCTGGAATAGTTTTGGTAAGAATCAACTCCTGGGTATCGGCGCCTGCCTCGTTGCGGTCATCTGTTACGGCTTTGGTTACTCGTACGCCCGGTCTCACCTCAGCAGACTCCCCGACAAACCGGTTGCCCTCGCGGCGGGCCAAGTCTTGTGCGGGACCCTGCAGCTACTACCCTTCTCCCTCGCGTTCGGCCACGTGAAGGACCATCGCCCACTGGCATCATTGTTGGCGCTCGGCGCGCTTGGCGTCCTCGGCACCGGCATCGCCTACATTCTCAATTTTCACATCGTTCGTCACGCGCCAGCGACGATTGCTAGCAGCGTCACGTATCTCACACCCGTCTTTGCCGTCGTGGTCGGCATTGCATTTCTCGGCGAATCCTTGAGTTGGAACGAACCTGTGGGCGCAATGCTCATCCTCACCGGTGCCGCGCTCGCTCAAGACCGTCTCCGTCGTCGACCACAGCGTGCCCGCGATGCAGTGCGGACGCACGAGTTGACTTGAAGCACCAGTACCTCGTCGCTCGAGTCGACACCTACTGAGCGAGTGAAGTGCGTGGTAGAAGATCGCCCCGAACTCGTCAACGCCCGCGGTGCATTAAAAGCGTTAGTGAATGAAGGGGCCTACATAAGATATTCGCTTTGATCAGGGTTGATACCTAGCCCTCCGCAACTCAGCTGCTGGCTCTTTGACGCGAAAGTGCAGGTTTGAATCACGTCGAGACTGCGCAAGAAATCCAGATCAAACTCTCTGCTCGCGAGCAGTCCCTTGTGCGTAAAAGTGAATGCCGAGTGCCGCCACGAACGACGGAGGGGAACCTTGAAGACCGTGGCGTCGCAGTATTTCGAAATATGGTCGCACCTTTCAATGCATTCGGGCCGATCTTGCCGAAGAATACCCAGGCAAGGTCGCAAACATCAATGTCGCACACGTGAACCGGACCACCACAACTTCGTTGAAGATAAGTCCCGTGAAGTTCCTCTCCCGAGCCAATGCCGACTGATTCCAAGTTCTCTACCATCATGATGTGGACGTCAAGGCGGCGTCATGGGTGTCGTGAGGTAGTAGTCATCGAGCTCGTGCCTTGTCGCGAACTCACGCGCAGTCCAGCGCACGTGTTGCGCTGCGAGTTACTCATGCTATAAGTGGTGTCGAACATTGAGACGGTGTCGCAATGCAGCGCTTGGCATCGTCAACTCGAAATCGCATGAGGCGTGGGCGAAGACAGGATCAAAGTTCGGTTGAAGTGTGAGAGGAATCTATGAGCAAGGTGGTAGGAAACGCGGAAGAAGCTGTGTCGGACATCGTCGACGGTTCGTCAGTCACCGTCGGCGGCTTCGGACTGTGCGGCATTCCGAACGTGTTGATCCACGCGCTGTACGAGCGTGGATCCACCAACCTCGAGACAGTGAGCAATAACTGCGGCGTCGATGACTGGGGTCTCGGGATCCTCTTGGCAGCCAAACGCATCCGTCGTACGACCGGTTCGTACGTGGGAGAGAACAAGGAATTTGAACGACAGTTTCTTTCAGGCGAGTTGGAGGTCGAGTTGGTGCCCCAAGGAACGCTCGCGGAACGTCTACGCGCCGGCGGGGCGGGAATACCTGGTTTTTATACCCCTGCTGGTGTCGGTACGCAGGTAGCAGAGGGTGGGCTGCCGTGGCGCTACGACGGTCGGGGCGGCATCGCCCTGCTTTCGCCGGCCAAGGAGACCCGAGAGTTTGATGGTGCTCCGTTCGTCCTTGAACGCGGAATTCGTACCGACTTCGCCCTGGTGCACGCCAAGTACGGCGACCGTGACGGCAATCTGACCTACGAGATGAGTGCGCAGAATTTCAATCCGCTCTGTGCGGCGGCTGGTCGGGTGACCATTGCCGAAGTCGAGGAACTGCTCGAACCCGGGGAGATCGACCCCATGCACGTGCACACTCCTGGCATCTTCGTCCAGCGCGTGGTACACACGCCCGACGTCGTAAAACGAATCGAGCGAAGGACCGTGAAATCGTGAGTAAGTTGACTCGTGACGGATTGGCCGCGAGAGTGGCCCAAGAGCTAAGAGATGGTCAGTACGTCAACCTCGGCATCGGTCTGCCGACCCTCGTGCCGAACTACGTACCAGAAGGCCTGCACGTCGTGCTCCACTCAGAGAACGGAATCCTCGGTGTCGGGCCGTATCCGAGCGAAGACGACGTCAACCCCGACCTCATCAACGCTGGCAAGGAGACCGTCACCGTGCTTCCAGGAGCGTCCTTCTTTGACTCCGCGACTTCGTTCGCCATGATCAGAGGGGGGCACGTCGACGTTGCCGTCTTAGGGGCAATGCAAGTCTCTGCCGACGGTGACCTGGCGAATTGGATGATCCCCGAAAAGATGGTCAAAGGAATGGGCGGCGCCATGGACCTGGTCCACGGCGCCAAACGAGTCATTGTCATGATGGAGCACGTGTCCAAAGAGGGCGATGCCAAGATTGTCAACCAGTGCAGCTTGCCGCTCACCGGTAGGGCCTGTGTGCAACGAATCATTACGGATTTGGCGGTCATCGACGTCGAGCCCGAAGGTCTGGTGCTCGTGGAGTTGGCGCCGGGAATCAGCGTGGAGGACGTACGAGCCGCCACCGAAGCACCACTGACGGTCTCCCTTTAGGGCTTCGCGCCGACTCGACTGAACGCTCTAGTTCGCAAGGCGACCTTGTCAATCTTTCCGACCGTATTGCGCGGCAGCTCGGCAACAACTTCAAAACGCACTGGGACTTTGAAGTGGGCGAGTCGGGCGCGGCAGTGCTCGGTGAGCGCGACGAGGTCGACGTTCTCACCATGGGCGCACTCGACGAATGCGACGCCCGATTCACCCCACGTCGGGTCCGGCACGCTCACTACCGCGGCGCTTAGCACGGCGTCGAAGGACGCGATGACGTTCTCGATCTCGACGGGGTAGACGTTCTCACCTCCGGTGACGAACATCTCCTTCACGCGTCCCACGATGCGGTAATAGCCGTCGGCGTCGCGGGCCGCCACGTCGCCAGTTCGCAGCCATCCGTCGTCCATTGCGGCCGCGGTCGCTGCGAGGTCGCTCCAGTAACTAGCGAAGAGGCTCGGCCCGCGTACCAAGAGTTCCCCTTGAACCGATCCTTCGAGGAGTTCACTGGTCTCTATTTCGGCCAGGGCTACGTCGACGTAGGGGTAAGGACGACCAACCGAGCACGGATGGCTAAGCGCGTCGGCGTCGTCCAGACAGAAGACGTTCGGAGCCGCTTCGGTGAGTCCGTAACCCTGGAAGAGCGCGACTCCTCGTGCGTGCCATTGTTCGACCAGCGTGTAGGGCATCGCCGCTCCTCCGACCACCGCCGAACGCAGACTCGAAAGGTCGGCCAGATCAAAGTCAGGATGCTGACCGATCATTTGGTAGTTCGTGGGAACGCCGGCCATTGTGGTTACGTGATGCTCCGCTATGAGTGCGAGCACTCGTTCAGGTTCGAACGTGGACTCCAACACGACCGTCGCGCCCTTCCACCAGGCGAGCATCGGCTGAACATTCCAACCCCCGATGTGGAACTGAGGTAGGACTTGCAAGACAACGTCGTCCTGCGTGATTGGTACCACGAGATCGAGGCTGAGGTTGGTCCAGAAGAAGTTCGCGTGGGTAAGGAGCACGCCTTTGGGTCCGCCCGTCGTACCTGATGTTGCGATAATCGCCAGAGCGCTGTCGGCGCTGACGTCGGGTAGTTCGAACTCGCGGCCCGTCTGCTCGTCCTCGTAGGACGCCTCCAAGTCGAGCGGCGGACCAACCACCGAAGTCAGAACGTCGTCCACACGCGAGCGCTGAGCGCGCGAGACGAACCACCTGGAAGGGGCAATCAGTCCCAACTGTCCCGCCAGTTCGACATTGGTGAGTCGCCAGTTCATGGGAAAGAAGATCAGTCCAGTCTTTGCGCAGGCGAAGAGTAGAGCGACCTGTTCAGGTTGGTTTTGCGAAAGTGAGCCGACGCGATCACCGGGTACGAGCCCTTCGCCAAGGAGTCGACACGCCAGACGATTCGAAGCGTCGTCGAGTTCGCCGTAGGTGACCTCACGCCCGTCAAAAATGATTGCCGCCTTGTGCGGATGGCGTCGTGCACGATCGGTGACCCATTGCCCGACGGTGTGCGGGTCGTTCAACGCCGTGCGAGTCCCGGTCATCGTCGGCGCGGTCACGATTCCCCGTTCGACTTGTCGGCGACGGTCTCGAGCCCGATCCTAGACGTGCCCGCCTCGAAGTTCTTGCCACCGAGCATGCGTTCGATGATGGCCATCATCTCTTCGAATACCTCCTGTGGCATTTCGCCTTCCTCGTTCCAGAGGATCCACCGAAGTCCGATGATCTCGCCGACTGCGGCGAGCGCCCAGGCGAGCACCAACGGGTCGCCGGACGAAACCTCACCAGTCTTCATCGCCTCTTCCAGGAACGGCGCGTAGTTACCAGTGATCGTTTCATAATGATGATGCATCACCCACGGCGACACGAACTCCGCCTGACGGATTACGCGATAGAGGGCGGGGTGTTCGGCGGTGAAGCGAAAGAAGCCGGCGAAGCCCAATCGCTCCGCCTCGAGGCGTGTGGTCGCTTTGCGCGCAGCCTCGGACATCGCGCGACGGATCCGTTGATTGAGATCAAGCACGACTTCATCAAAGACCTGCCGCTTGCTCTCGAAGTAGAGGTAGAACGTTCCCTGAGCGACGTCGGCGGCTTCAGTGATCTTGACGATGGATGCGTCGTGATAACCAAGGGCGCCGAAGACTTCTTCGGCCGCTTCGAGCAACTTGCGACGCGTGCGTTCGCCCTTGCTCTGCCGGGTGCCGACGGGCTGACCGTCCAAGGCCGCTGACTCAAGATTCTGCGTTTCGAGGGCTCCCGGCCGAAGTGCACGGTCCGCGCTCACGGGTGCGCTGCCTTTTGACGCTGCTGATCGATTGCCTTCATAGCAGCAACATTACGAGTCGCGTGGTCGCCGCGCCTGAAGTGAATCTCCCGTCCAGTCCTCAATTCTCACAGCATCGACGAATACACAAGTTGGTGCAAGGTGCGCCGCCAGGTGTGGCTGGTGCTGGGCAGCAACTGGGCGTAAAAAGCGACACTGAGCTCTTCTTTCGGATCGACCCAAAACGTCGTGGAGGCAGCCCCTCCCCAGAAGTAGGACCCTTCGGTCATTAGACTCCTATTGCGAACCTGGTCAACCGTGACCGCGACGCCCAATCCGTAGCCATTTCCCACCTGTCCGTCGTTGCTGAACACTCCTCGCCCGAGGTCGCCGATTGTCGCGTTGGCTGGCAGATGGTTCCGAGTCATCATCTCGATCGTGCGGGGTGCAAGCAATGATGCGCCGTTCAACGAGCCACGACCCAGCATCATCGACATGAACTTCTGGAAGTCGCCGGCAGTCGAAACTAGACCACCACCGCCCAGAAAGAGCGTCGGTTCTTTCAAGAACTCGCGGCCGATCTCTTCGACGGGCAGGGCGCTCCCGTTGAAGTTCACGTACAACATCGCGAGACGATCTTCCTTTTCGGGAGGGCAGTACCAGTCAGTGTCAGTCATGCCGAGTGGTTTGAGGATGCGCTCGGTGATGAAGTGATCCAGCCGTTGTCCGCTCCAGATCTCGATCAACCTCCCCAGAATCTCTAGGCCGATTGAGTAGTTCCACGCGCTACCCGGATCGAAGAGAAGTGGAGCCGAGCACCAATCATGCACAGCGCTCGCGAGGTCCGCACCTTCGGGGAACTTCCACGAGAGTTCGTCGTAGCCCATTGATCGGTAATACGCGTCGACCGGCGACACGCTTTGAAAACCATAGGTGAGGCCCGCCGTGTGAGTGAACAAGTGATGTACCCGAACGGGTTCGCTCGCGGGTCGAGTCGTCATCGCTATTGCGGGACCCTCCACGTACACGCGAGGCTCCTTGAACTCACTGATCCACCGGCCCACCTCGTCGTTGAGATCGAACTTGCCCTCTTCATAAAGCATGAGTGCAGCCACGGCCGTGATGGGTTTGGTCATGGAAAAGAGTCGCCAGATGGTGTCATCGGTTACGTTGAGGGCTCGTTCGCGGTCTCGATGACCACCACGGCCGACCCAGACGAGTTTGCCACCGCGATTGATCGTCGTCAGCCAACCGCTCAGTCGTCCCGCCGCCACCAGATCGTCAAAGAAGGCGGGGATACGTCCGATCCGTGAGGCATCAAGGCCGACTTCGTCAAGCTCACCCTCCAATTTCAGTTCCACGGTGCCCCCTTCTGACGCGCCCTCGGCGAGCGTCTCTCGAGACTATTACAAAAGTGAGAGGTGAATCACTTGACATGTTCGTTCCATTCTGCTTAACTTCGCCCAGCGCGCGCCGTGGCGGCACGGTGCTTGAAGGGGGTAAACAATGAAGAAGAGGACGCGTTTAGTGGTGGGGCCGCTGGCTCTTGCCACTGCGCTGCTCGGTTTGACGTTTGGCGTTGGTCAGGCCTCGTCGGCGACGACGAAGCCAGCGGCACCAGTCAAGATCGGCATCGTGACCGAAAAAACAGGAATCTACTCGGCCTACATCGCGGAGTGGCTCCAGGGAATGAACATTGGTTTGGACTGGGCTACCAAAGGCACCAACAAGGTCAACGGTCACCAGATCAAACTGAACATTCAAGACGACCAAGACAATCCGACGACCGCAGCCTCGGACTTCAAGAGCCTCGTGGGAGCCGGCTACAAAATCATCGGTGGCACCGGTGACTCCGGTATCGCCGACGAGCTGGCGCCATTGGCGGCACAGAACAAAGTCATTTACATCTCAGGCGCAGCGGCCGACGACGAACTCACGGGCATCAACCGCTACACGTTCCGATCGGGACGCCAGGCCTATCAGGACGTCCAAGCGGCGACGTCCTACGTCAAGGCGTTGGGTACGGGCAAGTCGATTCTGGTGCTCGGACAGGACTACGCCTTTGGACAGTCGTACGCCACTGACGCAAACCAGGCATTCACCGCGTTGGGTGACACCGTCACGAGCGACCTCGTGCCTCTCACCACGACGGACTTCACTCCGGTCGCCTTGCAGGTAGCCCAGGACAAGCCGGACATCGTCTTTCTCGCGTGGGCCGGTCTTACTGGTGCACCGTTGGCACAGGCGCTCGACCAGGCTGGGGTGTTCGCCTCGTCGCACGTAATCACGGGACTCGCCAACATCGCGACGTACCCTTTCTACGGCACGGCCGGTCTGAAGTTCAATTACATCTCGCTCTACACCTACCAGTCACCACACAACTCGGCAAACAACTTCTTGATCGAGCAGACCCAGAAGAAGTACAACACGGTACCCGACCTCTTCTCGGCGGACGGATTCGTCTGGGCCGAGATGGTAGTACGGGCCATACAAACGGGTGGCGGGACCAACGTGAGCAAGATGATAAAGGGGCTCGAAGGTTGGACCTTCCAGGCGCCTAAGGGAACCCAGACCATCCGCGCCGCGGACCACGCGATGCTCCAGCCGATGTTCCAGGTCCAAATGGTCCAAACGGTGACCGGTTCCTATCAGCCAGTGACCTTAGCCACGCTGTCAGCCCAGGACACGGCGCCACCCGTCAGCGCGCACTTCGGCAGCTAGTCCCGCAACCCGTCATAATCTCCCCGTGACGTCTACAGCTGGAACCCAGATCCCGGACCTTCGGGTTCGGGGTCTGGGTTTTCAGGTAGGCGGTGTCGAGATCCTCGAGGACATCGACCTTGAGGTTCCTTCGGGGCATTTCCTTGGCATCATCGGCCCTAACGGCGCCGGCAAGTCAACACTGCTCAATCTCCTGAGTGGGCTGCTGCACCCCACGGCGGGAACAATTGAACTCGAAGGTCGGCAGATCAACGGCCTCGGTCCCTTTCGTCGAGCTCAATTGGGCGTCGGCCGCACGTTTCAAACCTCCAGCCTGTTTGCCACCTTGAGCGTCTTTGAGAATGCCCGACTTTCCGCCGAAGCTCGACTGGGCGGAGCCAAACGATTCTGGCACCGGCCTTCACTGGACGACGAGGCGAGTACGGTTGCTCGAGACGCGCTCGAAGTTGTCGGACTCACTCACTTGGCCCAATGGCCGAGCGCGTCGCTGTCGCACGGCGACAAACGAAAACTGGAACTCGCCATCCTCGTCGCGCAAGACGCACGACTCTTGCTCCTTGACGAGCCCATGGCCGGCGTGAACACCGAAGATGT
Source organism: Acidimicrobiaceae bacterium (assembly GCA_003160115.1). Taxonomy (GTDB): domain Bacteria; phylum Actinomycetota; class Acidimicrobiia; order Acidimicrobiales; family RAAP-2; genus RAAP-2. The sequence continues at coordinate 12,726 of PLQL01000033.1, forward strand.
CCCGGGTTTGACTGATCTGATCCGTCAGCTACACAGCGACGGACGCACTGTACTGATGGTTGAACACCACATGGCGGTGGTGGTTGGCCTCGTCGAGACAATAGCGGTATTGGATTCTGGGCGACTGCTCGCCCAAGGCTCTCCCGACGAGATCGTCGCGAATGATGAGGTGCAGCGCGCATACCTAGGACAGCCACTGTGACGAACGCACTGGAGATACGCGACCTGCACGTCAGCATCGCAGGATCCCACATCTTGAAAGGAATCACATTCGAAGTGCCCGAGGGTGGCGTGACGGCCTTGCTCGGTCGCAACGGCGTTGGTAAGACGACGACCTTGCGAGCGGTATTGGGCCTCGTGAACCATACTGGTGACGTACACGTCCTGGGCACGGACACGCGGACAATGGTGACGCACCGCATCGTGCGACTCGGTATTGGCTACGTGCCCGAGGACCGCGACGTCTTCGCCGGCCTAAGCGTGGCTGAGAACCTTCGACTCGCCGAGCGCTCCTCCGAACCTGATTATGACGCGGTATACGCACTTTTCCCCGAACTGAGGACGCGTGCGCGCCAACGCGCTGGCTCTCTTTCGGGCGGACAGCAACAAATGCTTTCCATCGCCCGTGTTTTATTGAACGGCTGGCCTCTTCTCTTGGTGGACGAACCTTCAAAGGGGCTCGCGCCGAAACTCGTGACCGAGCTGGCCGAAACCCTCGAACGCATCGCCAATATTGCGACCATCCTGTTAGTCGAACAGAACCTGGCAGTCGTCGCGCGACTCGCGCAGCGTATCGTTGTGCTCGACCATGGCGAGGTCGTCCACCAAGGCGCCGCTAGTGATCTGGGAGACGCCGAGTTGACCCAGCAGCTACTCGGCGTGGCGGGGGCATCGTGAGCGTCGTCCTCTCCCTCGCCTTTAGCGGCGTCGCACTCGGCGCAATTTACTTCCTCGCGGCGTCGGGCCTCTCGTTGATCTACGGCCTGATGGACGTCCTCAATTTCGCACACGGAATGTTCATGACTCTTGGTGCGTATGCCGGCTGGGACGTCGCCACACACCTTCCCATCTCGTGGGGTGGCGCCTGGCTTCTCGTGATCGAGATTGGGGCCGCTGTTGTGGGGGGCGCTCTGGCTGCGGCGATCACGGAACTCGTGTTGATTCGACCGCTCTACGGTCGACCGCTGGCCCAGGTACTGGTCACCATCGGATTGGACCTTGCGGCGGTGGCACTCCTCTTGGGAGGCTTCGGTAGCAATTCCCTCACGCTGCCCGTGCCGTTGTGGTCCATTGAGGCCAGCCGAATCGGCAACGTGATCCTGCCACACTCGGACTTCATCGCGATCGCTGCCGGCATCGTGGTCGTCGTCGCGCTCGAATGGTTCTTGCGCCGAACGCGTTACGGCATCACCATTCGCGCAGGGGTGGAGAATCGAGAGATGGTGCGCGCTCTTGGCATCGACGTGGGCCGGGCGTTCACACTCGTCTTCGTAATCGGCGGCGCCATGGCGGGTCTCGCCGGTCTGCTGTACTCGGTGGTGTTCAGTGGTGACCTGGTGTCGCCTCTGCAGGGCGACAGTCTTTTGATCTTCGCGTTCATCGTGGTCGTTATAGGTGGATTGGGTTCTATTCGTGGCTCAGCCGTCGCCGGTTTGATCGTCGGACTAGTCCAGGATTTTGCGAACTATTACCTCGGTGCCCACGCGGGTCTGGCCCAGTTCGGAAACCTGTCAGTGGTGCTCTTGCTAGCCGTCGTCCTTGAGTGGCGCCCGCGCGGCCTATTCGGGAGAGCGCTGTGAAGACTCCCCGCATCGGACTCATCGTGGGAGCGTGCGCGACGCTGCTCGCGTTGGTACTGCCCTTCATTGGGCTGCACGTCCCCTGGATCTTGCCTGGGGTTGTCGACGTCGTGAACTCAACCGGCACCCTCGACGTGCTCGCGCTCTGCTTCGTCTTCGCTGGAGTAGCGCTCGGCTACGACGTGATGTTCGGCTACACCGGCCTGCTCTCGCTCGGCGTGGTGCTGCACTTTGCCGCGGGCGTGTACATCTTTGACATCGCACTCACCCTCTGGCACTGGCCACTATTCTTGGCACTCTCGTGGACCGCCGCAGTCGCCCTGGCCCTCGGCCTGGTCGTGGGGGCAGTCTCACTTCGGGTCTCGGGTATCGCATTTACAATGGTGACCCTCGCCTTTGCCCAGGCCTTCTACTACCTCATTGAGGACAACCCACACGGTCTAACCGGGGGCGACGACGGACTTTCACTCTTCTCGAACCGCTTACCGTCGTTCCTCTCAGGGGCAGTGTCGAACACGCGCAGCCTCTACTGGGTCGCGTTGGGCTTCCTCGTGGTCACCGGAGTCGTCGTCTGGGTCGTCACGGAATCATCGACCGGCCACGTGTTCGTCGCCATCCGCGACAACGAACGACGGGTCGAAGTACTGGGTCTGCGACCGTTCGGCTTCAAGCTCGCGGCGTATACCGTCTCATCACTCATTGCGTCGGCCGGAGGAGTGGTGTACGTGCTTCTCATCGGCACCGCGGTACCCAGCGCCGTGGCGGCGACGACGTTGACGCTCTCAATAGTGATAATGGTGGTCCTCGGCGGCGCGGCGTCACGCTGGGGTGCGGTGACCGGCGGCATCCTCTACATCTACCTTCAGCAGTACCTGGTGAAAGTCGCCGCAGAGCCGACCTTTGCGTCGCTGCCGGCCTTCTTGCGAGTTCCATTGTCCCAACCTCAGTTCCTGCTCGGCGCAATCTTCGTCATCTTCGTGCTTTTCGTGCCCGGCGGTCTTGCGGGAGCCCTGTTACGACTTCGTATGGCCCGCGCGCGACGAAAGATGGCGGCGGCGAAGTGAGGTTCGATGTGGAGGTGAAACTATGTCCCTAAAGGGCAAAAGGGCATTGGTGACTGGTTCGACCAGTGGTATCGGGCTTGGCGTGGCGCGGGCGCTTTGCTCGCAGGGCGTGCGCGTGATGTTGAACGGTTTCGGGGATCCCGATGAGATCGAGCGACTTCGCAAGGCGATGATCGAGGAATTCGCCGTCGACGTCGCCTACGTGGACGCCGACTTGACCGAAGCAACTGAAGTCGAGCGACTCGTTCGCTCCGCAATTGAAACCTTCGGTGGGCTGGACATACTCGTCAACAACGCGGGCGTGCAGTTTGTCTCGCCAATCGAGGACTTCCCGATCGAGCAATGGAACAAGATCATCGCGCTTAATTTGTCCGCCGTCTTCCTCGGAATGCGGGCGGCGATTCCCACGATGAAGTCCCAAGGCTGGGGCCGGATCATCAACATTGCGTCGGCGCACGGTCTAGTCGCCAGCCCTCACAAAGTCGCCTACGTTGCGGCCAAGCATGCCGTCGTCGGCGCCACCAAAGTCGCCGCCCTAGAGCTCGCCAACGACGGCGTCACGGTGAACGCAATCTGTCCAGGTTGGGTCCTCACACCGCTGGTTGAGCACCAGATCGAGGACCGTGCACGTGTCGCCGGCACCAGCGTCAACTACGAGTCCGAAGAGCTGTTGAGGGAGAAGCAGCCGATGCTCACGTTCACGTCACCCGCATCGGTAGGTTCTTTGGTCGTCTTTCTCTGTTCGGACGCCGCCACCACCATGACTGGAGCACCCATCTCGATCGACGGTGGTTGGACCGCCCAGTAGTCGAAGTAACTGTCAACCTTGACTCCACCGAAGAATCAGGATTGCCTAACGCAGGGCCGACTGCACATCTGAGGCCAAGAGCCCCACGTGATCGAGGTCCTCCATGTCAAGGATCTGCAAGTAGATGCGGGCGACACCCAACTGCGCGAAAGTTCCTATTTTGTCGACAATTTCGGACGGACTTCCCGCGAGTCCGCTTTCTTTGAGCTCGGCAACCTCGCGGCCTATCGAAGCCGCCCTCCGAGCAACTTCTCGATTATCGCGGCCACAGCACGCAACGAGCGCCACCGAGCGCAGCAGCGACGTGGGTTCGCGACCGACCTCGTGGCAGGCCTCGTCGATTCTTCCGAATTGGGTCCGGCAAAACTCAAGGGGGGAAAAGGGAATGTTGTACTCGTCCGCAAATCGAACGGCGAGACGGGGAGTTCGCTTGGCGCCGTGGCCACCGACGATGATCGGTGGTCGAGGTGTCTGGACCGGTTTGGGGAGGGCGGGGCTCTCTTTAAGTTGGTAGTGCGCGCCGGAAAACGTGAACGTACGGTCGATCGGCGTCTCCCACAAGCCGGTGATGATGGCGAGCTGTTCTTCGAGCTTGTCGAATCGTTCGGTTACACCAGGAAAGGGGATCCCGTAGGCGAGGTGTTCTTCTTCGAACCATCCCGCACCGAGCCCGAGCTCGACTCGACCCGCGCTGAGAGCGTCGACCTCAGCGACGCTGATCGCGAGTGGTCCGGGAAGTCGAAAGGTCGCTGACGTGAGAAGGGTCCCAAGGCGTATTCGTTTGGTATCCCGGGCCAGGGCGGCCAAGGTGACCCACGAATCGCTCGGCCCCGGCAGACCACTCACGGCGCCCATCTTGAGGTAGTGGTCGGAACGAAAGAAAGCATCGAAACCACTTTCTTCGGACGCCAGTGCGAGCGCCAGAATCTGCTCGTACGACGCCCCCTGCTGTGGCTCACAGAAGATTCGTAGGTCCATAGTTCCATGTCTCCTTGCGCATTGAAACGAGACTTCGTCATCGACGACGCGACGATGGTGTAGGAACGCCAAAATTCGTCCGGTCATAGCCAAACCGACGTTCCACACCTGGAAAACACCGTAGCCAATAGTTCGTGCCGCCGCGAACAGGCTCGAGGTGCCATGACTGCACGGAACGGGCTTCAGCGCCCACTGTCACGAGACAGTTAGGAGCGACGTCAATCCATTGACGAGAGGAAAGGCCAATGGCCGCGCCGTGCGACTTCGTCGTAGTGAGAGCTGGTGTCGCGCACGAGTCTGAAGTCGCCCACTTCAACTTGATATTGAATCCCGACAAACTGCAGGGGGTAGATCAGTTCCGGTGAATCGTCTGAGAAGAACCGAGGGAACGTCCAACGTTTCGAACAACGCTACGAGGCACAAATGCCTTGTGCGTTCGCTCCATACGTTCGCTATTTACTCTTGGAGGCGTTCAATTTCGCAGCGGCGCGGACGAGACCCTTCAACGCCGTGGCGTTCACCTTGTCGCCTTCGTGAAAGTCAATGGCTCGACGTACGTTGCCCTCAAGGCTTGAATTGAAGAGACCCGCGGGGTCGTCCAAGAACGCACCTTTCGCAAATGTCAATTTCACGGCATTCTTGTATGACTCGCCCGTACAGATCAATCCGTCACGCGACCAGACCGGGACGTTCCACTTCCACTCTTCAACGATCTTGGGGTCAGCCAACCTGATTACCGCGCGAAGTCGCGACAGCATCTCTCCGCGCCAGTCGTTCAACTCCTTGATCCTGGCGTCGATCAATTTCGATGGCGTGTCACCCTTCGTAGGAGATTTATTCATGGTCATGAAAATACACGAGGTTTCGGTTAGAACTCTCATGCGCCGGCCAAAGTTCGTCGAGGCCGAGATTCGGAATACGTGCTGTGACGATTGGTCGGTCTTTCAAGGATACTGAGGTCCCGGGACCTCGCCGAGGCATCCTCAATGACGAAGACCCTAGATAAGAGCAACGGTCTCGGAGCCCTCGAAGGAGGACTCCGAGGAGATCGCCCGGCGCCTCGCACGCTTCGAGCCCCGTGAAGTGGAATCGTGCAATGCTTTCTACCAAGATGCCCATTGGGAAAGAACTCATTGCCGGAGCAACATTGATCATGGCTTCGGCTTTGCTTCTTGCGGGATGCGGGACTTCGAACGGTCCATCTTCCAATTCCTCGCAAAGTGTTCCAATCGCCACCCAGGACATCCCGCCCAGCTCGGTGTGCGGCGGGAACGGCGACTACGTTCAACAATCATTGAACGGCGATTTCGAAGACTGCCTTCGCGTACCTGCCCTTTACAGTTCTTCTGAGGTGGTGGCGCTCCAGTCGTACGTTCTGGGAACGAAGGTGACGAACCCTACGACAACGCTCGCCCCTTCAAGGTCCCAGGGCCAGATCTCGTTGTCACTGAGCACGAGAAGCACGTCACCCGGGAAAGTGGTCACGATTGCTGGGCGCTTCTTACGTGGTGCACCTTCCGTCCAGCAGCGTGAGACCCACGTGAACGTCTGTTGGGACGGTTGCCAGACCGGTCTCCAAGAAGAAGGAGTCGCCGTGCGCTGGACGTCGGCCACGACGTTCTCCACCAAGCTCGTAGTCCCCGAAACCGCCTGGTTGACGACCCGGAACGATGTCGTCTCCGTACACCCATTACTTTCGGGGCACTACGAAGTTGGCGTTGAATGCCTCGATTCGATCTCCGGCTGTGCGCTTGGCCCGGCGCAAGCTCAGATCCCCATTGACTTGATTGCACCCAAACCCTCTCGCTGCGTGCCCGGAAAGCAGTGCGAGACCATGTCACTCAGTCCTTCAATCGCTCACGTGGGCCAAGAAATCATCATTAAAGGTTGGGCACCTCTGCAAGCCATCATCGGCCAGCCCTTCAGTTTCTCCGTCTCGGTCACCGCCGGGAACTCGACGACGCACTTTCCCCCACTCTCGTACTCTCGAAACCTAAAGGGAGGCGGGTTCGACGTGGTGCTGACCCCCCGGGTGTTGCACGTGGCAGCCAGTCCCACGTGGGCCAGCTTGGGGCGGGTGCCCTACCTTTCATCAACGTTCTCGGGACCCTCGACGATTCAGGTCAACGGCGATTCGAATCTGACGGCCTGGTGCCTCTCGTCAGGCATCGACATTACAGGCGTTCCCGCCTCAGTGAAGATTCCGACGAACACTGTCGCTTCGGCACTGCGGGGCACTGGCCTTAGTCTCTTTCCGTCAAACGTGACGGGCCCAGCATGTTCGTCCGTGCAACTCGATCCCACTCACCACGAGAGCATCTACGCGGGTTTTGACACGGCGCAGAACAACACCGCTCCTCCGGTTTATGTCGCCGGTCTCTACACGACGAATGGTGGCACTTCGTGGCGCACGGTTCCCACGCCCGCCCATATGTCGCTCGAGGACTTTGCCGGATTCTCCGCCCAGGGCAATCGCGTCGACGCACTCTTCGCTGTCAACAGCGACTACTCAAGCAGGCTCTATCCCCCCGGGACCAACCACGGCCTCGTCAACGTTGAAGAGACGTCGGACGGCGGCGCCACTTGGTCAACGTCGACGCTCGGATGCCCCCAAACTGGCCCGTGCACGACACTGGGGCCCGTCCAGTGGGGAAACTGTGCGATGAACGGAGAGTCACAGCCGGTGCTCACTGCGCCCGCGAGCGGGCACGCTTCGTCGGATGTTCGCTGGGCTACTACGTTCTGGTCCTCGACAGTGAACAGTTGCTTCTCCCAACAACTTGTCGCCACGTCATCGAACGACCTGCTCTTGGTCGATCCCTCGTCGCAGTACCAACTGGTTCGTTCGACGGATTCAGGTCGGACCTGGTCCTACGTCGCGCTTCCACTTCTCATTGCGGCGCAGTACGGACCAGATTCGATTCCGATGAGCAACGCATTGCTGATGGCACCCAATGGTTTCCTCTACGCGGTGGTCACCGCTCCTTCCGGAACAGAGCAGACCTTGTACGCCCTCGAAACGAGTGCCCAAAAATGGTGTCAGGTGCCCAACGTGTTTGGCGTCGAGGTAACGTCGGGTACCGTCGGTGAAGTACGCGTTGACCAGTCAGATCTCCTGTGGATCCAGACCGTCTATTCGTCCAGTGGCGCGTCGATATCGCACTTGCACGTCGTCCCTCTGGCAAAACTTCACTGCTGAGCGTCAGCTTCAGTTCGAAGGATGCTCCACGCGCACTCTCAGAGAAGTGCAACTTCGCTGCAAGGCGGCACGCGCCTGATCGCTCTTGCGCGCCTGGGACCGGATGATTCAAGCGGTACTCGACCATTGTCGAATCGGTCCGACATCGCATCAAAGCGGAGCCGGTCCCTAACCGACCTCTCAACGACCACGAAGGAATGCTGATGACTCAGTTCTTCGCGAACCTCCGATTGATTACTGAAATGACGAGAGTTAGGTCCGACTCTCGCCCACGAGACCAACCACTTATTTGATATATAGGCGTGGAAGCAACTTCCGGCCAATAGATCCCAATTAACGGTGTCAGAAAGAATGTCTTTCTAAATGCACGACTGTGTTCGAATATTCAGGCAGAATTTTGAATGACGTTGCCTGACAGCCGAACCGTTTTCCGTCAATCATCAGACCCGACGCTTACAAGAACAGCGCAAATTGGCCATTGAACCCAAGACGTGGAGAGCACATGGTACAGGGTGGGGAAGTACGTGAAGAAACAAACGTGATCCAGGATGTCGAGCGTGACGAAGAGGTAGATGTGAAAACTCGGTCGGAGAGTTCAATGGTAGCGATGGCATACGCGCTGCTCGTCGCGTTGTTGCTCGCTTACGCCATCTCGCTCGTCGTGCGCCGAAGTGATCAGCAGTGGACCTGGCTGGACGGATGGATGGTCTGTGCGTTCGAACTCGCCGCGTCGGTGTTGTGCATTAGTCGCGGATTACGAAACCGATCTTCGCGGCCCGTAGCCCTCTCTCTCGGATCAGCCCTGTTGATGTGGTCCATCGGCGACGTCTTGCTCACCGCCGAATCGATTGGTCGGTCCACGGCACCGTCCGTGTCAGTCGCGGATGTCTTCTATCTACTCTTCTACCCACTCGCGTACGTCGCCTGCGTCCTGCTCTTTCAACGGGGCACTTATCGAATCAACAAGCCGAACTGGCTCGACGGCATCGTCGCTGGTGGCGGGGCGTCGGCCCTGTGCGCGGCCTTCGCGTTCCACAGCATCAATCACTTCACTGGAGGCAGCACCCTGTCGACCACAGTGAACCTCGCCTACCCGATTGGCGACTTCCTGCTGTTGCTCTTCGTGTTCGGCGGTTCCGCGGTCCTGTCTTCCAACAGCACCCGGCAATGGTTCCTCATGGCCTCTGGCCTGATCGTCATCGTCGTGGGCGACACGTTCAACGTCTTCCAAGCATCAGGTCAGGTGTCGCGCTTTGGCAGCGACATCAACTCTTTCGCGTGGCCCCTCGCCATACTCTTGATGTCGGCTTCGGTCTGGGCCCCCAGACGATTTACGAATCTTCTCCGGCCACAGCATCTTCAGGGATTCATCATCACCGCCCTGGCCACGGTGGCGGCCCTGGGCGTCCTCGTAAGTGGGACGTTGAATGAGGTCAGCCACGTCGCGATCGGCCTGGCGGTCGGCACGCTCGTCGTCATCGGCATCCGTCTCACGATCTCAGCACGGCGGCTTCGCATGATCACCGAAGAGCGCCACCGCCAGGCCAATACCGATGAATTGACCGGCCTTGGCAATCGTCGCCAGCTGGCCCAAGTACTCGACATCTTCTTTGACGAACAACGCGCAGACGAGCGCCGAACCAGGGAGATGGCCTTCCTCTTTGTTGACTTGAACAGCTTCAAGGAGGTCAACGACTCCTTCGGCCACCCCGCCGGTGACGAGCTGCTGCGCCAGCTGGGCCCGCGGCTCGCGGCGTCTTTGGAGGGCGAAGGTCTGGCGGTTCGGATGGGTGGTGACGAGTTCGCGGTGGTCCTCATGGACGCCGACGCGACCGCCGCCGCCAAAGTTGCTCATCAGATTGTCGACGAGATCACCAAGCCGTTCATCTTGCACAAGATCACCGCGACGGTGGGAGCGAGTATCGGTATTGCGCTCATGCCCCATGACGCCAAGAGCGCCATAGACCTCATGTGGTGCGCGGATGTCGCGATGTATCGCGCCAAATTGGGAAACACAGCTTTCGTCTTCTACGACCAGCAACTCGACGGCGAGGAGGACCAGGTCACACTCAGCGAATCACTGCGCGACGCGGTCAACAGCGGCGACCTGACGCTCCACTACCAGCCGCAACTCGACATGCGTAACGGACAGATCACTGCTGTCGAAGCACTGATTCGCTGGCCTCACCCCACGCTCGGACTCATCCCGCCCATGAAATTCCTTCCATTAGCCGAGAAGGCGGGCCTGATGTGGACCCTGACCACGTGGGTGCTGAATGAGGCGCTCGGTCAATGCGCCATCTGGCACCGCCGTGGTCAGTGCATTGCGGTATCGGTGAACGTGGCGATCACCGAGCTACTACAGGTCGGTTTCTTGGAGCTGGTCGAAGAGCTCCTGACACGCTACGACGTGCCGGCCGACTACCTCGTCATCGAGATCACCGAAACCACGATCATCTCCGACTTCGTCCGGTCCCAAGAAGTGATTCGCGATCTGCGCCGACTCGGCGTTCTTGTCTCCATCGACGACTTTGGCGCCGGATTCACCTCACTCGCCTATCTGAGGAGCCTGGACGTAGGCGAACTCAAGCTCGATCGGACCTTCATCTCGTCCCTGGCCACCCAAGAAAACAGTCGTGACTTTGAAATCGTGCGAGCCACGATCAATCTCGGCCACGAGATGGGGCTGCGGGTGGTCGCCGAGGGAATCGAGGACGTCACGACTCTCGAGATCCTCAATGATCTGGGGTGCGACATCGCCCAGGGCTACTACATCAGCCGACCCACGTCGGCTGACAAGATCTCATTCCAGTCCCACGAGGCGCCCGCTCGGGTCGACACACTGGCGGGACGACACTAGTCCCTGGGTTTGTGGCGACACAGTTCTTTCTCTACGGAGCCTCGTGACGTCACGAAGCCATAACCGAGCCCAGCGCGTCGGCGAGCACGCGAGCCGTGGTGAGCGTCGCAACATCCCCGAGTTCTCCCGCCTGAAGTTGACAACTGAAACCATCCATGACCACGAGACCATCACGTCCCTTTTCAATGACGATTGGAAGAAACCGGTCCTCGGCGATCTTCCTGGACATCGCGTCGTGCTGCTTTTGAAATCCGAACGAGCCCGCGAGACCACAGCAACCAAGGTCGAGCACCTCCACCTCGTAGCCCAACTGTGAAAGGACCGCCACGTCCGAGCCCACTCCACCCACCGCTCGTTGGTGACAATGGGGGTGGATACTGACCCGGCCGCTCAGTGGCGGGCCAACGTAGCGCCACGACGTTCGCTGAAGGTGCTCGGTGAGGCTGCAACTGACTTGGGCCAGTTTGGCCGCTCGTGCGTCGTCGGGCAGGAGATGAATGAATTCATCGCGAAAAGTCGCGAGGCAACTCGGCTCGGGCACGATCACCGGCAGGTCACAATCGAGATACTTCTCAAGTGAATCCAGGACCTTGAGGGCCGTGGCTCGCGCGAGGCCCAGCATCCCCGAGTCGTAGAGCGGCCGGCCACAACATGCCCAGTCCTTTGGCACGACCACGGTATCGCCCACCAGTTCGAGCACCTCCATCGTGGCCTTTCCGCGTTCGGGCAAGTACACGTCCGTGAAGGTGTCGGGCCAGAGGACGACGGTGGGTTCGAGTTGACGCTGCGCGGAACGGACCGGAAGACTCCCGCGAAATCTCTCAGCAGCAAAGCGGGGAATGGACCTTTGGAAGCTGATGCCCGCGACGCGCTTGAGGATCCCAGCGGTCACCTGGTTCGAGAACAGTCCATTGGCGAGACGGGGGAATCTCGACGCGACGCGGGCGGACCACGGTATGAGTCCGAGCGCGTACGCCGCGATCGGTCGAAGCCGGTGCGTGTAGTAGTGATGAAGGAATTCGGCCTTATAAGTTGCCATGTCCACCTGAGTCGGACATTCGGACACGCAACCCTTGCACGACAGGCAAAGTTCCAGGGACTCGAAGACGTCGCGGTTTCGCCAACTCTCGGGGGTGACCTCACCTTGGAACATCTCGACGAACAACTTCGCCCTTCCGCGCGTCGAGTGCCGTTCGTCTCGAGTTACCCGATACGAAGGGCACATGACACCCGCGACGTCGCTTCGGCACTTGCCAACACCCACACAACGTTCGACGGCCTGTTGCATCGAGCCCTCGTCGTGATCGAAGGCGAACTTTGACGTCACGAGCAGCGACTTACGATAGTTCGGTCCGTAGCGGATATTGCTATCGAGTGGGAACGGATCGATGAGCTTGCCGGGGTTCATCCGGCCCTTGGGGTCCCACGCGGCCTTGAATCGTCCAAACGCCTGCATCATTCGCGGGCTGTACATCCGAGCGAGTAGCTCACCGCGACTCTGTCCGTCGCCGTGTTCACCCGAGATCGATCCGCCCAGGCTCACGCAAAGGTCCGCGGCGCGTTCGACGTAGGAACGATACTTCTGCAAACCTTCGTGGCTCGAAAGTTCAAAGTTGTTTCTCGTGTGCACGCAGCCCTGGCCGAAATGGCCGTACCAGGCGCCCTCGTAACCGAATTCCGTCCAGAGGTCGCGTACGCCTCGAAGATACTGGCCGAGGTGTTCCGGTGCCACGGCGGCGTCTTCCCACCCTTCGTAGTTGACCGCCGCCCCCACGGGTCGCGCCGTCGCGCCCAGTCCCGACTCACGGATCTTCCAGACCTTTTCCTGATCGGTGGCGCCGTGGAGAATCACTGCGCCTGCATGCCGGGGGAGATTGTTCAGTACTATCTGCGCCTTCTCGCGCGCCTGCGCGTCGGTCTCGGCACCCACTTCGGCGAGCAACCAGCCTCCACCAGGTGGGAGCAGCTCGATATTCTCCAGGTTCATCCGCTTCGCGGCCATCTGTTGGACGAGTCGCACGTCAAAGCCTTCGAGACCAATGAGGTCGTTGGCCAGCATCATCGGCACGTGGTCCGCGGCTTCGTACACGTCGTCAAATCCGACGACCACCAAAACACGGTGCTTGGGCCACGGCGCGAGCGAAACCAAGATTTCTGTGACGAGGCCACACGTCGACTCACTGCCAACGATGGACCTCGCCAGATTGAAACCGTTCTCTGGTAAGAGCTGATCGAGGTTGTAACCAGAGACCCTCCGCGAAATCGCCGGAAAGCCGGATCGAAGTTCGTCGGCGAAATCGTCTCGCAACTCTCGTAGCTCGCGTACGATTCGCCCCTGGTCACCACCTTCCCTCGTCAACTCCTCGTATCGAGCATCGTCGCACCGACCCAGGACGATTCGTTCAGACTCGTAGGTGATGACCACGATCTCGTCGACGCAGTCAACGGTCTTACCCGTGTAGAGACCGTGGGTGCCGCACGAATTGTTCCCAACCATGCCCCCGAGCGTGCACCAGGCGTGCGTCGCCGGATCGGGTCCAAAAGTGAGATCGAGCGCGCGAGCCGACGCGTTCAATTGATCGAGCACGACCCCGGGCTGCACGCGAGCGGTACGCCGTTCGGGATCGATGGAGAGGATGGAATTCATGTGACGACTCATGTCGACGACGACCGCAACATTACAGGCTTGCCCCGCGAGGCTCGTGCCGGCCCCGCGACCAAGTATCGGCGCATTGAAACGTCGACAGACCTCGACTGCGTTCCTCACGTCGTCCTCATCGAGTGGATACACAACACCCAAGGGGATCTGACGATAGTTCGACGAGTCAGTCGCGAAGATACTGCGTGATGAGGTGTCGAACTCCACGTCGCCCCTCATTACACCGCGCAGCTCGAGTTCGAGTCGCTGACGCGTCGGCTCGTCGACGTTCGCCCGATCGACGTAGTCACCGGGCACAAAAGTCACCACTCAATCACCTTTCCCATTTGGCCGCCGCACCCGCATCTTTCGACACTCGAAGTGCTCGAGACGGGTTCTAGTGCGACTCTCGCGAGACCTGGTCGCCACTCGAACCCCTCAAGAAGTCAAGATCGGCCCCCGTGTCGGCCTGCATCACGTGTTCGACGTAAAGCCGCTCCCAGCCTCGGGTCGGCTTGGCAAATGCTTCGATCATTGCTTGGCTGGGCGAGCGCGCCCGGAGCTCCTCTTCGGAGACCTCCAGGTTTAGCGAACGTCCGGCGACGTCGAGGACGATGTAGTCACCCGTCTGGACGATTCCTAGCGGCCCTTGGGCCGCGGCCTCGGGCGCAACGTGCAAGACCACGGTCCCGTACGCGGTGCCGCTCATGCGACCATCGCAGATCCGCACCATATCGCGCACGCCCTGTTCGAGCAACTTCGTGGGCAAGGGCATGTTCGCGACCTCCGGCATCCCCGGATAGCCCCGCGGCCCGCAGCCGCGTAGCACCAGGACCGAATCCGCGTCGACGTCGAGATTCGGATCGTCGATGCGTGCGTGCATTTCCTCGATCGAATCAAAGACCACCGCCTTGCCGCGGTGCTGAAGCAGATGCGCCGACGCAGCAGCCGGTTTGATGACGGCACCGGAGGGAGCGAGGTTCCCCCGTAACACCGCGATCCCTGCTTCGGCCTCAATGGGAGTCTCGCGAACCCTGATCACCTCGTGATCCCAGATCCGTGCGTCGTCCAGATAGTCGACCAGTGGCTTGCCCGTCACGGTAAGTGCCTGGGGGTCGAGCAGGTCCCTCACTTCGCGCAGGACTGACAAGAAACCTCCCGCGCGCTGGAAGTCATCCATCAAGTATGTGCCGGCCGGCTGCAGGTTCACCAACAATGGGACTCGCGAGCCGATGCGATCAAAATCATCCAAGGTGAGTTCGACACCCAGCCGTCCCGCTATGGCGAGGAGGTGCACCACGGCGTTGGTGGAACCGCCGATCGCGGCCAGGGCGACAATCGCGTTGCGAAAGGAACCTTCACGCATGATCGCGCTCGGTCGCCGCTCGTTCGCTACGAGTTCCACGATCAGTCGTCCCGTCTCGTACGAATTCTCGAGCAGGCGACTGTCCACCGCGGGCGTTCCCGCGACGCCCGGGAGCGTCATGCCGAGTGCTTCGGTGACCAGTGCCATAGTCGAAGCGGTGCCCATCGTGTTGCAGTGGCCTCGACTACTGATCATCGAAGACTCAGAGCTCAAGAAGTCCTCTTCGCTGAGTGAACCTCCGCGCGTTTCTTCGCTCAGCCGCCAGACGTCGGTACCACAACCCAGCGGAGCGCCGCGAAACGTCCCGGTCTTCATGGGGCCGCCCGGCACGACGACGGCGGGCAGGTCCACTGAGGCCGCCGCCATCAACAACGACGGGATCGTCTTGTCGCAGCCTCCGAGAAGGACTACGCCATCAATGGGATTCGCCCGGATCATCTCTTCAGTCGCCATCGCCGCCATATTGCGCCAGAGCATNNGACACCGGCCTTGACGCTCTCCATGACCTCATTGAGGTGCGCGTTGCACGGTGTCAGGTCCGATGCCGAGTTGGCGATCGCTATGTGGGGCCGACCGTCAAAGGCGTTGTGGGGAAGCCCGCGGCGCATCCACGCTCGGTGGATGTAGGCGTTGCGGTCGGAACCTGCGTACCACTGTGCACTCCGCTTCGCGACCACCCAGACTCCATTCCGTTTTTTGAAATACATGACTACTATATGGAATATGGTGACGGCGATTCCTGATTCGGCGATCGATATTTCGCTGAAGGGTGGCCGAGTCGTCGGGTCGGACCGCGTTCTCAACGTGCTCATCGAACTGGCCAACCGCCCCAATGGAGTGACGCTCGACGACATAGCCAAGACGGTGCGGAGTCCTAAAACCACGGTGCACCGGGCGCTCGCGTCGCTCTGTCGCGCAGGACTGGCCAACCGGGACGGACGAGGCCACTACATCCTGGGCGACGAATTCTTGCGTTTAGCCTTTTCCCACCACGAGTCGCGCCCCGACCATCTTCGCGTGCAGCCGATTTTACGCCAGCTCGCTGAACGCTACGAGGAGACCGTTCACTACGCCATCCTCGATGGACCGGACATCATCTATCGCGCGAAAGTCGATCCGTCTGGCGGCTCAATTCGTCTCACTTCAACCATCGGAGGTCGCAACCCGGCCCATTGCACCGCGATTGGCAAGGTCCTGCTCTCGCAACGGTTGTCGACCTTAGGCGACGTCAAAAAGTGGGCTGGAAGTCGTCCGCTCACTCGACGCACCGAGCGCACCATAACGACCGCCGAAGAATTGCATCACCAGCTCGAACTCGTGCGCGAGCGCGGCTACGGAGTGGATGACGAGGAGAACGAACAAGGCGTCAACTGTATTGCCTTGCCCTATTATCTGTCATCACCGCAAGTCGCCAGTGGCGCGATAAGCATCAGTGCGCTCTCCTACCGAACGCCACTGCACGAGCTCGTGGACGATGTGACGATCATTCGAGCGATTGTAGAGGGTCGCAGCGACGAGAATGACCAATGATCATCGATGATGCGTTGAACTCTCCAGGCTCGACCAACCGAGTTCCAACGAACCCGGTCAAGTAGTCTGATGCGCGCCTTTGTCGTCACCGCACCCTTTGCGGTCGAGGTCCGCGAAGTGACACCCCCCGTTGCCGAGGCGGGGTCGGTCGTCGTTGATGTCCAGCGGGTTGGCGTGTGTGGCACCGACGTCGATTTCTTCCGGGGCGACATGGCCTACCTGCACGACGGTCACGCGAGTTTCCCGATGCGCCTCGGTCACGAATGGATGGGCACGGTCACGGCGGTCGGCGACGGCGTCGAGCGCCACTGGATCGGCCGACGGGTGACCGGCGACACGATGCTCGGTTGCGGGACCTGCCGACGTTGCCGCTCGGGCCATCAGCACGTGTGTGAAACACGTCGAGAGGTGGGCATCCGCGACGACTTTCCCGGGGCGTTGGCCGAACAGCTCGTCGTACCTGTGACGTCACTACATGCTCTGCCCGATTCTGTCGACGACGCCACGGGCGCCCTCGTCGAGCCCGGCGGCAACGCACTTCGCTCGCTGTTGGCGGCGGATCTGCGGGCCGGCAGCCGGCTCCTTGTGCTGGGGCCCGGAACCATTGGTCTACTCGTGGCCTTCTTTGCCCAGGCACGCGACATCGAGGTGCACGTGGCTGGCGTCACTGCACCGACCATCGAATTCGCAGGCACGCTGGGATTTGGGGGAGCCTGGGACCAATCTGAGATCCCCGAACTCGAGTGGGACGCCGTCGTCAACGCATCGAACGACGCGGACTCTCCCGCGAGAGCGCTCGACCTCGTCGTACCCGGGGGTCGGGTTGTCTACGTCGGATTCGGATCGGGACCGAGCGAAATCGACACTCGCGCGATGACCTTAAAGGACGTTACCGCGGTGGGAATTCTGAGCGCCTCGCCCGCTCTCGCCGAAACGATCTCGATCTACGCGTCGGGGAACGTTGATCCTCGCCCGCTCATTGGGGCCACGATTGGACTTGAAGGTGTCGGCGACGTGCTGAACGGCAAACGACCGGCGACCGCGGGTCCGGGTCCGAAGATTCACGTGGACCCGACGCGTGAGGTGACTCAAGCGTGATCGACCGATTGTCGTTGACGACCGAGTCCGCGCACCTCGAGCTCCATGACGTCGCCTGACTTCAGGTACGCCACGTCATCGTGTCCCAAGGAGACCCCGGCGGGAGTGCCGGTATTGATGATGTCGCCTGGCTCGAGCACCATGAACTGGCTGATGTACCAAATGACGTGAGCGACACTGAAAATCATGTTGGCGGTCGAATCACTCTGACGCAACACACCGTTCACCGAAAGTTGCAGGTCGAAGTCTTGAGGGTCCGTAATCTCGTCGGCCGTTACCAACCACGGGCCGAGAGGATTGAATGTTTCGCAGTTCTTACCCTTATCCCACTGTCCGCCTCGTTCGAGTTGGAACTCACGTTCAGAAACGTCGTTGGAGATCGCGTAGCCGGCGACGTACGAGAGCGCGTCACTGGGTGAAGTGATGTACCGCGCTTGGCGTCCGACGACGACCGCGAGTTCAACCTCCCAATCGGTCTTCGTGGATTTACGCGGTATGAGGACCGTATCGTTAGGACCCACCAATGTCCCCGGCGACTTCATGAAAAGTACGGGTTCATCAGGGATCTTAGAGCCGCTCTCTCGAACGTGGAGGATGTAATTCATTCCCACGCACACTATTTTTTGCGGTGAAGCGACGGGAGCGCCGATACGAAGCGAGGACACGTCGATTTCAGGGAGATTGGACTCGCCGACGCGTGCTTCGAGGGTCGCCAAGCCGTTCGTCCGAAAGAACTCGGGATCGTAGTCACGACAGAGTTCCGAACAGTCCAGAACTCGGCCGTCCGTCATTAGCACGGCCGGACGCTCCTTACCGTATTCACCTACGCGCAGTAAACGCACTTTCCATCTCCTTTGTTCACTCGATGCAGCATCAACGCTGCACCATCGTTCGATTCCTTACTTCATCACTATTGATTTGATACCACCGTCGGGCGTTCTCGCCAAAGACATCATGAAGCTCCGAAGGCAGGAGATTGACGAGGCTCGCACGAGCAAGACGCAGGACCTCCTCGAATGACGCCACCTGCAAGCAGACCGGCCAGTCCGAACCGAAGAGCAGCGAACGTGTCGTGAAGATCTCGACAAGGAATTCCGATGCTCGCAGAACGTGCGCCTCGCTCCCTCGTGAACCGAGTTCGGTCACGAATCCCGAAAGCTTGCACGCCACCTGTCCGGTCCGCGCCAGACCACGAACGTTCGCAGACCACGACTCTTGATCGAGGTCGGTGACGTTCGGAAATCCTGCGTGATCGAGAACCACCTTCAGACCCTCGCAGTTGCGCACGGCGTGAAGCGCCGAAGACAATTGACGTGGGCGCACGAGCAAGTCAAAGACGAGACCACTCGCGGCGACCGCGGCCAATCCTCGCCGCACCGAGTCGCGTTCGAGGTAGTGCGGATCGCTCTCGGCTTCTACGAGGTGACGCACGCCCACGAGGAGATGGCCGTACGGGGATTCGCGAAGGGCGGCGAGTTGCTCAACCACGTCCGGCGCTTCGAGATCGACCCAACCCACTACGCCACTCACCATGGTCGACTCCTTCGCCAGATCGAGGAATTCGAACGTTTCGGCAGCATCATTTCTCACCTGCACCAAAATGGCACCTTCGACACCGTTCGCATGCGCGATCGCCTCGTACTCGCCAACCGTGTGACGACGCGCCAGGGTGGGTGTACCCTCGAGCCACTCGTGCCCTCCTTGCGAGGCATCCCACACGTGAAAGTGAGCGTCAAGAATCACGAAGGCGCCCACCGTGGTACTTCTGTGAGACCACGGTCCCGTAATTCGACGAAAAGGGCGTCGGGAACCTCCACTGAGAGATTCGTAACGTTTTCGTGCACCTCCCCACCACTG
The DNA here is from genome assembly GCA_003160115.1 of Acidimicrobiaceae bacterium. Lineage (GTDB taxonomy): Bacteria > Actinomycetota > Acidimicrobiia > Acidimicrobiales > RAAP-2 > RAAP-2. The sequence goes on from PLQL01000033.1 coordinate 31,923, forward strand.
CGAGCACCGACGACCGCGGCCGTCACCCGGGGATTGCGAAGGACGTAGTCGAGAGCCACGGCCGCGAGGCTCACGTCGTAGCGCAGACAGACGCTCTCGATCTCGCTTACGCGGTGAAGGACTTCCTCACTCGGTGGCGCGTAGCCGTACCGGCCCGCGGAAGGATTGGCCAGGACGCCGCTGTTAAAGACCCCACCCGCCAACACCGCGACGCCGCGACTCGCGCACAACTCAAAGAAACCAGCATCCGCTTCTGAATTCAAGAGAGAGTAGCGACCAGCGACCAGGACGCAGTCAATGTCGGTCTTCGCCACAAAACGTTCGAGCATCGGTACTTGATTCATCCCAAGACCGATCGCGCGCACGACACCCTCATCGCGTAGTTCTACGAGCGCTGGATAGGCCTCGTCAAGGGCTACTTCTTCGTAGTCGTCGGGGTCATGGATGAGTACGATGTCGACGTGTTCGAGCTGCAATCGCTCGCAACTCTGCTCGATACTCTTGCGAACGCCCTCACGCGAGTAATCACGAATTCGAGCACGTCGAGGTGTCGCAAAGAAGCCCTCGACGCCGTCAACGTCCTGGTCGCTCGGCACCAGAAGGCGTCCGACCTTGGTTGAGACGACGAAGTGTGAGCGGTCGCGTCCGGACAGGAATCGGCCAAGTCGCTCCTCGGACAATCCAACGCCGTAGTGCGGAGCCGTATCGAAAGTCCTCACGCCGGCGTTCCACGCCGTCTCCAATACCTCAGTCGCGTCATCGTCACTCATTGGGTGCGAGAGGTTGCCGATGGTCGCGCAACCCAAGATGAACCGACTGAGCACTCCCCCAGAACCCACGCCCAGCGAGGTGATCGGTGACGAGTTCATGGTCTCAACGAGCTGTTACGCGTCAAGCGCTCGGCACGCGAAGGCTGACAAGTCCCCCGTCAACGTCAAGCGCGACGCCGGTCGTCGAACCCGAACGTGGACTCGCGAGATAACAGATGGCCCCCGCTACCTCATCGGCGCTCACCAGGCGACGGTGGGGTTGACGCGCCGAAAGGGCCTCGAGTTCTTTTGTCGGGTCCTCGGCCTGGCTGAGAAGTCGCTGCACCCAAGGAGTATCGGCCGTTCCAGGATTTACGCAATTAACGCGGATCCCATCGGCCAGGTGATCAGCCGCCATCGCGCGAGTAAGAGCGAGCACCGCACCCTTGCTGGCACTGTAGAGGGCGCGGCGAGGTAGGCCGATGTCCGCGGCGACCGAACACGTGTTCACGATTGCGCCATGCTTCGAGTTTCGCAGGGAGGGGATGGCGGCTCGCGCGACGCGCACCATGCCAAAGACGTTCACCTCGAAGACTTTGCGCCACTCCTCGTCAGAGTTATCCTCCACGGTCCCTTGGGCGCCGATTCCAGCATTATTGACCACTACGTCCAAACTTCCGAAGTCGTTCGCGGCGATGGTGACCGCGCGAGACACACTCACGTTGTCAGACACGTCGCACTCAATGGCCAGGAGCCCAACTCCGACGTCGACGCTGGTGACGTCAAGGTCCAGCACAGCAACGCGGCATCCTTCGGCCAACAGTCTGTCCACGGTCGCACGTCCGATCCCCGACGCACCACCCGTCACGATCGCGGTAAGTCCCGCGAACTCAATCGAGCCCCGCGCCGAGGCCTTCGATTTCTCATTGGGCGTCATACCTTCTCCTCACCGCCTGCTTCACGTGACCCACTCAAGTTAAAGACCTCATCCATTCTGACCCACCACTCATCGACATCAGCGCTCTCGAGTGGATTCTGGAGCGGCTCGGTGAGTTTCCACCACCGTTGGGTCTCCTCGTCGACTTCAATGAATGATTGCACGTCGTGCCAATCGCCTCGATATTCCATGTACGAGAAAAGGAGACTGTCGCGCATGAAGATCGTGTACCGCTCGACGCCACCGTCGCGGAGCCTCGCTTGGACGCCGGGCCACACATTCTCGTGCAGACGTCGATATTCCTCGCGCGCGCCGGGCTTCAACTGAATGACCCAACCCGCGCGCCTCAAGTCTCCTCTGGCATCGAGACGACCTTCACTCATAGTCCACGCCATTGAGATCGAAGCGGTCGACCATCCCTCGACTGGTGGGCTCGGTCACGTTCAAACATCGTGCGGTCGCTTCGCTCGTGCCCACGTCTTCATTCCTCAATCGAGAGTCCCGTCACGGCGTCAAAGAAATAGAGACGCTTCGTATTCATCTGAAGTTTGATTCGACTGCCGATCGTCACCTGGGTGTCCGGCGCCATCCGCGCGACGCCGTCACCCGGTCGGGTAATCGATCCCGCTTCCAAGCCCTCAGCGTCGTCGCTGTACATTCCCTCCGCCTCCACACGGTGAGCATCGGTGGAAAAGTGCACCAGGATCTCGGAGCCGAGCGCCTCGATCAGATCAACGTCGCCTTCGAACTGTACGGTCTCGTTGCCGCTGGCCGAACGCTTTGGTCCCGCCATCGCAAGGCTCTCGGGCCTTACGCCGATGACGATCTCGTTGTTCGCGTACTTCACGAGCGAGGGTCGAGCCGCAAGAACCGATGCCGGTAGGACGATCTCCTGGCTCCCTAGCCGAAGTGATCGCGCACCTTCGCCCAAACTCGCCTCGAAGAGATTCATCGACGGTGACCCCATGAATCCCGCCACGAAGATATTCACGGGACTGTCGTAGATACGCTGCGGCTTATCGCACTGCAGGAGTACTCCCGCCCTCATCACCGCCACGCGATCACCCATGGTCATCGCCTCGACCTGGTCGTGGGTCACGTAGATGGTCGCGACACCTAAGCGCCTCTGAATACGGGCGACTTCCGCTCGCATCTGCACGCGGAGCTTCGCGTCAAGGTTGGAAAGGGGCTCGTCCATCAAGAACACCTTGGGCTCGCGGACGATCGCGCGCCCCATGGCGACGCGCTGCCGCTGACCTCCCGACAACTGGCCCGGCTTGCGGTCAATCCATTCCGTCAACCCGAGAATCTCCGCGGTATCACGGACCTTATTGACGATCTCTTGCTTAGGCGTGTGTTTCATTTTTAAGGCGAAACCAATGTTCTCGCCTACAGTCATGTGCGGGTACAGGGCGTAGTTCTGAAACACCATGGCGATGTCGCGATCGCGCGGGGACACATCGTTCATGATTCGATCGCCTATTCGCAGCGTGCCGCTCGATATCTGTTCCAGACCGGCGACCATGCGCATTGCCGTCGTCTTTCCGCATCCCGAAGGCCCAACCAAGACCATGAATTCGCCGTCCGCGACTTCAAGGTCGAATTCGTGGACGGCCTCGTAACCATTGGGATAGACCTTGGTCAGTTTCTCAAGCGTGACGGGACACATCAGCTGTTCCTTTCGTGGAAACCTTTGCTCGTTGGTTCAACACGAGCGTGTCGGTGAACTCTCGCCGCGACCTACTCGCACTTACTTTGGACGATCGCCGCCTCATTGCATCACTCCTTGGTCGCACCCGCGAGCATCCCCGAAACGAGAGAACGCTGAGCGAAGAGGAAGACGATTAGCACGGGCGCCATGGCGACAATCGTCGCGATGGCAAGTTCCGGTCGATAGATGGGTACTTGGCCACCTTGTCCAGGATTGAAGGCCGGCGTCGCGGCGAGGAGGTCTTGGAGTCCAACGGGCAGCGGATAGTTGGTGCTATTGGGAAGCATGACGAACGGGAGAAAGAAGTTGTTCCAGTTAGCGACAAAGGCGAAGAACGTCACGAGTGCGATGATCGGTCGCGCCAGAGGCAACGCCACCCTACGAAAGACATTCCATTCATTGCACCCGTCTATTCGGGCCGCCGCGAGAAGGTCTTTGGGGACCGAGGATGAATAGAAGATATAGGCCAGGTAGACCCCGAACGGAAAGAAAGAGAACGGAAGGATCACTGACCACGGCGTGCCCACGGCGTGAACCGCGTTCGCCTCAAGGAACAGTGGCAGAACCAGGGCAGTCGCGGGCATGATCATAACGAACAGCGTGACGCCGAGCAGCGTCCTTCGTCCGATGAACTGCGTGTGAGCCAGTCCATACCCGGCGGGTATTGAACAGGCGAGGGCTATCACGATGCCGCCGAAGGAGTAGATCGCCGAATTCTTCAACCAGTTCAACAGCGCATAGTCCTCGAACGTGAACATGACGTGGATGGCGTGGGACAAGTTGTGAAGCGTTCCGATGGCGAATGGATTGCCCACCACCAATTCGTGGTCCGTCTTCGTGGGTGACAACAAAAGCCAAATGACCGGTACGACGAAGAACGCCGTAAAACCCAGAAGAACGACGTAGGCAAAGGTGCGCGACCAGATTCGATTGAAGAGTCGCATCACTCCACCTCGAAGAGCTTCGTGCGAAAGACCAGGACGGCGGCGCAGAGCAGACCGATGACGAGCAGATCCACTGAGATTGCAGCAGCGTAATTGAAGTTGTTGTCCTGGAAAGCGAAGTAGTAGGCCAACTCATTGGGAGACCACGTAGGACTGATCAGTCCGAGACTCGCTTCTCCCACCAACTGCGGTTCGACAAACAATTGCGTACCCGCGGCGAAGGCCAGGATCAACATGAAGGTGACCCATTTCTTAATGAGGGGTAATTTCACTCGAAGCGCGGTCTGTATCGCTCCTGCGCCATCGAGTTCTGCGGCTTCGATGAGTTCATTGGGTATGTTGTTGAGCGCCCCGTAGGTCACGACAATCCAACCACCGGCGCCGGCCCAAAAAGCAATGATGGCGAAGATTATGGGTAGGTGGCCCGGCAAGATTGTCTGACCGAGATTCTTGAATCCAAAGAGGGACAAGAACTCGCGCCACGGACTCACGGTCGGATCAAGCATGAAGAGCCACACCAGGACGCTGGCCGCACCGGCCAACGCTCCCGGCAAGTAGAAGATGAAGCGAAAGGCCGAACTTACCCGCCTCGAGATGCTGTGGAGCATGAGGGCCAGCCCGACGACAATAACGACGAGCGACCCGAGCCAGATCAGCAGATACTCACCCACGTGCTCGAAAGCGGGAAGAAACCGAAAGTCCTCTCCGGTCTTGACGAAATTCGAGAGTCCGACGAAGTGTCCACCCGTGGACGTGAACGCCAAGGTAATGGCGTACACCGCGGGTAACACCCCGAAGAGCACTAACAGAACGAAGTAGCCGGATACGAAGGCGTATCCGGCTACTCCATTTCTCTGCTTACGTCGTAGCTTTGGATTCAATGAATCGGTCGCGCCGAGAGGGGCTGAGGTTCTTTTTGGCACGACCGATTGCATTGAATCTTCCTACTACTACGGAGACGTGACGACGGTGTAGCCATCACTTTGGGCAAAGTCCGCCAGTTGCGAAGCAAAGCCGGCAAGTTGCGAGGACATTGTCGATCCCGAATTGAGCCCGGTGACTACCGTGCTACCAAAGACCGAGTCAGTGCTCCACGGCACCGGCGACCAACCCTGCCACACTTCGGTGGCGGCCTTGGCGAAGACCGGTGCGATCTCGTTCGAATACAGACCTGACGCCTGCTGGGCCGCAATCCACTGCGTCTCGTCAGCGACGTACGCCGGGTAGCCGGGGGAAATGCCCTGGCTACCGTAGGACGTCGAGAGCCACGTCAGTACCGAGGCCGCAAGACTCTTGGTCGTCCCCGAGATGTGCGAGGACATAAACCAAAGACCACCGCCAACTTCACCGGTGTAGGTCGGGCCGCTGCCCCAGCTCAACGGATCAGCGACAGCAAGGTCACCTTTGGGAACGATGCCCGGGAACAGGTACTGGCCGTACCAGGCCGGTCCGACCATCATCAGAATCTTGTCGTTGTACGCCGTCGTGAACGTCGACGAGAAGACACTGTCCGTCGTCACTGCGCCGTCCTTGACCAGCGGGTCGATGAGTTGCGTCGCACGCGTGCAGTTGGGGTCGTTGGCGTTGATGTCAATGGTGTCGGTCCTCACCACATCATTCACGTGGCATTCGCTCGGCCACAGGTAGATGTCGTCGTCCCAGTTGTCGCCCACGCTGCCTACGATGTAGCCCGGGTGCTGGGTCGCTACTTGTTCGCCTAGCGTCTGCCAGCCTTGCCACGTTGTGGGAACGGTGTAACCAAACTGGGTCATCAGTGCGCTGTTGTAGAACAATAGGTTCTGAGCCAGGTCGTTACGCAGGCAGTAGACCTTGCCGTTCACCGTGCAGCCCGCGAGCGTGCCCGCCGCGTAGCCGTTCAAGATGGGTTTTGACACCGTACCGTTACTCAGGACGGCTGGATAGTTGAACTGAGGACTAGCTAATGATGCCGCGTCGTTGTTCTCCTCACTGAAGACGATGTCGGGCCAGCCGCCATGCACCCTGTTATCCAAGGCAATTTTGGACTGGAGCACGCCCGAGCCGTTCGCATTACCGTTGTAGATCACCATCGAGATCTTCACGGTGGGGTGGGCCTTCTCATACGCCTTGACCTGAGGGACTCTCGTCGAGTCAACCCAGACGGTAATCGTGGGCTTGGGCTTGGGCTTTGACGTAGCCGAGGCGCCGCCAGCGATCCCGAACGTCGCAATTGCCATGCTCGAAGCCACGACCGCGATAACCGAGGCACGCAGCCTAGGTCGAATAGGCCTACGCCAATATTTCTTAGTAATCGGTGAACTCATTACTTTCCCCCTACTTTCTTTCTAATGTTTGGATTTTCTTGCTTGAAGGAATTTCACAGCTTCGTACGCACCCCGGACTACGGAACAGCAGATCCCGCAAGATCAACAACGTACGATTCCAACTCGGGCGGATAGTGGAGACCGGGCGGCAGACCGACGCCTGGGCCTCGAGGCGCTCCAACTATTCCCTTCGCGTTGATTCCAACTTCGCGTTTTGCCGGATTCGACGTCACGAGAGACTCGTAATAGGTGCAATTGGGAATCGCCATACAGAGATGACGCGCGTAGATGGTGTTGCCGTGAGGTTCGGCACGAAGCCTGAAGGCGTCAGCGAGGTGGGCGATACGCATCGCCCCGGTGAACCCGCCGCGCAGTTCCGTGCTGGTGCGCACGAAGGTCGCGCATCCGCTCTGGATGAAGTCCGCGGTGTTCATGTGAACGCCGTCCGATGTCTCGGCGACGTTGAGTGGCACCCGAACTCGCTGGGCGAGCCACTTGTACGCCGTGATATTGAACTCACGCATCGGCTCTTCGTACCAGAGGTAATTCGCCTCCGACAGGGCCTCGCCAACGTAAATTGCGTCGACGAGGTCAAAACCAGCGGAACCGTCGTACATCAATGGATACTCGTCGCCCACGTGCTCACGAAGGGCACGACAGAGCGCGGCGTCTTTACGGGCGTCACCCCACGCGTGAACTTTGATCGCCGGGTAACCGAGTTCGATGCATTGGGTCGCAACGTCCAGGTACTCTTCTAGGGTCGAGAAGGTCGACGTCGACGCGCACGCTTCAATCTCTTGGCGATAGCCACCAAGAACTTCCCACGTCGGCGCGTTGTACAGTCTGCCCGCGAGATCCCACAGGGCGGTGTCGACCAACCCAAGGACGTTGATGGGAAACTCGTAGACGCGGTCGAGCTCCCACATTCGGTGCCAGAGCCATTCGCGCTGCAAAGGATCTGCCCCTACGAGTTCGTCGCGCAAGACGCGCTCCACCAGATCACTGACCACGGGACCACTTCCGGGGCGAGGGGCAATGGCTACTCCCTCGACGCCTTCATCGGTCTTTATCAGCAGGACCGACGCGTAGCCGTCGTCCGGACCACCGGGGAGTCCTTCGCGCCACGCGAACTGAGGCCGTGCGCCAGGTGAGAAGACGCTAAAACTCTCCACGCTCGTTATTCGCACAATCCCCCCGTATGATCACGTTGATTCGACGCTGCGATTGCGGAATGCTCGTTCGAAAGGAAGTTCCCGAACGTACCGCTAACCGCTTATTCATAGCACAACATTCGTATGATAACATACGAATGCAAAAGGAACTCCCAGAGGAATTGGTGGAATTTCTTCCCTATTCATTGACTGTCTTGGCTGATTTCGCTGAGCCGAACGGGTAGGTAATATGTATAAGGAAAAACGAGTCTGATGGCGTTTCTCGGTCCGGGGGTCAAGTGACAGATATTCGTATGAATGGGCCGAAATTGGCCTCCAGTTTGACGTCGCTCGTCGCGAATCCAGCGCCACCGCGACCAACGAGTCTTGGCGTTGCGGTGTTGCAGACGCTCACGGAGAACATCGTCAGCGGCGAATTGGCTCCCGGAACCACGTTGCCGACCAATCCCGAGCTTGGCGTCGCTTTTGGCGTGAGCAGAACAGTCGTGCGCGAATCGCTCAAGTTGCTGGAGGAAAAGGGACTGATCCGAGTACGACAGGGCCAAGGCACGACGGTGGCCCCAGCGAGTCAGTGGAATCTCCTCGATCCCATGGTGCTGGAGGCGGCTATCCGATTCGACGAGAAACTCGAGATTCTCGATGACCTGGTTGACGTTCGCGTTGGGCTCGAATGTCTCATGACCCGACGCGCGGTCGAGAAGATCACCGACGAACAACTCGAAGAGCTTCACGACGCCCTCAATCACCTCGAGTCTCTGCTCGACCGGCCCGATGACTACGTCCTCGCGGACATCGAATACCACGACGTCATTCTTCGGACATCTGGTAACAAATTAGGTCGTTCCATCATCCGCACCGTGCACCCTTATGCTCGCGCGAGCACGCGCTACAACCCACAGATGCGGAGAGCGGAGATCGCCGCGTCCCATGAGGGTCACGTGGCCATCTACGAACGAATTGCCGCGCGCGACCCTGAAGGTGCCTTCCTCGCCATGCAAGACCACATCATGGGTTCGTGGCTTGAGCGCAGGAACGCGCGACTCGCCCAGCACCGAAGCAACGCCTAGCGCTGTCGGCTTGCGCCTCGCGCGACGGTGACCGTCAATTCATCCCTCTGACGAGTCGCTCAATAATATGTCGTCGTGATACCCCCTAGGCTTCACGTGTTCGCCGTATTCTGATTGGCACCGTGAGATTAGATGGCTCTCGCACGACGTTCTTGTCACGGGCTAAGACTCAAAGAAGGGGAAGATGAGTTCGACGACGACCACCTCAATGGAACGATTGGGCTTCGCCGGTCTCGGGACTATGGGCTCGTATATGGCCGCGAACCTGGCCCGGGCGGGTTATCCCATGACCGTTTGGAATCGTACGCCAGGACGCGCGAAGGAACTCGTCGAGCTCGGCGCACGCGAGGCGACCAGCCCCGCCGATCTCGCCCGATCCAGCGACATCATCTTCACGTGCGTGACCGACTCTCCCCAAGTCGAAAGTGTTCTCTTTGGCCCAAATGGAGTGGCCGAAGGTGCCCACCGAGGCTCGCTTGTCGTCGACTGTTCGACCATCAGCCCGACCCGAGCCCGCGATTTCGCGAACAAATTGGGTGAAATCGGAGTCGACATGCTCGACGCCCCCGTTTCGGGTGGATCAGAAGGCGCTCGCCTCGCCACGCTCACCATCATGGTGGGGGGTGCACCTGAGCACTTCGAACGCGCGAGTGCCGTCCTGGCGAAGGTCGGCCGCAAGATCAGCCACCTCGGACCACTCGGTGCCGGACAATGGGCCAAAGCGGTGAATCAAGTAATTCTTGCTGGTACGTACTTGGGCGTGGCCGAGGGCGTGACCCTGGCCATCAAAGCGGGCCTTGACGTCCCCAAGGTTATGGAGGCCCTCGCCGGCGGCGCCGCGGGATCTTGGGTGCTTGAGAACCGAAGTGGTCGAATGATCGATGACGACTACCCAATCGGCTTCAAGATCGTCCTTCACCGAAAGGACCTCGGAATTGGCCTTGAACTTGCCCGCGAAGTGGGAGCAGTCTTGCCAGTCACTGCACTCGCGGCGGCATTCGAAGACGGCATCATCGCCCAGGGGCACGGCGATGACGACAATTCCGCCCTCGCTCGGAGCATCCGAAAACTCTCTGGGCTCTAGTGACAAGTTCGACCTACGACCACGCCGACCACGCACCGTGAGCTTTCCGCCGACGCTGCTCACCGACTTCTATAAGATCAGTCACCGTGACCAGTACCCGCTAGCGACGACCGTGGTCTACAGCACCTGGACCGCGCGCGAGAGCACCATCGAGGACATTGATCACGTCGTGGTCTTTGGCGTCCAGGCATTCATCAAGCGTTACTTCATTGATTACTTCAAGGAAAATTTCTTCGACCGTCCTCGTGAGCAGATCGTTGCCGAATACGTTCGACTCATCCGAAACACCCTCGGTATCGCCCAACCCCCCACTGATCACCTCGAGGCTTTATGGACTCTGGGCTACCTGCCCCTCGAGGTTCGGGCACTTCGAGAAGGTACGTTGGCGCCGCTGCGCGTGCCCTCGGTAACGTTCGTTAATACAAAACCCGAATTCTTCTGGCTGACTAACTTCGTCGAAACGCTGTTCAGCGCGGAGTGCTGGCTGCCATCGACCAGCGCCACACTGGCCTTCGAATACCGCAAGTTATTCGAACGTTTCGCCAAGGAGACCGGCGGAGATTCCGATGCCGTTGCTTTTCAGGGGCACGACTTCTCGTTTCGCGGGATGAGCAGCGTGCAAGCGGCGGCCGCATCGGGAGCGGGTCACTTACTCTCATTCACTGGCACCGACACTATCCCGGCGATTCTGTACCTCGAAGAGAACTACGGCGCGGACACCGACCTAGAACTCGTGGGGGCTTCAATACCAGCTACCGAGCACAGTGTCATGTCCGCCTACGGGAATGAAGGCATTGACGAATTCAAGACTTACGAACGCCTGATCACCGAGCTCTATCCCTCGGGTCTGGTCTCGATCGTGTCGGACACGTGGGACCTTTGGCGAGTCGTAGGCGACTATCTTCCGCGACTTCGAGAAAAGATTCTCGCGCGTGAGGGGCGAGTCGTCATTCGTCCCGACTCGGGCGACCCCGTCGACATCGTCGCCGGTCGAGAGCAGAGTGACAATACCTTGGCCGACCGTGGCGTCGTCGAGGCCCTCTGGGACGTGTTCGGTGGCACCGTCACGAGCCAGGGCTACCGACTGCTCGATCCGCACGTCGGCGTCATCTACGGCGACAAGATCAGTCTCGCGAGCGCAACGCGGATCCTCGAACGACTGAAGGCCAAGGGATTTGCCAGCACGAACGTGGTCTTCGGCATTGGTTCGCACACGTACCAGCGCACCAACCGCGACACCTTTGGCCACGCCTTTAAATCCACCTCGGTCACAATTGACGGAACCGAGAAGGCCATCTTCAAAGACCCGGTCACCGATCTCGCCCACTTGAAACGATCACCGAGGGGTCGCGTCGCCGTGACGGCTGTCGACGGAAGGCTCGAGACGTTCGAAGGCCTGTCCAGTGATGATCGGATTCAGGCAGACCAGTTGCGTGTCGTCTTTCGAGACGGCGAGGTCTTCGGCGTCGAGACCTTGTCCCAGATACGCACCCGTCTCCTGTCTCACCTCCAGGACTGAGTCGGACTTGCGGCCCGACAGCGAGGCTCGATCCACGAAGTCGTGCCGACTTAGAGTGGCACTAGTCGCCCAACGAGAGGAACACCATGGCCAATGACGACAGCACCTTGAGCTTCAACGAGAAGATCATCGAAGAGTTTCGAGCGAATGGCGGCCGCGCCGCAGCCTTCGGTGACGCACCTCTCCTCTTGCTCACGACCAAGGGCGCCAAGACCGGCAAGGAGCACACGAGTCCCGTGATGTACTTGGGCGACGAGCACGACAGCACCCTCGTCTACGTTTTCGCCTCCTACGCGGGAGCGGACGTCAATCCCGCGTGGTACTACAACCTGCTCGCTAACCCGTACGACGTCATCGTGGAGGTTGGCGTCGAGACGATCTCGGCCACCGCCGAAGTTCTCGACGAGCCTCGACGCAGCGCCATCTACGCAGAACAGGCAAAGCGTTTTCCCGGGTTCGCCGAGTACCAGGACAAGACCACTCGAACGATACCGGTCGTGGAGCTTAAACTCCACGACTGAGTCCTCAGACCGCTTTGGATACATGGATGGATTCGGGACGAAGTGTGTCCTTCGGTCGCCATCCTCGACACTCACTACCATTGCGACATCGCGTTATAACGTGGAAATGATTGGTGGACGCAATGAGAATTCTCGTCGCAGAAGATGACCGAGCCCTACGCGATGTCCTCCAACGGGGATTACGCGAGGCAGGTTACGTTGTCGACGTCGCAAGCGATGGCGAACAAGCACTGGCGAATCTGACCTCCGTCGAATACGAAGTCGCCGTTCTTGATTGGCGAATGCCCAATCTCACGGGTCTCGAAGTGATCGAAGCCGCCCGAAAGGCTGAGGTCTACACACCAATTCTCATGCTGACAGCCCGCGACACGTCCAGCGACCGCGTGGAGGGTCTCAATGCGGGCGCTGACGACTACCTAGTGAAGCCCTTCGAATTCGCTGAACTCGTCGCGCGACTCCGGGCCCTTCAGCGCCGTCCCGCACTTCGGCACACGGCGAATATCGTGTGCGGCGATTTGCTCTACGACCCCTCCGCGCGGCGACTCGAAGGCTCTGGCAAAGTGATCGAACTCACGACGACTGAGTGCCTACTCATGGAGCTGTTGCTACGTCGAAGTCCCGAAATCGTGTCCCGACGCACGATTGCCAACCAAGTATGGCCAAATGCCAAGGTAGCAGTCGGCTCGAACACCATCGAAGTTCACGTTGCCCGCCTACGGTCGAAAATACAGGACTGCATGGCCAGGATCGAGACGGTCCGGGGCTTTGGCTATCGAATGGTTCCTTCTTGAAGTCAGGTCAGTCCGCCACGTCGCACGCAGCGCGAGTGGCGGGGGTCGCCACCGGCGTTGGAATGGTCAGTTTCGTCATCGTCGTGCTGGTCCTAAACGCGTTTCTCGTCAATCGAATGACCTCCCAAGTCGACCAACGACTCCGTCAACGTCTCAGCATCGTTGAGTTGCTGTTCCAGCAGAATCCCTCTGCCAGTACCGAGACGATCCCGTCTGCCCCTGGCGACCGGGATGACGATGACGCTCCCATCCTCGTGTGGAGCGTGCGAACGAACGGCGCGGCGTCGGCCCTCTCAAGCCCGACACCATCACTCCCTGCTCTCCGATGGTCAAATGGTTTCCGCACTTTTTCCATTGCGCAGTCGACCTTCCGATTTGACGCCACCGCCATCAATTCCGGATGGCTCGTCGACGCCGAGAGCCTGGCCGACGTCCAGCGGCTCCAAAACACCTTGGAACTCGCCGAACTGATCGCCGGCTTCGTCTTGGGGATCCTGATGTTTGGCGCCGCCTTCGGAGTTGGCGTTCGAGCACTCGCACCCGTTTCCTTGGCCAAACGACGTCAGTCCGAGTTCGTGGCCGATGCCTCACACGAACTACGCACCCCGCTGAGTGTCATTGAAGCAGAGGTCGATCTGGCGCTCTCGCGAGATCGCGACGGGGCCGGTTACCGCAGGACTCTCGAGCAAATAAAGTCCGAGAGCAGCCGCCTGAAGGATATTGTCGAAGACCTCCTGTGGCTGGCCCGATCCGACGAGGACCAACGGCGTCCACCTCCGCTCGAATCGATCAATTTGGCGAGTGTGACAGCACTGTGTTGCCAACGATTCCAATCGCTCGCGGCAACACACGACATTTCGATGGCCTTTGAGGATTCCAGCGAAACCGTCCCCTGGATACTGGCTTCGAACGATTTGATCGATCGTCTAATCGGAGTATTGATCGACAACGCCCTCAAGTTTGCTGGTCACGGGGGTCGAGTTGAAATCAGTGTCTCGTCCGACGGCGACCACGCAACACTGCGGGTAGACGACAGCGGTCCTGGCGTTGCCATGGAGGAGCGAACCACGGTGTTCGAACGATTCCACCATTCGGACTCAACGTCAGGGGGAACGGGCCTCGGACTGGCAATCGCGGAGTCCATCGCTCAAATCACGAACGCTTCGTACGCGGTCACCACCGCCGATCTCGGAGGAGCTCGTTTTGAGTTCTCGTGGCGCGCGTCAAAGGCCTAGTCCGCGAATTACGAAGTCGTTTGCGTCAGAAATGCACCATAAGTTCACCCCCTGAGCGTGCGAACACCTCGGTGTTATGCACTCGCCTGGCTCGAAAATAAAAAACAGTGAAGAATACGCACCTTGTTATAGGTCCGTAAGGTTCGATTACGTAGCGTTAATTCGTGGTCAATCGCGTCAGCCCCCTACACGACTTCCCACGACCTCGTGGCTGGACGCGGCCATCTTCAACTCGGCGATCTGACGAGACGTCGCTCCGATGACCGGCGTCCTCTCACCGACTGGAAAGAGAAAGAAACCATTCACTCGAGGCCGCCACGCCGAGCGCATGGGCGTCGAGGCCAATTCTCGACTCACCAGTACGACCGCACTGGTGCTCTTGATACTCCTCGCCATCGAGGGGATCACGGTCCTGCGGGTTCGTTCACTACTCACCGCCCACGTGTTCGTCGGCATGCTACTCATACCACCGGTCCTCGTGAAGATTGCGAGCACGCTTTGGCGATTCGCGAACTACTACCGAGGGACGAGCGACTACAGACGCAAGGGTCCCCCACTCGCCGCGCTAAGGGTATTGGGGCCCTTTGTCGTCATTTTGACGGTGGTGATGTTCGGCTCGGGCGTACTCCTTCTTCTTGGCCCCGCGTCGATGAGGCCTCTGATGCTGGAACTTCATCAGGCCAGTTTCGTCCTGTGGTTCCTCGCCATGTCGGTCCACGTCCTTAGCCACCTCGGTGAAACGGCACGGCTTTCCACCAAGGACTGGACGACGCGAGCCCGTCGCCAGGTTGCCGGATCTGGTTCACGGCGCCTCATTCTGGGATTAAGCATGGCGATGGGTCTTCTTTTAGCGTTGGTGACCATTCCTCACGTCGGGGCCTGGCTCGGACAAACCGGCTAGACGAATGACCCGTGACACGTCGCTTCGAGAACGTCCGACAATAGTTCACGTCGTGCGGCCCACTCGCCAGGAGAATCGCTGGCGCGCGCAGCGCCGTCGAATCTATCGGCGTAGAAGAATTCTCACCGGGATCGCGATGACGTTCTTCGTGGCTCTGGTGTGGATGGCGTTCTCGGTTGGTGGGGCACTCTTTAATCCCGCGCTCGGAAGTTCAGCCGGATCGCGACTAGCCGAGTGGGCCCGAACGCACGGTGGATCGGGCATTGTCAATTGGGTAGAGAACGAATGGTATAGCCACCACGCACCACCGACTGGAGGCACGGTCCCTAAGGGGGAGATCCGCGTGCCTTCGAGCGCAACCGTGACGTTCAACTCATCGGTACCGCACCTCACGCCCCCCGCGCCCATCGTGCCTTTCGCCTCGCCAGCCATACCCGGCGAGGGCCAGTGGTCACCGGTCGGCCGAAGGGTCGACGGCGTTCCGGCGGTGTACGAGACAACCCTGCGCCCGGACAAGACCCATACCAGTTACGTCGTGGGCGTCGCGTGGATGGACACCAAACTGCTGCACGCGAACTTGTACTCGGGCAGTTGGATTCCCGGCGGAGGGCCTTATCCACGCACTGCTCCCGTGCTGCCATCAGCGGCCCGAACTCTCGTGGCAGCCTTCAACGCGGGATTTCTCATGAACAACGCAAACGGCGGCTACTTCACGAATGGCAAGGAGGAACTTCCACTTCGCACGGGCGCGGCATCCTTTGTCACCTACAAGGACGGAACATCCAACATCATCTCGTGGTCCACGGGAACGAAGGTGCCGTCGGACGTGACATCGGTTCGCCAGAACCTCGATCTCCTCGTACAGAACGGCCACCAGGCGTCGGGCCTCAGTGCCAGCGACACCTCAAAGTGGGGTGCCACACTGGGTAACGCCGTGTACGTGTGGCGTTCGGGACTGGGAATCACCGCCGACGGGGCTTTGGTTTACGTGGCGGGTCCTGGGCTCAACATCACCGACTTGGCCAATCTGCTGGTACGCGCCGGTGCAGTACGGGCAATGGAACTTGACATCAATACCGACTGGGTCAACTTCGCCACGTACTCGCCATCATCTCCGACGGGTCTTGCCTCACCCGCCAATGGATCGTTGCTTTTGTCAGGGATGACCGGAACAACGGGTCGCTATTTCGCGTCGTGGTGGACGCGGGACTTCATCACAATGTCAGCTTCGCCTTCATCAGCGACGAACACATCGACAACAAGCACTTCGACGACCGTCACGAGTCCGACCTCAGCCGGTAACTAATGAGGGAATCTCAGTTCGCCTTCCTTGGGCTTTCCCTCAACGACAGTTCATTCACTCAAGAATTCACAGCAACTTCGTATCCTAACTTTGACGTTCTCTTATCTGAGCCATCTACTTTGCGGAAATGGAATCAGTGAAGACGAAAATTGACGTTGATCGCATCGTGTGGCACGCCCAGCAACGAGTCGCCCGGCATCGACCCGCGGTCTCACCCGTCCCGCGAATCGCCGACGCGTTGGCGCTCATCGGGGGCATCGGGCTTGGCATCAGTATTGGTTTCGCGTTTTGGGGAGAATCACTTAGTTCGCTGAACTCAGCCGGCGGCTGGGTGACTTTGGGTGGGCGAATCGCTGGACTCGCCGGAACCTACTTGATGCTGGTCATGGTGATCTTGATCTCACGTCTACCTTGGCTAGAGCGCGTCGTGGGACAAGATCGCCTCGTGGCGTGGCACCGGCGCATTGGTGGTTGGCCGATCGCGCTCATCGCCGTGCACATCGGCCTCATCACGTGGGGCTACGCACAAATGACGAGTGTGAGTATCCTTCATCAATTCTGGACGTTCATAATCCACTACCCCGACATCCTCGCTTCAGTGCTGGCCTTCGGGCTGCTCGTCATGGCGGGCTTGACTTCAGCTCGAGTGGCTCGCCAACGAATGAAGTACGAGACGTGGTGGATGGTTCACCTCTACATCTACCTGGCGTTGTCACTCGCGTTCGCCCACCAGATTCGCACCGGCGTGATGTTCATCGGTCACCCACTTATCCGTGACGTCTGGATACTCATGTGGATTGCCGGCGCGGGCGCAGTCCTTGGCTTTCGGGTGATTCTCCCGGTGTCCCGAAATCTTCGACACCAACTCCGCGTCGCGGCAGTCCAGCAAGAGACGCCCGGCGTCTATTCGGTCATCGTTTCTGGTCGCAATCTGTCACGTCTCAACGTTTCGGGCGGTCAGTTCTTCATGTGGCGGTTCATGTCGAAAGGACTTTGGGCGCATTCGCATCCCTACTCGCTCTCGGCACTTCCACGACCTCCATTCCTTCGCGTGACCGTCAAGGGACTTGGCGATCAAAGCAAGGCCGTCGCACGCCTCAAGCCCGGAACGAGGGTCTTTATTGAAGGGCCCTACGGGAAGTTCACTCGACACGCGCGTTCGACTGGCCGTGTGGTGCTCATCGGCGCCGGCGTGGGCATCACGCCGTTACGCGCCCTGCTCGAAGACCTTCCTACCTCAGTGGACGTCACTGTCGTAGTGCGTGCTTCATCACACGATGACATCGTCCACCGTGAGGAGCTCTTCGAGCTGGTCAATCAACGAAACGGACGTCTCTTCGAGCTCGTTGGCTCGCGACACGAAGTGCGGATGGACGCAAGCGAGTTGAAGAAGTTCATAGGACATGTCAACAACGCCGATATCTACGTCTGCGGACCGACGGACTTTAACGAGTCCATCACCAAAGCGGTCGTGCGCCTTGGTGCGAGAGACGAGCGAATCCACCAAGAAATCTTCTCCTTCTGATGAGCAACAAGTCAACCCCCCAATCCAAGAAAGAAAAAGAGTCACGATGAAACGCGCACCACTCGTCATGATGGGAACTGTCGCTGGTTTAGCCGGCGTGCTCAGTTTCAACTCAACCCCGGCGAAGCTCACCTTGGGCTCGCTG
Source organism: Acidimicrobiaceae bacterium (assembly GCA_003160115.1). GTDB lineage: Bacteria > Actinomycetota > Acidimicrobiia > Acidimicrobiales > RAAP-2 > RAAP-2. The sequence continues at coordinate 49,830 of PLQL01000033.1, forward strand.
GCAAGCTCGTCATCTGGTACCTCCTCAGCACCATCGACGACAACGACCGCGAGTTCTTCGCCGCCTCCGACTACTGCAACCTCCACGGTAACGACGCCGCCAAGAACGGCACCAACAACTACGACGACGTCAGCACCTCCCGTCACGACGACGACAGTCTCCTCGAGCGTACGCACCGCGATAGGCCCTTCAGTCGACTACAACTTCGGCATCCTCTCGGTCCAAGTAAAAGTGACCGGCTCTAAGATCACGAACGTCTCCATTGCCTCGATCAACGATGGTGGGAATTACCGTTCAGTTTCAATTGACCAGCAGGCGATTCCGTTGCTGGAACAAGAAGTCATGCAAGCCCAGAGTGGCAACATCCAAAGTATCTCAGGGGCGAGTTACACCTCGGCGGGATTCATCCAGTCCTTGCAGTCAGCCTTATCGAAATTGGGTCTGTAGTGACAATGACCAGTAGCCGAAGGCGCGAAAGCATCGTGCACCACGAAGAGTCAGTGATGGGCACCATCGTGACTATTGACGTATACCGAGGCGACTGCTCAGACGATTCGCCACTCGAAGCATCCCTAGAGGCCGCCATCGCTATCTTGCACGACGCCGACGTGCTCTTCAGCACCTGGAAGCCCGAAAGCCCTATCTCGCGAATTCGACGAGGTGAACTCGACGTCGATGAGGCGCCTGCGATAATCCGCGAGGTACTGGAGCAGTGTGGCGTCGCTCGTTCGCTTTCTGGGGGATGGTTTGATCCTTGGGCGCTGCCGAGCGGCGTCGACCCCACTGGGCTCGTCAAAGGTTGGGCGGCGCAACGCGCCCTCGCAGCACTTCGCCACGACGCCATTGACGGGGCGATCGTTAACGCGGCGGGAGATATCGCGAGTTTTGGCGGTCCCACCGCCGACAAGAAGTTCCGCGTGGGTATTATCAACCCCGCAAATCCTCGTTCTCTCGCGTGCATCATCGAATCACCGGGTGCCGTCGCGACATCCGGATCCTACGAACGGGGCCAGCATCTGTTCGACCCTCGCCGGGGCATCTTCACTGCGAGCGTGGCCTCGGGGACCGTAGTGGGACCAGAACTTGGGCTAGCTGACGCGTTGGCGACGGCGCTCGTGGTCGGCGGCACCGAGGTCCTCGACATTCTTGAGCGATTGGACGACTTTGAGGGACTCGTCATCGAAAGTGGGGGCAAACTTCTCACAACGACAGGATTCCCGATCGTCTCGTAGTTGGACCTTACGCAGCGAATTCTCACTGCGTCTTGCCCCACGAAGGTTCGCTGACGAGAAGTCGCTTCCACAAATAAGGCAAAACCGTGACTTCACGCGCTGTAAATCAACCGGGATATGGTTCGTCATCATCTCGACGCTCGCGAGGGTTAACGCAAACTCCCGACTTCGAAGTGGCGGTAGGCACCTTCCTCGCAGTTCGAAGAGCCGCCCCTCTTGGCCCGAGTCCCGCATTCCACTCCTTCGATGTCAACGAGATCGCGATCAAACGCGTTGACAATGCTCCCTCTCTTCACGGGACGGCTGCTTCTTTGTACATGGATGGTTCTTGGCAGGTAGTACGCACGAGTTGCCGCTACAGCGACGCCATCGCGCAACGCGATCTCCTAGTCCTTCATCGTCGTTGACGACGCAGAATCACTAAAGAAGACGAGTACAGCCGGGCGAACACCGCTACTCGCAATGGAAACGAGGGTAGGTCGACATGACTCCATCGACGAGCAAGACGTGTGTCGCGATAAACAGACAATGCGTCGGTTGCAGTTTGCATGGTTCGGTGAAATTCCCTCTATTTGATGCACTCTGCCTACCTGTCGATATGCGTCCAAATTTGAATTGATACAAATTGTCGGAACTGGTACGTTCCACTACGTGAGCTTTGTGCCGGGCAAGCGCGCTGCTGGCACGCGCGACAGCATTTGTTGTGGTATCAGCCAATTATCCAAAAGATGATCGTTGTACACAAGGAGGTCTCGTGACCGCGAGACCTCACGAGAAGGGGATTCGTCATGAGATTCAAATTCCGTCCATCCACGGTAACGGCAATGGCGGTGCTTATCGTGGCGCCATTTGCCGTCACGTTGCTGCCCGCAACAATCGCGGGCGCCAGCCCGACGACAGTCGTGGTCGACAGTAGTGGCCAATCAGGTTGGAACACTTCGCAAACGTGTTACGACGAGGGCTACGACGCCATTGTGCCGACGTTCTCAAGCGACCAGGTGACCTTCGTTGCTGGTCCCAGCACGCCGCCGCTGGGCGTAGGCAGTCTCCAGTTGGCAACCGGTGACGGTACCACGGGGGCGACATGTTCGGCTGCCCTTCGAAACAGCAATTACAACAACGTTCCTTTGTCGAGTCTGACGGCGCTGTCGTACTCAACTTACGACCAGGTCAACAACGGTTCACAGTTCCCGTTCTTAGAGCTTCACATCAACTACGGCACTGGTAATCCGAACGCTGACGACAGTTTGTTCTTCGAACCTCCCTACCAGACGCCTAGCGCGGGAAGTTCGTCTTGCCCGGACCAGGGGCCGACCGTGATGGACACGTGGCAGACGTGGAACGCGCTTACCGGATGCTGGTGGTCTAACTCAGGCACCATTGGCAATCCCGGAACCGGCGTTGAGTCGATCGCTCAGATCCTGGCGACGTATCCGAACGCCTACATCCAGAACGAAACCGATCCGTTCAGTCTTACTCCCGCGGCCGCCCAAGGCGGCGTCGGCCTTGAAGTCGGCGAGGGCAGTGACCCCGATCAGTTCGTGGGGAACGTCGACAACTTCACGATTGGCACCGCCGCGTCCGCCACCACCTACAACTTTGACCCGGTTCCGCTCAATCCGACCATCACGTGGCCCGCTCCGGCTTCAATCAGCTACGGCACGGACCTTGGCTACACCCAACTCGACGCGTCCGCTTCCTATGCATCTTCGACTGTCGCGGGGACTTACAGCTACACGCCTGCTCTCGGTACTGAGTTGAGCGTCGGCCCGCACACGTTGTCAGTGACGTTCACGCCAAGTAGCGCACTGTACGCACCCGTAAGCGCGACCGTGCCAATCACGGTGACGCCGGCATCAACGTCGTCCTCAAGCGCGGCGATCTACGATTCGACGACTTCTCCGCTTTCCCCCAACTTGCCCAGTGTGGGATTCCAAGCGAACCAAGTGTCCGAATTCGGGAACCAAGTTACCTTTACTGCGGGCTCCGCCCGAGCACTCTCGCAAGCTACGGTGACCATGAGTTCGTGGGCTTGTCAGCCGGGCTCTTGGACGAGCACGTGCACCACTACGCCTGGAGCGACGTTCACTGAACCCATCACCTTGAACATCTACAACGTGGGCGTCAACAACACAGTCGGTTCTCTGATCACCTCGGTAACCCAGACATTCGCTATTCCCTACCGGCCAAGTTCAGACCCCACTGACTGCCCATCGGCCCCGAGCGAATGGTTCTCATCAGCCACTGGCGAGTGTTACAACGGATTGGCGACCAATATCACCTTCACTCTTCCGAACGTACTGGTACCCTCGTCAATTATCTATGGTGTGGCGTACAACACCAGTGGTTACGGTGCGACGCCGTACGGTTACAGCACCACGTGCGCCATTGCCGGGAACTGTCCCTACGACTCGCTCAACGTCGGTCTCACCGTGGCCAATCAGCCTTCAGTGGGTTCAGATCCACTTCCGGGCACCGTGTACTGGAACACGTCGACGGCCGGCGACTACTGCGACAGTGGTGCGGCAGGATCGGGAACGTTCCGACTCGACTCGCCAAGCACGACTCCTTGCTGGGGCGCTTCACCCCCCTACTCGAGCGCGCCCTGGTACATCCCGGCCGTACAGTTCGTGGCNNGGCGCTGGACCACACACGTTGTCAGTGACCTTCACGCCAAACAGTTCAAATTATTCGTCAGTGACCACCACCGTGCCCTTAACGGTGACACCGGCGGTCTTGACGGTGACGGCGGTAAATGCGTCACGATCTTTCGGCGCGTCGAATCCTGCCTTGAGCTATACCGTGACCGGATTCCAGAATGGTGACACCTCGTCGGTGGTCCATGGCACGGCGACGTGCTCAACGACTGCAACGACTGCAAGTGGCTACGGCACGTACCCCATAACGTGCACTGCTGGCACACTGACCACGACGACGAACTACACCTTCAGCTTTAAGCCCGGTGTGCTCACGGTCGGATCCGCCTGTCTCACCGGCACGTACAACGGCTACACCGTTCCCAACGGTGCAAGCGTGTGCTTCGGATCAGGCGCTACCGTCAACGCCTACCTCAACGTAGGCATTGGCAGTTCACTCGATATTGAGGGCGCCAAGGTGAACGGTCCCATCACGTCACTGCACTCGAACATTGTCCGTATTTGCAATGCAGCGATCTCGGGCCCGGTGACGCTCTCCTTTGACACGGGAGCTGTCGTCATTGGCGACGGAGCTGGATGTTCCGCCAGCAAGATTTCGTCGGCCCTGACGTTGACGGCCGACTCTGGTGGGTCCGAAGTAGTCAATGCAACGGTCTCAGGGCCACTCACATTGTCGGGCGACAGCGGGGGTGAGACATTGAGCGGGAACACGGTCACGAATGCTCTTACCGTGCAACTCTCCTCTGGCGGGGTCACGGCCAATAGCAACACCGTTTCAGGCCCATTCACCCTTGAGACGAATGCCGGTGGCGTTACCGCCAATTCAAACAGTTCGACACAGTCATTCACCATCCAATTCAACACGGGCGGCGTGACGATCCTGACGAACTCGACCAAGGCGAACTTCACGGTTGAATTCAACTCTGGAACGATCCACGTTTCAGGGAACACCGCGAAGGGACCAATTTTCATTCAATAAGTTAAGTGCCCGGGGAGCGAAACGCTCCCCGGGCACTACTTGGTTCGAACCCAAACGCCAACCAGTTACGGCGCAATCCTGTAATGCCCCCCATGATGATGCTTTACCTTTAGCGTCACGAGCTGTCGGAGACTCGATTGATCTGCTCAACGATTCGATCGGGCAACTTCCCGACTCTTAGTGCCCACTCCGATTCGCCGTTGGCATCATTGACCCAGCTATTCCTTCGGCGGTTCCATGCTTTCGGCGAGCATTAAGTAAATCTGTCGACGCAACTCGAGTATGAGATGTTCGGCCCGTACTTTTTGATCTTGGCTCCCTGCCTCGGCCACCTGGCTGACGGCAATTGACACCTGACGAAGTGCGACGCGCAGAGCAAAATCGTCTTGGTTGGCTCCGCGTACCATGGTCTCCCACGGCGCTGACTTCTTTGATTGACTCGTTAACTCCTCACGGCCCTTTTCAGTCAGCGTGAATTGGCGCCGACCATCTTCGGTCTCTGAACTCACGAGACCTTGGTCCTCTAAGAGTTGCAGTGCCGGGTAGAGCGAACCGGGGCTCGGACGCCATATGCCTTTTGTTCGATCAGCCAATTCTTGCATCATCTCGTAGCCATGCATCGGGCGCTCGGCGAGTAAGGCCAGCACCGCCAGGCGAACGTCGCCTCGGCGGCTGCGTCCTCCGCGTCGCGGAGGGTCATTGTGATGACCCTCGTGATGTCCGCCAAAGTCATCGCCACGTTCGTGACGTCGACCAGGGCGCGGCCCAACGATGTTTCGCCCGCCTGAATCTGCGACGCGACGCCGCCTCTGGGGCGGTTGATCCATATCTCGGTATCCCATACCGTATCCTTTCGATAGTTTGAATGAACTAACGATATATCGTTATAACTCGTTTGTCAAGTCTTTTTTTAGCAGCCGCGCTGCGGGCTATTTTTACCCGTTGATCAGCGCTTTGAAGGGCGAGAGTCCGGCCCGCGATGAGTTCGCGGCCCGCCTCTCGCGGCGTCAACGGCTAGAACTTGGTCCGAAGGTCTACCTCCATGAACCGATCGGAATTCGCCAAATGGCTGAATCCGATTTTCTCGTAAACTTGGTGTGCGTCGCGAGCCGCCAAAAGGAGGCGCGGCACGCCAAGTCCTCGCCAATGCTCGACCACGGCGCCCACCATCCTCGTTACGACACCTTCTCCGCGATGCGAGGCGTCAACGAAGACGTCACAAATCCATGCGAACGTCGCCTGGTCGGTAACCACTCGCGCATCCCACGGTCCCACCTTCCACGTGAAGTACTCCATAGAGGAACGAGTGATCGATAGAACGTTCGATCATTTCCCGGCTCCTTTCCTTGGACCAATATGCGTCGTCGTGCAACCACCCAGCGATGGTCTCTTCCGAGATCCGGTCCAGGTCGTCGCAGAGTTCGTAGTTCGAATAGAACGATCGAATCGCTAGTGCTTCGCGCTCTGGCGAGCAAGGTACGGCATGAAGAACCAATCGAGTTCCGTAGCGACAGGCACGGCCGCCCGCCAGCACTGCGAGGTCATGACGACTCCGGGTGTTCGAACTCGTGTCCCGACCGCTCCTCGCACACCCGGATGTCGTACCAGGAGTAGAACTCTTCGCGCCCACGGCGCTGCGCCTCGCGATGGCTCGGCAACTCCGCCCATCGCCTCTGGCTCTCCCAATCCCTGAAGCGGACGATTGTAACGCGCTCACCGTCACTGGCCACGTAGAACTTCTGATCGATGAAGCCATCCATTGACGCAACAACACGTTCCATTTCTTCGGCCACGCGCTCGTATTCGGCTTCAACGCCGGCCCGGAGCCGACTGCGGAAGACCGTGACTACGCCCATACGCAACGGTATCGAACGAATCGCCTCTCCCGCGCCAGGCTGTGGTTGTTTCGAACGGAGTGAAGAGCGCGGAAATACTTCTGGATTTCGACGGTAGGCGGTGCCAGAATGACCACTCAAGAAGGATGCAAGGCAGGAAGCGCTGATTTCGTCGGGCGCGACTACGACGAGCTATCCAAAGGAGTAACTATGGCAACCCGCTCGAAAGCACCCTTGGGATCACCATGTTGGACAGATCTTTGGACCTCGGACGTCGAAGGCAGCAGAAAGTTCTACAGCGAACTCTTCTCGTGGGAAGCACAAGAGCCAAGTCCCGAGTTCGGGGGCTACTTCATGTTCACCCGAGACGGCGTACCCGTGGCTGGTGGCATGGGGGACATGGGCGACATGAAGGCGGACAACACCTGGAAGATCTATCTGGACACGCCCGACATCGCCAAAACCGTCGTTGCCACCGAGGAGGCCGGTGGTCAGGTCCTCGCTCCCGTGGTGCCTGTCGCCGACCTAGGCCAGCAATTCGTGCTCCTCGATTCCAACGGCGCGCCACTAGGAGCCTGGCAAGCGGGAACCTTCCCTGGGTTCACCGTCCTTGGCGAACACGGTAGCCCCAGCTGGTTCGAACTCCTCACTCGCGACTTCGCCCGAGCTTGTGACTTTTATGGTTCGGTCTTCTCCTGGAAGATGAACGCCATCAGTGATACCAACGAATTCCGTTACAGCGTTATGCACGATCCATCTGGCGAGGGCGATTTGGCCGGCATCGGGGACGCGACAAGCTTGCTGCCCGAGGGAGTTGGCGACCATTGGTCCGTCTACTGGCACGTCAACGACGCCGACGCGGCGGTCAAGTCGGCCAAGTCCCTTGGCGGTTCGGTCGAACAGGACGTCCACGATTCGCCGTACGGTCGTCTCGCGGCGCTACGGGACCCCTCGGGTGCCTCGTTCAAAATCCGCGCGGCGTTGGCCTAAAGTACTACCTTGGCCCGACGAGCGACGGGCACCTCAGGTCCTTAACCACCGGCGGTCTCGGGAATGCCAAGGACGTGTCCACCATCGACGTGGATGACGTTTCCCGTCGACCACGAAGTGGACGGCGAGATCACGATCCATATCCATTCGGCTACTTCTTCGGGTGTGCCCATTCGGCCCATGGGAACCCTCCGCGCCAGGTCTGCGTACGTGGCGGTGAGGTCGTCACTGTAGGTCGCGTGAATCGGCGTATCGATAACACCAGGAGCGACGCAGTTCACGCGGATCCGGTCGGCCGCCAACTGATAGGCCCAGGCCCTCGTCAGATACTCCAGTGACGCCTTGGTCGATCCATAAAGCATGGTGCCGGGCATCACCATCGAACCGAGCGATGAACCCACGTTGACGATGGAGGCGTCCGGCGATTTGCGTAAGTGATCGAGACTGGCCTTCGCCAGCAGCAGTGGTGCTCGTACGTTGACGTCATAGTGCGCATCCACGAGTTCGGCGTTTACGTCGTCAAGAGACCCGGTTTGGATGAACGCAGCATTATTGACCAGGACGTCGAGGCGGCCAAAAGTAGCAATCGTCTCGTTGACGATCGCTTCGGCTGAACCATCGCCCACGAGATCAATTGCGACCAGATGTGCCGCACCACCTACCTTAAGAACGTCACGTTTGACTTCTTCGAGCAACTCTCGACGTCGTCCCACGAGGACGACCGAGTAGTCGCGTGCCGCGAGCACTCTCGCCGCAGCCGCGCCAATGCCGGATCCAGCGCCGGTGATGATCGCAACCGGTTTCGACGAAGGAGTTGTACTCATTGAGGAAAGATAGCGCCGGTCTGGATGAAATGCACCGGCATGTCAGCAACTGCCCGGGGGGCCGGGAACACCCGGGCCTTGCGCGTAGTCGTAAATCTGACCCACGTGGCCGGTGGCGGTGTACTGGCCCAGGTGGATGAAGTACCAGAGACCTCGCCACGAGATCATGGACAAGACGCCCACCGAATCGACAGTGGATCCGTAGTGGTAGACAAAGCGCACTCCGGGGAGATGCCAGTAGCCAATCTTGTTGTAGCAGGCTCCCGCGGGGATCCACTGTGCATCTTGAGGACTCGTCACGACACGCAGGAGTACCGGCGAGCCTCGAGCGAGGAGAAACTGTCGATACGCGCCGATGTCGAGATTAAAGAGATACAAAAGCCGATTCACGTAATCGCTTTCCGGGTACGGGATGGCCTTCAGTTTCTCGTACGCGGCCTCGGGGAACAGCATCACATCGGCTTGACGCGTGTTGTTCGAGAGGATGTCGGCCCAAAGATTTACCATCCGGGTATTCAGTGGACTGCCCATCTCGGTGCCGAGCGCAGGCTCTGTCGAAGTCTGTGGCAGTAGGCCAGGATCAATGGTCGTAGTCGTCGTTCTTCTCGTCTTCGTGGCCGAATTAACCGTCGTGGTCGTCGTCATCGAAGAAATGGTCATGGTCGTCGTTGTCAAAGAAGTCGTGGTTACGTCGGCGCGAGCACCTAACGGGTACTGCGTGGTTGCAAGAACTATTGAAAGGGCGACTACGCGCCCACCGCCTCGGTGACTCCGCCAAAGCGAGTACTTCACGTTGAAACCCGCGAACTCGATGGGATCGCTGACGCCTCCCTCGGTGGGACCCCCGAGCCGCGTGCTACGCCCGCAAGTTCGCACGCGCACGCCATACGCAAACTATAACGCCGTGATTTTCGACGACTCGCCCGCCCACCCATCTCGTTACGGTCCTTAGCTGGCGACCAGGGGTCAACTGAATAGCTGGCGATGCGCACAACTGTGTAACTTTCCTTTATGACCGACGTGCCTTCGCTGGCCAAGAAGCTGGGTGTCAGCCCTGGATCAAGCGTGGCCCTCTTCCATTCCCCAAGGGACTTCACGCTCGACTTGCCCGAGGGCGCCCGCATTCGACGCGGCGCGCGAAAGGATATCGACGTCATTCTCGCGTTCTTTCACTCTGTGGACGTCCTCGAGCGAGAAATAAGTGAGTTGGCCACCGCGATATATCCCGACAGATCACTCTGGTTATCGTGGCCCAAGAAGTCTTCTGGTGTCGTCACCAGCCTCAATGACCACGTCGTGCGAGATGTCGCGCTCCCACTTGGACTCGTCGATAACAAGGTTTGTGCCATTGACGTCACCTACACGGCCCTACGATTTGTCTGGCGGCGACCACTTCGCTCCAGTGACACCGCACCCACCGCCCTCCAGTGAAAATTAATCCCTTCATCGAGGGTGTGTCGTTTTCCTCTTGATCGGCACGCTGAGCCCGACCGACACGATTGTGCGGAGGAATGCTGGTCGGATTGTCCTGGTCGCGGGAGCTGTCGCCTACGCCGTTCTTTCCATCACGTCAAGACCAAGCAGCGGACTCGACTGTCCGCTCGGCGCGAGGATCCTTCGCTAATCGACTAGGCGTCCCGTCGATTCGGACCCGTACCTCGCTACGTCTTTCGTTTTCGAAGCGAGGCACGGGCCCACTGCGACGAGGAGAGAACAGCGCTAGAGGTGGCCTTTCCACCATCAAGAGATCCGTCCAATGGCTCCTGCGAAAGCTATAGATGAAACCGACTGATCATCGAAGGCGCTGTCCTTGCGCCTCCGAGAAGCGGGACTCTCAGCAGCGTCTCGGTCGTGCGCAACAACGAGTAATGCGTGTAGGGCGCTGGCACCCGTTGCCCATACGGGACCGAGGGAGCGACGACAATGGTTGGAACCCGGTTCACCGCCTGGTTGTCGTTCTCGTCAAAGGTGATGAAGAGTACCAACGAGCCTGACCGGTACTGGGGGCTCTGGAGGATCAAAGGGACGTAGCGACGTAGCCATTGGTCACCTGTCGACACGGGACAACTGTGCATGTCGTCACAGATGTTCGGCACAATCATCGTGAACGCGGCAGCCATATTCATGGGTAACCCAAGTGGCACGTCGTTGCGCGCACAGGTTGCAGCGATCGGTGAATAATAGACGGCCGGATTGTGGCGGGCCGCGTAGTCACCGCTCGTAACCCGATCACAAGTTGACGGCATCGATTCGGCGTACGTGCGCCAGTTGCCGTTCAGTTCCGAGAAGATACTGGGGACCTTCAACACGTGCGTGCTCGGCTCGCCGTCGTCAGTGATTCCCTGCGTGGAACCTGAAGTGAGCGCAATGTAGTTCGGCAGACTTGGATGCGAGATAGCAAGGTCATTGGTTGCCAGTCCGCACTCGCCTGCCAGCGCGTTTAGATACGGTGCGCTCGGCGAGCCGATCACCGAATAGCCGACATTCTCGAGCATGATCCATACCACGTGACTGTAAGTCGCTGTACTGACGCCGCCGCAAGGGCGACTTGCGGAGATTGTCGCTGCACCTCCGCCAGGAGTTGCAGTCACAACTCCAGTGAGTAATGACGCGCCCATCAGCAGCGTCATCAGACGACGACGTTTCATAGGACCATCATGGCAGGAACTACGTTGCGAAAAGCATCACTACCGCTGGACCTGAGGGTTCTAGCGCTGAGGAACCACGCCTACTACGAACTTAAGGAACGCGCAGAAAATGCTGGGTCTTCATCCGAAGCGTCTCGTCGGCCATGCTCTCATCAAGGTCCTGAGCCAGAACTGTCGGCTTGTCCCGCTTGACAACTAAGCCGTCGAGGACAATCGTCAAATAGCGCCGCCAAAGGTCGGGCGAGACTTTATCGGTCATGCAACTGAGAGAACTGATCATCATCTCAAGTACCGCAAAATCAGCGCCAACGACGTCACCGCGCAGATAGCCGTCTCGCTGCGCACGTTCAATCAACAGAGCGATCGCTGGCGCGATTCGACACTTCACGCTCTCCATGCGTTCACGAGCGTACGGCGTGCCAACGACGATGTCGCGCAGCCCTCGGTTCGCGCATTGGCGCTGCAGTGCCTCTTCCAAGAACCAGACCAGCCCGTCCCAGGAGTTTTCCGCTTCGTAGGCGCTCAGGGCGAGCGTCGCAATCTCGTCGACCGCATTTTCGAAAAGAGCGCCTATCAGGGTGTCTTTGTCGGGAAAACGACGATAGACGGTGCCAACCCCGACACCCGCCTCGAGGGCGACTTCGTCGAGGGTCGCGTCCAGACCTCGCCGAGCGAAAACGGTCGCCGCGGCGGCCAGTATCTTCTCGCGATTGCGGACCGCGTCAGCCCTCAGAGGGCGGCATTTCATAGCCGTCTTATTCATCTACATCCCTTCTTTTCCCATGATACATGCTTTTCGAAATAAATGGAACGATGCCCTCCACATATCGCTATACTAATTGACAAGTGGAGTTACCTTCTCCGTTTATCCCCCCTGGAGGTCGCAATGTCAGTCGAAGAACTACCCGTACTACTTGAGCCAACTCTCGAGAACGAATCCGCGAACGAGAAGTACCACCGGCGCAGGTGGTGGATACTCGCCGTTATTGGTATCGCCCAGCTGATGGTGATCCTGGACGGCACGATCGTCAACATTGCCCTACCCACCGCGCAACACGCGTTGCATTTCTCCAACTCCGACCGCCAGTGGATCGTTACCGCGTATTCACTCGCCTTCGGCAGCCTCCTTCTGCTCGGTGGACGTATTTCCGACTACATCGGTAGGAAGAATGCCCTCATTACCGGACTCGTCGGTTTCGCACTCGCTTCGGCGCTCGGCGCCGCGTCCATCAACTTCACGATGCTCGTTGTCGCACGCACCGTCCAAGGCGCATTTGGAGCGCTCCTGGCACCGGCGGTTCTCTCGCTTCTCACGACGACCTTCACGAACCCCGATGAGCGGGGCAAGGCCTTTGGCATCTACGGCGCCATCGCGGGCGCCGGTGGTGCGCTGGGGCTCCTACTCGGCGGCATCCTCACTTCGTACGCCTCGTGGCGTTGGACGCTCTTGGTGAATCTGATCTTCGCCGCCGTCGCGGTGACCGGAGCGATCGCGTTCCTTCGCCATGACCGTGGCACTGACCACGACCCGCTGGACTGGCGAGGTGTGCTTACGGCCACCACTGGTCTGTTCGCCTTGGTCTTCGGCTTCTCGCACGCCGAGACGACATCATGGTCCAATCACTACACGATTGGCAGCTTCATCGTCGCCGTCGTGCTCCTTGGCGCTTTTGCCAGGATCCAGACGCGCGCGAAGTTCCCGCTGCTACCAACGAGAGTGGTGCTCGACCGTAACCGAGGTGGTTCACTCATCGCGATGCTCATCGCTGGATCGGGCATGTTCGGCGTCTTCCTCTTCCTGACGTACTACCTGCAAGAGACACTCGGATTCAGCGCAGTGCTGACGGGCGTCGCGTTCCTGCCAATGGTCGTGTCACTGTCAATCACGGCCCAGTTGTCAAACATCGTGCTGCTGCCCAAGATCGGACCGCGCCCACTCATTCCCGTTGGCATGCTGATGTCGGCCGGAGCCCTATTGATGCTCACGCACTTAGGCGTCTCGAGTTCGTACCTCTCGAGTGTGTTTCCCGCCCTGGTACTCCTCGGACTCGGCATCGGCCTCGTCTTCGCGCCGGCGATCAACACCGCCACTGCGGGAGTCGAACCACACGATGCCGGAGTCGCGTCGGCGTCGGTGAACACCTCCCAGCAGGTTGGTGGCTCAATTGGTACGGCACTCCTGAACACGCTGGCGGCGAGTGCGGCGACGTCGTTCTTGATCGGCAAAGCCCCCACGAAACTCAACGTCGAACTCGCGAACGTGCACAGTTACACGTCCGCGTTCGGTTACTCGGCGATCATCTTCCTCGTGGGCGCCGTGCTCACGGGCCTGATCCTGCGTTCTGGCGCACCCAGGATCCCCGAGTCCGCCTCACCCGCCATCGTCCACTGAGCTGGTCCAGGGTCGGCCCTTTGCGGCCGGCCCTGGCGTGAGCTCGCGGCCGACGGCCTGCTCGAGACCAGTTTTGTGAGGTGAAAGACCTCTTCACGGAACGATGGCGACCCATTCACCGTGAAGAAAGGTCGTGTCGGTACGATGGGGGCTCGGGATTTGGCGATCCCGGCGGTGGCTATAATTGAACCCCCAAGTAAATTCCGAGCGAGTCTGCCCGACGCGAACGCTCCCCAATCGAGAGGAACCCGCGGTGAACCCATTCGAAGAACTCGAGTCCAACGTGCGCTACTACTGCCGGCGCTGGCCGGCCGTCTTCTCGAGCGCCCATGGTGCGACCTTGGTCGACGAAAACGGCGTTGAGTACCTCGACTTCTTCGCGGGAGCGGGCGCCCTTTCCTACGGACACAACAATCCGGTGCTTGTCGAGGTCGCGATCCAGCACTTGCGCGAGGGCAGGCTACTGCACAGCCTTGACACTTTCACCGTAGAGAAGCGCGCCTTCCTTGAATCAATGCAGCGTCGTATTCTTGAGCCTCGTCAACTCGACATGGTGATCCAGACCGTGGGACCAACCGGCGCCACGGCCGTGGAGGCCGCACTCCAGTTGGCCCAGCGCATCACCGGTCACCGCGCCGTCGTCGGTTTCGAGGGCGGCTACCACGGCATGACGTACCGCGCCGCTTCGATCTCTGCTTCCATGGCGGGACGAGAGACGAGCGCCCACCTCAAGGACTTCGTCGCGTTGCCTTACGTCGCGAACGTCACTGAGGCTGACCTTGAACTCCTAGCCCAGACCTTGCGAACCAGCGTCAACGGCCAGAAGATTGGCGCACTCATCATCGAACCCACGCAAGGTGAAGGGGGAGCCCGACCGTTTGACCCCGCATACCTACGGGCGATTCGCGAGCAGTGCAGCGAACTCGGCATCCTCGTCATCGCCGACGAAGTCCAGGCGGGTGTCGGGCGCACCGGTCCGTTCTTCTCCTTTGAAGGTTCGTCACTCGATCCCGACATCATTTGCCTGTCCAAGTCCATCAGCGGCCTCGGGCTTCCAATGGCGATCAACCTGGTACGTCGTAGCCTCGACACGTGGGCACCCGGTGAATTCTCGGGCACGTTCCGCGGCAACAATCTGGCCTTTGCGACCTCCGCCGCGATGATCGAGACGTACTGGACTGATTCGGAGTTGGAAAAGGGCACCGAGCAGCGCGGTCTCATCGTTCGAGACTCGCTCCACCAGATGGCCGACACCTACGGCGAAGGCTCCTTCGTCGTTCGAGGCAACGGCCTGCTCTGTGGTCTGGACGTGGGCAACACCGAACTCGCCGACGACATCGCCCGCAATGCGTTTGACCAACACCTCATTGTTGAGACGTGTGGCGCCGGCGACACCACTGTCAAGCTTCTCACGCCATTGATTATCGACGAGGACCAACTTAGCGAAGGCCTGGACCGACTGAGCGACGCGGTCGCACACGCTTCCTCGCGTTGAACCCGAACTGGCGAGATTTCGTCGTCACTGTCGACGAACGAGGACTCTCAACGCTGGTCTCGGCCGCAACCTGCGCCGTCGAGAGCCTGGCGCGACCCCGCGGGCCACGTTCGAATCTGACGCCGGCAGCCCTGCATGAACTGATTTGGTCCACGGAGATCTGCCCCGAAACGGGCCGCGAACTCACTGAAGTTCTCCATGAACTCGGACAGACGGTGTGGTCACACGGGGTCGTGCCAAGTGACCCCGCTTGTGTCGCCCACCTACATCCGCCCACCCTGGTTCCCGCAGTCGTCACCGAACTCGCCATCGCGGCCTCCAACCAATCCATGGACTCCTGGGACCAGTCGCCTTCGGGCACCGAGGTCGAACTGCACCTCTTGGATTGGCTCGCCGACTTGATGGGGATGCCGGTGAGCGGCTCTGGGATCATGACTTCTGGCGGTACCGCCTCAAACGTGCTCGCCATGACCCTCGCGCGCTCCTGGGCGGCCCGTCGCCTCGGTCTTGACGTGCTGAAGACTGGACTGCCCGAGCAAGCGCGCGCGTGGCGAATCCTGTGTTCGGACCAGGCCCACTTCTCGGTTCAGCGCGCCGCCGCGCAGCTCGGCCTCGGTCGCGACGCCGTCATTGTCGTCACCTCAGAAGCCAGTGGCATCATGAGCATCGATAGTCTGGACCAGACGTTGGCGAATCTCGCGGAGCTGCATTTAGAACCGATTGCCATCATCGCGACCGCCGGTACGACGGACTTGGGCGTGATCGACCCCCTTGAAGAGGTCGGGCGACGAGCTCGCGACCATGGAGCGTGGTTCCACGTCGACGCCGCAGTCGCCGGCGCATTCCTCCTCTCCGAGAACTTGAGAACTCAACTCAAGGGCATCGATACAGCTGATTCGGTCACCGTTGATTTCCACAAACTTTGGTGGCAACCCTTCAACGCCAGTGCCCTCGTGGTGCGCGACGTCGATCAATTCGAACTCTTACGGGTGAAATCCAACTACCTCGACCGTGGCGATGAAATCGAAGGCATGATCAACCTCGTCGGTCGTTCCCTTGACACTTCACGTCGATTTGACGCGGTCAAGGTTGTCGCGACCCTTCGCACGCTGGGTCGTGAGTCCATGGCCTCGATGCTCGAACATCTCGTCGACCTGACTAACTATGCGGGCGCTCGTATCGCGGAGAGTCCACAATTCGAACTGGTGGCCCCTCCCGCCTCAGTCATGTGCGTTTTCGAGGTCCGTGGTGCCAACGGTGACGATCTGCGTGGCATTCAACAACGTCTGCTCGCCCGCGGGGAGATGGTACTTGGGCGCACCGAAATCAAGGGCCGGGCCGCGCTGAAGTTCACGTTCATGAATCCACTTGCCACTTATGACGACGTCGATCGACTCATCGCGATGGTAACCGAAGAAATATAGCCTTGAACAGGAGTGTCACCCCTCAGACGTGACTCGGGGAAAGTCGAACTACGAAACGTACATTCGGATTCTGGTTCACCCTGGTGGTTATCGGGGCATTGCTGGCCATCGTCGTTACGCACGCAGAGCCAGTGACCTACACCCATACTCTCTTTCAATATCCGCAGCTACCCTTTACTCGCGGCGTGGACAAGGTCCTATCGTGCGGCACGAATGGTGATGGTTTCTCCAAGCCCTAAGTGTTCGGTCGCGCACCGACAGAACGATCCCGTGTTCCCAATTGCGCAGTCGTGCTGTATCAAGAGTGATCGCGTAAGTGGTTTCATCTTGAGACGGTAGTCTTTTTCCGTGACTCCCCTTCTCCTCGTCGTTTTCATCGCCGGCGGCGTATGCGCATTCGCGTGGATCGCGTCACTTCTCTCCGGCGACACCTCCTGGGTTGACCGAAGCTGGTCAATCGTGCCGGTGATCTACGTGTGGGTCTTCGCGGCGTATGGTCATCTCGTGAATGCCCGCCTCGATTTGATGGCTTCATTGGTGACCATCTGGGGAGTTCGACTTACGTTCAATTTTGCTCGCCGGGGCGGCTACACGGGACTCGAGGACTACCGCTGGCCAGTGCTGCGCGCATCGATGTCCAAATGGCGGTTCCAACTCTTCAACTTCTTCTTCATAGTGCTCTACCAGAACTTCCTGTTGGTGCTCATCGTGCTCCCCGTGCTAACGGCCTACCAGCATCGCGCTACACCGCTGCGTCCACTCGACGTACTACTCAGTGCAGCCTTCCTCGCGTGCACCCTCGCCGAGACCGTCGCCGACCAACAGCAGTGGAACTTCCAACAATGGAAAGTCGCCGAAGCCAAGGCCGGACGAGTGCCAGCTATCCGCTTCGTTCAGACGGGCCTCTTTCGATACTCACGCCACCCGAATTACTTCTACGAGCAGGCCCAATGGTGGATCCTTTTCTTCGTTGGTGCGGTCGCGGCCGGTTCGGTCCTCGAATGGACGGTCCTTGGCGCCCTCTTGCTCACCCTGCTGTTTCTGGGCTCCACCAGCTTCACCGAACGACTGACCCTCGAGCGCTACCCCGAGTACGCGCTCTACCAAAAGTCCACTTCGGCCATTATTCCCTGGACCACCCAGGCACCTCGTTCGATCGTCCAGACCGCCCCGTCCGACTAGGAAACTAAACCTTGGCCGCGAGCGATTCCAGGTAGTAGCGAATCTGGATCGCTACCGCCGCACCTTCGCCAACCGCCGAGGCGATCTGTTTGGTCGAACCAGCTCGAACGTCGCCCGCCGCAAACACGCCCTCGACGTTGGTTTGGAACATGTGATCAGTAGTGAGAAAGCCTCGCTCATCGACCGCGAGCGTGCCGTTGAGGAATCCAGTGTTGGGGTCAAGTCCGATGAAGACAAACGCTCCCGACGTATCGTGCGTGACCTCCTTTCCGTCACGATTGACGGTGATCGACTCGAGTTTTCCCGACGAGTTCGCGTTGAAAGATTGCACTTTGGCGTTACACCACACGGTCATATTGGCGTGATTCAAGACCTTGTCCTGTAGCAACTTGCTCGCGGTCAATTTGTCAATCGCCTGTAGGACGGTCACGTGATCGGCAAATTGTGTAAGAAAAAGTCCTTCCTCGAGTCCGCTGTTTCCACCACCAACAATGGTCACGTTCTTTGCGCCTTTATAGAAGGGTCCGTCGCACGTGGCACAAAAATGGATACCAGCACCAATGAGGTCGGCCTCACCTTCGGCGTCGGTTCGACGGTAGGTCGACCCCGTGGCGACCAGCACCGCTCGAGCTCTGAGCGAATCCCCAGTCGAGAGGTCCACGCGCAGGAAGGGTTCATCGCGCGTGATTGCAGTCACCGCAACAGCTTGAAGGATCTCGACACCATAACGCTCGGCTTGACGGATGATGCGGTCAGCTAACTCCGCGCCCGACACTCCGTCGGGAAAGCCCGGATAGTTGTCGAACCGTTCGGTGACACCCGCTTGGCCGCCCGGCGCTGATTTCTCAACCACGAGGACCTTGGAGTTCTCTCGGGCTGCGTAGATGGACGTCGTGAGGCCCGTGGGACCGCCGCCCACCACGACAACGTCGTACTCAGTATTCGACGCGGAACGAGTAAGGCCAATGCGGTCCGCGAGTTCGTCATTCGTGGGTTCAGTCAGGAAGGAACCATCGGGAAAGATGATCGTCGGTATGACGCGCTTACCGTCGTTACGTGACTCCACCTCGTCGATCGCCTCAGCGTGTTCTTCGAGGTCGATCCACTCGTAGGGGATTCGATGAGAGGACAGGAATTGCTTGGCCCGCCGGCAGTCGGGACACCAGCTCGCACCATAGACAATTATCGGGTCGGTAGTTTTTGAGTGATCTGACATCCCGCCACTTTAAGGGACGCGCCGAGCGAACGCACCTAGCAACGCTTCGAATCCAAAACGACCGCCTGAAGCAAACGCCCTAACAATCGAAGGGGTGACGGTCATTTCCCATTCTCGCCGACAGGGCCCTTTTCTATGACTGGTAAGTGCCGTAGCCTCGCGAGACGAGTTCTCCAGTGAACTCCAACACCTCACAAACACGGCCGCCCAATTCGTTGACGTAGTTGATCACCACGATGCCGACGCCCTCGTATATTCCTTTCAGTTCGAAGTGAAGGTCAGGTTTCCTCCGCAGTCCTTCGGCCCAGTAGACGCGAAGCGCGGGCTTTCCTCGAACGACACCTTTGCTCGAAGGAATCAATTGGGCGGCTAATGGCGAGGCGAAAACCACGTCCTCCGTGAAATGTTCCATGATGGCGTCAAGATCGTGTTCGTTCCAGGCGCGAAGCCAGTCATCCACGAATCTTCTCGTCGGGAGGGCTTCGGTCATGAAGTAGCAATCGACCGATTCACCAGCTCGTGTGCTCCTTGTCCCATGGCCAACTGTAACCCCGGCTAAGTGCTTCCTCTTCTCGGACCACGCGGCCATCGATAAAATCAAGATGTGGACCTCCAAAAAGTAATCTTGTACTACGGGTTCACGCCCCTGGAGGATCCCGAAGCTATTCGACTCTGGCAAGAAACACTCTGTCGGACTCTTGGTCTCAAGGGTCGTATCTTGATCTCGAAGCACGGCATCAACGGCACGTTGGGTGGCGAGATGTCTGCTCTCAAGAGATACGTGCATCAGACGAAGAATTACTCCGGTTTCAAGACGATCGACTTCAAGTGGTCCGACGGCGCCGTCGATGACTTCCCGCGACTGCGGGTGCGGGTTCGCGACGAAGTGGTGTCCTTTGGAGCAGCCGATGAGATCAAGGTCGACTTGAATGGCATCGTCGGAGGTGGGACTCGCTTGACACCGACCCAAGTACACGAACTCGTCGCACAGAGAGGTGACGAGGTCGTCTTCTTCGACGCTCGAAACGCCTTCGAGGCGAGGATCGGAAGGTTTAAAAACGCCGTGGTGCCGAGCGTCGAGACGACGCGCGAGTTTGTCCATGAGATCGATAACGGGAAATTCGACCACCTGAAGTCTCGGCCCGTCGTGACGTACTGCACCGGTGGAATACGATGCGAAGTTCTTTCGTCATTGATGAAATCGCGCGGGTTCGAGGAGGTCTACCAACTCCAAGGTGGCATCGTGCGCTACGGGCAAGAGTTTGGCGACCGAGGCCTTTGGGAAGGTTCGCTCTACCTCTTTGACGCACGGATGAACCAGGAGTTCGGTGAAGAATCGAAGGTCCTCGGTACTTGCGAACGCTGCGACGAACCAACCAGCAAGTACTACAACTGTTCGAATCTGGCATGTCGAACCCTGATTCTGCTCTGTGCCACGTGCGCCACGGACAACCAGAGTACGGATTGCCTCGCGGACCACGCCGCCAACCATGAGCCGAAGGGCGAACTCCGAGCCCACTGAGTCGCGTCCGCGCCGCCGGCGCCACACGAACAGTACGAGAAGTCCGGCATGTAAGTTGGGGCGATGGTGTCATCAGATTCGTGCGAGGGCTGTGGTTTCCGCTGGAGTTCAATCACCGCATCAGAAATACCTGCCCGCACGAGTGAGGCGACTGAGCAGTTCGTCGTTGTCGTACTCTCGTCAGCACCATTCGTCAACAACCGCCCGGCGCCCGACCGCTGGTCAATTCTCGAATATGGCGGCCATATGCGCGACGTCTTCATGTCGATTCGCGAACGAATCGTACGAGCCTCAATTGAAGATGATTCAGTGGGCTCCCCAATATACCGAGACGAACGAGTCGACCTCGGCTTCTATAAATTCGACGAACCCGAAGACGTCGCGATCGAGCTTGGCGCGATGTCACGATTGTTTGTGAAGACTTTCGAGGCCTTACCACCTGACTACGAGGAGCGACTCTTCACCTACAGCCCCATCTCGAATGCCAGGGTGACGCTTCTCTGGGCAGGGGCGCAGGCCCTTCACGAGTGCGAGCACCATCTTGGGGACGTCCGCGAGAACGAAAGGCTCCTGAATGCCTAAGAGCTTCTTTTTTTCTGCCGCTTCGCACGCCGGTCTGGACAGCAGACTTGACCCATGAGCACTGAGCAATCACCAGGACCCATCGCCCTCGTGGGATCGGGTGAGTACCTTCCCCAGATGACGGCGATCGAGGCCTCACTTTTGAGTGGGCGACCACCCCGGTACGTGCAGCTTGCGACCGCCGCGGTGCCGGACGGTCCCAAGGTCGTCGAGCATTGGCACAATCTCGGTAAGACCCAAGCCGAACGAATTGGCGCTGAAGCAGTGATCATCCCAGTGAATGTTCGCGACGACGCTATGAACGAGGCCTACGTTGAGCTCGTCGCGGGCGCGGGGCTGATCTACATGTCTGGTGGCAACCCTGGGTACCTTGCCGAGACCTTGCGCGAGACACCCGTATGGGACGCCATCGTGCGAGCGTGGCGAAGTGGTGCGGCGCTCGCGGGATGCAGCGCTGGCGCTATGGCCATGACGACGTGGGTGCCTTCTCTGCGCCACCCCAAGAAGGGTGGCACGCCGGGATTGGGCCTTTTGCCCCACCTCCGCGTCATTCCCCATTTCGACATGTTCACCAAGAGAATGCCCGACGTCGCGACGCGCTTCTTGCTGCCCTTTGACGACAACGCGACGATTCTCGGAATTGACGAGGACACCGCCGTGATCGGAGGACCCGAAGAATGGACCGTGCAAGGGCGCCAATCAGCCTGGATACTGCACCCCGACTCCCGTGACGAACTGCCAACCGGAACGATATTCACCACCAAGGCGTAGAGAGTGATGAAACGTTTCACATTAGTCGGCGCGCTACTAGTGACGCTGAATATCTCTGGTTTCATGCTCATCGCGAACCCAGGACCGGCCCAAGCGGCAAACTCTTCGGGTACCTCGCTCTACAATTGCACACTGCTCCAGGTGCGACCGACCAACATCGTACTGACGTGCGCCGATTCGGACCGTTACATCAAGCACATCACGTGGAGCTCGTGGACCTCGGTCAGCGCAGAAGCGACCGGTACACTGACCTGGAACGGCTGTTCTCCGGCGTGTTACGACGGTAAGTGGTATTCAAAGAAGATTCAATTCAGTGCCCGCGACCCTAAGACGGTCCTGACACACCGGATCTTCACTGAGCTCTACGGGCCATCGGGCGCGTGGGGCATGGGCTCAAGGGTGTGGTTGTTGCCGACGAAACCTGAGTGACGCCGCGACCTCTAATCGTCTACTCGTTCGACTTGTCCTGTTGGTACTTCTCGAAAACGTCCAAAAGTCGCGACAAGGCTTCAGCCGGCAAGTCCTCGGGGCCGACTGATCCGCTGATCGCGATGGTGATTCTCATCTGTTCGAGGTAGGCCGAACAAGCCTGACAGGCTTCCAGGTGACGCTCGAGACGCCGCCGATCGCGTCCGCTGAGTGCGCCTTCCAGATAGTCACTCACGAGGGCGACCGCTTGGTGACACGTGATGTCCTTAGTCAGTGCCATGAGTCCCCTCCTTTCAACTTTCCTTCCAGCGCCTCGCGGATCTTGGCTCGGCCTCGGTGCAACAGAACGCGTGCATTTGCCTCGGAGATTTCAAGTAACTCAGAAACCTCCCTGGTAGATAGTCCCTCGACGTCGCGAAGCGTTACAACCGATTGCTGAGGTTCGGGTAAATCCCGTATTGCGCTTCGGCACGCCTCCAAGACTTCGGCATTGGCCAACTTGTCGTCTATTAGTTCAGTAAAGGGCACCGGAGCCTCGCGCCACATTCCGGCCTCGTTGAAACGAGCACTCGACACCGGATCTACCGGGTCCACGTTCACGACGCGGAACTCTCGTGTTCCAGTCTTGCGTGCACGATTCGCGGCAATTCGAAAGAGCCAGGTCTTGAAGGACGAGCGACCTTCAAACTTTTCGAGGCCCTTCATGACGGCGATCCAAGTGTCCTGGGCAACGTCCTCGGCGGAAGACTCGGTCTTCACGTAGTATCGCGCAAGTCGAACGAGAGAAGATTGATAGCGCTCTACGAGATCAGTGAACGCGTCGCGATCACCACCCAGTATTCGCTCGAGCAGAACTTCGTCCTCCATACACCTAGGGTAGTTCGCCCATCGGCTCGTAACATTATTTCGTTTAGCGACACTGTAGACGTGAGTTTTTGTATCTCTCGTGTGCAAGCCGCCGCAACTCACTGACGACATGATGAGTTCTTTCGTTCTGCCTAACTCGACTTGACCGATTAGTCGACACTCGTTGAGTGTGTACATCGCATCTCGCTGTAACACCTCGTAGCCAACCGAGCACTGTTACCAAGTAGCACATCCAACCCAAGGAGAACATCATGCGAAGTACGAACAACCTACGCCTGCTCAGTGCACTTGCACTGTTCGGCGGACTCATCACAAGCGGCGTAGCGCTCACCACCGAAGCTGGTGCACAGTCGCTCCCCGCGTCGAACACTCACGCACTCTTCATCGAGACCGACTCGCTCGCAGGTAACTCGATCCTCAGTTACCAGCGAGGCAGTGATGGGACCATTTCACTCGCCGGCTCGTACGCAACTGGAGGAGCCGGAGGAGCCGGTGCCAATTCCTCGGCCGCGCCTCTCGGAAGTCAGGACGGTCTGGTACTCGCAGACAACAACGGCAAGTTGATCGCCACCAACGCAGGAAGCGACACGGTTTCAGTGTTTGACGTGAGCGGCACGCACCTCAAACTCGTCCAGCAAGTTTCAAGTGGCGGACAGTTCCCCAACTCAATCGCCGTGCACAACAACCTCGTCACCGTCCTCAACGCAGGTGGCGCGGGCGCAGTCCAGGAGTTCACCTTGGACCACGACAAGCTCGTGACGCTGGCAAACGAGAACCGCTCGCTGGGACTGAGCAACACGACGCCCCCGGACTACGTACACGGTGCTGGCCAGGTGGGCTATACCCCCAATGGCCAGCACTTGGTGGTCACGACCAAAAACTCCACCAACTCCTATGACGTCTTTTCGGTGAGCCCGAGCGGCGTCCTGGGTGCGGCCCCCGTGATCAGCGCTTCGAACAATCCGGTTCCCTACGACTTCAACTTCGATGCCGCCGGCAATCTGTTTGCTATTGAAGCCGGCACGAGTTCAGCGAGTGTCTACACGGTGAACACCGACGGGTCCTTGACGTCACGCGGTACCGTGAGTGACAACGCGAAGGCGCTGTGCTGGGTATCCTCGGCCAACGGCTACTTCTTCGGCTCGAACGCCGGGAGCAGCGACATCACGTCTTTTGACGAGACGAGTACTGGTGCACCACAGATAGTCGCCAGCGTCGCCGCGACTACTCACGCGGGAACGACTGACTCAGTGGTGTCGCCTGATGAGAAGTTCCTGTACGTCGAGAGCGGTGGTGCTGGCACGATCGACGTCTTCGCGATCGGCCCTAACGCCGCGTTGACACCCGTCGCCACAGTCTTTGACATCCCGACCGCATCAGAGGGAATTGCCATCAGCTGACGACCTTGCAGTGAAGCCCAGAGCCGCGTCGTTTCCCCGGCGCGGCTCTGGGCTTGGCGGGCGACGCTAGGTTGACGCCAACAAGGCGCGCACGTGCGCCTTGGTTGAATCGATGGCCGGAAACGATGCAGTGGACTCATCGGCGAGCATGCCGAACTCGGTGCAGCAGAGACCCACCACCTCACCACCCCTGCGTCGACAATTCTCCGCAATCGCGAGAAACGTCGCGCGCGAACTCTCCAGAACAATTCCCTGAGTCAGCTCATCAACGATGATTCGCTGGAGCTCTCGTTGTTCTCCCTCATCGGGAACGACTACGTGCACGCCAGCTTTCGCCAGATAGGACGTAAAGACGTCGCCTTCCATCACGTATTTCGTTCCCAACAAAGAGAACGAAGTGCCACCGCGCTCGCGAAGCTCTCCCACGATCGCCTCGCGAATGTCAATCACGGGGAGGCCAACGTTTGCGACAACCTGGTCAACATTGACGTGCATCGTGTTGGCCGTGATGGCCAGGACCGTCGCCCCGCCTCGTTCAAGACGTTGAGCGGACGCCACCAGGATCCGACCAGTAGCTTCCCAGTCACCAGCCCTCTGCAGACCCACGATCTCGCTGAAATCCAACGAATCTACGAGAACCAGCGGTTGGTGCCACGGGCCCAGCGACGCCGCGGTGAGTTCATTGAGCAGTGAATAATACGTCCGCGTGGATTCCCAGGACATGCCCCCGATGAGACCGATGCGCCTCTCGGTCATGACGGCTGAACCTCCTGGCTCTCAATTTCGTGCGTGCCGCGCACCAGGAGAAACCCGAATCCAATGGCGATCACGGCCTGCGCGGCAAAGAGCACGTGCGCCACGTTGACTATGTCGATGACGCCGAGAACCACTCCGACGACTTCAACCCCCACCAAGGCCCGATTCCAACCTGATCTTCTCATGTGACGAAAGAGCCATAGTGACGCTGCGGGGTCGAACAACATGGCGATGAGGCCAATCGCCCCATGAGTGTCCTTGAGCGGCGCGTTGAGCGTGTAACCGTACGTACTTACCAGCAGAAGGAAGCAGAGCAGCGCGTACGAGCGGAGCACGATTGCCAGAACCCTCGTAATGTGCCCCGACGCTGGGAGATATTTGGCGGCGAGGAGTGTGAAGATAACGCAACCGAGGTACGTCAGCGTGTAGGGGACCACCGTCCTGATATGGACCCCGTAGTTGCTGAAACCTCCTTCGTCTCGCTTGAGAACGAAACCGGGATGAATGCTGAGACACAGAAGAACGAACACGATGAGATTCCACTGGCCATAGGTGACGTACTTTGAAGACCGGGTATTCATAGGTCGAGTGTACGTTTAAACGTTGCAATCTAGACCCAGACATTCTCGCGCGTATCGCAACGAGTACGACGAGTTACCTCGAGGACGAGCCACACGACAATCTCTGGACGCAAGTCACGAGCACGCGCGCCACGAATTACTTGGCCACAGCTTCTCTAGGGCTTTGGAATTGGAGGTTGCGGCGAGATTGGTGCAGCGGGACCCAATCGATAAAGCTCCACTCTTCCGATGCCTACCCGTACCGTGAGGTTCAAATGTGACGGCGCAGCCTTAGACGTTCCCGACAGATAGAACGACTGGCGGCCGTTGGGATAAACGATCGTGCTTGTTCCGCTCTGGGCATTGAGATTGACCTGTACGCCAGGTGGTACCTCGACCGTGAGCTGACCAACCGCCACGGTCGCCACGATCGCCATCGATTCATCACGGAAACCCACGCCACGCAGGTCGATGGTCATAGAGCCGATGGCGAGTCGGTACTGACGCTGGACCTCCGCCACCGAGTTCGGCTGGTAAATCCTCTGACCAACGCCACCGGTCATCGGAACGCCGGTAGCAGCGACGTAGGCCAGAACACCACCGGACGCGAGAATCGCCAAGCTCACCACCGCAATGAGTAATCCAAGAAAGAACCGAACAAAGCGAAACCGCCCAGGGCGGCGCAAAGATCCAACGGCGAGCACCACGAGGAAGACCAGCCAGAAGAGGCCTATACCTCGACCTATGTTGTGTCCGTTGAGGGCCACCGTCAAGAAAATCAGACCGAGACAGAGGGCTCCGGCGAGCAAAACTAAGCTACGAAATCTCCAGTGGTGTCCGCCATCCGAAGTGTTCGCGACCTCGTCCCCTTCCTGAGCACCACTCTGGGGCACGCAAGCCCACATCGCGAGATAGATCGCTGCACCTAGTCCGGCTGCCAAGGTGAGTACGATGAAGACCACTCGCACGACGTTCGCGTCGATGTCAAATCTTTCGCCGATGCCCCCGGCGACACCCGCCACTTTGCGGTTGGTCGAGCTACGGTGGAGTCTCACCGGTGCTGAAGCCGGATCAGGATTGGTCGAATCGCCTAGGACGTCGTTTTCACTCATAACTGCGATGTTAAGTAGTTGGCCGCAGACATCGATATCGGGATGAACCCTAAGAACCGCCCTTTTACCAAGGGTTTACCCTCATTGTTCCGAGGCGAACATCATGACAGACTCAGAAACATCGAACAGCAACCACTCATAGCATCGGGGCATCGGCTCGATACCCCCGGTCGTCCACAACGACCGCTGCGTAGGAACTCGGACGGTGCTCTGCTCGGCGGCGTATGCAGCGGACTCGCTCGTCGTTTCGGTGTGCGAGTGCGAACCGTACGAATCATCACGGTACTGCTGGCCCTCTTTTTCGCCCTGGGCTTGGCGGCTTACATGACGATCTGGATGCTCGTGCCCCGAAGAGACGAATCATCGTCCATCTTCACCAGAACCATGAACGACCGACGCGATAAGGAGATCCTCTTCGCGGTCTTAATTGCGGTACTCACCTTGTTCATCGCTTTCATCACGATCGGTGTTGGACCTCCGGGGGTGTCGTTGTGGTTCCTCGCGTTGTCCTGCCTGGAGGCCGTCATGGTGTGGCGAGGCGCCTCAGAAGACGAGCGAGAGAACTTGCGCCAGGTCTCCTCGAACCTGTCTAAAACACGAGTCGGGCGCACCGACGGTTGGCGCGCCGTCGCCTTGCGCACGGGCTTAGGCGTGATCTTCGTCATCTGGGGAATCTCGCTGATGTCTCGCGTCAGTGGAGAGCACGGCGCGGCTGCGTACGTCTTAGCTGGGGCCAGCGCTCTCGTCCTGGGTCTCTTCGCCCTGTTCGCGCCGTGGTGGATCCGTTCCATCCAAGACCTGTCCATGGAGCGGCGAGCGCGTGTGCGCGCACAGGATCGCGCCGACATGGCGGCACACGTGCACGACTCAGTTATGCAAACACTTTCCTTAATACAAAGATCCGCCAACGACCCCGTCGAAGTGACTCGCTTGGCGAGGCAACAGGAGCGTGATCTGCGAAGTTGGTTAGCCAATCCTGAGACGTTCGGTGCGCATTCTTCAACGGCTCGCACCCTTTCCCAAGCGATTCTTGACGTGGAAAGCGAGATCGAAGATAACTACGACATCTCGGTGGATGCCATCATGGTCGGCGACATACCGCTCGACGATGCGACACTCGCGTTGGTCGCAGCCTGTCGCGAAGCAGCACTGAACGCAGCGAAGTGGTCGGGTGCTCGAGACGTCGCAATCTACGTCGAAGTGGAGGCCAAACAAGTCTCGCTCTTCGTGCGTGATCAGGGTTCTGGTTTCGACCCCTTGGCGGTCGCGCCCGACCGCCAAGGAATCGCCGGATCCATCATCGAGCGAATGCGTCGCCACGGTGGCACCGCCACCGTCACAAGTTCGATCGGCGCCGGTACCGAGGTGGAACTTCGGCTTCCTCGAGCATCTAGTTCGACGTGACCTCGGAACGAGTACCGACGGTCTTTCTCGTCGATGACCATGCGTTAATACGCGCTGGTCTGCGGGCGGAACTCTCGGGTCACGTGAACGTCATCGGCGAGGCGGATGAAGTAGCCGCGGCGATCGAGATAATCCTCGAACGCTCGCCTGACGTCGTCTTACTCGACGTCCACATGCCAGACGGCGGTGGGCTCGCAGTCTTGCGGGCAGTGAACAAGGAACAGCCCGGTGTGAAGTTTCTCGCACTGTCGGTATCGGATGCTGCCGAGGACGTCATTGCCGTTGTTCGCGCAGGTGCGCGTGGCTACGTCACGAAGAACATCGAGGGACCAGAACTTGTAGAGGCCATCGTGCGCACCGCGGCTGGCGACGCGGTGTTCTCGCGACGTCTCGCGGGTTTCGTGCTTGATGCTTTCACCAACCGCTCGCAGGATGGGTTGTCTGCGCCGTCGCTCGACCCCGAGCTCGATCAGCTGACCCCTCGCGAGATCGAAGTGCTGCGCCTGATTGCGAGGGGTTATTCGTACCGCGACATCGCAGAACAACTCAGTATCGCGATAAAGACCGTCGAGAGTCACGTGTCCGCGGTGCTGCGCAAGCTGCAACTCTCGAATCGCTACCAGTTGACGAACTGGGCCACCGAACGGCACCTTCTCTAGTCTCGCCCGAATCCGAAGTATCCCTAGAAATACCGATGATTCGAGTCAAATCCGACACCCTGTAACGAAACCTGGGCCGCGAGGTACTAAATGCTGGTGGCTGTTCTGGTCGACGTCAAACTAGTCACCCCTAGTCTGAAGCGACGCGTGGCGTCGTTTCTCTGCGTCAGCAAAGGGGAACAGTGATCGGTCTACTCTTCATCGGTTTCGTGGCGGGGATCATCGCGGGTATCTCTCCTTGCATCCTGCCCGTGCTGCCCGTGGTTCTGGTGGGCTGGACCGCTCCGGTCGAGGACGTCGAACACCCCTTTCGCGCACGTCGGCGTCGTTCGGCCACGGTCATCGCTGGACTCATCATCAGCTTCAGCCTGATCATTGCCGCCGGTTCGGCCGTTCTCAGCGCTCTCGGTCTTCCCCAGGATCTTCTGCGCGACGTGGGTATTGGTCTACTCATCCTGTTCGGTATTGGCCTACTGGTTCCCCAGGTCGAACAACTACTGGAGCGACCTTTCGCTCGGATTCGCGCGCGCGCACCCAGCGGCAACGGATCCGCCTTCGTATTGGGTCTCGGACTTGGCGCGGTCTTCGTCCCGTGCGCCGGCCCGGTGCTCGCCGCGATCTCGGTACTCGGCGCGCGCCACCACGTCAGTTTCTACAGCGTGCTGCTGAGCCTCTTTTTCGGTGCCGGCGCCGCGCTACCCCTTTTCGCGATAGCCCTAACTGGCGACCGGTTAATCGAAAGGAACCGTCGACTCTCGCAACGTGCAAGAAAACTGCGTCCGGTGGCGGGCGTGTTGTTGATCCTTATGGCGTTGGGCATCATCTTCAACGCCTTCAGTGGTATTCAAAAATTCGTCCCGGGCTACACGAATGCGCTTCAACAGCACCTCGAGGCCAACAAGTCCACTTACGAAGCGCTCCAGAAACTCAAATACGGCACGGTGGGAAGCGGCTCACTCGCTTCGTGCGAGACGGCAGCCGCGACTCAACCCGTCTCTACGATACAAAAGTGTGGCGTGGCGCCCGAATTCACCGGCATCGTCAAATGGCTCAACACTCCCGGCGACACGCCATTGACTCTCCGCGAACTTCGCGGTCACGTGGTACTCATCGATTTCTGGACCTACTCGTGCATCAATTGTCAACGTTCGCTCCCGCACGTCGAGGCCTGGTACGCGCGATACCACAAGTACGGACTTGACATCGTAGGCGTCCAGGCACCGGAATTCGCCTTCGAACACGTGATCAGCAACGTGAGGAGTGCCGCCAAGAGCCTGGGTGTGAAATACCCCATTGCCGTGGATAACAATCTGGCAACGTGGACTGCCTACACGAATAACTACTGGCCGGCCGAATACTTGATCGACGCACAGGGCGTCATCCGTCACGTCGACTACGGGGAAGGCGACTACAGCGGCACCGAGTCACTGATCCGACAATTGCTCCTAGCGGCGAACCCGACTGAGAAACTTCCCCCACCCACCAGCGTCGCGAACCGCACGCCGACCCAAGAGACCAGCCCCGAGTCATACTTGGGCTACGACTACGCATCTGAGTCCTACCTAGTTGGTAGTCAACTGAGTCAGAACCAGGCCGCGGTCTACCACGCACCGTCGAACATCCCCGTGGGGAATTTCGCCATGGCTGGCGAATGGTACTCAGGCCCTCAGCAGATCAAGGCTGTCGCCGACGCGAAGATCAACATCAACTTCCAAGCCAACGACGTCTATCTCGTCATGAGCGGTAACGGCACGATCACTGAGACCTTGAACGGAAAGGCTTACCAAACGGTCTCTGTCTCGGGTTATCCCCGTCTCTATACGTTATTCAAGAACAAAGACGACGTGAACGGGCTTCTAGGACTCTCCTTCTCGAAGGGTCTCGAAGCCTACGACTTTACGTTCGGTTGATCGAGCGACCGTGTCCGGTCGCAATCAGTGTAAAACACCGAAGAACCACGAAGTTAGGGCCAAGACACCCTTCACTTGACTGGCTCCCGAGCAACAAGACTGGGCCCCACCCTTGCGGGTGGGGCCCAGTCTTGTCATTTACGAGTTCTTACTTAAGCCAGCTCGGAATTGGAGCAATTATCCAGTTCGAAGAATTTATAGAGCTACCCGCAAACGGAGTGGTGGTGAACACCGACTTCGTGACCGTCACGCTGGTTGGCGCGAGAGTCCCGTTCGAGTTCACTGTCGCAATCGCACCACCCTGCATGCCCTGGTGGTTACCCCCAGTGAAACGCAACGGAGTAATCGCGGGCGTGGCAAGCGTCATTGAGGTCAGCGCCTTCACGAACCCGCCTCGCGTGACATTCTTGCCCTCGGCGCGAAGTGTCTCAGCGAACGCCAGCGCGTAGCCGGCACCGTAGAGCTCGTTGAACGACATGACCGACGATGAATTGAACTTCGGAAAGTCAGCGGGGTCTTCCTCGAGAACCTTGCGGAGCCAAGGAATCCAAGGATCCGCATTGTCAGTGGTTGAAGGGAAGTAACTGAGCGTTACGGCGCCCGCTTCGAGCGGCGTGTTCACCGACAGCGGGTCCGAGCCCACCGACGAGATGATCCACTGAGGCGAGTAGCCCAGTGCGTGTGCCGTAGCGAGGATTCCGTAGGTGAAACCAGGCACGGCATCGAGCACGACGACAGGAACCTTGTTCTGCGCCAATGTGGAGACGTCGGCCGTGATGTCGCTAGTCGAACCAGAAATCGCGTCTGCCGCGTTGTACGTCAGGTTGTCCGCTGACGGGATGGTGATGCCGCCGTCTTTAAGCCCTTCGAGTCCCGTTGCACCGAAGTCATCGTTCTGGCCAATGAAACCAATGGTGTCAGTGGGGAAGTTTGCCTTGATGTACTTGGCAAAGATCTTGCCCTCGGCAACATAACTCGTCTGGTAACCGAAGAGTTCAGGGAACGAGCTTGGCTGATTCCATTCAACGGAGCCGGAATTAACAAAGAGCTGAGGCACGTTATTCTGTCTCAGGTAGCTCATGACGCTCATTTCAGCCGCAGTGCCGAGCGACCCCACGGTTGCGAAGACGTGATCTTGAGCCAACAACTCCTGATTGTTGCTCAAGGGTGTCGTGCTGGCACCAGCGGTGCAGCCAAGACCGTACGCAGCAAGGCCGTAGCAGTCATCAAGACGGATGTACTTGATCTTTCGACCATTGATGCCACCCAACTTGTCGATGTACTTAAACACCGCGTTGGCAGCCGCCGAGACCGATGCGTAGCTCGCAGCGATGCCAGAAAGCGGCACTGACGCTCCAATGGTGATGCTGGTCGCAGTCACACCCGGTGTCGAAGTCGATGCCCCGGCGCTCGCGCCGATCAGTCCCGTTGAAGCGGTCGCCAATGCCAAAGCCGAACTGCACAGCAGCGCGGCGACACGACGATTCCTCTTTCCGATTTTCATTGTCCCCCCCATTAGTTAATGCTTAATTTGATGCTTAGCGCAAAGTTACTCGCCAGTAGAAACCGACGCAACTCGACGAACAGATTTCACAAAAAAACGAAGTCGGCGCCCCAATCCAGCGATGCCGTGAGGAGCGAAGAGCATCGTCAGGATGAGAAGAACCCCGAAGATGATCCCCTGCATGTTGGCACCGAGATTGGAAGTGGGGTTGATTCCAGTTAATGAATTGAGGTGACTGATCAAATTTGTGCTGAACGCATAGATGATCCCACCTATCACCGCACCGCTCAAGGTACCTATGCCTCCCAAGACCATCAAAGTCAGCAAGGTGATTGACAACGTGAGCGGGAATGCCGAAGGATTCACTGTGGCGTTGATGAGTACGTAGACCGACCCGCCGAGGCCGGCGAACGCGGCCGAGACCACGAAGGCAACGGTCCTCGTACGAGGCAGGTTGATGCCAACCAATTCGGCCGCAACGTCATTGTCACGCACCAAGCGCATGGCCCGGCCAGTGTGACTGTGAAAGAGGTTCGCCATAAAGAAGAAGGCTACGCCTGCCACCACCACGGCGAGGTCCGCGGTCCACTGGGCGTTCGCATTGATCGTGGCGTTCTGACCCGAGAAGAGCCCCAGGAACCAATGGGGGGTGGTCAACGTATTGAAGAACAAGCCACCTTCGCCTCCCGTTACCGACGTGTAGTTCTGAGCAATGGGCGAGATCGCCGCTGAAAAAGCGAGGGTCATGCCAGCCAAGTAGGGCCCGCTAAGTCGAGTGGACGGAATTGCGATGATCAAGCCGCTAATGGCACCGATCACTGTCGCCAAGAAGAAGGTAAAGATTAACGGAGTCGATCCATGATGGACCGCCCAGATTCCGGTGGCGTATGCGCCTACGGCCATGAATCCGGAATTGCCGAGCGAGATCTGGCCACTCCAGCCAACGAGCCAACTCAGTCCCAGAATGACGATAGAGATTGCGGCCCCGCCCGCCAGCTGAGAATCCGCCACGGGAGGTAGTACGAAAGTAATTGCGAGCGTGAGTATGGTAACGGCCAACACACCAGTAAGACGTGCGGTCGTTCGCTCTTGAGCAACGATTGAGCGGAACCATTTCATCAGACTCGCCTGCCGACGCTCTTGGCGAAGATGCCCTGTGGTCTGATCATTAACGCGACGACGAGGATGATAAGTCCCCCAAGCGATGCCAGATCGGCCGACCAATATGCCAAGACAAACTGTTCGGCGATACCGATAAGAAGTCCCCCAATGACCGCGCCCACGGGAGAATCCAAGCCCCCTACCACGGCGGCGATGAATCCTGCGATCAAGATCCCGTCCATGTCACTGGGATAGAGCCCGAAACTCCCCGACGCGACGATCACCGCTGCGACCACGCCGACGCCCGCCGACAACATCCAACCAATCGTGAGCATTCGATTGACCCGAACACCAAGCAAGCGCGCGACTTCAGGTGCGAGTGCTGATGCGCGGAGTTTGAGTCCGAGGTTCGTAAACCGAAAGAGCACGGCGACCAGGGCCATGATTCCCAGTGCTAGGCCAAATTGGAAAAGGACGAACGGCGAAAGCAGAACGACACGACCTTGATCGTGGAAGTAGATCTGCGACAATGGCGTCGCGATATTTCGTGTGGTACTGGTCCAAATAGCCTGGGCCACCGCCTCGATGACACCCAGAAACCCGACCGTGACCACAATGGCATTGATCTCAGGCTTGCCGTAGAGGGGGCGGATGAGGATCCGCTCAGTTAGCCCTCCGAAGAGAAACCCAACAGCGAGGGACACAACGAGACAGAACCAGTAGTTCAGTCCTCGGTCTATCTCGGTCATGCCGATGTAGCTGGCGAACATCGCCATCGCGCCCTGGGCAAAATTGAGGACGTGCGTGGACTGCCAGATGATCACGAGACTTAGTGCAACCAAAGAGTAGATAACGCCCTGCGCCAACCCAGCAAAGATATTGTGCATGATTGGTGAGGCGAGAAATGTGCTCATCATTGAACCAAGCCAAGGTAGTAATGACGGAGATTCTTGTCATTGGCGATCACGTCCGCTTCACCGCTCGCTACGACGGTCCCTAAGTGCAACACCACTGCGTCGTGGGCGATTCGCAATGCACTCTTCGCGTTCTGCTCCACCAACAAGACCGTCAAATCGCTGGCGTGACAGAGTTCAAGAATCAAGTTCATCAATTCCGACGTCACTAGGGGCGCCAGCCCAAGTGAAGGCTCGTCTAACAGCAGCACCCGGGGATTACTTATCAGCGCTCGCGCCATAGCGAGCATCTGACGTTCGCCCCCGGACAAGGTTGCGCAATATTTCTTTCGCCGCTCGCCTAAAACCGGAAATTGCGTGTACTGCTTTTCGAGTCCCTCGCGGATATCGACTTTGCTCGCGAAGGCGCCGAGGCGCAAGTTCTCCTCGACCGTGAGCTCGTAGATGACACCTCGACCCTCCGGCACGTGCGCCACACCAAGCCGCGCGATGTTCTCGGTGGACGTCGACAAGATCGACCGGTCGCCAAAAAAGACCCTCCCGCTCTTGGGCGCGACGAGCCCCGAAATGGTTCGAAGAAGAGTTGACTTGCCGGCGCCATTGGCCCCCAGAATGGCCGTCACCCGTCCTGGGTTGGCCTGGACGCTGACGTCGTCGAGCGCGCGAATTGCGCCATAGTTGACTGTAAGGTTTTCAACTCGAATCACGAGTCGACTCCGAGGTAGGCGGCCAGAACTTCGGGATCCGTGCTTATTGTTGCCGGTGCTCCGGTCGCGATCACCTTGCCGAAGTTGAGGACGACGAGTCGGTGCACCAAGGGCATAACGAAATCCATGTTGTGTTCAACCAGTAAGACACTCATTGACTCACGTAACTGGACTATCAACTCAGCCAATTCCTGAAGTTCATTCTCGTCGAGACCCGACGCTGGTTCGTCCAACATGAGTAACGACGGCCTTCCCATCAAGGCCCGAGCGATGGACACCTTCTTGGAGATGCCGTACGGGATGCTGTAAGGCAGCGCGGAGGCGAATTTCGCGATACCGAGTCGTTCCAGTTGGGCCATCGCATCGTCGCGCAACTTCAGTTCGTGACGGAATCCTGCGGGGAAGCCGAAGAGCGACGAAGCGAAACCACGGCCAACGTGTCCCTGAGCGCCAGCCATTACGTTCTCCAAAACACTCATGTTCGTGAAGAGTCCTACTCCCTGCAGCGTGCGAGCGACGCCCGCCGCGCACAACTGCGAGGTCGTAAGGGCGTTGTGACCCAAAGCAGGGAAACGGACGGTGCCCGAATCGGCTTTCTGGAAACCACAGATGACGTTGAACGCCGTTGTCTTGCCGGCCCCGTTAGGACCTATGAGACCAACTATCTCCATCGGCTGAACGTCGAAGGAAACCTCATCCAGAGCGAGCAGTCCACCGAACCGGACTGTGACATCCTCCAGTTCCACCGTTGCTTCGACAATGGGCTCCCCGCTCATAGTGGACCAAACTACTCTCGCCGCACACGGAGTGCGAAAGTGACGAAAGGGAGAATGACGACTCAATCTCTAGTTTCAGCCGCGTAGCCCAACGCATCTGCCGGCGACTGGCCACTTTACTTTGCATTAACGTTGAGCAACGCCGTAGTGTTCTCGCGCGCGACACGGTTCATCTCACCCTGAGGAGTTGCAATGGCGACCACGATCGCAAGAGTCATCGTCTGTGACGGCGACGAAACTGGCCAGGAGCTACTTGACCAATCACTCCGGGTGATGACGGGCGATCTGCTTGGTGTAAGCCTCCAATTCGAACATTTTGACCTTTCTCTCGAAAACCGTCGCGCGACGAACAACGAGGTCGTTCGAGAGGCTGCGGCCGCGATGGTCGAGACCGGACTCGGGCTCAAGGCAGCCACCATCACGCCGCCCGAAATGGGCGGCGTCGGCTCGCCCAACCGGCTCCTGCGTGAAGGCATCGGCGGCTCCGTGATCGTCCGGACTGGGCGTCGCATTCCTGGCGTCTCACCCGTCGTCGCCACCAACAAGCCGATCATCGTGATTCGCATGGCGGTGGGTGACGCCTATGGTGCGGACGAAGGGCGTGAAGGAACGCCCGGGAGTTTCGACGAAGTGGCGTGGCGTACCGAACGAATCGACCGCTCGGTTTGCCGATTCGTTTCGGAATACTCGTTCAAGGCCGCCGCTCAAGCCCACGGCATTGTCTACGGAGGACCGAAGTGGACAGTGTCGCCCACCTACGAGGGCATGCTCAAAGAAGAGATGGACGCCGCGGCGAAACGATATCCCGACGTCACCTACCGCCCCATCCTCATTGACGCGACCTACGCAGGTCTGCTGACCGACGTGCACGAGCAAACCCTCGTCATCCCTTCGCTCAATCGCGACGGCGACTGCTTGAGTGACTTCGTGCTCGCTATATTCGGCTCGATCGCGGGCGCGGAGTCCGTGCTCATGGCCCTGGACGAGAATCTTCATCCTCGAGTTGCCATGGCCGAGGCACCCCACGGCACCGCGCCAACGTTGCAGGGAAAGAACGTCGCGAACCCGATGGCGATGCTGCTCGCCCAAGCAGCGTTGCTCGACCAGGCCGCGCTCCATTTGGACGACCCGAATTTCCAGGTGGCGGGCGATCGACTACGTACGGCCACTCTCGAAGGCGCCGCCGACGGGATACGGACCTTCGACCTCGGTGGTGAGTCCACCACGAGCGGCGTCGTCGACGACGTGATAAGTCGCCTCAACACCTAAGGCATCACGATCTCCAAGCAGAATTCGAATACGTCTTGATAGTCCACGAAGTTTGCGAGCGAGGCGATGTCGCCAACGATCTGCCATGAATCAACATTAAGCAGGTCGTCGAGCGACCTCGAGCCTGAAGAGAACTCCAAGAACGCCGCGATGGTCGTGCGAATTTCGAACCTCGCCCGGGGATTGGTTTCCCTATGACGCGTGCACCACGCGACGGCAAACGCTAAGGATCCACGCGTCCTCGTCACGATCACTGACCGCAAGATTCATCTCGAGTTTGGGCTCAGTCGCTCGCGGCTCAACGAGACACACGCCAATCAATTCAATTAATAGCGCCACGGTCATTGAACGAACCTCGCGAGTCGCATTCACTCGTTTGGGTGACTGATCTGCTGCCTCGCCAGTCACGCCACGCCAAAGTAACGCGAAGGTGAAATCTGAACCAAAAGTAGGCCAAATAGGGGCTTTTACCTCTAAAAGTGCCGAGGGTGCTTGCTAAGAGTGGAGTGTGCATAACACTTTCGTGCTGGTGTTCGTCGTGCTCATCGCCGTCGGCTTCGACTTCACCAACGGCTTTCACGACACCGCCAACGCCGTGGCGCCCACCGTCGCCACCGGAGCCCTGAAGCCTCGCACGGCCGTCATCCTTTCGAGCGCTCTCAACCTCGTTGGCGCGTTCCTCTCACTCAAGGTCGCCGCCACTGTGGCGAGTGGGATCGTGAGCCAGGGCGACATCATCATGCCGGTCGTGATCGGCGGACTGATTGGCGCCATTGTGTGGAACGTAACCACCTGGTATTTCGGAATTCCCTCGTCGTCGAGCCACGCACTCATCGGTGGCATCATCGGCGCGATGATCGCGCACGCGGGTTCAAGTGCCGTGCTCTGGAGTGGCATCGTCGGCAAAGTGCTCGCACCATCAATCGCGGCACCAATCTTCGCACTCGTCATCGCGGCGATAGCCACCTCGCTCGCCCGTCGCCTCACGAAGAGGTCTGACGACGCGACGAAGTCGGCCGGCATGCGCATCGGACAGATTGGTTCGACGTCGTTACTCTCGATCGCGCACGGCACGAACGACGCCCAAAAGACCATGGGAGTGGTCACCCTGGCGCTCGTCGCCAACGGAACGCTCGCTCAGAACAGCGCCACTCCTAAGTGGGTCGTGCTGATCTGTGGTCTCGCCATCGCGGCGGGCACCATGATCGGCGGCTGGCGCATCATCCGCACTATGGGCCAAGGATTCACGAAGTTGAGTCCAACCCAAGGCTTCACGGCCCAGATCACGTCGTCGGTGGTCATTCTCACGTCGAGCCACTTCGGCATGCCCCTTTCGACCACGTACGTGGCGACCGGCTCCATCCTCGGCGCAGGGGTCGGCACCCGCAAGCGCACCGTACGCTGGAAGTTGGCCGGTCGGGTCGCTACCGCGTGGCTCATCACCCTGCCCTGCGCCGGCGTCTGCGGCGCCCTCGCCTTCTACGGTCAGCGGGCCTTCGGTGTTTCCTTCGGTGTCGTGGTGATGACCGCGATCTTGATCGGCTACTGCTCGTTTATCTACTACCACTCGCGCAAGGACAAGATCAACGCGGATAATGTCAACGACAAGTGGGGCGAACACTCAGAGGCATTTGAGAAGCCACTCGAGCCAGTGGAGGAACCCGTCAAGGTATGACGGTCACTCCCGCGACACCGCTGATCGACTGGCACGCCCTTGTCCAGGTCCTCTACACGAGCGTCGCCCTGGGCATCGGACTCGTAGTCCTCTTCTCAGTCGGCGTCCACTCGTTCTCGCACTACCGCCGTGCGGACAGCTCTGTCGCGCTTCGAAGTCTAAGTGTGACCGCCATGGGTCTCGTTGCTCTGGTCATCGCGGCGACCGTCGTGTGGGGCTTCATCGTCATCATCAATAAATAGAGCCGACGAGCAACGGCCCTGGCCAGGCTCTAGATTCTTTCCATGAGAGATCGCGAAGTCAACTTCCCCGCGTCTTTCTTGTGGGGCACGTCGACCTCCGCTTATCAGATCGAAGGCGGCGGCACGAACACCGATTGGTGGCGTTTCGAACGCGCGCCAGATACGGTAGCGGTCGAGACGTGTGGGGATGCCTGTGATTCGTGGCACCGCTACGAGGAGGACCTGGATCTGCTGGTGCGATTCGGCTTGAACTCCTTTCGTCTTTCAATCGAATGGGCACGCATCGAGCCCGAACACGGCGTCATCTCGAGCGAGGCGCTCGACCACTACCGAGCAGTTCTCGAAGCCTGCCACGCACGCGCCATCCTGCCGGTAGTGACCCTGCACCATTTCACACTCCCGCTGTGGGTCGCTGACGCTGGAGGATTTGAAAACCCCGAGATCGTTGGCTGGCTAGCGCACTACGCCATGGTCGTCGGCGAAGAATTCGGTGAGTTGATCGGCATTGCGTGCACCATCAATGAGCCCAACATCGTCGCGGCGATGGGTTACCTCATCGGCATGTTTCCGCCCCAAGTCGCCGATAGCGACCGATTCGTCGCCGTGAACCAGATGATGCGCCAGGCCCACGTCGCGATGCGCGAGGCGTTACGAGCGGGACCGGGTACCTACCCCATTGGTATGCCGCTGTCGATGCAAGAGTACGAGGCGTTGCCCGGTAGCGAAGAGAAGATGCATTCGATGCGAGCCGAGATGGAGGACAAGTACCTTCAATCCTCCCAGGAGGACGATTACATCGGCGTGCAGTGCTACACGAAGATGGTCGTGGGGCCCGACGGCGTCGTCTTTGACCCGCCCGGCGAGAAGACCGAGATGGGCTATCTCTTTTGGCCCCAGTGCGTCGAGTACACGGTGCGTCGTGCGGCCGCGCTCTCGTCGCTACCCATCTTCGTCACCGAGAACGGCATCGGTACTGACGACGACGACCAGCGGATTCGTTACCTCAAGGGGGCTCTCCAGGGTCTACACAACGTGCTCGAGGAGGGCATCGACGTACGCGGCTACTTTCAGTGGTCCTTGCTCGACAACTTCGAATGGTCCTTCGGGTACCGTCCGAAGTTCGGGATCGTGGGCGTGGATCGCACCACGTTCGCGCGCACGCCCAAGCCCTCAGCCCAGTGGTACGCGGAAGCAACCAGCGATTTCCCTCGCAGCGTCATAGACGCCTAGAGGGGCGATCGTTCCAGCAGGGCGGGAGAAGCGAGTCAGGTTCGGCGTCGTTAACTCATGGGATCCGTGGTCCCCAAGCAGGTGACGGTTGAGCGAATCAAGCGGGATCACCACCATTTTCATCGGGCGGCCGACGTCACCGGTATCGCTTGTGGAGCCTTGGTGTCAAGGTAGAGTACGCCTCGATTTCACTTGCCGGGTCCGAACTCGCGCACTACGTTGTGTCCGTGAAACCTCAACTCGAACTCACGGCTCTCGACTGCCCCGACCCGCTCGCTCTAGCCGATTTCTACTCGCGCGTTACGGGCATGGAGATTGAACCGTTGGATGACGAGGATCCCGGCGAGATCGAGTGGGTGCGTCTCTTGAACGAAGGTATGCCCACACTCGCGTTCCAACGCGTCGAGAACTACGTCGCGCCAACCTGGCCCGAGGGTCCCGTACCCCAGCAACTGCATCTCGACTTCATCGTCGATGACCTTGACGAGGGCGAGCGCCACATCCTCGAACAAGGGGCCACCAAGCACTCGTTCCAGCCCGGTGCGGATCAACCCGGTGACACCTTTCGCGTGTACCTCGACCCGGTGGGCCACCCCTTCTGTCTGGTGCTCCCCTACTGAGTCGAATCGGTCAGCCGAGGCTGAGCAGTGCGATGCCCCCGACGACGAAAACCGCGGGCACGAGCACGCGGAGCAGTCGACCTTCGCGAAAGATGAACACCCCGATCATCCCCGCCCACAGCACGCCGGTCTCGCGAAGGGCGCTCACCACGCCCAGGGGTGCTCGAATCTGCGCCCAGAGCACCGCGACGTAACCCACCATTGACAAGACGCCACCGAGCATGCCAACGGACGCTCGGCGCGCTCCTGGCCACCAACCCCGCGGCTGGCGCGCCACCACGGCCAACAGCCAGACGCCTGACTGAAGCGAGAAGAGCGTCAGGGCGTAGCGAAGGGCGTTGTTGCTCGAGCGCACACCGAGCCCGTCGACCACCGTATAGATAGCGATGGCCGCACCAGTCGCGAGGGCCCAGTAGACGCCCTGGCGGTTCGCAATCGCCGGATTCCTTCGAACGGCGAGGCTTACGATGCCGACCACTATCCCGACGACACCGAACAACGCACGCAGACTTATATGCTCGCCGGCGAAGATGAGTCCCCCGAGCGAGACCAGTAACGGCGCGATTCCTCGTGCGATGGGATAGGACTGGGAGAAATCGGTGCGCCGATAGGCACCCATGAGGAAGAGCTCGTAGCCGACGTGACACAGGACCGAGAACGCGAGATAGACCAACGCCGCCGACTTGGGCAGTCCCACGAAGGGCCAGGTGACCCAGCACACCAACGCCACACCGAGATTGAGCAGCGCGAAGCTCGCGAATTGATCGTGAAGGCTCTTGGCCATGGCGTTCCACACTGCGTGTACGAGGCCGGCTCCAAGAACGACCAATACGACGGTGTTGTTCACGCTCAGGCCGTCGCCACTCGCAGAGTTCGACGCACCGAGGACACGCAGACCAGTCTACGAGCCGGTCGAATTGCGACCTTTGGCCAGCCCCAATTCACACGCCCGCCAACGGATAGACTGACACTTCGCGTCTCGGAGTCTTCGCTTCGAGAACACCGAGGACCTGTGGTGCAGCTCGGAGTGCACGCCGCCCTGTCAAGGCGGAGGTCGCGGGTTCAAATCCCGTCAGGTCCGCTCGACACCCGAAAGGGTGACGAGGAGGTCGAGTAGCTCAGTTGGTAGAGCGCGCGCCTGAAAAGCGTGAGGTCACCGGATCGACGCCGGTCTCGACCACCAACCGGTCGTTTCCAAGAGTTTCCCTGGGAACGAACGCGTCCCTTATCGCAGTGGCCGCACCGCGACGCGAGTGTGCCGCGCGCTGCGGGTCGCTCGCCAAGGTCCCACCGACACGAGATTGCGACGTAACCCTCGTAGAGCGATCTCGTGGTCACCGATCCTCGAGTGCACGAGGCCCATCGCTTCGATCCTCGCGACCACCGACGAACCGTGACAATGCTCGACCAGGTAGACACTCACCATCGAATCGCGGTGACTAACTCGAGCGGAGCGGTAAAAGTAGCGTTCTGCGGGTTGCGGATCACCGGACATCGACGAAACCTACCGACGAGGTGTGACGAGCCGTGCCACAATGGCTCCCAAAGGGAGACCATGAACGACTTGCCACACGTCACGCCCCGCTTCGCCGTCCAACCCGCGGGCGTCGCCTGGCCCACCGAACGCTGGCCTCGAGCGAGCGCGACGCCCGCGCGTCTGGCCCAAATCGTCGACGAGGCGTTTAGCGCCGACGAACTCGCGATCACCAACGCGGTGGTCGTCATCCAGGGTGGCCGGGTCATCGCCGAGCGCTACGCGGGCGTCCAGGAGTTCTTCGACCGCTCACCCGAGACGATCGACGCGCACTCGCAGTTGTTGTCGTGGTCCATGGCCAAGTCACATCTGCACATGATCCTGGGTACCCTCGTCGACGAGGGCCGACTCGAACCCGAGGCCCGTGCGCCGGTGCGCGAATGGTCCGATGCCACCGACCCACGCCACGCCATCAAACTGAAGGACCTGCTCGCTATGCGCGACGGTCTCGCGTTCGTCGAGAACTACGAGATCGGTCAGGTGAGCCACGTCATCGAAATGCTCTTCGGCGAAGGTAAGCACGACATGGCGGGCTACACCGCGGCGCTTCCTCTCGCCCACGAGCCCGGTACGTTCTTCAACTACTCGAGTGGCACGACCAACGTCCTCAGTCGCATCGTGGCCGACGAGGTCGGTTACGCCGACCAGTACGACGCCTACCTTCATCGGCGTCTCTTCGACCCACTCGGGATGAAGAGTGCGGTCGCCACTTTCGACCCGACGGGCGTGTTCGTCGCGTCGAGTTACCTGCACGCCAGCGCGCTCGACTTCGCCAAGTTCGGCCTGCTCTACCTTCGCGGCGGTGAATGGGACGGCCAACAACTGATCTCACGCGAGTGGGCCGCCACGGCCCAAGTACCGCTCAGCAAGGATCCCGACAGCGACTCGTTCTACTCCTGGCAGTGGTGGGTCACCGGCGACCGCTACGGTACCTACTGGGCGAGCGGTTACGAGGGCCAGATGATCAGCGTGGCCCCGGACCTCGACGCCCTGGTGTTGCGTTTCGGCCACACCTCTGAGGAGCACTATCCCCAACTCGGCGAATGGCGCACCAGGGTGTTGGATGCTCTGGCCCAAGGCGCCTAGGCACCTTCGTAGGAGAAGCCCAGATCTGGCGCGCTGAACAGGGCGTCGAAGTTGAGCCCTTCGTGCCTCGCCATGTCACCCACCGTGCCCCCCCGGTCCACGACCGCGAGCAAGAGTACGACGGTTGCCCCGAACTCCTGGACCACCTTCGCTGCTTCGAGCAAGCTGGTGCCTCGAGTGACGGTGTCCTCGGTGATCACCACGCGATCGCCGACCTCGAGGGCGCCCGCGATTCGTCCCCCGGCCCCGTGATCCTTGACCTCTTTACGGACGCTGAACGCCCGAAGCAGTCGACCCCTGGTCGCCGCGACGCCCGCGGTAATGAACGACGCACCGTCGGCGCCCATGGTGAGCCCACCGATGGCGGTCGCTTCTGAGGGAATTCTCTCCAAGAGCAGCGTCGCCACGTCCACCATGGTCTCGGGCGAACAGATGGTCCGCTTGGAGTCGATGAACCACGACGACGTGCGCCCGGACTTCAAGGTGAAGTCCCCGCGGCGCACCGAATGATCCAGAAGGTGCTCGTGCACGCGAGCGCGTGCGTCGCTCACGTCATCACCACCGATCCCGAACCGCTTCGAATTTTCCCGATCACTGACGCGGTGAGGCCCTCTTCACGAGCCACCTCGACCGCGGTGTCGGTGTCGTCGGCATCGACGACCACCACCATGCCGAGTCCGCAGTTGAAGACTCGCACCATCTCGTCGGCGCTCACCTGACCACGACGTTGGATCTCGAAGAAGATCTCCGGTGTCTCGAAGGCGTCGAGGTGGATGACGGCGTCGCGGGTGGGCGGCACGATTCGCACGACGTTACCCATGATCCCCCCGCCCGTGATGTGCGCCGCCGCTCGGACGCCATCGCCCATCTTCTTGCGCATGGCCGTGATGGCCGGTGCGTAGATGACTGAAGGCAACAGGAGTTCGTCACCTAACGAGCGAGTCGCTCCCGGAAACGCCGGACGCGCCAGCGCACCGGGCTCACCCATCAACACCTTGCGAGCCAGCGAATAACCATTCGAGCGCAGTCCCGGTGACCCGAAGCCGATGAGTGCGTCACCCTTGTGCACTCGGTGCACACCCAACTCGTGGCCACGCTCGAGCACACCCAGCACGAAGCCCGCGACGTCCAGGTCGTC
Organism: Acidimicrobiaceae bacterium; assembly: GCA_003160115.1. Taxonomy (GTDB): domain Bacteria; phylum Actinomycetota; class Acidimicrobiia; order Acidimicrobiales; family RAAP-2; genus RAAP-2. Next base: position 94,472 of record PLQL01000033.1, read on the forward strand.
GGGGTGCATCACGTCACCGTGCTCAGCGGTTTCACCGCCCAACAACGAAATGCCCGCGTTGCGGCAACCGTCGGCGATTCCGGTCACCAACTCCTCGAGGCGCGCGGGGTCGAGTGAGCCCACCGCCACGTAGTCGAGCATGAAGAGCGGTTCGGCTCCCACGCAAGCGAGATCGTCGACGAGCATCGCCACGAGATCACGGCCCACCGTGTCGTAACGGCCCATCTGGCGAGCCACTTCGAGTTTGGTCCCCACGCCATCGGCCGACGCGACGAGCACGGGGTCCTTCATCTTGGCGCGGTTAAGCGCGAACATGCCCGCGAAGCCGCCGATACTCCCGAGCACTTCAGGTCGTCTCGTGCTGTCCACGGCTCCCTTGATGCGCTGGACCACTTGATCGCCCGCTTCGATTGACACACCGGCCGACTGATACGTCATGCCACCTTGGGGCTGTTCGAGCAGTCGGCTCACCAACGACCCCCACTCGCCCCGAGAGCTACCGGGGTGGGTGCGGGATAGTTACCGGTGAGACACGCGTCGCAACACTCGCCGTCGAGCTGTATTGCACTTCTCAGGTTCGCCAGGGTTATGAACTCGAGCGTGTCAGAGCCTATGAACGCGTTCATCTCGGCAATCGAATTGTTGGCGGCCAGCAAATCGTCACGCGTGGGCGTGTCGATGCCGAAGTAGCAGGGCCACATGAACGGCGGCGAGGAGATCCGCAGGTGCACTTCCTTGGCCCCGGCGTCACGCAACATCTTGACGAGCGCCTGGGTCGTCGTGCCGCGAACGATGGAGTCATCGACGACGATGAGACGCTGACCCTCGATGTTCTCGCGCAGGGGATTGAGCTTGCGCCGTACGCTGGCCGCTCGCTTGTTCTGGTCCGGGGCGATAAAGGTTCGTCCGATGTAGCGGTTCTTCACGAGTCCGTAGCCAAAGGGTATGCCAGACGCCTTCGCGTAGCCCTCGGCCGCGGGCACGCCCGAGTCCGGGACGCCCATGACGATGTCCGCTTCCACGCGGGACTGGCCGGCGAGCAGCTCGCCCATACGTCGTCTGGTGGTGTGTACCTGGTGACCCATGAGATAGGTGTCGGGCCGCGCGAAGTAGACGAACTCGAAGATGCACAGTTTCTGCTTCTCGCCGGCTGGTTCGAGGAGTTGGGTCGACGTGACGCCGGCGCTGGTGATGGTGAGCATCTCACCTGGTTGGATCTCACGGACGAAGGAGGCGCCGATCACGTCAAGCGCGGGCGACTCAGAAGCGACGACCCAGCCTTCCGCCGCGCCATCGCCCGCCAAGTGACCGAGGCACAGCGGCCGAAAACCGTAGGGATCGCGCACGGCGTGCACGGCATCCGCTTCGAGCACCACCATCGAGAAGGCACCTTCGGCAATCGAGAGTACGCCCGACAGCGCCTCGGCGAGCGTGTGGCCATTTTCCACTTCGCGAGCGAGTAGCTCGGCGACCAGGTCCGAGTCCGAGAGCATTGACGTCACCTGGATGCCCGCCTTGTCGGCCAGTTCGGAGGTGTTGGTCAGATTGCCGTTGTGCGCGATCGCAAAACCCGACGAACCAGCGGAACGAAACACCGGTTGGGCCGCCGTCCAATTCGCCGAACCCGACGTGGAATAGCGGGTGTGCCCAATGACCAGCGATCCGGCGAGTGCGCGCAAGGTCGTGTCGGCAAAGACGTGGCTGACGAGACCGTTGTCCTTCACGACCGTGATCTGCTGGTTGTGAAAAGTGGCCATGCCGGCCGATTCCTGCCCACGGTGTTGCAGCGCGTAGAGCGAGTCGTAGCAGAGATGTGCCACGTCGCGCCCCGGTGCAACTATCGCGACGACGCCACAAGCTTCTTTCATGCCTTCTCCACTGTAGGGGTCAGAAGTCGAAGAGGCACTGGGACATTCTCGCACAGCCACCCAACCCCTTGGCGCTTGGTCGATACGCTGGAGCCGTGATCGACCTGCACACGCACTCGAGCTTCTCGGATGGTTCGGACACGCCGACCGAGTTGGCACAAAAGGCGTACGAGTTGGGTATTTCGGCAATTGCCCTGACCGACCACGACACGACCGCGAGCTATCCCCAGATGAGCGAAGCGTGCGAGAGGTTCGGCGTCGAGCTGGTCAGTGGCGTCGAGGTCTCCCTGCGGGACAATGAATTCCCCAAGAACCGTCCCGACGGAACCGTGGGCCCGCGCAACGTGCACGTGCTCGGCTACTTCGTGCCCCTGGACCCCGCTCACCCCCTCCAATTGAAGTTGGCCTCACTGCGCCAGGACCGCGACGTACGAAACGCGGCCCTCGTAAAGGTGCTCAACGAGAAGGGTTTTGACAAACTGACGATCGACTACCTCGCTTTGCTCGCGGGCAACGTCCACTCGATCGGCCGACCCCACTTCGCGCGGGCCATGTTCGAACTTCATCCCGAGATCGTGGGCGAGCGAACCGACGAGGGATGGAACGGCGTCTTCGTCGAGTGGCTGGGCTCCGAGGGTAAGGCCTACGTTCCAAAGACCAGTATGGCGATCGAGGAGTTCGTCGACGCCGCGAAGGGCTCGTCGACCGTGTTCTCCATTGCCCATCCGCTCGTGAACTACGTGGACTCCATGAACACGACCGCGATCGTCGCCACGATGCCCAGGGTGATGGCGTCGCTGCGCGAACGCGGACTACGCGGCATCGAGGCCTACTACGGTGGCACCTCGAACGCCTTGCGTTCGTTGATGGTGAAACTCACTCGCGACGCGGGCATGATCCCCACGGGGGGTTCGGACTACCACGGCAGCTATAAGAGCGACGTCACCCTCGGCTTTGGCAAGTCGGGTGACCTTCGAGTCCCCAACGAGGTCCTCGACGAGTTGAAGGCACTTAACTAACCCGCGGCCTCGAGCGCTTCTTCGAGTGCTCCCCGGCGTTGACGGGCGATTTCTTGCACCTCGAGGTCAATGGCCTGGCCGATGTGCAATTTCGTGCCGCCGACGCGGCCGATCTCCTCGACGGCCACGCCCGCGCGCACGGCACGCGCGATGAAGCGCTCCAGATTGTTCGTCGTCATGACGAAGCGACCTGGGAACTCGGCGAAGAGTTCCTGGTGACCCTCGAGTTCGAAGATATTGGCACCTAGACCAGTGACGCTCGCCATCTCCGCGAGCGCCGTGGCGAGGCCGCCAGCACCCACGTCGTGCACCGACGTCACGTCACTCGACGCGCCCGCACAGATCTCGGCGACCTCACCGGTGACGAAGTCGAAGGTGTTCTTAAGTCCAGCACCATCGAAAGCAGCGACGTTGCCGCCTCGGCGTCCACGCCTAGTCGCCCATCGGGTACCGGCGAGCGGGAAGGGCACGGTGCCCGGGGCACGGCGCGCGCCCACGAGCACGACGGCGTCACCCTCGCGCCAGTTCCAGCCCGGCGGCGGCGCGACGAGCTTCTCGAGCACGCCGAGCAGCCCCACCACGGGCGTCGGATCGATATCGCTGCCGCCGCTCTCGTTGTAGAGCGACACGTTGCCACCAACGACGGGAATCGCCAGGGCCACACACGCCTCGGCCATGCCGTCGATCGATTCGGAGAGTTGCCACATGACCTCGGGGTGTTCGGGGTTTCCAAAGTTCAGACAGTTCACGAGCGCCTTGGCGCTCGCACCAACGCAAGCCAGGTTCGCCACGCTCTCGGCGACGGTCAGGGCGGTACCCAAGCGCGGATCGAGCGCGCACCATCGGGGGTTCGAGTCAGTCGAGAGCGCGATGCCGCGCTCGGAGGCGGGCAGACCGGGCCCCGCCAGGCGCAGGAGCGACGCGTCGCGTCCCGGTCCCACCACCGTGTTGAGAAAGAGCTGCGAGTCATATTGCCGGTAGACCCACGCCGGATCCACCAACAAAGCCAGTAGGTCATCGTTGGGCGAACCCACTGGTTCATCAAAGGTCGGGTCGTCTTCGTGCACGGCGTCGAGCGAGGACGGCCGCTCACGCGCTCGATCGTAGAGCGGCGCTTCGTCGGCCAACGACTGGGCGGGGACCTCCCCGAGGACTTCGCCATCGAAGCCTCGCCTGATGCGAAGCATTCCCCGCGGGTTCCCGTTCGCGTCGAGGCTCGGCTCGACGACGCGTCCCACCACACTCGCTCGCACCTCCCACTTGGCACAAAGGCTCGCGATTTCCTCCCAATTCTCGGGCGTGATGATCGCGAGCATGCGTTCTTGGCTCTCCGAGGTCATGATCTCGAAGGGCTGCATACCTTCTTCTCGAAGTGGCACCGCCGTGATGTCCACGTCCATCCCCACGCCGCCACGCGCGGCGGTCTCACTCGTGGCGCACACGAGTCCCGCGCCGCCGAGGTCCTGGATCCCGACCACCAGTCCTCGGTCGAGCAATTCGAGGCACGCCTCGATGAGGCGCTTCTCCTCGTAGGGGTCGCCCACTTGCACACTCGGGCGCTTGGCGTCATCCAGTGAAGCCGCGCCGTCATCGCCGACGAATCCGGCCGAAGCGAGCACCGAGACGCCGCCGATCCCGTCACGACCAGTGGACGAGCCCAGCAGGACCGCGAGGTTGCCGACGCCCGAGGCGACGCCGAGTACGAGTCGGTTCGTGGGCAGGGCGCCACAGCACAGCACGTTCACGAGCGGATTCGACGAATAGCACTCGTCGAAGGTCAGTTCGCCGCCGACCGTCGGCACACCCACGGAGTTGCCGTAGCCCGAGATCCCTGAGACGACCCCTTCGACGAGCCAGCGCTGACGAGCGTCGTCCAGATTGCCGAAGAACAACGGATCCATGACCGCGAGCGGACGCGCGCCCATGGTAAAGACGTCGCGCAGGATTCCCCCCACCCCGGTGGCGGCCCCCTGGTACGGTTCGATCGCCGAAGGGTGGTTGTGGCTCTCGATGCGGATGGCGACCGCGATGCCGTCACCGGCGTCGATCACGCCCGCGTTCTCGCCGGGGCCCACCAGCACGTGCGCGCCCTCGCTCGGGAGTCGACGCAGGTGGATTCTCGAGGACTTGTAAGAACAGTGCTCACTCCACATCACGCCGTAGAGGGCTAATTCCAAGGGATTCGGGTCTCGCCCGAGGACTACCTGGATCTGGGCCAACTCCGAATCGGTAAGGCCCAAGGCACGGTGCAGGGGCTCGGGGGCGCTACTCACACTTACAAACTACCCGGCGGCGTCAGAACGTTCGCCCCTCGGATCGAGTTCGCGTCGATGCGACCACGTCCATCTCGAAAGAACGCTCGCCGCGAGCAGCGTGAGCACGTTGATGCACAACTCAACGACACCGTTGGCGCCCTTGCCCCAGATACCGTGCTCGAGGTCAAAGAGCACGTCCATGGCGCAAAGATAGAACCCCGCGCCCGTGCCGACGAGCAAGAACAACAACGCGGTCGGTGCGCGACGCTGAAGCGATATCGCGGCGAGCACCAAGCAAGCGACGATGAAACCATCGGCGAGCGGAAAGGCTTGTTCGAAGTTCACGTAGAGCTTCGAGTTCTCTGACGCCACGAGCGAACGGTGGCTGTACCAGAGCACCCAATAGAGCACGATGATGATCGCCAGCACGTAACACGTTCGTGCGACACGACGAAAAGGATCAGACACGTCGTGCCGTCGTGCTAGCGCGCACCCACCGGCGCGCCCACGAAGCTTTCGAGGAGCACGCGTCCGTCGGCGCTGCCGAGCAACGTGGACATGGCCCTCTCGGGATGGGGCATCAAGCCGACGACGTTACCCTCGACGTTCGACACGCCCGCAATGTCATCACGTGAGCCGTTGGGGTTCTCCTTGTAGCGAAGCACGATCTGATCATGGGCGACGAGCGACGCCCACGTCTCGTCGTCACACGTGTAGGAGCCCGAAAAGTGGTTTATGGGAATGACCAACTCCTGGCCCCGAAAGGCGTCTCTGGTGAGTACCGACGCGGTGGATTCGACGGTCAGCGTCGTTGGTTGACACAGGAAGGTGAGCCCGCGATTCTTCTGCAGAGCCCCGGGCAGAAGTCCCGCCTCGGTCAGGACCTGGAAACCATTGCATATACCGAGCACCGCGCCGCCCGCGCGGGCGAATTCGGCGACCGCCTCCATGACCGGCGAAAAGCGGGCGAGCGCCCCCGGGCGCAGATAGTCGCCGTGGGCGAAACCTCCGGGGAGGATCACGCCGTCAAAACCGTCCAGGTGGGTCGCCGAGTGCCAGACGAACTCGGCCTCGGCGCCCAGGGCACTCACCGCACCAAGGGCGTCGTACTCGCAGTTCGAACCCGGGAACACCACCACGCCAATTCGGGTCACCGGCTAACCCTTCGCGGCGCTTCGCGCCGTCGCGTTCTCAATCACCGGATTCGACAGGAGTCGCTGCGCGAGAGCCGCGGCGATGGCGAGCGCCGACGACTCATCCTCGGCGTCGATGTTCATGCGAAACGACTTGCCGGCTCGCACGTGAGAGATCCCGTTGAAGCCGAGTGCGGGCAACGCTCGTTCGATGGTCGCGCCTTCTGGATCAGCAATGCCTTCGCGTAAAGTGACGTCAACGATGATTGGATAGTTCACTTCTATTCACCGTACCATTGGCGAAGCGAATGTCCGGTCACTCGTTCGTAGCACGCAACGTAACGCTCCGACGTTACCTTCACGATGTCGTCGGGCACCGCCGGCGGTGGCGGCGTACGATCCCACGCTTGTGCCGTGAGCCAGTCACGAAAGGGCTGCTTGTCGAACGACGGGGGTGTCTCGCCCGATCGAACGTGATCGGCGGACCAGAAGCGCGACGAATCGGGCGTAAGCACCTCGTCGCACACGACCAATTCGCCTTCGACGTAGCCGAGTTCGAACTTGGTGTCGGCCAGGACGATCCCAACTTTCGCGAGCGACGCGACCGCGCGCGAGAACAGATCCAAACAGAGTGTCATGGCCCGGTCCAGGGCGTCCTCGCCCACGAGACTGGCGGCGGTGGTCAGGTCGATGTTGATATCGTGACCCGAGTCGGCCTTGGTCGAGGGCGTGAACAACGGCGTCTCGAAGGGATCGGTGAGCTTCATCCCTGATGGGAGGTCCATTCCAGGGACCGTTCCCTGGGCGGCGTATTCGGCGTAAAACGAACCGGCGAGCCGCCCGCGCACGATGCACTCAAGCGGCAACATCTGAGCGCGGCGTACCAGCATCGTTCGACCGTGCCACGCCTTTTCCTCGAGGAATCCGGGTACGAACGGCTCGATCTCCCGCGGGTCGCACGACACCAACGACGCCGGCACCTGCCCGGCGAATTCGCGGGTCCAGTAGTTCGTCAGTCCCGTGAGCACGCGTCCCTTCTCGGGAATCGGCTCGTTCATCACGACGTCAAAGGCACTCAACCGGTCAGACGCCACCATGAGTAGGTGCTCGTCGTCGACCTCGTACAGATCGCGAACCTTACCGGAGTAGACATGGTGCAGGTCGAGACTCACGGAGCCCACGTCAATGCGTCGAGGAAACGCCGTCGATGAAGCAGCAGGCGTTGTGCGTCGAAGGCTTTGTCGAGCGCGTCATTGCTCAACGTGACGGCGTCGTCTCCAGCGACGACCTCACGAAAGTTACGCCGCTCCTCGATCGCCTCGCGTGCGCAACGTTGTACGATTCGGTACGCGTCGTCGCGTGACATACCCGACTCGACCAGAGCCAGTAGCACGGACTGTGAGAAGACCAGTCCCAAGGAAGTCACCGTCAGGTTCTCCAACGCGCGCTCGGGGTGCAGCACCAGACCGTTCGCGAGACCGGTCGCCTTTCGAAGCATGTAGACCGTCAGCTGAAGCGCGTCGGGCAGGACCACCCGCTCGACGCTCGAGTGCGAGATGTCGCGCTCGTGCCAGAGGGCGACGTCCTCGAGGCCCGCTTGCAGGTAACCACGAAGGACGCGACTAAGCCCGCAGAGTCGCTCAGACAGCACGGGATTACGCTTGTGGGGCATCGCAGAAGAACCCTTCTGACCAGGTGAGAACGGTTCTTCCGCCTCGCCGACCTCACTGCGCGCCAAGAGCCGCACCTCAAGAGCGAACTGCTCGATCGACGTGCCCAACGACGCGCAGGCGTAGAGCACCTCGGCGTGTCGATCCCGGGCGATCACCTGCGTGGCGGGCACGGGCACGAGCCCGAGCGCGGCGCAGACGTACTCTTCTACGGCGGGATCGATGTTCGAGTAAGTTCCGACGGCTCCCGAGAGCTTGCCCACCGCGATCGCCTTGCGCGCTCGCTGCGCACGCTCCACGTCGCGCTGGACTTGGAGAGCGAACAACGAGAACTTTGCGCCGAAGGTGGTCGGTTCGGCGTGCATACCGTGGGTGCGCCCAGTGATCGGCCAATCGATGGTCTCGATGGCTCGTTTGGTGAGCGCGTCACGAAGTGCCACCGCTTCGTCGACGACGATGTCCATCGCGCGCGTCAAGGTGTGACAAAGTGCGGTGTCGACCACGTCCGAAGACGTCAGACCGTAGTGGATCCAGGCGCCCTCGGGCATTCCGATCTTGGACTGGACGACGTCGACGAACGCCGCGGTGTCGTGATTGGTGACCAGCTCACGTTCGTCCACTTCGGCGACGAACGCCTCATCGATGACGGGGCGNNACCTCGAGCATCGTGTCGAAGCGAGTGACGTCACCGAAGAGTACCGCCACGTCGTGGGGTGAGTACCTCGGGATCATGACACTCCTCTAGATCACGGCCAAGGCGATGTCGCTGCGCATCACCCTGCCCTCGAAGTTTACGAGCGACGCGCCCTCGTAGGCGCGCTCGCGGGCCTGGCGCACAGAGTCGGCGACGCCGGTGATCGCCAGCACGCGTCCACCCGCAGTGACGAAACGGCCTCGTTGGTCCAACTCGGTGCCGGCGTGATAGACCGTCACACCCGCCACGGGCTGGGCCAGCTGGCCATCCCTCGCGAGTCCGAAGATCATGTCACCATGGCGCGGATGATGCGGATAGCCGTGCGCGGCGAGCACGACCGTCACCGCGTACTGCGACGTTCCCATGGCCACCGTCTCGAGACGACCGTCGCCTACGCCCCGCAACAACTCGAAAAGGCGCGCGCCGTAGAGCGGAGCGATAACCTCAGTCTCGGGATCACCGAATCGCACGTTGTATTCGAGAAGTTTGGGACCCTTGGACGTCAACATCACCCCGGCGTAGAGAACGCCCCGAAAATCGATCGCCTGCCGGTGCAGTTCGTCGACAGTAGGCGCGACGATGCCCGTCATCACCCTTTCGACGAGTTCGGTCGTCATGGTCTCCATAGGGGCGTAGGCGCCCATGCCGCCGGTGTTCGGACCGACGTTCGCGTCACCCACGCGCTTGAAGTCCTGGGCCGGCGCGAGGGCGACGGCGCGTGAGCCATCAAACAGCACCGTGAGTGAACACTCCTCCCCATCGAGTCCTTCTTCGATGACCACCGTCGTCCCCGCCGCTCCAAACGCGGCGCCACTCAATTTCTCGATGACGTCGCGGCGGGCCTCGGCGAGGTACTCAGTGACCAGCACACCCTTGCCGGCAGCTAGACCATCGGTCTTGATGACGTAGGGAGGTTCCATGCTCGACAAGAACGCCAACGCGTCGTCCTCACGTTGGAAGACCCCAAAGCGCGCGGTCGGAACACCGGCACTGGCGAGGAATTCTTTCATGTAGGCCTTGGAACCCTCGAGGCGAGCACCCTCGGCGCCCGGGCCCACGACGGTCTTACCCTGAGCGCGAAGGTCGTCTGCGAGACCCTCGACGAGCGGCTGCTCGGGTCCGATCACGAAGAGATCGGCCTCGAGTTCCGTCGCGGGCGTACCGACGCACGAGATGCCATGTGCGGCAATGCCGGCGTTGCCCGGCGTCACGACGACTTCCCCGCTCTGGGCGAGGGCCCACGCCAAGGCGTGTTCGCGCGCGCCTGACCCGACGACGACGCTGCGCGTCACGAGGGTCGGACGAACTGCTCTCGGCCCGGACCGACACCGACGACCGAGATGGGTACGCCGATGGTGTCCTGGAGGAATGTCACGTAACTCTTGGCCTTTTCGGGTAGCTGTTCATAGCTGGTGAAACTCGTCAAGTCACTGCGCCATCCGGGCAACACCTCGTAGACCGGTCTGACCTCGTGCAGGATGGACTGATGGTACGGGGGGTAGTCGTAGCGCTCACCGTTCGCCTCGTAGGCCACACACACCTTTATCTCGTCGAGCGTGTCAAGTACGTCCAACTTGGTGAGAGCGATCTCACTCAGCGAATTGAGCCGAGCGGCCTGACGCGCCATGACGGCGTCAAACCATCCCACTCGACGTCGTCGACCAGTGTTCGTGCCGAATTCGTGGCCGCGTTCGACGAGCAACTCCGCCATCGCACCGTCGAGTTCGGTCGGGAATGGTCCCGCACCCACGCGCGTTACGTAGGCCTTGGCGATGCCCACAATGTCGGTGAGGTCACGCGGACCAAGGCCCGAACCGGTACACGCGCCGCCAGCGACGGGATTCGACGAGGTCACGAAGGGATACGTTCCGTGGTCGAGGTCGAGGAAGGTCGCCTGAGCCCCCTCGAGCAGGATTCGCTCGCCGCGGTCGAGCGCGTCGTGCACGATGGCGACGGTGTCCTTGATCATGGGCGCGATACGCGGAGCCATCTCGTCGAGGTACTTGTCCGTGATGTCCTTGGCGGGTATTGAGGGACGATTGTAGATCTTGTTCAGTACGAGGTTCTTCTCGTGCAGTACGACGTCGAGCTTCTCGCGAAAGATCTTGGCGTCGAGCAGGTCCTGGACGCGCAGTCCTACTCGCGACGACTTATCAGCGTAGGCCGGACCAATCCCACGCTTCGTGGTGCCGAGGGCATTCTTCCCGAGGAACCGCTCGGTCAATCGATCAAGTTCCTGGTGATAGGGCATGATCAAGTGCGCGTTGCCCGACACGACAACCTTGGAGACGTCGACACCCTTCGCACTGAGGGCATCGAGTTCAGCGAGCAGTACCGCGGGGTCTACGACGACGCCGTTGCCGATGACCGGCGTGATATGAGGGTAGAGCACGCCCGAAGGGACGAGTTGGAGCGCAAAGGCTTCGCCGTTGACCACGATGCGGTGTCCGGCGTTGTGTCCGCCCTGGTAGCGGACGACCATATCCATGTCGCGGGCCAGGAGATCGGTGAGTTTCCCTTTTCCTTCGTCACCCCACTGGGTACCGACTACCACGGTTGCGGGCACTGGACTCCCTCGAGACGGCCTCGTTGCCTACCAAGCCTACCGCACCAAAATCATGCTCTCGACTACTGAAACGTCAGCACGCCTTCATGGTGGTCGACGGTGATCGTGTCACCTTCTTTGTAGACGCCCTCAAGAACCGCGAGTGCGATCGGGTCTTCTAGGCGACGCTGGATGACCCGCTTGAGCGGTCGTGCACCAAAAGCAGGATCGTAACCCTCGTGCGCGAGTGCGAGCGATGCCTCGGGGGTGACGTTCAGCGTGAGGCGCCGTTCGGCGAGACGCTGACGCAGCCGGCCCAATTGAATACCCACGATGACCGCCAGGTCCGTCTCGTCGAGACTTCGGAAACGGATGATGTCGTCGATGCGATTTATGAACTCCGGTCGAAAGAAAGCCGACGGGTCGCCCGCCAAATTGCTCGTCATTATGAACACCACGTTGGTGAAGTTCACCGTTCGACCCTGTCCGTCGGTCAAACGACCGTCGTCGAGAACCTGCAACAGGAGGTTGAACACGTCGGGGTGCGCCTTCTCGATCTCGTCGAGCAACACCACGGCGTAGGGGCGACGGCGAATCGCCTCGGTGAGCTGACCACCCTCCTCGTAGCCCACGTAACCCGGCGGAGCACCGATGAGTCGGCTGACTGCGAACTTCTCCATGTATTCACTCATGTCGAGTCGCACCATGGCCCGCTCGTCGTCGAAGAGGAACCCAGCCAGCGCGCGCGCCAATTCCGTCTTGCCCACACCCGTAGGACCGAGGAACAAGAACGAGCCAATAGGTCGGTTCGGATCGGAGAGCCCGGCACGCGAACGACGAATTGCGTTGGCTACTGCCACCACTGCCTCGTCCTGGCCCACGATTCGAGAGTGAAGTAACTGCTCCATGCGCACCAATTTGTCCACTTCACCTTCGAGCATCTTGGCGACTGGCACGCCGGTCCAGCGACTTATGACCTCGGCGATGTCCTCGGCGTCGACCTCCTCTTTTAGGTACGCGCCGTTGGCCTGCAGAACACCTAGTTCACGCGTCGCCTCATCAATCGCCTTGGCGAGATCGGGAATCGTTCCGTATCGAAGAGCCGCGGCACCGTTGAGATCGCCATCGCGTTCGAGACGATCCGCCTCGGTCCGTCGGTCCTCGTACTCCTGCTTAGCGGTGCGAATCTTCTGGATGGCCTGCTTTTCGGCTTGCCACGTCGCCGCCATTTCATCCGATTTCTCACGCTGGTCCGCGAGTTCTTGCTCGAGCTTCGAAAGTCGCTCGGCCGATCGTTCGTCTGTTTCGTTACTGAGCGCCACTCGCTCGATTTCGAGTTGTCGGATGCGCCGCATCACCACGTCGAGTTCAGTGGGCATCGAGTCAATCTCAATACGTAACTTCGCTGCCGCTTCGTCCATCAGGTCGATGGCCTTGTCGGGCAAGTTCCGGTTCGCTACGTATCGCTGCGATAGTGCGGCTGCAGCCACGAGCGCTGCATCTTGGATTCGCACGCCGTGGTGCACCTCGTATCGCTCCTTGAGTCCGCGAAGAATGGCCACGGTGTCCTCGATGGAAGGCTCTCCCACGAAGACCTGCTGGAATCGACGTTCGAGAGCGGCGTCCTTTTCGACGTACTGTCGATACTCGTCGAGGGTCGTTGCACCAATCAGGCGAAGTTCGCCTCGTGCGAGCAGGGGTTTGATCATGTTGCCCGCGTCCATCGAACCTTCGGCCGCGCCCGCTCCCACGATCGTGTGTAATTCGTCGATGAAGGTAATCACGTCACCCTGGGCGTCTTGGATCTCCTTNNGACTCCGGTACGTCACCTTCGACTATGCGCAGGGCCAGACCTTCGACAATGGCCGTCTTACCGACACCGGGCTCGCCAATCAATACCGGATTATTCTTCGTGCGTCGCGACAGGACCTGGATGACGCGGCGGATCTCGTCGTCACGTCCAATAACTGGATCAAGCTTGCCGGACCGGGCGAGCTCCGTGAGGTCCCGACCGTACTTCTCAAGCGACGCGAACGTCTCTTCAGGGTTCTCGCTGGTGATTCTCGCTGAGCCCCTGATGCCGCGAAGGGCCTGCAGGAGGTTCTCGCGCGTCGTGCCGAGCAGATCGGCCCAAGCGACAATCACGTGATCGACGGACAAGTACTCGTCACCGAGGTCCGCACGAAGTTCGTCGGCGGCTTCAAGTCCTTGGCGCGCTTCGTTGGAGAGTCCGGCCTGGGAACCACCAACCGTGCGCGGCTCGGCAGCGACCTTCTCGGCTAGCGCCGACGTGATCGACACGGGGTCGAGACTTGCCGCCAGGAGCAGTGGGCGCGCGATACCGTCGGCTTGGTTGAGCAACGCCAGCAGCAAGTGCGCCGGCGTGACGTAAGGATTACCCGCGGCGCCCGCTTGGGTCGTCGCCGCCTGGAACGCTTCGCGAGTCTTTACGGTCCAACGTTGCGGATCAAGAGCCATTAGTTCCCCTCTCGACGTCGACGAGCCGCGTCCATGAAGAGCGCGATCGTGTTCTGCACCGGCACTAAGTCGCGACGGTACTGTCGATGGGTCTCCGCCACGCTCGATCGGACTTTGCTGGCGCTGGCGGTGAGCTCTTCCTTCAAGGCGTCAACTTCTGCTTCGAGTCGCATGATCCGCTTGACTCCCTCGAGGTTGACGCCCTCGTTGGTGAGATCTTGGATACGTCGCAGCGCAGCGAGGTCCGCTTCGGAGAATCGTCGTGATCCACCGCGCGTCCGCTGAGGACTCAGCAGACCGCTCCGTTCGTAGTTTCGAAGTGTCTGGGGGTGGACGCCGGCGAGCTCGGCGAATACCGAGATTACGTAGACAGCATGTTCGTGTCGTTCTTTCATGATTCAACTTCCTCGTGCAGCGCGGTGGACAGTTTCTCGACCAGAGTCCGCTGTTCCTTGTTCAACTTCTTCGGTACCGTGATGTTCACCGTGACCAACAGGTCCCCGGCGGCGTGCTTGCCGGCTGCCGGTACGCCCCGCCCTCGCACCCGCATCGTCGTTCCTGGCTGCGTACCCGCAGCGATCTTCAAGGTGACCGGTTCGTCGAGCGTGGGCACCTCGACGGTCGTGCCGAGCATGACTGCGGTCAGCGGCACCTTCACCGACGTCGTGACGTTGCGTGCCTTGCGATCGAAGCGAGCGTCGGGGGTGACGTGGACGTCGACGAACAAGTCGCCCGCCGGGCCGCCGTGGGTGCCGGGATTACCCTTCGCCTTGAGGCGAATGCGCTGGCCGTCGACCACGCCCGCCGGCAAGCGCACGTTGACGCGTCGCGAGGATGGCTCACGACCGGTGCCCTGGCACGTCGGACACGGCGTCACGATCCGACCGCCGCGGCCCTGACAGACCGGACAGATGCTCGACATGGCAAAGGGGCCTTGATCGTCGTTCAAGACGCCTCGGCCCTGGCATCGCTCGCACGTCGCGAAACCCGTACCGGGCGCCGCGCCATTGCCGCCGCAGGTGTGACACGCGTCCGCGCTCGGCAGGTTCACGGTCGTCGTGACGCCTTTCACCGCGTCACGAAAACTCATGTGCAACGAGGTCTCCAGATCGGCACCTCGCGCCGCGCGCTGGCGACGTTGTCCGAATAGACCGCCGAAGATGTCGCCCAGGTCGCCCAGGTCGCCGGTTTGGAAATTGAAGCCACCCGCACCTGCGCCAGGTCCACCGGGACGAAAACCACCCGCCGCGCCCTGACGACGCACCTCGTCGTACTCCTTGCGCTTCTCCTTGTCGCCCAACACGTCGTAGGCGACCGAGACTTCCTTGAACTTCTCCTCCGAACCTGGATTGGTATCGGGGTGCAACTCCTTGGCCAGTTTTCGGTACGCGCGCGTGATCTCCTTTTCGGTCGCGCTCGACGTCAATCCCAGAACTTTGTAGTAGTCCGTGTCGAACCACTCGCGTTCGGCCATTTAGCCCTTCACTCTCACCATCGCTGGACGCAAGACCGCGCCCTTCCAGCGGTAACCCGCGCGAAGCACGTCGTCCACGAGTTGGTCGCTCCCGCCGTCACCGGGGATGTGCGCGACCGCGTCGTGCACTTGGGGATCGAACAGCACGCCGACGTCGTCAATCCTCTCGAGGCCCTCTTTCTCGAGCGTATCGAGCAGCAAGGCCCGCGATTGTTCGAGCGCCGCGGCCTCTTCGTTCTCCTCGCCCGCGAAATGAGCCTGGGCCAGGTCGAGCACGTCAAGCACCGGGAGTAACTTCACCACCAGCACGCCAGCGGCACGCGCCGCGGATTCCTCCGACGAACGAGCGACACGTTTGCGATAGTTTTCAAAATCGGCCTGCAAACGTTGGAGTGCATCCAGGTAGTCATCGCGCTCACGTTCGAGTTGGCTGAGCGGATCCGCCGGTTCGGTGGCGGCATTCGCTGCCGCCACCTCCGGATTGGTCACTTCTTCGTTATCGACCTGTTCATTGGTCGCTGCCTTATCAGTCACGATCAATCAACGATCTCGGCGTCGACAATGTCGTCGTCGCTACCCGCTGGCGCCGCCGGTTCGGAGTTGGCCTTGGCGGCCTCCTCGTACAGACGCTGGCTGAACCCTTGGCTCGCCGTGAGCAGCTTCTCGGTCGCGTTCTTGATCGCTTCGATGTCGTTACCGTTCAGGGCTTCCTTCAGCGAAGTGAGCGCTCCTTCAACGTCCTCGCGTTCGGTACCTTGGAACGACTCGGCCTGGTCCTTGAGCAGCTTCTCGGTCTGGTACACCAGGCCGTCGGCGTTGTTGCGGACCTCGGCCTCGTCGCGGCGTTGACGGTCCTCCTCGGCGTGCGCTTCGGCGTCACGGACCATGCGGTCGATCTCGTCCTTGGAGAGCGATGAGCCACCGGTGATGGTCATTGACTGGGTCGCGCCCGTCGCCATGTCCTTGGCCGACACGTGGACAATGCCGTTCGCGTCGATGTCGAAGGTGACCTCGATCTGAGGTATGCCGCGGGGCGCGGGCGGGATGCCCACGAGCTGGAACTTACCCAGCGTCTGGTTATAGGACGCCATCTCTCGCTCACCTTGAAGCACGTGGACCTCGACCGAAGGCTGGTTGTCGTCGGCCGTCGTGAATGTCTGTGACTTCTTGGTCGGGATAGTGGTGTTGCGGTCAATGATCTTGGTCATGACCCCACCCTTGGTCTCAATACCGAGCGAGAGCGGTGTCACGTCGAGCAGCAAGATGTCCTTCACGTCGCCCTTCAACACGCCCGCCTGCACGGCGGCGCCCACCGCGACGACTTCGTCGGGGTTTACGGTCTTGTTCGGTTCCTTACCCGTGACCTTGGTGACAAGTTCTTGAACCGCGGGAATTCTTGTCGATCCGCCAACCAGGATCACGTGGTCGATCTTGTCCAGGGTAAGTCCCGCGTCCTTGATCGCTTGGTCGAACGGCTTGCGGCATCGTTCGACGAGACTGGCCGTCAGTTCGTTGAACTTGGCGCGCGTCAACTTGAGGTCGAGGTGCTTGGGTCCGTCGGCCGTCGCGGTGATGAACGGCAGGTTGACCTGGGTCTCTTGAACCGAGGACAATTCGATCTTCGCTTTCTCCGCAGCTTCCTTCAGACGTTGTACCGCCATCTTGTCCTGGGAGAGGTCCACNNCCACCGAGGTGGGTGTCACCGTGGGTTGACTTGACCTCGAAGACGCCGTCGGCGATGTCGAGTACCGACACGTCAAAGGTGCCACCACCCAGGTCGAAGACCAGCACGGTCTGCTCCTGGCCGGCCTTGTCCAGCCCGTAGGCGAGGGCCGCGGCCGTCGGCTCATTCACGATCCTCAACACCTCGAGTCCGGCGATCTGGCCGGCCTCTTTGGTCGCGGTGCGCTGGGCGTCGTTGAAGTACGCGGGCACCGTAATCACCGCTTGGGTCACCGTGTCGCCCAGGTAGGCCTCGGCGTCGCGCTTCAGCTTCTGGAGGATCCGCGCCGAAATCTCTTGGGCGGTGTACTTAGTGCCGTCGATGTCGACCGACCACTTCTCGCCCATGTGGCGCTTGACCGAACGAATAGTGCGCTCGGGATTGGTGATTGCCTGGCGCTTGGCCACTTCGCCTACGAGGACCTCACCGGTCTTAGAAAAACCAACCACGGAAGGGGTCGTGCGACCACCCTCGGCGTTGGGAATAACGACGGGCTCGCCCGCTTCGAGAACACTTACGACTGAGTTGGTGGTTCCCAGGTCGATTCCGACTGCCTTTGCCATGAACTGCTCCTTAACTCTTCTGCGATCTCGACTCGCCAGACCCTCTGGACAGCGAGAACTTACAGAACTAAGGATACAGACTTGAGCCTCTCCTTGTCAAGAAAATAGATAATGATTCTTATAGTTCTTACCGTCTTGCGCCCACTACGCTGAAATTCTGGGGAAAACTTGAATTTTGGAGGAATCCCCGGACTCACTACGCTGGAGACGTGCCTGACCTTATTCTCCTTCGCCATGGTCAATCCGAATGGAACGATCTCAACCTCTTCACTGGTTGGCAGGACGTCGATCTGACGGCGCTGGGCGAGAACGAAGCCGAAACTGCGGGCACATTGCTCGCGGGCGAGACCGACCTCGACCTGAGGGTCCTGCACACCTCGGTGCTCACGAGGGCCATTCGCACGGCCAATATCGCCTTGCACGCGGCGGACCGCTCGTGGCTCCCGGTGCGACGCAGCTGGCGTCTCAACGAGCGCCATTACGGCGATCTCACGGGCAAGGACAAAAAAGAGACTGCCGAGCGCTTCGGCAGCGACCAGGTCAAACTCTGGCGACGTTCCTACGACGTGCCGCCGCCACCCCTGGCCGAAGGCGATCCTCGTTCCAACGCCCTCGACCCGCGCTACCGCGACGTGCCGCCCGAATTCATTCCGAGGACTGAATGCCTGAAGGACGTGGTCGCACGAGTGACCCCCTACTTCAGCGACGTCATCGTCGAGGACCTTCGCAAGGAGGCCGTGAGCGGTGGCGCCGTCATCGTCGTAGCGCACGGCAACTCGATCCGTGCGCTACGAAAAGTGCTTCAGCACATCAACGACGACGAGATCGCGGCACTTGAGATTCCTACAGGCATCCCCTACCGGATCAAGATGGACAACGAACTCAACGTGCTCGATGCCGACTACTTGGGTGACCCGCTGGCCGCGGCGGCGGCGGCCGAAGCCGTCGCACGCCAGGCCGGCTGAGTCATACCGCTTCGGGACCTCGCTCGTTGGTGCGAATTCGCACCACGCGCTCGACGTCCGTAACCCACACTTTCCCGTCACCAACGGTGTCAGTGCGCGCGGCATTCACAATGGCGTCAAGGACCGATTCCACCTGTTCGTCGGTGACCACGATCTCGATTTGGATCTTGTCAATGAAGTCGAACTCGTATTCCTTGCCGCGGTAGATCTCTATGTGACCTCCCGTGCGTCCGAATCCTCGTACCTGACCCACTGTCATGCCCGTTACGCCAACTTCTTTCACCGCCACCTTGACTTCGTCAAGTTTGAACGGCTTTACGACTGCGGTTACTAATTTCATCGTCGCTCCTTAGACGTTGTCGCTGTGCAGGTGACTGGGGCTGTCCACGGGCTCACCGAAGGTGGGCTCGGGGAAGGCTTCCTCATCGTGAATTGCGAGGTCACCGACGGCGAGCGTCGCGTCATCCTCACGTAGACCACCCAAGACGAGCTTCACAAAGAAGAAGATAATCGCCGTACCGAAGGCGGTCCAACCGATGATCCACAGTGCCGCGATGAACTGCTCCCATAACTGGTGGAACGAGTGTCCGTAGAACCAGCCGTCGACGAAGAATGAACCAGCGCCCTTGTAATGCGCACCCTTGATGCCGTATTCGACCATGCCCGGGTCGGCGAAGATGCCTACCAGCAATCCGCCGGTCAGACCAGCGAAACCGTGGGTATAGACGACTCCCAACGCGTCGTCGACCTTAGAGAATGGACGGCACTTGGAAAGGAAGTTCCACGCAAACCAGACCACGGTCGAGGCGATAAGGCCTACGTAAATGGCCCCTGCACCGTTCACCCAACCTGCGCTCGGGGTGATGGCTACCAGACCACAGATCATGCCGTTTATCGCGCCGAGGAAGGTCGGCTTCTTCTGCTTGGACGCGACCATGTCCCAGACGACCCACGTTATTAATCCGACGGCGGTCGCCACGTTCGTGTTGAGCACGGCAGCGGCGGCATCAGCGCCCGCGTAGAACGGGTCACCTCCGTTAAAGCCGTTCCAACCCAACCAGAGGATGCCCGCACCGACGGCGACCATCATCAAGTTGCTCGGGAAGGCGTTCTCCTTGTCCTGCCAACGACGCGGTCCGAGGATCGCCGCGCCGACGAAGGCCGCCACACCAGCGCTGAGGTGGATGACGTAACCACCGGAATAGTCCACCGCACCCTTGATGGCGAAGAACCCACCACCCCAGAGCAACTTCGCGTCCACGCAGTAGACCAGCGTGATCCAAAGTGGCACGATGAGCAGCCAGGCCTTGAACTTGAGGCGCCCGACCAGGGCGCCCAAGAAGAGTATGGGCGTGATCGCCGCGAACACGAACTGGAAGTACGCCAGCGTCGCGGTCGGGAAATGGAACGGTATGAGTGTGTTCGCACCCGAGACCGCTTGTCCCTGTTCCGAGCCCGAAGTCGCGAGCGGCGTGAAGTGTCCGATGACGTTACTCCAGAACGATCCGGTGGCGCCGAAGTGCGACGCGGGTCCGAAGGCCAAGTTGTAACCCCAAAGCATCCATACGACGAGCGTGATCGAGAACGCCATGAACGTCATGAACATGGTGTTGACAATCCACTTCTTTCGAACGAGGCCGCCATACAGCACTGCAATGCCCGGCAGGCTCATCAAACCGACCAACGTCGCGGCGACTAACTGCCACGTGTTGTCAGCTGGATTGAGCCAACTGGGATATGGGATGTTGGTGACTGCGGTTAGCACATCCACTCCTTTTAATTATTAGGAGAGGGCGACGCTGACCTCAAGTTGATGGCACCAGTGTGTCAATTGAGGATTTCTGCTTCGTTAGCGAAGTGTTTCGGGCGTATGAACAACGCCCAGATTTCAGGCCTCGTTCTGTTTCGAAACCGTGGACGCGAGCGAGCGTTCGAAGACCTGGGAAATGTCGAGCACGGTTACATCGTCAGCCTTACCGTTGGCTTTTACTGCATCATCGAGCATAATCATGCAAAAAGGACAGGCCGTAGAGATGACGTCGGCGCCGGTACCGAGCGCTTCGTGCGTGCGGTTCATGTTCACTCGACTGCCGATGTTCTCTTCCATCCACATCCTCGCGCCGCCCGCGCCACAACAGAAGCCCTTTTCACGACAGCGACCCATCTCGACCTGCTTTACGCCAGGAATGGCGTCGAGCACGTTGCGTGGCTCGTCGAAGACGCGATTGTGGCGACCCAGATAGCAAGGATCGTGGTAGGTCACCGTGCCTTTATAGGCCACACCCGGCACGAGCCGACCGTTCGCGACAAGGTGATTGAGCAGCTCGGCGTGGTGGATCACTTCGTAGTCGCCCCCGAGAGCCGGATACTCGTTCTTCATCGTGTTAAAGCAGTGCGGGCAACTCGCGACGATCTTCTTCGCACCTACCTCGTTCAAGGTGGCGATGTTCGCTTTGGCCATCTCTTGGAAGAGGTACTCGTTGCCCATGCGTCGCGCGGGGTCGCCGGTGCACGATTCTCGTGGTCCGAGGATGGCGAACGTGACGCCCGCACGGTGCAACATGCGAGCCGTCGACTCCACTTGCTTGCGTCCGCGCTCGTCCAGTGAGCCCGCGCAACCCACCCAGTAGAGGTATTCGACGTCGTCGGGAATTACGCCGTCGACGATCGGCACGTCGAAGTCAAGCGCGCCGAGCCATTCGGTGCGCTTGGACGCACCCAGTCCCCACGGGTCGCCCTGGTTCTCCATGTTGCGCAGCAGCAGACTGGCTTCGCTCGGGAACCGGCTCTCCATCAAGACTTCGTACCGGCGCATGTCGATAATCGCGTCGACGTGCTCGATATCAACCGGGCACTGCTCAACGCAACTGCCGCACGTCGTGCACGACCACAGCACGTCAGGGTCGATGGTCGTGGGTATCAGCGTCGCCACGTCACTCGACGACTCGCCCGACAACAGTCGGTCCGCCGACGCGAACATGTTGTCGCGCAGCCCCATGATCAACAACTTCGGGCTCAGCGGTTTGTCGGTGTTCCACGCTGGACACACCGACTGGCAGCGACCGCATTCGGTGCACGTCGCGAAGTCGAGCATCTGTTTCCAGGTGAAGTCTTCGATCTTGCCCGCTCCAAAGACGGTGTCCTCGCTGACGTGCTCCATGTCCATGTCGGGGGTCTTGTCGAGACCGCCCAGGGCCCGAGGGCGACGCGAGACACCGATGTTGACCGGCGCGAGGAAGATGTGCAGGTGCTTCGAATACGAGACGAAGACCAGGAAACCGGTGATCACGGCGACGTTGGCGAGCAAGAACAGTGCCTCGAGCACCGAATTCACCCCGACGCCCAGCGGATGCAGCCAGATCGCCACGACGTGGCTCGCGAAAGCCCACTTCGAGTCCCCGTAGGGGAAATGACCAGTGTTTACCTGGGCCCCACGGTAGAGCAGGAGTGTGATGATCACCATCGAGATCAAGAAGAGCACCAGCCAGGCGGCTCCCAGATGGCTGCCAAAGAAGCGGCTCGCGCGCTCCTTGCGCGAGGGGGCGTTCTTGATCCTGATGATGGTAAAGACGACCAACGAGACCAGCACCGCGGTCGCGAAGAAGTCCTCGACGAAACCCAGCCAATTATCCGTGCCGATGAGAGGGATGTGAAAACTTCGCTGGAACAACGAGCCGTACGCCTCGATGATCGTGAGCATTAAAACCGTGAAACCCCACATCGTGAAGAAGTGCGCGAGTCCCGGCACGGTCCAGCGCAGAATCTTGCGCTGGCCAGCGACCTCGGTGACCTCGGCCCCACTGACTTCGCGAAAGCCTTGCCAGCGGCGAGGAGCCGGTTGCCCGCTTCGTATCAAGCGCGAGAGCCAGAAGAAGCGACGTCCCGCGATCACGAAGCAGATCACACTTACGCCCAGTCCGATGATGATCCGAGCTAACACCGTTTACTCCCCATGATCGACGCTACGGCTTCTTGAAATTCTCCGAGTAGCGACTCGCCGTTGGGCCGCGTTGTCCTCGGTACTTTGAACCTAGACCGGAAGAACCGTACGGACGATCGGCGGGAGTCGTCATCTCGAAAAAACTGATTTGGCCAATCTTCATCCCCGGGTAGAGCGTTATCGGTAGGTTCGCGACGTTCGAGAGTTCAAGGGTGAGGTGCCCGTCCCAACCCGCGTCCACGAAACCCGCGGTTGAGTGAATCAGTAGGCCTAGACGTCCGAGCGAACTCTTTCCTTCAAGTCGGGCCACGAGGTCATCGGGTAAAGCCACTCGCTCAATGGTTGAACCGAGCAGGAACTCCCCTGGGTGCAGGATCATTGGCTCCGTGGGACCAACGTCGATTAGTTCGGTGAGATCTTCTTGCGCGTCGCGCACGTCGATGACGCGCTGAGAATGATTGCGAAAGACCCGAAATAGTTGGTCGATGTGAAGATCAACCGAAGAGGGTTGGATGCAGTCCTGGCCCAGGGGCTCGATAATGATCCGACCCTCCTTGAGGGCCTCTTTGATTGATCGATCCGAGAGCACCATAACCATGGCAACGATAGTGCCTAGTGAGTTCCCGACTTTCTCTTGCCCGCCAGCAAAATCGCCATCCGCGCGCCACGGACCGAACCCAAGAGCAGCAGCTTCATCAGGTATTTCAGTGAATCGCGTGACCTCTCACTCGCTCGAAGCAGGCCCGTCTTTGGGTGGGAACCGTCCCATGTCCGCGCCAACCTTGAGACCGATATTGGCGACGTGCAAATGGATCTCCTCGAGCAGGTCTGTGTTGGTCTTGACCTGAGCGGTCAATTCAGTGTTCTCTTGGATCAACTTCTTAATGTCATCGGTATTCATTGAAGTGTGCACTGCGACCTCAGAAGAGATCGAATCCGATCGCTTCGCTGCAATGAGCAGGGCTGCCGCCTGTACGCCTGCCATCATTGAGAGGAAGAGGTTGAGCAATATATATGGGTATGGGTCGAAGGCCTTCTTATGCAAGATGTGCTCAAGAAACAAGGTATTTGTGAGAGCCCATGCGATCATCACGGCAAAGAAACTGAAGACGAAGGTCCACGAACCCATCATGTTACGCATGCGGTCTGCAGCACGCTCCCCCCGGGTGAGTTGCTCGCCAGTTCGAACGCCAGGATGTTTGTGCCAAAGAGTGGGCCAGGACGATTGCATGTTGTAACGATCATCCCACTATCGAGTAGTTCCAAAGGGGATTCGGCGCGAAGCGGGCCCCGGGCGGCAAGAAATACCACTTCCTATACGGAACATAATCTGCGACTTTGCGAATCCTCGGAGCATCTGTGCGCGATGACGATACGATTGACCCATTGCGGGCGTAGTTCAGCGGCAGAACATCAGCTTCCCAAGCTGA